>JBBRRP010000033.1:0-52851 GCA_038246305.1 Polyangiales bacterium | reverse complement strand
GCTCAAACCCTCGCACCACGTCGGTCGCATGCCGACCAGTGCGGCCCGTAAAGCAGATCCCTCGTTGCTCGCGCTCCTAGCTCTTGATCCGAAACTCGCCTCACTCGATCCGCGCAGCGCGCTCTACCTGGATACCGAAACGACGGGGCTGGGCGGCTCAGGGGCCCTCGCGTTTCTGATCGGGATGGCCTGGTTCGATGGTGACCGCCTGCGTCTGGAACAGGTTTTGTTGCGAAGTCCGGCCGACGAATGCGCCGGGCTCGAGCTGGTGGCCCAGCGCATCGAACGGGCCTCTTTCTTGGTCACCTATAACGGGAAAAGCTTTGATTTGCCCCTATTGGCCACCCGTCGCGTCATGACGCGAGCACCAGCCCTCGCCGTTCGCCCGCACCTCGATCTGTTGCACGTCGCCCGCCGTCTGCACCGAACTCGCCTCGGCGCTTGCAGATTAACATTATTGGAAAGTGAGGTGCTCGGATTCGAACGAGGCCCGGACGTCCAAGGCGCCGACATTCCAGCCCGATACAGCCACTTTCTTCGAACAGGCGACGAATCCGCGCTAACTGACGTTGTGGAGCACAACGCGCTCGATGTCGTGAGTATGGCCGCGTTGGTTGGGCTTTACGGAGAGCCACTTACCAGCCTACACGAGCAAGATCTGGTGTCGCTCGCCCGCACCTATCATCGCGCAGGCGACGCCGAGCGTACCGACGAAGCGCTCGAGCACGCCCTCGAACGTGGGGCAGGGCGGCACGCTCTTCGAGCTCGCGGAGACATCGCCAAAGCCCGAGGCGAACGCGCCCAAGCGCTCGTCGACTTCGAATCACTCGCCGTCGATCTAAACGATTCTTCAGCTCGGCTCGAACTCGCCAAACTCTACGAACACTTCGCCAAAGAGCCCCTCAAAGCCCTGAAGCTTGCCCTGCTGGGCACCGCCGAAACCACGGAAGCACAAGCCCGCAGAGTCTCGCGCCTCAGCCGCAAAATCGCCCGCGCCAACCAAAACGCCAAGTGATGTGCGGGCCTTAGCACTCCTTCGCGCCCCGCGAGGTTCGCCCCATGACAGGGCTAGTACGTCCTCCACGCGGTCAGCCAAGCAAGTCCTCCCCCAGCAAGGCCTCGCCCAACGAGTCCTCCCCAACGACGAGTCCGCGCGTAACGGGTCTGGCCCCACCCCACCGATCCGGCCACCGAGTCCCACCCCCAAAGGATCACCAACTCAACCCCGCCGCATTCGCGAAAGTCTGAGTTAGAACAGCAAATAGCCGCTAAGTTTTACGCTTTTTTCTTGAAAATTCGCCACGGAATGGCGAATATTTCGCCATGAAAAAGCGAAATGTCGAGCGAATGGTTCGCCTGGCACTGGCCGACACGCCCCTCGTCTTGCTCAACGGCGCCCGCCAAACCGGAAAAACGACGCTGGCGCGCCAGCTCGCCAAGGAGCTTGGCGCCCAATATTTCACTTTCGATGACCCCACATCGCTAGGCCTCGCTTCAAACGATCCAGTTAGCTTTGCCCAAGGCCTCTCATGCATGGCCGTACTGGATGAGATTCAGAAAGTGCCAGAACTTATCCCAGCGCTCAACGTGAGGATCGATTCCCGGCCTGCCCCGGGATGTTTCCTGCTGACAAGCTCAGCCAACGCGCGGATGCAGTCTCGATATTATGAATCTCTCGCCGGGCGGGTGGAAGTTATTCCGGTATTCCCATTCTCTTCGGGTGAATTGGCGGGCGCCCAAGAGACCTTTTTAGAGCGGGTTTCAAAGGGGATTCTGTGGGGTCGTCGTCGCCGCACGGCGGACAGAGCAGCGGTAATCCGACGTTTGGTTATCGGCGGATATCCGGAAGCACAGGTCCGTAGGTCTGACGAACGCCGGGCGTCCTGGTTCATGTCCTACTTGGCAACCACGCTGAGCGGCGACGTGCGGGATATCGTGAAAGTTGATGCGCTTCGGGCGCTGCCGATGCTGCTCAGGTTGCTGGCAAAATCCACGGCAGACCTCTTGAACCTCTCCGATATTGTGCGAGCTACGGGCCTGCCTCACACGACCCTAAGAAGGTATTTTGCGCTGCTTGAAACCGTGTTCATCGTTCAATCATTGCCGGCTTGGTCTGGAAATTCAGCAAGATCATTGGTCAAATCACCAAAGGTCCATCTGTTGGATACGGGCCTAGCGTGCCATCTCCTGGGCGTCGATGCCCATGGACTGGCTGGCGATACCTACCTTTTGGGTCGCGTGCTTGAAACCTTCGTCGTGCAGGAAATCCGAAAGCAAGCAAGCTTTGGATTTCCACAACTGAAGCTTTATCACTACAAGAGTGCAAGTGGCGGTGAGGCGGCCCTCCTGCTTGAGTGGCCAAACGGTTCGATGGTGGCGTTTGAGGTGAAGGCCAGTGCAACGGTCAAAGCGGCTGATTTCGCAGGCCTGAAAAGCTTGCGTGAAGAATTTGGAGCGGCTCTCCGAGCGGGCATTGTCATTTACTTGGGTGAGCAAGTGGTTCCGTTTGGGGACGGGCTGTGGTGTGAGCCCGTTTCTGCATTGTGGTCAGTGGACGCGGATTGAGCGGCTCGGTAAGGTTACCGGCCTTATGGCTTACGACCACCGAATGATCGAGAAGCGCTGGCAGACTTATTGGGATGAGCATCAGAGCTTCAAAGCCGAGCGCCATCCCGATCGACCGAAGTTCTATGTGCTGGACATGTTTCCCTATCCTTCGGGTTCGGGGCTCCATGTAGGCCACCCAGAAGGTTACACGGCTACAGATATCACTGCTCGCTACAAGCGAATGAAAGGCTTCGATGTGCTTCATCCGATGGGCTGGGATGCCTTCGGATTGCCAGCGGAGCAGCACGCGATCCGCACGGGCGCGCACCCTGCAAAAACGACCGCTGAAAACGTCGAGAACTTTCGGCGGCAGCTCAAGTCACTGGGCTTCAGCATAGATTGGGAGCGTGAGGTGAACACGACTGATCCGGCGTACGTGCGTTGGACGCAGTGGATCTTTCTTCAGCTATTTCAGCGCGGGCTGGCATTTCAGGCTGAAATCCCAGTCAATTGGTGTCCTGAATTGGGCACGGTGTTGTCGAACGAAGAGGTGGTGGATGGCGTTAGCGAAGTGGGAGGGCATCCGGTCGTGCGTCGGCCGCTCCGCCAATGGCAGCTTCGGATCACCGCCTATGCTGATCGTTTGGCGAGTGAGCTCGAAGGGCTCGATTGGCCAGAAACGAAGCAGAAACAGCGCGATTGGATCGGTCGCAGCGAGGGCGCAGAAGTGGAGTTCCCGGTTATCAGCTCGCCCGAGAAGCTGCGGGTGTTCACGACTCGTCCCGACACGTTATACGGCGCCACGTACCTGGTGATCGCGCCCGATCATCGCCTCACTGGCACACTCACGACGCCTGAGCAGCGAGATGCGGTGACTCAATATATCGCAGCGACGGCACGCAAGAGTGATCTCGAACGCACGTCGCTCGGGAAGCAAAAAACAGGAGTGTTTACAGGGTCTTATGCCTCAAATCCATTCTCCGGTAGCCAAATCCCTATTTACACGGCAGATTACGTATTGGGCTCGTATGGCACCGGGGCTATCATGGCCGTACCCGCACACGATGAGAGAGATTTTGAGTTTGCAAAGGCTTTTGGGTTGCCGATCCGCACGGTGGTGAGCAGCGACGGCACGATACCTGAACAGCTAGAAAGCGCCTTCACGGAGCCTGGTATCAGCGTGCAGAGTGGCCCCCATTCAGGGCTTCCTACCGCCGAGATGAAAGCTCAGATCCTTGATTTTCTCGAAGCCAAAGGCCTCGGCAAACGGCAGATTAACTACAAATTGCGAGATTGGGTGTTCAGCCGGCAGCGCTACTGGGGCGAACCGATTCCAATCTATTTCCCTGTGAAAACAGCGGGAGATCCGCGTTCAGGAGCGGCTTTCGAGATTGATTACTCATGCCCGCGGGCGCTCGCTGAGCAAGAATTGCCACTTCGGCTGCCTGAGCTTGAAGACTATAAGCCCGGAGATCCGGCGGGGCCGCTCGCGAAGGCGTTGGATTGGCGCTTCTTTCAGCGAGACGGCGAGTGGTTCGCTCGCGAGACCAACACCATGCCGCAGTGGGCCGGCTCCTGCTGGTATTATCTACGTTACCTCGACCCCAAGAACGAGCACGAGATCTTCAGTCAGGCCGCGTACGACGCTTGGATGCCGGTGGATCTCTATGTGGGTGGTTCGGAGCACGCAGTGCTGCATTTGATGTACGCGCGCTTTTGGCACAAAGTGCTGTACGACATCGGCGTCGTAAAACACCGGGAGCCATTCACAAAGCTGGTTCATCAAGGGCTGATCTTGGGAATGGTGTACCGCTGGTACGCGGTGCTGGACGCCGAGGGTCGCCTGGTGCGCGCCTTGGCCGGTGACGATTCGAGGGTGGAACCCTCGAGTGAAGGGCTGCGATTTCAACCGAGCGGCGAGCACGTTGAGGCTCGCTATGAGGTGGAGAGCCAGATTGTCCTTAAGGAAGGCAGGCCATTCCACGCAGAGCACAACGTCGCCCTATTCGGTATGGCGGAAAAAATGAGCAAATCGCGTGGGAATGTCGTGAATCCCGACCCTGTGATCGAAGAACACGGCGCGGATAGCCTGCGCGTTTACGAGATGTTCATGGGCCCGCTTGAACAATCCAAGCCCTGGCAAACGAGCGGGATCTTGGGGTGTCGAAGATTTCTAGACAGGGTGCACGCGCTGGCGACCCGTGAGCTCTCGAATGCGCCGATGGACGCAGAAACTGCCAAAGAAGTGCATCGCACCGTAAAGCGCGTCACGGAGCACGTCGAGACATTGCGCTTTAATACGGCCATTGCGTTCATGATGGAGCTTGTCAAGTTCTTGGGGGCGCAAGCGATGCCGGCACGCGAAGCCATAGAACGGCTGGTTTTGTGTGTTTCACCCTTTGCGCCCCATTTGGCTGAAGAGCTTTGGCTAGGGCTTGGTCACCCCGAAACCCTGAGCCAAGTGACGTGGCCAAGCTTCGACGAGGCCCTGTGTGTGGACTCGGAGGTCGAGATGCCTGTGCAGATCAACGGGAAAGTCCGCAGTCGCGTGCGATTGGCCGTGGATGCCTCCGAATCCGTTGCGCAGAGAGCAGCCCTTGCCGATGAGACGATTTTGAAACTGCTCGACGGAAAGTCAGTGAAGAAGCTGGTCTACGTTCAAGGGCGTATTCTCAATTTGATTGTTGGATAGTCCCTGATATTCCGCTGGTTTTGGCGCCGTTTTACGTTGACCGGTGCCTTGGCCCGGTGCAGGCTGGAAGTGAAATGCGTGTGCCGTTGGCCCAATTGACGGTCCCTTGGTTGGGGGCATGCTTGCTGGCTTCCGGATGCCAAAAAGGATCTGCGGGCGACGCCGCGGATCCTAAAACTGAGCCTTCGGTCATCAGTTTTGCGGATTGTCAAGCGGGTCCTGTGCCCGGGGAAGCGCCATTGCGTTTGCTCACCCGCCGCGCCTACGACAACAGCGTCGCGGACATTCTGGGCGACTTGGGCAACGCTTCAGCTACTTTCCCACCGGAAAATCAGCTGCTCGGGTTCAATAACAATGCCGAAGCGCACCAAGCTTCGCCACTTCTGGTTTCGGAAATGCTGAGCGCGGCTGAAGGGATCGCAGAGCGAACCGTTGCTCGCAATCTCGATCACATTGCTCCGTGTGCCTCGGGTGCGACCATGGATTGTGGGGCGGACTTCATTCGAGAAATCGGCCGAAAGCTGTTTCGCCGCCCTCTGGTCGCCGCTGAGGAAGTCGTATTTAAACGCCTTTTTACCGAGACCTTGGCGCGAGACTCCTACGCGAACGCGGTTTCGATTGTGCTCCAGGCGCTGCTCCAAGCTCCGCAGTTTCTCTATCGCGTCGAAAGTATCCGGCCGCCACTGGTGGAGAACGGCGCACAAATCTTGGGGCCGTACGAAACCGCAACTCGGCTCAGCTATTTCCTGACCGAGAGTGCCCCCGACGACACACTGCTCGAAGCCGCTGCGCAAAATGCACTCGCCACGCGCGAAGAGCTTGAAGTGCAGGCCCGGCGCCTGCTGCAGCTGCCCCACGCACGCAGCATGGTCGCTAATTTTCACGCGCAGTGGTTGGACACTGAAGAACTCGGGCACGTGATTCGGGAGCAGACGGGAGTATCTCCACCGGCCAATTTCGGCAGCCTTCTGCAGGCCTCGCTGGCTAGCTACATGGATGCTGCATTCTGGGAGAAAGGTACGTTCGAGAGCCTGTTTTCTTCGGATGAGATTTTTCTCAACGCGGAGCTCGCTCCATTTTTGGGGCACTCTGCTACGGGAGAGGGATTTTCGGCCGTGTCCGAGCCGAAACAGCGCTTTGGCTTGCTCACCCAACCAGCTTTGATGGCCGAGCTCGCCCACCCGAATCAGACGGCACCCGTTTTTCGCGGAGTTTTTCTGCGTGAGCATTTTCTCTGCAACGAGGTGCCGCCGCCTCCTCCAACTGTTAACGCCGTAGCTCCCGATCCCGATCCCAAGGCTACCACCCGCGAACGCTTCAGGCAGCATACTGAAAGCCCCGTCTGCGCCAGCTGTCACACGCTGATAGATCCGGTGGGTTTCGGCTTTGAAAACTATGATCAGTTTGGTCGCTTCCGTACCGAGGAAAACGGGCTGCCAGTGGACGCGAGCGGGGCCCTGAATGGTTTGCCCGAAACGAGTTTGAACGGGCCTTTTAGTGGCCCCGCTGAACTAGCGCAGCGCATTTCTCAGAGTGCCAGCGCGCGTGATTGCCTGGCGACACAGTGGTTTCGATTTGCGGCGGGCAGAGCGGAAACAGCCGCGGATCGCTGTAGTTTGACGCCGATCCAGGCCGAGTTCCAAGTTACGGGAGCGTTGCCGGAAGTTCTCGTCAAAATTGCTCTTTCGGACGCGTTTCGGTATCGGCCGCCGTACGTGCTGAGTGGCGGGAGCAAACCATGAAGCTCGGTCGACGGCATTTTCTGCAGGGTGCGGCGGGTACGTTGGTAGCACTGCCGTTGCTCGATTCGCTTCAGGTTAACGCACAAATAGCGGCACCACCCAAACGCATGGTGCTGATGTACACACCGAACGGCACGATTCAGGATGCCTGGTGGCCTAAGAATGTCACGAGCCCGACAGCGTTTGAGCTCAATACGATCCACACTCCCTTGGAATCCCACAAATCCCGGCTCACGTTCTTGGGTGGCGTTGATCTGGCGGTGACGGGCGTCGGCCCAGGTGGGCCGCACCAACGCGGGATTGGTTCGCTCTTTACTGGGCGAGAGCTACAAGTGGGTCAGTTTTTGGATGGCTGCGGGCGCTCGGCTGGCTGGGCCAACGGCATCAGCGTGGATCAGCGCGTCGCCACAGAAGTGGGCGCCAGCGTTCCAATCAAGAGTCTCGAGTTGGCGGCGCGTTCCACCCAAGCCGACGTTCAGGCACGCATCAGCTACGCTGGCCCTGGAAGCCCGCTGCCTCCGACGAATACGCCTCTGGAGGTCTACAATCGGCTCTTTTCTCGCCTGGATGTGCCCGTCAATGTGGCAGCGCAGGTGATTGCGCGGCGGAAATCAGTTTTGGATAGCGTGCAGCAGCAGTACGCCATTTTGAAGGCTCAGGTGAGTAGCCACGACGCTGAAAAGCTGGAGAAGCATCTGAGCTTGGTGCGCGATCTAGAATCGCGTTTAGGCGCTTCCGCCAGCGGTGAAGCGATCTGCGAAAAGCCCATGGCGCCCTTGAGTCAGGATCCAGAAAGTGAAACTGAAATGCCGGAAATTGTACGGTTGCATTTCGAGTTTCTGGCACTCGCATTCGCTTGCGACCTCACGCGCGTCGGGAGTCTGCAGATCTCCACGGCCCTCAACCGGATTCGCTATCCGTGGCTAGGTAGTCTCGGCAACGGCCACACGCTCTCTCACTCGGGCGACAGCGACACGGCGGCCAACGCAGAAATCGTGACGCGCCACACCTGGCATTCGCAAATGCTGGCGCATTTTCTAGATTCCTTGGCGGCGATTTCTGAGGGCGAAGGGACTGTGCTCGACAACACGCTGATAGTTTGGGGTAGCGAGGTTTCTAAAGGGAACCTCCACACACTCACGAATATGCCTTGGGTGATCGCAGGCACGCTCAGCGGCCGTATTCCAGGAGGGCGTTATCTACAGTTCAACGGCGCCCCGCACAGCCAACTTCTGCTGTCCCTTCTGCACGCGTTTGACGTAGGCGATAGTAGCTTTGGGCATCCCGACTACGCGAGTGGCGAACTCCCAGGTTTGCTGGCGTAGGATTAACTGGCGTTTAACTAGCAGGGGCCGGGCTGAGCGTACGCAGGGTGGACAAGCGTTTAGGAGCTGGACACCCGGCGAGGTGTGGATAAGCTGTTGTTTCCCGTGAAACTTGGCCCTCCTTTCTGGATCGTGCTCGTCGTGCTGAGCGGCTGTAGCTATCGCTCGATTTACGCAGAATCACCTCGGAAAGAAACGCTTTCCTTGGGGACTCCGAAGTCGCGGGTGGCCTACCTCTCAGCGGCGCTTGGGGCTGTGGATGGACTGAGGGCAGAGCTTTCGGAGCGAGCCGCCTACAACTGGTCGGATGGCTATCCCAGGGTAGAGCTTGAGGTGCTGCGCATCGATGAACATCCGCTTGGGATCTTGGTCGCGCCCGGGGGCGTGCCACTGGCGCGCGGGAGCCGGATCTCGGTTACGGCTGAAGGTTGGGTCGTTCAACAACCGGGAGCTGAGCGGACACGTCGAACCGGCGACGTTCGGAGGAGCGCGGCTTACGGTTATGCTCCAGCAGCAGCTGCAGATTCAGTTGAACGTGAAAAAGCGCTGCGCGAAGCGGCGCGTGCAGTCGGGCAGGCGCTGGCTGCTCGGATCTTGGGATTGCCTGTCCCGACCGACGACGCACTTTGACCCCCTCTTGCAGCTGCGGCTGCTCAGGGACCAGTGGGAAGGCCCATGGCCTTCTTAAAGCGTTTGGCGTCGGCAAACATGTCGACATTGGCGAAGACGTACGTGGCTCGCTGATTGACATCTTCACGTGCAATATCCGCGAGCCGCTCGATCGCAGGATCTTCGTAGCGGGACTTCCTGCCGGCTGGTCCAGGGAGCCGATAATAGGCCACTTCACGCTTGGAGAGCCCTTGGTGCAGAGGATCGCGCACGGCCAGTGTGTCCGTTTCCGCGGCCAGCTTATCCAAATCATCCGCCTTCCATGCTGGACCTGCTTCGAACACCACGGTGTCGAAACGAGCTCGAGCTTCCTTTAGAAAATCCTTGAGAGCCGCCTTATTCGCGCGGCTATTGGTGAAGTCCGGCGGCGCAACAAACACGGCCGTTTTAGCGTTGAGATCGGCAGCCACCGAAACTAGGATGGCCAAGGCCGCGTCCATTTCGGCCCCAGTACGGAATGCCTCAGCTCCCACTTGGCGTGGCCCAAGCACAGCAAAGTCAAAGCCCTCGGGAGCCTCTCGTCGCCAGCGACGTACGGTACCCGGCCCCGGCACGGCGACATGCGTCTCTTGAACCTCAACAAATAAGTATTCTTTGAAGTACCGCGTTGCTGGAACCGCGAACCCAGCACATCCAACCGTTAGCATTACTGGCGAAGGGTATCACACTCGCACCGTGTGAGTGAGGGGAACACCCACAAAAAAAGCAACCCGACCGGTCCAAACGAAATCGAGCCACGATTGGCAATCAGCTAGGTTTCGGCATCGCACATTGGTATGTTCTTATTGGAAACATTCCATAAGGCAGCCCGCAGCGAGCTGCTGTGGAGTTGTGCCGGGGTTCAGGCAGGCAATGAGGGCGTCGGTCGCTGGATCAACCTTCGTACAGGCCGTAGTTTTGCACATCGCGCGGCAATCAGCGAAGCTCTTCGCGTCGGAGAATCCCGCCATTAGCACGCAATCTTGGATGCAGACGGCTTCGCCGTTGCCGTCGACAGCACCGTAGCCACAGGGCGTTTTCGGAGACCCGCCGTTGCAGGCTTCGAACTGCGAACAGCACTTCATGGCAATGCATTTTTTGCAAGGGTTATCGGAGTTGGGGTCGCACATCGCGATCTTGGTCGTCGGCACGAGAGTTCCTGCGTCGTTACACATCACGGCGTCCGCACCGCCAGTACCGGCGCCTCCTGAGGCCGTTGCGCCCCCCGTGCTCGTTCCACCAGCAGCCGCACCTCCCGTTGATCCCGTTGCGCCCCCAGTGGCTGCGCCCCCAGTGGATTTTCCTCCGGTTCCGTTGGCTTTGGACCCGCCTGTTGCCCCGCCACTATTGCCGCCTCCGGTGCCTCCCGTCCCAAAATCACCGTCTCCATCCCCGCTGGTAAAGGTACACGCAAGGGCGAGAAGTGAGCTGAGTGTGCCGCAGAGGGCGAGTTTTGCGAAGGCAGAGGGTGTCATGTGGGAATTACTCCAATTTTAGGCGTATAGTGCTAAGCCTACACTACCCAGCGCCTTACTGAAACCTTCCTCGCGCATGCTCCGTTTCGCCCGATGAGTTTTTGGGCGCCGAGTTCGCTTCACTCGATGCGGCGGATCACGTGGAATCCGAATTGCGTTTCGACGACTTGGCTCACCTGCCCAGGAGCGAGCTCAAAAGCGGCATCGGCAAAAGGCTTCACCATGCTCCCGCGTTGGAAATGGCCAAGATCGCCGCCCTTCGGACGCGACCCCGGATCGTCCGAGTGCTCCTGAGCCAGTTTGGAAAACGTCGCCGCATCCGTAGCTTGGTTCCGAAGTGTTTCGGCGAGCTTCCGTGCTTCTTCCTTGGTGCGAGTTGTCACGGCTTGGGCCCTGAGCGCCCCCTTATACGCGATCAGAATGTGAGCGGCGTGGAGGTCCGATGCTTGGTCAGGCGCCGGGATGGCCCCGTTGGCAGGGGCAGCAGTCCCGCTGTTGGTGGGTGACGGCGCGGCAGCTGCGCTCCGGACTCGAGCCAACGCCTGGACCAGTTGTTCGCGCGCGGGGGCGAACGGTTTGGCCTCGACCGGTGCTGAGTTGCTGGCCACCCGCTCGTCGAGCCGTCCCGAGGGAGGTGCGGTGAGGCATGAGCAACTGAGGGCCAAGAAAAGCGTTGGTAGTGCAGCGTGCGCAGGGCTCGGCATGCGCAAAAAGTATTGCGAATCATGCTATGGGTGCAACCCCCTGCCATGCCGCGGATCCTGCATATTGAAGACGATGCTGCCAATCAGCTGTTGGTCCGAAAGCTACTGACGATGGCTGGATTCGAGGTGGTCGAGGCCCTGGACGGCCTGGAAGGCATCAAGAAAGCGCGGGAATGTAAGCCCGATCTCATCTTGGTGGATATCGCCATCCCTGGCTTGGACGGCTACGAAGTGACGCTCCGCTTGCGTGCTGAGCCCGCACTCAGGAACGTGCCGATTGTGGCGATCACGGCGGAAGGAAACCGGGAGACGAGCTTGGCGGTGGGGTGCGATGGGTATCTCCAGAAGCCGATTGATGCCCGCTCGTTTGCACAAACTCTCCAAAATTATTTGGGAGGCCACCGTGAGCAAGCAACGCCCCAATCTGCCGGGGATCACTTGCGAGCCCAGGGGCAGCGCATTGTGGCCCACCTTGAGCAAAAGATAGCGGAGCTCAGCGACGCCAACGGGCGTTTACTTGAAGCCGATCACGCGCGCCGCGAATTTTATCGCAACATTTCGCACGAATTGGCCACTCCCATGACTCCCATCGTGGGTTATCTCAAGCTGCTGTTGGATAACGAGTTGGGCCCCGTAGCGGTGCCTCAGGCTAAAGCGTTGAAGGCGATGGACGATTGCGTGCAGCGCCTGCGGCGCCTGATTGATAGCCTTTTGGACGTCACCGGGCTCGAAACCGGACGCATGCAATTTATCTTTCGCGAGTACGATATGGTCGATGTGGTCCATCGCTCGATCGCTCGGCAGTCGCGTGCGTTTGAGGAGTCTGGAGTGCAATTGGTGACTGATTTACCGCGAATGGGGTCTCTTACCGCCCTCGGTGATCCTGAGCGTTTGTCGCGCGCGATCGATCACTTGCTCGAAAATGCTGCGAAATTTACGCCCGCAGGGGGCAAAGTCGGAGTGCGGCTGAGGCGTGTGGAGTCAGGCCATCTGGAGCTCTGCGTGGCGGATAGTGGCCCCGGGGTCCCTCAAGATAAGCTAGAGCGGCTTTTTGAGCCGTTTTATCAAGTGGATGGCTCCCCAACGCGAGCACACGGCGGAACCGGGATTGGTTTGGCGATTGTGCGTGGCGTGGCTCGCGGGCATTCTGGAGATGTCCGCGTCGCATCGCCGGCACAAGAAGAAGTAATCGGTGTGCCCTTGCGAGGTGCCGCATTTTATTTAGTGATTGCGGAGCGGGCGGGGAGAGCTCCGAGCGGTGAATACAGCGCTGTCGCGGCTGCCGTTCGCTCTCAGCAGGTGTGAGTCGGGGGGATGGCGCCTCAAAAGCCCGAAATCTATTTGGATTGGAATGCCACCACTCCGCTCTGCGACGAGGCGCGCAGAGCGCAGGAGTTGGCATCTCGGCACGCATGGGGGAATCCAAGCAGTGTGCATGGAAGCGGACGGCGGGCACGTCGCTTGCTAGACGAAGTGCGAGAGGATCTTGCTGACGCACTCGGGGTCCATCGGCGAGACGTGCTGTTCACTTCGGGTGGCACTGAGGCGAACAACCTCGCTCTGAGTGACGTACGAGCTCTCGTGACCAGCCGAATGGAGCACCCTTCGGTCGTGCGAGTCGCAGAGCAGCACGCGAGCCAAGGGCGACCCGTGCGCTGGCTTGCAGTGCCCCCGAGCGGGCAGTTGCCTCCCGAGCAAGTTGCCGAACAATTGGCGGATCTTCCATCTAATTCTTGGGTCTCAGTGATGGCTGCCAATCACGAGACAGGGGTGATTCAGCCGATTCGGGCGATCGCAGACGCTGTGCATGCCGCCGGCCTCCGGCTCCATGTTGACGCCGTTCAGGCCCTTGGGAAGCTTCCGGCAAGCCATTGGGCAGGTGCCGACCGGGTGTCGCTAGCAGCCCACAAGCTAGGTGGACCAAAGGGCATCGGAGCGTTGGCGTGGGTGCCTGGGTCAGCCCCGCGTCCCTTGCTACTGGGGGGTGCTCAGGAGCGGGGCTTGCGGCCGGGGACACTGGATGCCTCGCTCGCAGCTGGTTTTGGGGCGGCACTCACCCGGGCGGAACGACTTCGCGAAGGTCGTTCTCGGCTGGCCGTTTTGCGCGACCGCTTGGAAGCTGAACTGGTAGGAAAGGTCGAGGTCAACGGCAGCCCATCCGAGCGACTTGGACATGTGAGCAATCTTTCGTTCCAAGACTGGCGTGGCGACGAGATGGTTGCAGCGTTAGACCTGGAAGGGATCTGTGTCTCGAGTGGGAGTGCGTGCAGCGCTGGCACCACAGAACTGTCGCCGGTGATCGAAGCCATGCTGGGTCGCGAGCGTGCCCAAAGGGCGGTGAGGATCAGCCTCGGTGAATCCACAAGTGCCCTAGACGTCGAACGCTTGCTTGGGGCGATCCACGGGGTTTTAGCTAGGCGGACTCACCCTTGAAGTAAGACTTCACCCTCGCGTCAACGTGCGAGCGCGAGCGTCAGAGTTTGCCTCTTAACTAGCTAAATGGATTGAATTAATCGCGTCATTGGTTTGTTTGGATTCAAAATACACTGAATAGAGGCAAACTGTATCCCACATTAACGTCTGTTCAGGTGGGATAGGGCTCCGCCCCCACCCCAACAATTCCCCTCAGACATACGCACTCAAGTGCTGGAAACTATTCTCTGCGATGCCGCTTCATACAGCGCAATCGCTGCAGCCACTGAAGCATTCAACGACGCCACACCCTGCGCCATCGGGAGCTTCGCCAGCGAGGTACATTCTTTGCGAACGCCGCGCGACAGCCCCTCATGTTCGCCGCCGAGCACGAGAATCGTTGGCCCGCGCAGGTCACATTCTCGGATTGATTTCGTCCCGTTTGAGTCCAGCCCGACGACCGAAATCCCAGCAGCCGCCGCCTCCGAGAGCGCACTGCGCAGCGATCGAACTCTACATAAGCGTGCGTGCTCAATGGCGCCAGCTGAGGCTCGAAAGGTGGACAAGCTGAGCGGAGCTGAATCGTGTTCGGCCCAAAGGACGGCTGCCGCGGCCACACCGACAGCACTTCGAATTGCGGCTCCGAAATTCTGTGGATCCTGAATCGAGTCCAACGCCAGCATGAGGTCGCAACCCACGATCAGATCGATCAGCTCGGCGAACGCCAGTAAGGGCGCCCAAGCGGCCACGCCCTGATGCACGGCCCCCTGACTCAAGCGATCCAGCTCAGCGCGCGGAACACGACGAATCGAAGGCGTACCTTGGTCGCTCGCAAAGCGTTGCACAGCCTCCAGGCGAGGGGAGCTGCCGTTCTCAATCAGCACCTCAAATACCCGCTCCTTGTGCACGCGGATCACTTCGCGCACAGGCTGGAGGCCCACGACCAAGCGGCTTTTGTCCTGAAAATTCACCGCTCGGGGCTCAAACCAAGGCTTCCGCAATTTCGCGGCGGATGGCCTCGGCAGCCGCCCTAGGATCGACAGCGTCACGGATCGGGCGCCCGACGACCAGCAAGCTTGAACCCGCCGCCATCGCTTGCGCCGGAGTTCCCACGCGCTTTTGATCCTGACTGCCAGCTCCAGAGGGACGGATGCCGGGTGTCACAAGAATCATCTCCGGTCCGAGATTCTGCCGCAGCATGGAGACTTCCGCCACCGAACTGACGAGGCCTCGAATGCCACTCCGCTGAGCCAAGACTGCGAGCCTCAGCGCTTGCTCGTTTGGTGGACTGCTGACTCCGGTTGCGACGAGATCCGACTCATCGAGCGAGGTGAGCACCGTGACGGCGAGCAGAGCCAACTGCGCACGTTCTCGTTCTACTCGGTCCGCTGCCAGCTCCATCATTTTCGGCCCGCCGCTCGCATGGAGGGTCAAGTAGCGAACTCCGAGCGAAATCGCGGAAGCGACGGCGCGTTCAACGATCGCCGGGATATCGTGCAGCTTGAGATCGAGGAACACCTCGCAGCCCAATTGGCGGCCCAGATCGAGCGCCCGCGGCCCCTCCTTCACAAACAATTCCAGCCCAATCTTGAGCACCCCCACGTGTTCTGCCACCGACTCCGCACCGGGCCGGGCCTCTTCGAGCGTTGGATAATCGAGGGGAAAGACCAGGCGCCGGCGCGCCTCGTCGAAGTGCTCTGAATTCACGTGGTTAGCCTGTATTTGCTAGGGCAGAAACACCGCGGGGGTATCCGGGGGGTATTGAGGGGGGGGATTGACGGGGTATTACAAACAAGAACAGAGCGGATCACCGGGCGGACAAGTGCAAGGCTTGCCTTCCGTCTTACCGCCACCCGCTGGGCGAGCGTGCCCGCCGCCGCCCATGTTCTTCACCGCGTCTTTATTCAGCTTGATTTGCTGCTCCAAGCGCGCGCGTTCGGCGTCGTCTTTCACCGATCGCAGTTTGCTTTCAAGATCGGCCCCGGTCTCTTCAAGCGCCTTCATCTTGCGCTCGCTTTCCTTGGCGCGCTCATTGGCCTCCTCGAGCTGTTTGGCCGTCGCCGCCTGGGTCTTTCTGTTCTCTTCCGCGTTGTTCAGGTACATGGCGGTGCCGCCCCCAGCGACCAGTAACAGCGACGCGACAGCAGCGATGATCATGACCTTGAGCTTCTTTTGCGATTTGTCGCCCTTCATCGCCGCCAGCTGCTGCTCGTGGGCTTGCTGTGCACCCATGGCTTCCATGCGCGCGCGCTGCTCGGCTTCAGTTCGAGCTTTCTCGATCTCGCCGTGTCGAATGGCTTCGAGTCGCGCTTCTTCTTCGCGACGCCGCTGCTCTTCCTGCCGCCGGGCCTCTTCCTCGCCGCGAATCCTCGCCTCTTCAGCGTCACGCTTGGCGCGTTCCGCGGCCGCGCTCCGTTCCTGAACCTGGCGTTGCGCCGAAACTTTCGCGTCTTCCTCGGACTTGATCCGATCTTCCTCAAGATTCATCAACTCTTTGAGGGAGAAGAGTACGGAGCTTTCTTTCTGTTCAGCCATGGGTGGACAATTCCTATCTAGATTCAACAATAGTGCGGCGCAAGAGCCGTGAATGAAAGTCCAAACACCGCGAATACCAATCTAAAGATTGTCGCGTCAAGCATCATCCTGATCGGGATCCCGAGTCGCCCCGGATATTAAGTCTGGCAATGTAGGTCTAAGTGCGAGATTTTCTGACTGCACACGCCCGTGAGGGTCGCGGAAGTTGATTTTTGACGTTCCGCTAGGTTGGAGATTGGGTGCCCCAGATTTTTGTGTGTAATCTTGCTGGATGAGTGAGGTTGGCGCGCACATCACCGGCACAGTTTGGAAGATCGTCGTTCAGTTGGGGCAGCAGGTGTCGGAGGGGGAAACGCTGGTCATTCTGGAGTCAATGAAGATGGAGATGCCGGTAGAAGCGCCCGAAACGGGTGTCGTGAGCGCTGTGTCAGTGGTCGAGGGGCAAGCGGTTGAAGAAGGGGACGTGCTCGTCACGCTTGGGTAGGAACCGGGGAGGTGTCAGGCTCGGGAATTGTGTGAAGCTTTCTGCGCGCGTTCTGCCAGAGCCACAGTGTGCTGGCGAGCAGCAGGAGATTGAGAGTGAGGGCTCCGCCGAGGATTGCTTTCAGCAACGGGGCGGAAGAGCGAGTCACGGTGATGGGACCGAGCTGGCGCAGCTCAAGAGGTGGCGGGGCCTTTTCTGCCGCAGATTGACGAAAAATAATCGCGACATCCCCCGGTGCGAGACCCGTGACTGCGCCCGAAACCAGCCGCTGGATCTGTGACTCGCTGAGCGGCAATTCCCCACGGCCCGTCAACAATACCGAAGCTGTAGCGCGTGCGGGGACTGCCTGCGCGGCGTCGAAGCTTTCCACAACTGGCACGGCAAGGTGCACACGGGCCGTCAGTACACCCCCAACACCCATGAGAGAGCGTTCCAGCTCGCCAGCGATCCCGGCTAGCCACCTGGCGCGCTCTGTCTCCCGAGACGGGATCATCGAGCCTTGACCAAGAGCCTCCAACACCCCGGGGCGGTTCCTCGCGACCACACCTTCTTGAAGCCTCGACAGCGCCTGGTCCGCATCTGCCTCCTCCAGCCCTCCCGCCACTCGCGCTTCACAACCTATCAGGCTCAGGCCAACCAATAAGCCGCCAAGCCGTGCCCCGAGCTTTTTACAAATTCCGATTAACATCTGGCCGGTCAACATTTAAGCGAGAGCCGGCGGTTCTAGAAACTGGTGCGCGTCACGTCGAGCTTAGGGTGGCTTGGAAAAGAAAGCCTGCGTACCGCTGAAGCAACGCAGCTGGCCTTGCCGGCATCCCTTGGCGATGTGGTGATCGAGACGCCGACGGCGCGCCCGTTCTGAACGGCCGCACAAATGCTGAGCTTCATCGAATCAGGAATACCGCAGTGCGAGAAGTAGCTCCCGCTGTTGAGAATCGCGCCATATTGCCCTGCGGTGAGGTCAGCTTGGCCCTTGGGGCCACCAATCGACATCTCTTCTACGTACGCAGCCTGCGCGCCTTCGCAACTCATTCCACCACCCAAAATGGGTATACCCCCCTGGCTGCCCACCACGCGTCCGCCTTTGCCGGAACCTGCTTTCTTGCCCGTGAGCCCCTCGTTGGTTTCGACGCTCGATTGGCTAGCTTCCTGCACCATGATTGAATCGTTCTTTTGCCCGCGTGCTGTGAGAAACCAGATGCCTGCGGCCACCAAGAGAGCGGCGAGTGCGGCCACGCCGAGAAATGCCTTGCCCCGTGTGCTGCGCCCCTCTTGAACCACCACACGCTGAATGGCTTCTTTCTCCGCCTTGATATCGCGATGACGGCGAGCGTGATCAGCGAACGGAGCAAACTCCTCCCAGTCTTTGATCAAGTGTTCGTTGCCTCCGAGCGTATCGCGGAGCACATCTTCTTCGACGAACGTGTGGGTTGCAATTTGCTGCAGGAGTTCCACGGCGCTGAAGGGTCCGTGATCCATTCCATCTTTTGCAATCACGTAGCGTGGCCGCTGATCGGCTTCGAGCCGGGCTTTCAGCGACAAAAGCTCATTGGATGCGTCGTCCATTCGTGGCCGCGCGGGGCGCACGGGTTCTTGCACTTGCACTTGCATCTCGAACGGGCTCGATCCAAGCGCCCCGGGGGTCTTGGGGGTCTTGGGGATCGGCGGCAGCATGGAGAGCGACACGTCCACGTCCAAATTGTCGTCGTGATCGAGGTGGGTAACGTCCGCGAGCGGCGGCGTCATGCTGTGCCTCGGAGCCAACTCATGCAGGGCTTGGGCCAGGGCGTTCAGATCGTCGGGGCGATGGGTTGGGTCAGCTACCAACGCTTTGCTGAGAATGAGCTCGAGCGCCGCGGGCAATCCCTCAACAACCTCGCTCGGTCGGAGCATTCCGGGGCCAACACTTTTACCCGTGATCAACTCGTAGAGGATCGCTCCAATCGAGTAGATGCTCGCCCGGGAACCACCTCGGGTGCCATGCCGACTCTCCGGCGACAAACACGCCAAGTCATGCGGATTCGAGGGAAGGGTTTGGGAGAGGTCGGGCGCGACAGCTAGCAAACCTCCAAGGAGCCGCAGGCTCGACGGATGCACATGCAGCGTCTGACCTTGCCTGTGCAACTCAGCCAACTCGACGCACAGAGGAACGATCAGGCCCAGCGCCTCGCGAAAGTCGAAGCCGGGTGTGGGCGCGGTTGCGTTTGAGAGGCGTGCTCGCAGGGTTCCGGCGCTTGTCTGCGGCCTCGGGCTTCCCACTTGGGGGGCGGTTGTCATGGGGCGCGGAGTCTATCAAAAGTCTTTGCGGGTGCCGACCAGCTTTTAGTGTGGACGCAATTGTTGGTCAACTGGCCGGTTACGGTGGTGTCAAAATTGCTTTATTGCTGTGTGTTGGCCCCAAATGCTAGCTTCCGCCTGGGATGGACCAGGTTTCGCTTGATGCACTAGTAGTTCGCTTGGTGAATGACCCCCACGACGGGGAGGCACTGGCAGAGGCCTACGAGATCGGAACCCTCGACCCGAAGCGCTACGCCGAATTCTTGGAGGCAGTAGCTGGCAAGAGTGCGGAGGGTGCCATCGCCAGCCATTGGTACACTGAAGCCGCAAGTGTCTGGTCGACGTCGCTCGACGATGCTCCGGCGGCGGCCCGTGCCCTCATGAAAGCCGTAGATCGCGACCCCACCCAGGACACGGCGTCCGATCGACTTGCCGAGATGTACAGGGAGAAGGGCGATGTGAAGGCTCTCTGTGCTCTTTTGGAGCGTCGGGCGAAAGCACTTGATCCCTTGGCCGCGGGCGACCCCGCGCTGAGGCCCATGGCGGCCGCGATTCACAGAGAATTGGGGCGTTTGTGGCGGGAAGCTCCGCTTGCGCAGCAGCCGAAAGCTATCGAGAATTATCGGCGGGCAATCGAATTCAACGATCAAAGCCTTTCGACGATATCGACGCTGCGCGAGCTGTATCGGGCTGATAATCGCGCTCGAGACGCGCTCCCTTACTACGAGAAGGAACAGCGACTCCTCTCGGACCCTGAGCGAAAGGTGGCGCTTTACCTCGAAGAAGCAGAGGTGCGGCGGGAAATGGGGGAACTTCCGGCCGCAGCCCAAGCGCTCCGCGAAGCGCGTTCGATCGAGGGCGGGACCGATGCCAGCTTGAAGCAGCAGCTCGGCGCCATCATCTTGGAGCGTGTTCAGCTAGAACAGCCTGTTTCGGTGACCGAACGGGCTGAAGCTGTTCAGCTGTTTGTTGAGTTGGCCGAGGAATTCCCTGGGGAACACGGCTACTCGTATTCGGCGTGCGCGCTTGAACTTGCACCCGAGCACGAACGCGCCGCACAGCTCGTGATGTTCTACGGCGCGGAGCTTGGGCAAGACGACGACGTCGCGCCTCGTGTCGCTGAATACCTCCGGGTCAATCCAGCAGGGTTGATGTCGGACGAAGCCCAGGCATTCGTAACGCGGGTGTTGGGCCAAGCGGCGACGGACGCCAGTTTGGCTGAAGGCCGCGCTAACTTTGCGGCAAGAGCGATAGGAACCGGGCGTCTGAGTGAGCCAACCCCCGCCGCAAAGCGTGCCGAGACTCCTGTGGTCGCGCATGCACCCGAACCGGACTCACGGGAGCAATCGGTGGTGATGCGGCTATTAGGAGAAGGGCAAGCTCTCGCCCGTAAGGCTCGGAAGCACGACGCGGCAGCCACGTATCAAAACGTGCTCCAACATGACCCCACCAACGCTGAAGCGATTACGTTCTTACAGAGCTATTTAAGGCAAACGCGTAAGTTTAAAGAGTTGCGCGAGATGCTCGTGAATGCGTCGCGCGGCGCACGCGTTGAAGCCCACACTCGGCTCGAATGGTTGCGGGAGGTGGCGGCGCTCAGTGAAACGCAGTTAAAGGACCTGGAGACCGCCGTTTGGGCGTGGCAACAAGTATCCGCACTCGCACCAGACGACGAACAGGCTTCGACGCAGCTCGCGCTCTTGCTCGAAAAGGGGGCCCGCTGGGATGATCTTGCGTCGCTCTTGGAGCAACGCGCTGAGCTCATCACTGATCTTGAAGAACGGCTGGTGGTCGAAAAGAAAGCCGCCAAGATCCACGAAGAAAAACGCGGCGATGCGACGGCTGCTGGCAGTGTCTGGGCTCGCATCGCGACACTTGCGCCCGATGACGACGCGGCGATTCAGACCGCCCTGCGGCACTTCGCTTCTGCAAAACGGGCTGATTTAGCGGCTCAGGCGATCACCGAAATGGTGGGAGCGGTTGAGAACGAAAAGGCTAGGGCGGCGCTTTTCGCCAAGCTCGGCGCGCTGCGCGATGAACTGGGCGATGCAGAAGCTGCGGGGGATGCCTTCACCGAGGCGGGATCCATTTCAGCCGATCCCGCGCACTACGAGGCTGCCGAGTCGTGTTACGTCCGTGCGCAGGCCTGGAACCAAGCGGCGACCTGCGTGGAGGCTCGACTCGAAAAAGCAACGTCGCCTACTTTACAAGCGGTGCTCTTGGCCACAGAGGCGGGATACCTGCTTAAAGCTGGCGATCGCGATGAGAGCCTGTTGCGGTTGGAAAGAGCCGTGGAGCTGGACCCTCAAGCTACCGAGGCGGCGGCGGAGCTAGAGGCAGCCTACCGCACGGACAACAGGCTTGAAGACATCGTGACGGTGCTTCTGCAACGCGCCGATGCGGTCGGCGATCTCGAAGTCAAGATAGGGCTGCGAAAACGCGCTGCTGCCGTTCAACGGGTTGAGCTTGAGGACGTGGAGGGTTCACGCGATACGCTGGGCTTGATTCTTGAGGATGCCGAGGACCTTGGCGTACTTGAGCAGCTGGCTAACGACGAAATTGAACAGGGCAACTGGGCCGAGGCGGCTCAATACCTGCACCGGCAGGTGGCGGTTCAGCCCGATATCACACAGAAAACGGCTCTTATACTCCGTGAAGGAGCCATTTTGAGCGACCAACTTGCCGACCCAGCTGGGGCGACCGAGCGCTATGAGCTGATTCTCAATCAGTTCGATTCCAAGAACCAAGACGCGCTTCAACGCATTGCGGACCTGAAGGTGGCGGAGCAAGATCATGTGGGGTTGGCGAAGACTCTTGAGCGCTTGTTACCTCTTGTCGAGGCAACCGAGCCGAAGCTTCAGATAGCCAATCAGCTCGCTGATCTGTACGAAGACACCCTTAAATTACCCAAAGATGCCGTCCGGCTCCTGGGAGTGGTGCGCCAGCTCGACGCCGAGGATTTCAGCGCCATTCAACGCTTGGCGACGCTTTCAGAAGCGCTCGGTGACTGGAATGCTCTCGCCGAATACATGATCGAGCTCATTGAGGTCGAGGGGGATGATGAAGAGATCAGTCAGATGACTCGGCGCCGCGCGGAGATTCTGAACGAACACCTAGCACGGCCGGATGAGGCACTCTCCGCGCTAAAGAAATTGGCGGATGCAGGCGATGAAGCCTGTCGTGTCGAGTACATTGCGCTCGGTGACAAGCTAGGGAGAGAGCCTGATGTTGCGCAGGCGTTGCTGGATTGGCACCGGGGTAGAGCGCCTAGCGAGTCACGTCAGGAGGCGCTGCGCGGCGCGTTTGAACGTTTCCTAAAGGCCGAAAAAACAGAAGCTTTGTTGGGTGTGGCTGAGGATCTTGTGCGTTCGGGGGGGGCGACTTTGAGCATTGCCTCAAAGCTTGAAGAGCTCGCTACGAAGGGGCAGCAGCTCGGCGCGTTGCAGCTGGCTCAGCAGTTTCTGGTGCGCGAGTTGAGCGGTCCCTCACGTGCCGAAGAAATGGTGCGACAAGCGGGCGTTCTTCGAGCTGCAGGGGTGCCCATCGATCAGTGTTTGGAGCACGGTGAAGGTGGGCTCGCCAGCATGGGGCCCAAAGATGTTGAGCCTCTTTTGGAACGTCTTTCAGAATACACCGAATCGCCGGAGCAGACGGTGGATCTTTACGAGCATCAAGTGATGCGTTGCAAAGATCCTGCTGACAAGTTGAGGGCCCTCGCGCGTGCTGCCGCGGTTGCGGCGCGACACGGACAGATGCCGCGTGCGCAACAGTTCTTTGAGATTGCCTTGGGGGCGCCCCTCGATGGTGAAGGACTGGAGTTTCTCGTGAGTAGCGCCACGGAGAGTGATCGGGGAGCGGGTGGCCACGCGGTGGTCAGCCTCCTCGCCCGGGTGCTTTCCTCAGCGGGTCAGTCGGCACGCGATGGTGGTCGGATGAGGTCGCGATTTTTGGCTCGTGCCGCGTCGCTGGCGGCATCGGAGCTGAAAGATAACGCTCAGGCGTTTACCTGGATGGGTGACGCTCTCATCGCGCACGTCGACGACGAACGGATATTGGCTGTGATCACTCTGGCGCGAGAGCTTGGAGACTTGAAGCAGGCAGAGGCAGTTCTGGAGCGTGCACTTCAGGAAGTTTTTGATGGCCCCCACGTGCGACTCCTCTTGGCTAGTCGAGCAAGGCTTCGCCGCACGGAGCTTGACGATGTTGCAGGTGCGGGAGCCGACCTTAAACGCCTGCATGAACTCGCACCGGGAGATCAAGAAGTCTCCGATCAACTGATCCTTCTCTATCACGAGACGCATGATCATGCAGGATTGGTGCACCTTTATGAGGATTTGGTGCTTCGCACCAAGGATAAAGAGCAGCGCGCCCAGCTGTCGCGGAAGGTCGCGAATCTCTGGGAGTCCAAGCTTGCGGATCCGCGAGAAGCGGCTGACGCGTGGCGCCGCGTGTTGCGCCTGATTCCAAATGACCCTGAGGCCATGGCCGGGCTAGAACAAGCCAAGCGCAATATGTTGAACCCTGCGGCAGCCGAACCGATGAAGGACGACGAGTTCGACGCGGCTCCGCCTCTTCTAGTATCACCCGCCGTCGCGGAGCTGCAGAAAACAGAAGCGGCAGCGGAAGCAGACGCGGCAACGGAAGCAGACGCCAGCGAAAGTCCCCCTGTTGAGAAGGCCTCCGATCCCCTCGTTACCGAACACTTAGTGCTGCCCTTTGAAATTGAGCCCGCCAACGAAGACGCATCCGATCATGTGTCGGCACCCTTCGATCCAGAAGAGGGGATCGATGGTGACGGGCTAGCAGACGAACTTTCGGCGATTTTTCGACGCATTGAAGTGCCAGCGTCAGCTCCCAACCTCGACAGCCGTATTGAGATCGACCTGGCGTCCAATGCTGATCTTGGCCCGGGAGCGGATGGAAGCGTGGAGGCAAGTGTGAGGGAGGCCGTCGCGAGCCAGCTCGCCACTGGCGGAGCCCCCGCAGCCGCGGTTGCTCGTGCACCCGCTCCCAGCTCCGAAGAGATCGAGATTGATATTGATCAAGGCGAGGTGCAGGCAGCGCTAGCACCACGGCGGCTTTCTCCACCGCCACGGCCGCCGCATGGCCGAGTTTCAAACGCTCCGCCTCCACCTCCGCGCCGGCCGTCCGCTGAGCCACCCCCGGAGCTACCCCCCGCACTACCCCCCGCACATGCGATTGTCGTTGACGAATCCGATGAAGAGGCGATGGACCTCGATGATGAAGAGTTGCTCGAAGGCCCGGCTACTTAGCGGCCACCGCTGCGCTATGGGCGCTTAGCCTGAACCGTCATCGTGAGTGTTTGGGTATCGAGAGTGGCGTGTGCACCGAGCAGCAGGGGCTCATTCTGTACGCCGTGACCAAACGGGAGCCCACCCAGAATCGGTAATCTGAGGTGGCCCAAGCAATGGTGCAGCATTTCTGCAACAGAAACGCCGAACTTGCCCGGCGAGCAGTCGGTGAAGTCGCCGAATGCGATTCCGGCACATCGATCAAAAACACCTGCGGCGAGGAGCGCCATGAGCATTCGATCGAGTCGATAGCTGGCTTCTCCGATGTCTTCCAACATCAAGATGCAGCCTTCTGGGAGATGTACCCGTTCGGCTGCCCAGGCCGCGAACCACACGCTCAGGTTCCCTCCTGCAAGCATCCCAGAAGCTCGTCCGCTGACAATCGCTTCGCGCCCCACATACCTGCGAAGCAGCTCCGGTGCCTCAAGGGAGGCTAGCCAAGGGTCCCAGACCTGCCTGTGTGCCCGACCAAGGCCCGCAACATTGTGAGCGTGCAAGGACATCACGCCCACACGAGCTGCCTCAACATGCAGCGCGGTGAAGTCGGAGAAACCGACGAGCCACTTCGGGCGCGCGCGCAGTGCGGAAAAATCGGCCCGAAAGCTGAGCCTCGACGCGCCGTACCCACCGCGGGCGGCAATGATGGCGTTTGCCTCCGGGTCGCGGAGCGCTTGGTCGAGTTCAACCAGCCGTCGCTCGTCGCTGCCAGCCAGATAGCCCCGGCGCTCAAAGATGCCTGGGTCGAAGACGATCTCAAAACGCTTCGAAAGAAAGCCAAGCCCTCGAAACACTAAGGCCCGGTCGAATGGGCTCGATGGCGCAATCACGCGCACGCGGTCGCCGGGCTTTAGCGGGGGCGGAATGATCACACGACGAGTGTTTGCCACGAGCATCACAAGTTGCCAACCCGCCGTAGCTGTCGCAACCTTCGCGCCCGGTTCGCCCCCTTCGCCCGGAACCGTCTACGGTATGAATCCTCTCACCGCCCTCGCCCGTCTCTCCCAGGTTGCAGAGACGCGTCTGTTGCCACTTGCTGGGCGGGCTTTGGCGCTTGTCGAGCGTTCGCGCAGCGAATTGAGCGTGCGATGGTTGGGCCATGACTACGAGCGGCGCGCCCAGATGCTCCGGGATCGCTATGCAGTGGTGGGCGGAGATCCGTTTGGTCTGAACCCAGAAACAGCCGCGCGCGTTGTTAAGGTTGCGGCTTTCTTTCACCGCTTCTACTTCCGGACGGAATGTCACGGGCTCGAACGGCTCCCCGCAGGGCGCCTGCTGATTGTTGCCAATCATTCAGGTCAGCTGCCCTGGGATGGCGCGGTACTCGCGGCGGCACTCTTCTTAGACACCGAGCCCCCGCGGGTGACACGCGCGTTGGTGGATAAGTGGGCGTTTGGGCTGCCGTTCGTTTCAACGCTGTTCAGTCGGATCGGCCAGGTGCCTGGTTTGCCTGAAAATGCACGCCGTTTACTGCGTATGGGCGAAACGGTCCTCGTCTTTCCTGAGGGCATGCGCGGCATCAACAAGCCTTTTTCGGAACGTTATCAATTGCAAGAATTCTCCCGGGGTTTTATGCGGCTCGCCCTTGAAACGGACACAGCGATTGTGCCGGTGGCGATTGTCGGCGCGGAGGAGCAATATGTGAACGTGGGTAACCTGAAGTGGGCAGCCAAGGCATTCGGGCTTGAATCATTGCCAATCATTCCGCAGATGTTCGTCCCAGGTGGGCAGCTCCCGCTTCCAACGAAATACCACATCACATTTGGCGAGCCAATGTACTTCAATGAAAGCGCGGGCGACAACAGGGCCTCGCTTGAGCACAAGGTTTGGCTCGTGAAGGAAGAGATCCAGAATCTATTGAATGAAACACTCAGGCAGCGAAAAGGGATATTCCGCTGAGTGAGTCAGAATTGACGCGTGCGGAAGGAATGAGTTGCTGTGATGTTTCTCGCTAGATTGGCCGGTTCTCTGAGTGCGTTTGGCTTTGTTGCGACAGTGCTGCTCATCAGTTGCGAGCGTCCGCCTCGTCCCTCGGGCCCTCCGCCAGAATACATTCGCCCCTCCGTCCCAGCAGCGCCGGTCACGACTGCCCCCGCCGATCCCTTCGCAAACCTGAACGATGCCGTCATCCACGAGCCATCGCCTGGGGCAGCAGCCGGCGCCGGTGGCGCTGTTTCCACGGAAAAATCGCGGTAAAACACGGTCCCCTCCGTAGGAAATACAAGCGTTGCGCGTGGGCGCTGAGTACACTAAGTCGAGAGCGCCCTCCGCCAATGAAGCACACTGAGCCTGGAAAAGAACCGTCTGTGAGTTCCGTTCGAAAGCAAGCTGTACTTGCTCGCCTTGCTGCGAGAAAGATCGCCCCGCTCAGGCGTGCCGTTAAAGACGTCGCACTCCTGGCGATCGCCGCGAAATTGCGCGCGAACGCGGCCGAGATCGCGCAGACGAATCAAAGGGATTTGGACAAGGCACGAGCTTCAGGTTTGGGGGAAGCGCTCTTGCAGCGCCTCACGTTGGGCCCAGCCGAGGTTGAGGCGACGGCCAAGGGCGTTGAATACATTGTATCTCTCCCTGATCCGGTGGGTTCGCGCAGCGAAGCGCGACGGTTGGATAACGGCCTTTTAGCAGGTAAGCAGCGTTTGCCTCTCGGAGTGATCGCGATGATCTACGAAGCACGCCCGAACGTGACGGTAGACGCGGCCGCGCTGTGCTTGAAGTCTGGCAATGCTGTGCTGCTGCGCGGAGGCAAAGAGGCGGAAGAGACGAATCAACTCCTCGGACGCTTGATCGGCGAGGCGTTGACTGCGAGCGGCCTTCCCAACGATGCGGTTCAGATCATTCCGGCCACGGATCGGGAAGGCATCAAGGAGCTGCTCTCATTGAGCGATTTGGTGGATCTCGCCATCCCACGTGGAGGGGAGGGTTTAATCCGGTTTGTCGCGGAGCATGCGCGCGTACCCGTGGTGAAGCATTATCAGGGCATTTGCCACATGTTCCTGGATTCGAGCGCTGATCCGGAGAAGGCGGTGCCTCTGGTTCTGAATTCAAAGGCGCAACGGCCGGGTGTGTGCAATGCGCTCGAGTGTCTGTTGGTACACGAAGACGCGGCGGCTGCTCTCTTGCCTAAGCTTTGGACAGCACTCAAAGACGCAGAAGTTGAGGTGCGCGGCTGCGAGAAAACCGTGAAGTTCTTGCCCTTGGCTCGAATTGCTACTGAAGCCGATTTCGGGGCGGAATTTTTGGCAAAGATCTTGGCAGTGCGCGTTGTTCGTGACTTGGATGAGGCGCTTGCGCACATCGCTCGTTATGGCTCCAATCACACCGAAAGTATCTGCACCGAGAGCTATGCGAACGCGGAACGCTGGGTGAATGAAGTCGACGCCAGCTGTGTGCTGGTGAACGCCTCGACACGTTTTAATGATGGTGGGCAACTCGGATTAGGTGCCGAAATTGGCATCAGCACGTCCAAGTTGCACGCGTACGGCCCGATGGGCCTTGAGAGTTTGACCGCAGAGAAATGGGTCGTGTATGGCTCAGGCCAGGTTCGGGTTTAATCAATGAAAATTAAGGCGCCGGTAAGGAAAGATTCAACCCTGCGAAGGAGTATGCCTCGGCAAATGCCGAGTGAGGACGCGCGCAAGCTGGCGCTTCTCGCGGCTGAAGCAGGGCTTGAAAAGCAGGCGCTAGACATCGAGATCATCGATGTCACCGGCAAGGTAGATTATGCCGATTTTTTGGTGATCATGACGGGTCAGAGTTCTCGGCAAGTTTCAGCAATCGCAGGTGAGGTCGATGAGCGCCTAGCCAAGAGTGGCACTAACGCTATTTCGATTGAAGGCTTGCCCAAAGCCCACTGGGTGTTGATCGACTTCGTTGATGTTGTGGTGCACGTGTTCTTGGACGAGGAGCGTGCTCTCTACGATCTTGGTGGGCTTTGGATGGATGCGCGGCGAGTCCCCGTTCCGGAGACCCCACCCGACTCAGGTTCAGGGGCTAAGCGCTAAACTTAGGACCAAGAAATGAGCGCGCCGTAGTGGCACGTGCCACTCACATGAAAATAGTCATTGTTGCGGAAGGTAAGCTCAAGGAGCCAGCCTATCGGTCCCTCGCCGATGACTACGGAGCAAGGCTTATGCGCTATTGCCGGATGGAAGAAAAAGAGGTGGTTTCTCGTGAGAAGCTTGCGCGCGCCATCCCGGCATTCGCCCAGATCGTGGCACTCGAGGTCGACGGGGAGACACTTTCGAGTTTGGAGTTAGCGCGCAAGGTGGGGACATGGAGCGCCCAGGGCAAAGGGATCCTGGCGTTTGTGATTGGGGGCGCGGAGGGGATCCCAAAAGAACTGAGCGCGCGAGCGAATTATCGATTGAGCCTTTCCAAGCTAACGCTGCCCCATCGTCTGGCAAGAATTGTTTTGTTGGAACAGCTTTATCGCGCTATGACCATCCTGAACAACGAACCGTACGCCCGCGAAGGTTAGAGTTAAATCCAATGACGCTGTTGCCAAAGAAGCCCGAGAAATTCCAATCCGAACGGCGTGCTCCAACTAATGCGGGGGGTACTTCGCGGCCCAACACCAGTGCATCGCGAACCAACACCAGCCCATCGCGCCCAAATATTGCTGGCGAGCAGCGCTCAGGCCCTAACCCTGTTGGCAGTCGACGGGATGACTTTGGCGGAGCCGGTCCTCGCAGCGGCAATTTTGCAGGCGGAAACGGTGGTCGCAGCGGTAATTTTGGAGGCACTCGCAATGACCGTGTTGTGGGAGGCGATGGCCACAGGGGCAATACTGCGCGCGGTACTGGGGGTCGCAGGGACAACGTCGCTGGAGCTGGCAGGCGGGACGATTTCGCCGGAGCTGTGAGCCCTAGGGGCCCTAGGGCATTTCAGGGGAAGCCACTCGTCGCTGAGCAGCGCCTGCGTCCCGCAATGGCGCCCGCGTCGGCGCTCACGGCGAGGCGGCCCACGCGGTCGAGCGATGCCAGCGCATTTGCTGAACTTGGGTTGTCATCGGCACTTGTCGCCGCCCTGAGCGAAGAGGGTTACGAAACCCCGACGCCGATTCAACGCCAGTGCATTCCGACGATTCTCGAAGGCCGTGATCTTCTGGGCTCGGCGCAGACGGGCACGGGTAAAACCGCTGCTTTCATGCTGCCGATCTTGGAGCGGTTGGGTGCCCCCAAAGGAACGATCCGCGCCCTCGTGGTGACTCCCACGCGTGAGCTCGCGCTTCAGATTGCAGAGCGTGCCACGGGCTACGGTCGGAATCTAAAGCTTGGTAACACCGTCGTTTACGGAGGTGTTAGTCAGAAGCGGCAAGAGGAGCAGCTGCGCCTGCGCCCCGACGTGCTTATCGCAACACCGGGAAGATTGCTCGACCTAGTGCGGCAAAAGGTCGTCTCCTTGCGCAGCGTTGAGATGCTTGTCCTGGATGAAGCGGATACCATGCTCGACATGGGCTTCATTCACGACGTCCGGAGGATCCTCTCGGAAGTCCCCACCAACCGCCAAACCTTGCTATTTTCGGCAACGCTGCCAGCGCCCATCGTGGAGCTTTCAGCTCGTTTCCTGCGCGATCCGGTGCGCGTTTCGGTGGCGCCCCAAGGCACCACGGCTGAGGGCATTTCCGAATCCGTTTACTTCGTGTCGCAGACTGAGAAGCGAGCACTGTTGGAGCAGGTGTTGAAGACCGAGATCCCTGGGAGAACGCTGATTTTCTCGCGGACGAAACACGGAGCGAACCGTATCGCGAGTCAGTTGGAGAAGGCGGGAATTCAGGCTGCCGCCATCCATGGCAACAAGTCGCAGAGCGCGCGCGTGCGCGCCCTGAATGAGTTTCGTGAAGGCTCGAATCTGGTGCTGGTTGCGACGGACATTGCTGCCCGCGGTATCGACGTCCAAGACGTTTCATTGGTTGTGAACTACGAGCTGCCCAACGTTCCTGAGAGTTACGTGCACCGCATCGGGCGTACTGCGCGAGCCGGTGGGCAAGGCAAGGCCATCGCTTTCTGCGACAATTCAGAGCTTGGGTGTCTGCACGCGATCGAAAAGCTCACCCAGAAAAAGATCCCGGTAGCAGGCGGTAGCCCTGGCGCTTTCCAAAGAAGCGAAGGTGCCAGTTCCGAGCGGGGCAGTGGCCCGCGCGGCTCAACCGGCGAGCGACAAGGCGCTCCGAATGGGCAGCATAGCCGAAGACCGTTTCGACGCTGACCAATGCTCCTCAGGGTGACCAAACAGGAAGCCCTGAGCCATGTTGCAGCCTTGGGCGATCATGTAGTGCATCTGGATTTCCGTTTCGATGCCCTCAGCGATGACCTCTAGACCCAGCTGATGCCCGAGGCCTACAATGGCTCCAGCCACAGATTCTCGCTGATTGTCCCGCGAAATCGCGCGAATGAAGGATTGATCGATCTTAAGTACATCGACGTCAAATCGATCTAAATAGGCGAGCGAGGAGTACCCCGTACCAAAATCATCAATCGCAATGCGCACGCCGAGCCGTTTGAATTCGGCCAGCGTTGAATTCGTCCGATCGGTGTCGCGCATCAGCAGTGATTCGGTGATTTCAAGTTCCAGGCAAGCGCCGGGGATGTTGTAGGTTTGAAGGGCATTTTCGACCGTTTGGACCAAGCCTTGGGCTTCAAATTGTTTTGCTGATAGATTGACAGCCATGCGCAATGTGAGCTGGCCTGCATCGCGCAACTCGCGGAGTTTGCGACAGGCTTGGTGTAGCACCCAAGCTCCGGCTTCTAAGATCAGTCCGCTCGCTTCAAGGACGGGAATAAACTCAGCGGGAGAGACGAGTACGCCGTCATCGCGGCGCCAGCGCAACAAGGCCTCAAGCCCAACCACTTCCAACGATGGCAAGGCTACCTGAGGCTGATAATAGAGGCAAAATTGATCAGTCTGAGTCGCCACGCGGAGCTGCGCTGCGAGGCTGAGGGTCTTCTTGACCTGAGCGTCGTGCGGTTCTTGCACGCGGACGAACGTGTTCCGGCCGCGTTCTTTGGCAAGGTACATGGCAAAATCAGCTGCCTTGAGCAGTTCATCGGCGGTTTCCCCAGCCCCCGGGAAGCTCGCGATCCCAATACTCGAGGTGACGCACAACTCAGCCTCATCCAGCTTCATCGGGCGCGAGAGCGACGCCACAATGCGCCGAGCGAGCGCCTCGGGGATTTCGGCACTTTCCAGGCCTTCCACCAGGATAGCGAACTCGTCGCCGGCCAGCCGCGTGACGGTGTCGTACTCACGGACGGCAGCTAGGAGCCGGTCACTGACCTCTCTTAACAACTTGTCGCCGGCTTCGTGCCCATACGCATCGTTGATCGACTTGAAGTGATCGAGATCGAGGAACATCACTGCAAGCTTCTCATTGCTCCGTGTGGCCCGGGCTAAGGATTGTACAAGCTTTCTTCGTAGTGTTGAACGATTGGCAAGCCCAGTTAACTGGTCGTAGTTAGCTCGATGCGCGAGGCGTTGCTCTGCCTTCTTTCGTTCGACGGCGAAGCGGATCCATTGGCGGAGATTGCGCGCGGAAAGATCGGCCTTGGCGATGAATTCTTGAGCACCCACCCGAATGGCTTCCAAGGAGAGCGCCTCATCGTGTGCATCGCTCAACATAATGATCGCGGCGTCCTGGGACGCCGGATGGAGCGCTCGCACGCAATCGAGACCCCCCGCGTCAGGCAAGCTCAAATCAGCCAGGATGATATCTACTTCTGCATCGTGGAGCTTGGCAATCGCATCACGCACGGAGCCGGCTGTGGTGAGCCGAAGGCGTCCGTCGAGCGCTTCGCGCAGGCAGGCCGCTAAGGGCGAGGGGGGCACAGCATCATTCTCCACCAGCAACACTCGATAAACATCAGCGTCAAGCGCAGCCGACTCAGCTCGTTGTCGTTGTAAGTCGTAAGCACGCTCTACGATGCTGGCGAGTTCGTCGTCGTTCCACGGTTTCGGTACGATGGCTGTGATTCCGTGGTGCGTGCCGTGGTCGCGCCTGAGGTCCACTTCTGGCACCCCGGTTACCACCACAAAGGAAGTGTCAGGATAGATAGAAACGATGCGTTCGATCAGCGCTACGCCGTCGATGCCAGGCATGCGAAGATCAGTGACCACTACAGGATACTGCTGCAGTTGAACGGCGCGCAGTGCTTCGGGGCCGCTTGCCGCAGTGGTTACGCTGAAGCCGCGCTGTCGCATGGTTCGCTCGAATGCTCGGCGAACGGGAGCTTCATCATCAACGAAAAGAATGGGAAGGCGAGAGGGTAGGGGTGTCATGGAGTCGCAGGCCTCGGAGCAAATATCGTACCCAGCTCGAAACGACCCAGTTCTCAGATGAATAAGAGCGAAAGGAAGAAGGCTGCGAACGGGTCGGCAACTTCGTTTCACGCCCGGGTGACAGGAGCGTCGGTGTGTTGACGTTCGGTTAGCCGGTTGGTCGACGCGGCAGTCGATTGACAGTCACTTCTTACGCCCGAAAAGCCACGCCACGCCAATCGAGACCCCATATAGCAGCATGAGAGGCAAGGCCATCATGATCTGACTGAGCGGATCCGGTGGAGTTAGGATGGCGGCGATTACGAAGGCGATCACGATGAAGTAGCGGAAGAATTTGATCAGGTGGGTGTGGTTGATGAGCCCGGCCACCGAGAGGAAAAGCACCACCACCGGCAGTTCAAAGATGATACCAAAGGCCATCAACATCTTCGTAACGAAGGCGATGTATTCGGTGATCATCAGCGTGGGAGTGATGACCAACCCATGGAGATCCGGGTCCTTACCCGCGTAGCTCAGCAGATATTTGGCGGCGACCGGAAACGCGAAGCGCCACGAAAAATAGCTACCCATCACGAACAGGCCGCAGGAGCTGAGCACGAACAAGATCGAATACTTCTTTTCGTTCTTATAAAGGCCGGGCGCGACGAACGCCCAGATCTGGTAAACAATCAACGGAAAGGCCATGACGAAGCCGCCCAAGATGGCGATCTTGAGGTACATGACGAAGCCTTCGCCCAGCGCCTTGAAATGGATTTCTGGGGGGCCAAGACTCGGATCCCACGCGTCAATCAACGGCTTGGCGAGGAACAACAGAATCGATTTCCGGAAGTACCAGCCGACTCCCGCGCCCAGCACTGCAGCGAGCAGTGCCTTCACCAATCGGCTGCGAAGCTCATCCAGGTGCTCCCAGATCGTCATCGCGCCTTCGTCATGTTCGGTCTCTTTTTTTTCAGGTGCCTCGGTTGTGTCGGTCACAGGTTTCTCAGGATCGGATGCGAAGGTTTTGTCCAACTAGAACGGGCGAGCAAGCGTCGGAGGCGTCTGAGTTCACTTGGGAGCCGCTACTGGCCTGGCGGGCTCGCCTGGGCCGTGATCGCCGGAGGGTGGTGCGGGATTGGCAGGTTTCGAGTGGGAGGGAGCGCTCGGGCGGGGCGGAGCGTTAGGGCGGGGTGGAGCGCCGGGCCGCGGGGGAGCGCTCGGGCGCGGAGTTGGCGATGGCGCTGTTTCAACGGGCACGCTCGGAGGCGGAGCGCTCGGGTTGCTGGCAGAGGGCGAAGGTGTGGTGCTGGGAGTTGGCAGGTTGGGAGGCGCCGGCTCCGGGGATGGGGGAGCTGCGGGCTCTGGATCTGGCAGGACGGCGCTAGCCTCCACAGATTCCTGACTGACCGTTTCGGCTGACGTATCTCCGCCGTACCGTGCCTCATGATGCTCAACTTCTTCATCTTCGTAGGCCTGATGCGCGAGATCCTCGGGCAGTGAACCTTGGGCGTCGACGCCTTCGGGCGGATACTCGCGTGATGCATCAATATGCACGGCTGCGGGCTCAGATTTTTCGGGGGTCGGAGCCTTCTGCTGCTCTGCCAAATGTTCGGCTTCCCACTGCCGCCGCATGCTTCCAAGGTCGCCACGAAGTGTGTCGCGCAATTCGCGCAGCTCGCTCAACCCACCGCTCAGGCCTTCGCCACGAAGAATATCATCGATACCACTGTTGTTTCGCATGTCGAAGGCCATGCGCCGAAGCTTCCGGACCCACTTGCCGAGAGTCTGGAGCATTCCTGGCAAGCGCCTAGGTCCAACCGCGAGCAGAAGCACGGCCATGATGACCAGCATCTCTGAGAAATCCATTCCAAACACGCCCCCAAGCTACCCCCGAAGGTGGACTGCCGCAATCCGGCGGGAGCCTGAAAGTCATGGATTCTATGGGCAAGTAGGCGCAGCGCCTTGCTGCCTTCAGCTGGGTGCTTAACGAATCAGTTGGCGAGCGATGACGAGGCGCTGGATTTGGCTCGTGCCCTCGTAAATCTGAAGGACCTTCGCGTCCCGCATCAGCTTTTCGACGGGATACTCTCGTACGTAGCCGTTACCACCGAAGACCTGCACGGCGTCGATTGACGTTTGCATCGCGCGATCGGCTCCGAATGCTTTGGCATAGCTTGAGACGATGGGATCTCGGACGTTGTTATCCAAATTCCAGGCGGCTTTTTGATACAGCAAGCGAGTGGCCTCGGCACCGATGGCCATCTCGGCAAGCATGGCTTGAACCAGCTGATGCTCAGAAATGGCTACACCAAAAGCCTGACGTTGCTTGGCGTAGGCAACAGATTCATCTAAGCAGCGCTGCATCAGGCCCGTTGCCATAGCTCCAATATCCGGGCGTGTTTGGTTAAACGTCTCCATGGCAACCTTGAAGCCTTCGCCCTCAGGAGCCAACATGTTGTCGCGACTCACCACGACATCTTCAAAGTGCACAGCCGCAGTGTCGCTGGCACGCTGTCCGAGCTTGTCCTCGTGTTTACCAACGCGTAGGCCTGGGGTCTCCCGATCAACGATGAAGGCGGCGATGCCTTTGTGGCGTTTTTCTGGGTTAGAAGTGGCAAAAACGATGTAGAAGCTCGCAAACGAGGCGTTCGTGATCCAGCACTTTTCGCCATTCAAGACATAATCTTCACCGTGCTTCTTGAACGTGGTGCGGAGCCCCGCGACATCGCTGCCGCCACTCGGTTCGGTGGTGCAGTAGCTGGCAAAGACGGGCGAGCTGGTCAGCAGCCCCAAGTATTTCTTCTTCTGAGCCTCATTCCCCGCCAGCTTGATCGGGGTGGCCGCGAGCGTGTTGGCTAACATGCTGGTCTGGATGCCGGTGCAGCCATAGGCTAACTGCTCCGCGATCAGAGCATTCTCAAGCTCGCCCAAGCCTGGGCCGCCGTACTCTGTGGGCACCGTTGCGTTCACGAAGCCCAGCTCATGCCCCGCCTCGAATACCTCTTTGGGAAAGCGACTCTCCCTATCGCATAAAGCCGCCACGGGGATGATGCGCTCCTTAGCGAAGCGTCGGGCTGCATCAACCAGCGCCGATTGTTCTTCCGAAAGACCAAAATTCAACATGTTTTGTTCACTCCTTCGCCGCCTTTTTGGCTTTGGCCACCTCTTTGCGTACGGCCTGCATTCCCTTCACATAACCGGCAGCCACACCCAGGATGAAGATCACCGGTATATAGATGAAATGCTCGAGGGGCATACCGCTTTAAGACCTGCCCCGTTTGGCGAGTGCTGCTTCAAGCTCCCCGAGCCTGGCATCCAGCTTCTGCTGGCGGCGCCAAGAGAGAAAAATGAAAACCATCAAGATCGCCCACATCCCACAGTAAGCTGTCACCATCAGGCTTTGAGCGCTCGTTGTTTCGGGGCCGCCTTGGACGGCGACAAATTCTTGCGCGCGGTCGGCTGGGGTTTTTACGGTGCTCGTGGGGTTCGGTGTCGGTGTTTGCATAACGCCCATTTAGATGGCCAGCCCGCTTATGGGCTCTCCAGTAATTCCTCAACCGCAGCGTGTTCTTCAAGGGCCATAAGCTTCGCATTCGTTTGCGCGAGGCGCGCGCGCGCTGTGATGAGCAATACTGCCAAGAGAGTCATCGCGAAAAATCCGAGATAGAGCGCGATGCGCATGTTCGGATCAGCCAGCCCGCCACCGCCTTGGCCCACCACCGTAGGGTGATTCCCGCCCCATTTTTTAACCGAATAGTGCACGATGGGTAGGTTCACTGTGCCCAAGATCCCAAAGCCCGCCGCGAACTTGCGTTCGGCATCGCCGTCCCCAGTGAACGCCCGCATCACCACCAGTGCGAGATAGATGAGCACGCTCAGCAAGAGCGTCGTCAGGCGCGGATCCCATGTCCAATAGACGCCCCAAGCTTTTTTTGCCCAAAGCGGACCACTCAACAGCACCATGCAGCCAAAAGCCACGGCACACTCAGCTCCAGCGCGCGACCAGGAGTCCCACGCGTCCGACGGGCGGTAGAGATAGCCAGCACTAGCCACAAAACAAACAGCGCCCGAAAGGTAAAGTGCGTACGCGGAGGGCACGTGAAAGTAGAATATTTTTTGCGCCAATCCACCGGCTTCGGCTTGTGCTTGCGGGACGGTAAGAACAATGAATTGAATCAAATAAAAGAACACCAACGCCGTCGTGAGCATCAAAATGGGTTGGGAATGCTTTTTAAGAGTCATGGTTTGGGGGGCGAGGCGAGTTCAGCTTACTCCAAGCCCGCGAGCCGTTCGACCCTGCTTTTAGTGCAGATTTTAGATATCGCAGCTGGCCTGCGCGAGCAGAGCGGTGATCTTGGCCTTCACGAGCTCGAACTCCTTGATGGCTAGGTCGAGCTCTCCGGAACGGAGGCGGCGTTCAGTGTCCACCACGTCGAACGCGGTGCCTGCGCCGTTGATAAACGCGACTTTGGAGAGTTCAGAGCTTTTTTGTGAGATGTCACGTGCCTGACGGCTCACTTGCAGGTTGGCTTCGGCCACCTTCACGGCACGCGCGGTTTGCGAAAGTTGAAGTAAGGCGCGACGGCGTGTGTCGGTGGTGGCCTCTTTTGCCAGGCCGAGCTGTGTCGCTGCCACATCGCGCCCCGCGTAGCGAACGCCGCCATCATACAGAGTCCAATTCAGAACACCCGCCACCGTCCAAGTGACGCGTTCGCGATTCGGAGTTTGATTGGTGTTGCTAAAGAGCGTGGCTGTCGAAACGAGCTCAACCGTTGGATAAAAGCTGTAATCGATACTTTTCAGGCGCCGAGATGCTAAGTCAACATTGCTCTGGGCCACCAACACATCCGACCTCAGATTAACATCTCTTTGCCGGCGGCAGACGGCATTGGCATCGCCAACTAAAGCGTCAATCTTGATATCTGGAGCCACCGACCAAGCTTTATCGGACCCGAGCGCGAGCCCCAGAGCTTCCCGCGAACGCTGCACACCTTCGAAGGAAGCAATGACCTGCGCCCGCGCCGCTGCCACTTCTTGTTGTGCTCGTAAAACATCGACTTGGCTGCCGCCGCCCAGGCTCTCCCGTCGGGTGTTCAAATCCAAGGTTGAAAGCGTTGAACGCAGGGAAACTTGACTCACTTCGAGCAAACGCTCCGATGTGATCACGTTGACGATCGCATCGGCTAAGCCCGCCAAAAGTAGGCGCTCCGTCTCGCTGCTGCTGAGTTTGGCTACTTCGATGGCAGCTTGGGCCGTCCCCCTATCGTACCAGGCTTGGGCGGCCAACACCGGAACGCGCAAGGTGGCGCCAGCCTGCCAAGTAGTGGCCGGGTCGGGTAACTTGCCAACGCTTGCTCCCGGCGGAGCAAAAGCGTTTTGGGTGCCTTCGCCGAGCAGGAGGTGCCGCGATAGAACGGCGTTCGCGGTGAGCGAGGGAAGAGACTGGGCCAGTGCCTGCCGCGATTGGGCTTGGGCTTGTTGAATTTGAAGGAGTGCGTTCTTCAAGTTCGTCGAATTGGTGCGCACGAGGGTGATAGCTTGCTGCCAATTGGACAGCACCTGCTCGGCCGGGAGCTGCTGCGTGAGCAACGGATCACTCACGTCGTGTTCTGGCGGCTGCGCCGGAGGCGCGGCAGTTGGGGGAGGGGCAACCGGAGCCGGAGCCTGGGCCCAAGCGAGCGGACAGGCCGCGGACAGAGCTATAAGACAACTGGGGAGGATCAACCAACGCATCGTGCATCTCCGATAGTGGCCAGAAGGCAAAACGGAAAGGGGGCCGCTAGCGCTTTGCGCGCGACCACCGGGCGAGCAACGCCTCTACCTCGGGCGGACCGTCGAGGGCGCCGGAAAGCACCGCTAAGGCTTCTCTTTCGCGCTGGGTCCGCACCAAGGCGTGGGCGTAGGAGGCGGCCATCTCACGTTCATCCGGGGCCGAGAGGTGGGCTTTCCGTAAGTAAGCGAGCGCATCTTGGGGGCGTTCCAGCGCGACGTCGAGCAAGTGCCCCAGATTATGGAGGTACCAGGCGCAATCTGAGCGGAGGCTGAGTGCTGCCCGATAGGCATTGGCTGCGGCGCGGAAATTACCGAGCAAGGTGTGTGCTAGGGCGAGCATCGCGTAGGTGCGATCGTCTTTTTCGACACGCAGAACGTCTCGCGCGTAACCGGCGGCGCGCCAGGGATCTGTTTCCACTAACAATTCGGTCAAGTGGCGTTTGGCGTTGAGCGCTTCAGCAGTTTCCGGTTCAACCTGCTCCAAGAGGCGCTGCAGCATCGGCACGAGATCACGCGCGGGGCACCCATTTTCAAGGGCCCAATTCACGTCTTGCAGGAGCTTATCTCGGGCCCGGAGCGCCATCTTGGGTTATCGCCTAGCTTCTTCAGCGCGCGCTTTTTTCCCGGCCAACTCGCTACCGTCGAGGGCTGCAAGGGCTGCCGCCAGTTGCTCACGCTGCACGCTGACGAAGGTGTGTCGATCACGGATCCGCACGGACTGTCCATCGCCAACCGTGAGCCCTTGATTTCTCAGGAGAGCTACCAGCTCGCCCTCATGAAGGCCGTCGCGACGTCCGAGGTTCACGAATACTTCCGCCTCCGGACCTTCCACGCTGTTCACCTCTTTGACATGCGACGCCGAGGTAGAAGGGGAGAACGACGTGGCCGAAGGGGAGTACGACGTGGACACAGCAACATTTGTCGACGGTAGATCTTGAACGGTGTAGGTGAACTCATCGCCATCGCGTGGCCGATCTCTTCGCGAGCGCAGCGGACGCGTGTCGCGGCGCTCAGGTGGCTGGGTTTGAGTAACGGGGGCACTTGCAGCTCGGGCCGTTGCGGTTGGGATTGTCACGACTGGTGTTGCCACAACCGGGGCCGCCGCAACTGGAGCAGCAGCTGGGGACGGCTGGGCGGTGATTGGCACCAAAGCGGGCCGTGCCGCAGTGGGTGGTGGAAGCTTGGCGCGTCGAGCAGCTGTTGCGACCTCGACGGTTTCAGGTCGGGCGCCCAAATGTTCCCGGATCAGGCCTGCTACCACGCGTTCTGCTTGCTCATGCGTCAATAGCCGTTTGGCCAGAGCGAGATCGTCTGCATGCGGGCGGTGTTGACTCGCAACCGTGACGAACATTTCAATCAGATCCATCTCGGAGCGCGTACGAATCTCGCGGGCGCTAGGCAATTGCTTCTCAATCAGCGGGATCCCATAGGTGAGCCGCATCATGTAAAGATTCCCGATATTTGCGGGAGAAACTAAAGAAATTGCGGTCCCAGTGCGGCCAGCTCGCCCCGTTCGCCCGGTGCGGTGCACGTAATTTTCGGGTGATTCGGGGAAATCGTGGTTGATGACGTGAGTCAGGTGCGAAATATCGATGCCACGCGCCGCGACATCCGTAGCGACCAGGAATCGGAGCTTACCTTCGCGCGTGAGAGCGAGCACGCGTTCGCGATCCTTTTGGGGGAGATCGGCGTTCAGCCACTCGGCGTCGAAACCTTGTGCCTGAAGGGCCGCGCAAGCGCGCTTGGTCTCGTCCCGGGTGTTGCAAAAAATGATCGCGCTTTCGGGGTTTTCAACCTCGATGACTTGAATCAAGTTCGCGAGCTTATCGCCGTGATTCAGATACAGGATGTGCTGAATTTCCAGCGCTCCCACCTGATCGCCGCTCAGCGTGATGAACTCTGGGTTCTTGAGGCGCGTTTGCGCCATGCGCTGAATGGCGGATGGCAACGTAGCGCTAAAGAGGAGGGTTTGGCGGTTTTCGGGCAGGTAGCTGAAAATGCTATTAATCTGGGGCAGAAAGCCCATCGAAAGCATTTCATCCGACTCGTCGAGGATGACCACTCGGACGTCTTTCGGATTGAACGTCCCGCGTTCCAAATGGTCGAGCACTCGGCCCGGTGTTCCGACCAAAATCTGGGCTCCCTCACTCAACTCTGCCACTTGCTTGGCAATCGGCGCGCCACCGTAGACGGCGGTGGCCACGACATCGCGGTACTTGCACAGCAGGGTGATCTCGCGCTTCACCTGCAGCGCTAGCTCGCGGGTAGGGCAGAGGACGAGTGCCTGGACGGATTTCTGCTGCCTTTTCACCAAACTATCGGCGAGTGGCAGGCCAAAAGCGGCAGTCTTCCCGGTACCCGTGCGGGCCTGCACCACCAGATCTCGACCACGAGACGCCAGCTCGAACACCGCGAGCTGAACTGGACTCGGATGCACATATCCGAGCTCATCGACGGCCTGGCGCAGCTCTTTTGAGAGAGGAAGCGCGTCAAAAGTAGGGAGAGGTTTGGGTTTTTCGTCCGATTCGGAAGTCATGCAGGCGGTTTTCTAGTGGGGCACCGGATCTAGGCTGAGTTCTCGTTCGAACAATGAGACCCGCTGCCGGCGCCGCGTGAGCTCCCGCGCTTCATAGCGCACTGCATGCTCCTCCGCATAGCGAAGTTGGTCGAGTTCTCGAATCAACCGACCTGCCAGGGGGTCTTGGGCGCAAGCTTGTTCGAGAGAATTCTTCACGTCCCAATCTGGGCCAAGGCCTGCACGAAAGAGTTCCAGGCTGGTTTGTTCATTCTCGCCGCTTCGGGCTCGGGCCTTCGCGATGTCCAGCCCCTTGATAAGGCTTCGCGCGCGCGCGCGGCAATCCACTGGCTCAGGGAGGGGCGGACGCGCCCAGGCTTGCAGAATGATTTCCACGGAGCATATCAAGGTGAACACGGTGACGAGCCCAAGATACAGTCCGAACAAAACCCTTCGTCCGGCTCGTTCTGCCGCGGAAATTCTGGGATCCACACTTGCCAACGCCCAACCTGTACTCGTGGGCGGGCATCCCCGTCAAACGGGTCGCCAAACCCGCTTGAGAAGGCCGTCTGCCAGCCAGCCCAAGACTTGGAGCTGGCGTTGACGTTTCTGGGGGGTGTACCGCATAGTCCCACCATCCAAACCTTCAACGCCCCTCATTCCCAAGGATCTATGCCGTTATCGGTTTCGGCCGCCCTAACGACGCTCAGTGAAGCTGGCGCTGCCCGAGAAACCGGTGGCCGCCTGCAAGAGCGTTTGGCGGATGCTCAATCTTTCCTAGGTCAAGAGCTTGTCTGGCTCGAGGCGGAGCTGGCCAAGGCAGTTCTCGGTGGTCCAGAGCCAGCAGCCCAAGCGGCGCTCCATCTGATTGGCCGAGGGGGCAAGCGGGTGCGCCCTTTAGCATTGTTGCTCAGCGCTGCCTGTTTCGGAAAGATCCCGAGTGTGGCTCGGGAGCTAGGGGTCGTGGCAGAGTTAGTCCATTCGGCGACTCTCCTGCACGACGACGTGGTGGATGAGGGCCAGGAACGCCGGGGCGCTCCCGCAGCTCGCCGGATTTGGGGCAATGGCATCAGTGTGCTGGCGGGCGACTTGCTTCTCGTCTCCGCACTGGAGCGCACCTCGCAAATTGCGCCAGATTCGATGGTCGATTTGGTAGGCACCTTGCGCTGTTTGGTGGAGGGCGAGGTGGTTCAGCTTCGCGGCCGAACGGAGCTGGATGTGAGCGAAGCGACGTACGATGTGATTCTGAGAAAGAAGACCGCATCGCTCTTCGCTTGGGCAACGCGCACGGGAGCACGCCTGGGAGGTGCCAATGAGCTGGTTCAAGCTCGCTTTGGGCAATTTGGCGAACTGCTCGGCATTGCCTTTCAATTGGTGGATGACGTGCTGGATTACTCGGGTGAGAACACCGGCAAGACCCTATTCGCAGACCTTACGGAAGGTAAGCTGACATTGCCCTTGGTGCTCGCAGTTTCGCGGCGCCCGGAGCTACTGGCCCCTCTCAGCGAGATCCACTCGGGCGACGCACGCCGTGTCGCAGAAGTGAGTCGGGCCGTGGTTGAGAGCGGCGCCTGCGACGAAGTTCGGCTGCGCGCCAAGCACCACACCGAACAGGCCGTGACCCAGCTCCTCGGGATCCCGTCTTCACCCGCCAAAACGCTGCTGGAACACGTGGCGTTTCAGTTGGCGCAGCGCGTCGGCTAACACACCGTTCGACTAACGGCTGGTTTAGTGGGCGGTTGAGTCCGGGGGAAGGGAAGCGTTTGGGTCCGTTTCGGCTGTGGGCTCCAGGAATGCAGCCGTGAGTTCACGTTCGAGCGCTGAACGGATCTCGCTTTGAACGTATTCGATGGCACCTGCTAGCCGTTCCACGTTGCGCTGGTACACAAAGACGCGCGCTGTTGGGTTCGGATCGTCCGGAGCGAGCGAAACGCTATCCAGCAAGAGTAAGGCTCTTGGGTCGACCCCATCCACCACCACTTCGACACCGGGGACGTCGCAAACGTAGACTTCTTCTTGGCGAATGAATCGCTTCAATTCGTCCTCAAGGGACGCTAAAGCGCGCTTGGCCGTCATTTGGAACGTCTCGTGGGTGAGTGACCAAGCGGGCGCAGGCTGTTCGAGATCCAACTCGCGCGAGCGCAGGAAAGCCTGAGTCCCAAGGCCTGCTTCACCCAGTTCGTCGAGGATCAAACCTAAGTAATACTGAGCTTCAGGGTTCGTTGGGTTGCGTTTCACGGCATCTTCAACGAGTGGTCGAGATTGCTCGATCGCTCCGGTTTCGTAGTACGCGCGGCCTACAAGAAACGTGTGGTTCGGATTGTCAAACGGCCCTTTGGGGAACCTTTGGACAATAACCTTAGCGGCATCCATGTCGCCCCGACCGAGCAATGCATCAAAATGCAAAAGTAGCGCATCCACCACCTCGTCTTCGGATTCCGCCAAGTCGAGCGCGTGTTCGCACATGGCTATCGCATCGTCGAATTCCCCAAGTGGGTGGATATAGACTTCGGCTGCGTTGAGCATGGCCTCCAGATAGGTATCATCGAGGGCGATAGCCTGGGTGTAGTTCTCAACCGCATCCTCAAACTCACCCTTCAGCGCTGCCACGTAGCCGAGCAGATTGTAGGCTTCGGGAGACTGGTTATCGATTTCGAGCGCGCGCTTGCCAGAGAGCTCGGCGCCCTCCGAATCGCCTCGTTGGACGAGATCCCAGCCGCGGTCTAAGTGGGCCGAGAACTGATCCATATCGCGTGCAGTTAAATCGTCCGTACCCACGACCGTGTCAAGCAATCCGGCTCAAACCGCGGAAGAGTTTAGGGGTGACGGTGCGAAATGTGGGCCGGTCGCCAATTGGGGCTAAAAACCGCGGCCTATTCATGGACAATCACACGGCTGCCCGGCTGGCTGTCACGAGCCCAAACTCCGTGCACGCCATGGGGAACGGGTGGATCCGTGTAGAAGAACAGCCACTTTGCGTCGAGCGGGGCCAGGTTGACACAGCCGTGGCTCATCTGGGTTCCAAAGTTCTTGTGCCAAAACGCTCCGTGCAGCGCGAACGCCTTATAATAGTACATCACGTAGGGGACGTCTTCGATGCTGTACGGGAGATCACCCGCGGCTGTGCCATCCCCATCCATGGTGGTCGTGATGTGCTTTTCGCGAATCCGCCATTCACCCACCGGGGTACTGTGATCCTTATCTTTGATTTTCGAAGACCTCCCCGTTGAAACGAGCGTCGCGTAAACGGGCTTGTTCCCTTCATACACAACCAGAGTTTGCTGGCTCAGGTTCACGTCAACCCAACGCTCCGTCGGTACCAGATTTACGGGCGGGGGGCCGGGCACCGTGATACGGATGCTCCGGTCAGAAATCCAAAGCCCGGTCGCCAATTGGTGAAACGGCTTTCCTCGCACGTCATGGCTTCGGCCGGAAAGTCTTAAGGGCTCGAACAGCTTTGCTTTGCCGGCTGGCTTTAGAAGATCCTTCGCTTCATCGAACTCGTACAAGGGAGCTTCTTTGTGCCAGCCATAAACCCAAGCCATCGGCAATGCGAACGTTTGCCCGTCGAGTTCGACACCTTTGAACTCTGGACCCGCAGTTACCCAGAAACGGTCTGCGGGCGCGATCATGCCCTTGGTTGTCTTGTACCAAGTTCGCCCATTCCAACGGAAGGTGCTGTCTACTGCCACATAGAAGCCGGCAACCATGCGTTTGATTAGGATGCCATCGCCTTCCTCTTCCAGTTGGTTCAGGGTGACGTCGTGCACTGCGGCGTCGCCCTTCTGCCACCACGGGAGAGCGGCATCATTGAGCGCCGAAACCTCGTCCGGGCTGAGTTCTGCCGATTCCGGCACACCAGCATCCAGATCCGCGGGTGCCGGCGGGGCTTTAGTGGATTCGGGCGCGGCAGCTGGTCCAGCTTTGGCCGATGGAGTCGTCGAGCTTGCGGTGGCGGGCGGGCTTTTGGGCTCCGCTCTGGCGGTTTTTTCTTTGAGGTAGGGCTCGTATTCCAGTATTTGCTCGGGAGATGGAATGGAGCGGTAGAGCGGCGTTCCGTGTTTCGAGTTGCGTGCGTATCTATAGGGTAGGACCTGTTCGAGATCAGGTTGCTTGAAGGTTAACCTGGGTTTCTTGCCTGGAGTCTCAAGGCTCCCGTCGTTGGCGCAGACGTAACCGCCGCTCGTGAGTTGGTACCAGCCCGCGGCGCAGTCTTCAGTCTTGGTAACGCTCGGCAGCACTGCGAGACGCCCGCCACTTTTCGCCCAAGCCAGCTTAGTTCGGCGGTCTGTTTTCGTTTCCGCATAAATGCCGGTTTCTCGCGCGGTCACCACAAACCAGGGGCCCGGGTAGTCCAGCTTGAGGTGTGCGTCAGCACGCAAAGGACCTTCGGCGCCTGCGTTAGGACTTCCTGCACCGCCAGCGGTGGCATCTCCACGCGCCTTGGCGGCCGGCGATTGCGGCACGTTGGGTTGACCCGGTGAAGATGGCTGAGCAGCAGTCCCAACCGGGCGCATGGGCGACTGGTCGGGAGACTTGCGTTTAGACCCGTCGCACGCGCCAGACAACAGAGCGAATGCGACGAAGTAGGTAAGTTTGGGGGCCGACATATTTGGGGGGGCGCGAGGAGGGTGACTTACTACCGAGAGCGCCAGCGGATCCACTTCTTGCTGAGGAAGCCAGCGAGATGGGGGCTGAAACACTCGTAGCGCTGGAACCAGCAGCGAGGAACGTGCCAGAATCGAAATTGCGGTTCTTCGCGCAAAGCTTGGAGGGAGGTATCGTGCGCCTGTGGATATCGAGACGCGCCCGAGTGGAGAATGGAACACGCGTGCTCGGAGGGTTTGGGCGTTTGTATTTCTCTCGCTGCTTCTGCACCTGCCGTTTACGCCGTTTCTCGGTTATTTGGGGCTCTTCTCGTTGCTGAAAGCGCCAGAAGAGGTCCCTGATCTTGGAGAAATCCGCGGTATTCCAATCGAGCTCTTGTCGTCGGATCCTGGTGCTAGTTCGGCGGCACCCGCCGAGGCGTCCGAGGCGGCGCCTGTGGAAGCCCCGGACCCAGCGGGCGAGGCATCGAGCGCATCAGATGCACGCGCTCCGCTGAGAGATGCGGGCATGGACGCCTCCGCTGAAGATGCTGTTCTGCCCGACGCAGGTGTCGACGCGGGGCCAGATGCTGGTCCGGATGCAGGCCCTGATGCAGGCCTTGATGCAGGCGTCGACCCGGCCGACGCTACGTCTCCGGACGCCGGCGACGCCGAGGTGGCTAGTAATGCCGATGCGGGCGATGCGGAAGCGGCCTCGTTGCTCGACGCGGGGGACGCTGGCGGTGATCCGGTGGCTTTGAGCGGGGCGGCGGGCGCCGTTGCCGATAGTAACGCCAATGTGAGCGCCATCATTTATACGGAAGCGATTCGGCGCCACAGCTTGGGTCCGCGCGTTGGGCGCATTCTCAGCACGCTGTATCAATGGCGTGATTTCTTTGGGCCCACTGGGCTCGATCCGATCCGCGATATCGACCGAATTCTGATCGCGGGCCCACAGTTTCGGGACACCTCAGATGTCGTCGTGGTGCTTCAGCACCATCTGCCCCCGGCCGAACTGCGGAGCGCGATTGACCGCCTAGTGAAACGGGATCCCGAGGGGGCTTGGCTGCCCGCTCAGGTGCCTGTGGCGCGCGCTAGCGCCGATCGCGCTTCACGCTTCTTTATTCTCCCCAACAACCACCTGGTGATCGTGGCGCCAAAGAGTGCACTAGCTGATGCCCTTTCGAACAAGGGCAAGGCGAGCTTGCTCCCAGCAGCGGGTAGGGAAGTGATGGTGGCGCGACTGGTCCTGCCTTGGCGTGCGTTCGTCGGCATGCCGTTTCGGATCTCCCACAGCATGAAGTGGGCAAAAGTTACCTTGGAGACGCGTGTTGGTGGCCGAGTGGTGATCAACCTTGAGGCGGAGGATGATTCTGAGGCTGGTGCCGGGGACACCGCGGCACTCCTTGAGCGAAGCGTGGCGTCAGTGTCGAGCATCAATCTGGGGGTTTTGGGTGCATTGCTGGGCGAAAGTCAGCATCAGTTGTTGGAGAGTTCACATTTTGAGGCAACGGGAACCAAAGTGCTGGGCACCATTGTGCTGACCGACGCGCAAGTGAGCGGCATCCTGGACCTGCTGGAAGCCGCGCTGGCACAAATGGAGCACCGCTCCTGGCCGAAGCCCACGGAGCCAGCCCCATCCAAGCCAGGATCTTTGGTGCCGAAGACCCGAACAGCACCGAAGCCAGTCACGCCGCCTTGAACACTTCCACGTTCCTGAAGGGCTTGGGCCCGCGCTAAGATTTCGCGCAGCGCCTCCTCCTGCCGATAGCACTGTCGATAGGGCCGCGCACACCTCGGGGTCCCGTCTGGCCGCCCCCCTCTCAAAGTCGAACACCAGATAGTAAGCATGCTTACTATCTTCCAAGGAACGAAAAGGGGGAGCTCGCCTCGCACGCCCGCCGTGCGGCTCCGCAACCCTAACCCGACATCAATGGAAGGCTTGTCGCTGGATCACGGACCGTTGGCTGAGGCAGAGCTCCGGCAGAATGCCCCATTTGGTAATGCTGCAAAAACGCTTCGACGTCTTTTGGATCGGCATTGCCTAAGGAAAATGCGTGTCCCGAGCGGTGCGTGATGCAGAGCCGATCGCGGCCTCGGAAGCTGTCAAAAGCGGTGGTGGCCAGAAAATCCAAACCCAGCCCCACCAAAACCGTCAGTACACCAGTGCTGATGAGCGGGAGCGAGCCACCCGGAACCTGCAGGCCATCGAGCAACATGCCAACCCCAAGATAACTGCCAAGCATCAGTGCTCCCAGCCCTGCATAAAGCAGTGCCCCCCGGAAGCGAACCTCACGGCTCACTTTCCCGAGTTCATCGGCTGGCACCAACACGATCACTTCTCGAATCACTCGTCCCAACAATAACCGGCGATACACGAGTTCAAGGCCCGTTTCGATCACCCGCAGCCTCGCTTCGGTGCGATAGCCGAACAGCCAACGCCCAACGAGCGCTAGACTCTGACGAAGCGCCAAAAAAGGCGAAAATGCCAAAATAGCCGTGAGCCAAGATGGACGCGGCGCGTCGAGAAGCTCTCCGTCAACCAAAACATTTCCAATCGGGCGCGGAGGTGGCTCGGGTAACGCGCGCCAAAGATCCATCGATTGATCCCGAAAGACCTCATCGATCACGGCCAACGCATTGATCTTCCCGGAGCGTGCTAATTCGACGAAGCGCAACATCGCCATTTTTGAAGTTAACTCGTGTTCTAAAATCAGGGCCTGAGTGCCCACGGCCAGCGCGAGCCCGAGCAAGCGTCGTTCGGTGCTGTTTCGTTGTTCCTGCGCTAAAATCGCGTTCAGATCTCCCCAGGGAGTCGAAAAATCTTCGTCGCGATTGGGCGCTCGTAGGCCCAAAATTTCTTGAGCCCACGCACCGCACAGGCAATCCAAATCGGGCGAGGAGCGAAGGGCCCTCGGAGTGAGCGCGGGCGCCTCTTCCGTCATGCCTCGGAACCTTACATTTCTTGGGCCGAAATGGTGCCCTTACGAAACCAGTGACATGGGCATCGCCGGCCCAGGCACTTCATCTGACGTGTCTGTGAGCCGATTCTTAGCGTCCACGCGCACCACGCGAGGCTTGTGCACCCGGGCTTCCTCGGCGGACATCTCGGCGAACGTGGCTAGAATCACGAGATCTCCGGGCTTGTTCAAATGTGCCGCGGCTCCATTGATGCACAGCACACCAGAACCGGCAGGCCCTGGAAGCGCGTACGTCATCAATCGTGTTCCCCGAGAAACGTTCCAAATATGCACAGCTTCGTAGGCAAGGATGTTGGCTTCCCGCAGCAAATCCGAATCGACGGTCACGCTGCCTTCGTATTCGAGATCAGCGTGGGTAACGGTCGCGCGGTGGATTTTTGACTTAAAAATATGTAGGTTCATGGCTATTGGCCCTTGAGCATGGCGGCCTTTTGGGGTCTGCCTGCCGGACATTCGGTTCCTCTTAACCTTAGGACGCTCAGCGGACGAGTCAATCGGTGCCATAGCCCGAGCCCCCGGCAGCTGGCCCAATTCGCGCACATCCCACGACAGGCTCACTTCCCCCTCCACTGTCCCACTTGTTTTTTACTTGAAGTTGGCCCGATTCGCGCGGACCCGTTACCAAGGAGGTGTCTGGGCGAACCCTGCCGGAGGCCATCATGAGTTCACAAACCAAGGACCAGTTGCACGTTCTCGAGACTCTGCTCACGGATGTCTTGGAACTTAAGGAAGCGGGCGGGCCTCACAGCCGCCTCGCGCACGCCCAAGGCTACGCCGACGGCTACATGCGCATGCTGCTCGACACCAAGCTTGCAAGCCAGGCGGAACTCTTGCGTTTAGTTTCTGCAGTCCGTTCGCGTTTTTACGGTCCGTTGACAGCAGAGGTCTCCAGCGCTGGCGCTTCAGAAGACCACGAGCAACACGTGGGCGTTGCAGCCTAATTGTAACGGCAGCCTTACGCTCCGAAGTGGACCAGCGAGCGTAACGAGTCCAACCGACTCGCAACATCCTCGCGCGTGAGCGTCTGGAGCCGTTCCGTTCCGACGCTTTCGACGCAGAAGGAAGCTACGGTGGCGGCCATCATGAGTGCTCTGCGAAGCGAGCCACGATCCATCTCAGACTCGCGTGCCAGAAATCCCATGAACGCGCCCGCGAAGGTATCGCCCGCCCCTGTCGGATCGACTTCAGCTTCCAGCGGGTAAGCCGGAGCAAAGAAGATCCCGTGCTCGTCGAAAAGCATGGCGCCGTACTCGCCGCGTTTCACGATCAGGCGCTTGGGCCCCATCTTAAGCACGCGAGCCGCGGCTTGCTTGATGTTGTGTTCCCCCGAAAGCTGTCGAATTTCCTCGTCGTTGACCACCAGGCAGTCGATCTTCTTGAGGACTCGTTCGAGGGTTGAGCGTTCGCCTTCGATCCAAAAATTCATCGTATCGGCTGCTACGAACGCAGGCTTCTCGACTTGATCGAGAACTTCAAGCTGAAGCGCGGGATGGATATTGCCCAATAAGAGATGGGTGCACTTCCTGTAACTCGCGGGCAATTTGGGCCTAAAATCCGCGAAAACGTTCAGCTGCGTGTCGAGCGTCGTCCGGCTGGAGAGATTCTGCGCGTAGCGCCCTTTCCAGCGGAAGGTCTTGCCCTCGACGCGCTCAATACCCTCAGTGTTCACTCCGCGCTGCGCCAGCGAATCCAAACTGGCGGCCGGAAAATCATCACCGACGACCGCAACAATCTTCACGGCTGAAAATAGGCTGGCCGCGTACGCGCAGTAAGTGGCGGAGCCCCCCACCACATTAGCGAAATTGCCGGATGGCAGCTCCAGGTCATCGAAGGCCATGGACCCAACAATCAGAACGGACTTGGTATTTGAGTTGCTCATGAATCTTTCCTCACTCTGTCCCAGCATCTGGCCGGTTTCAAGCGCAGCGGCGGGCTTGTGAGCAGCTATTTGTCGCCAAAATCGCGACCCATGGCCAGCAATCGCTCGGCAAAGCGCGCTGCGCGGGCTCGGCGGCATTCTTCGGCCCTAAAAATCCCGAGCAATTGGTCGGTGGCTGCGTCGAGATCGTCGTTGACCAGGACATAGTCGAAGAGCCCGTAATGGGCGATCTCCGTTCGGGCAACATTGAAGCGCCGCTGTACGGTCTCTTCATCTTCGCTGGCCCTGCCGCGCAGCCGCTGCAGCAGAATCTCCATGCTGGGCGGCAAGATGAAAACTCCGACCGCGTCGGGGCAGGAACTTTTGATTTGGCGGGCCCCCTGATGATCGATGTCAAACAAGATGCCCCGCGTACCTGAGGCACTTGCAAGCTCACGCTGGCTAGTTCCGTAAAGGTTTCCGTGAACTTCAGCCCATTCCAGGAATTCGTCCTTGGCGATGAGCCGTTCGAATTCGTCGCGTGTGACGAAGTGGTATTCGCGACCGTGCTGTTCGTTGGGGCGAGGCTTGCGCGTAGTGTGGGAAACGCTGAAACGGACATTGCCAATGGCTGCTAGCAAGCGTGCTGTCAGTGTGGTTTTTCCGGCGCCCGAGGGCGAAGAAACGATCAACAAGAGCGGCTCACTACTCGACATGATTCACCTGTTTCTGCAGCCGTTTCTGCCTAACTTGAAGGCTAGAGTAGTGCTCAGAGTCCCTTGCGCCGTTTGATATCTTCCATCACGCGGCGGTATTCGATCTCCCAGGTGCTGGTGCCCTCTTTCACGTGCTTCAATTGATTGCGGACTGCTTGTTGCAACTCGCCGTCGAGATCGGCCTGTTTGCGGAGCGGCTCGCGCATCTTCTTCCGGAGCTGGTAGTCTTCAGCAAAAATTTCTTCAACGTTGTTCGAGTGCATCAGCATTTCAAGCAGCTGATCGAGCAGGTAGTCGATCGCGTCGTCGTCGATTTTGATCTTGCGCTGATCGGCCAGCAGGCGACGAGTTTTCCCGATGTCTGACTGGGGCAGGCCGCGGGTGGCTATCATATCGCGGGCGCGATCGGTGATGTCCGCTTCATCTTGAATGTACTGGTTCAGCACCGACTCAAGGTCTCGAGCCACTTCTTTCGGGTCTTCACATTCGATGTCTCCCCCCGCCAGGAGAGCTGCGACCATTTCGTGGACCATTTCGGACACCCGTGAGCTTGAAAGCCGCATCGCCCCGGTTCGTAGCGCATTTAGCCCAGGGCAGGGAACGCCTATCTGCGCTGTGGAGGTCGGAAATCGTCCGTCCCGCCCAGGCGGAGCCCGGGCCAGCGCGAGCTACGACTCAGGGTCCGTCGGCGGCTTTTCGGAGCGCACACCCATGCGGAGGCGTGCGAATACTGCGGCTTTTTGTCGCTGCTTGTACGCCTCGTGGCTAGCATCGCCTGTTTCGTTGGCAGCGTCGCTATCGGCATCGAGTAGCTGGAACTCGCACAGCATGAAGACAATCGGCCCGAGGCCCTCGCAACCGGTGGGCGCCAACTCCATCACGTGCTCCGGCACCCGGACGGGAATGTCAGCCACGAAATGGATCACACGATAGCTGGGTGCGCTGAAGCGATTGTCCCCAGGGCTCAGCATATCATCCATATCCCCCTGAAAGTGCGGCACCATCTCGCGCAAGTGGGCGTGTTCCATGCAGAAATCCCGAAAATTTAGCAGGGTATTCGTGCTCTGCTGCGGAACGACATAGTTAAATGGCAACACCCGCTGGGTGAGGTAGTTGAGGATGGGCAGAACATCGTCGCGTGTGCGAGTGACGATCCTAAAGCGGAGCTTGTCGTAAAGGGCTGAGGCGGTAGCTTCCTGCTTTGAAAGGAGCTTGGTGTACGTCGAATCGAGGTTTTTCCGGCCGCCGATGAATTCGGTGATCGGGAAGCCGGCGCTCAACATCGTACCCACCATCCGATAAACCTTTTCCTCAACTAAGTGGAATAGGTCGTGGTCGCTGACAGGTAAGCGAAAGAGCAGCTCACGCCCGGACATGTGGTGGATGATATGGACCGTCTTCAGGATCGTGCAGGCGCACAGCTGGCGGTGGTTGGATTCGCTCTTTCCCGCCGCCATGAGCAGCAGCTGATCGACCGATGCGCGCTCGAGTGGCTTTGGAATCGCGAAAGAGAAGTTGCGGCGGAGATATTCGACCGCTTCATCCCGAACCCGATCAAGGTAAGCGCGATCCCCAGCTGTTTCGAGGGAGAGTTCCTGATTGGCCAAGAACCGCCGCACGTCCTCCGTGTCGCTGAAGTGGAGTCGGTGCCAGTCGATCACCGAACCGCCCCGCAAGATGAGCCGCAGCGCCTCCACTTCTGGGAGCGTCAGCTCCTGGACACTCCTCAGCCGTGCCGGCGGGATGGAGGCGTGGCTCGGCTCGCGCGAGGAGCGCGGGGGCGTACTATCAAACTGGTCCGTTAGGTACCCGAGTTAGTGCTAGGGGCTTCGGCTGCGGAGGGAGTCTGCAGTGAGAGGGTCCCAAAAAAGATGGCCAGGGTCACGCCGAGGACGGCGAGCTGGATACCAATTGAGCCGGCGAAGAAAGCCGCAGCGATAGAAACGAATGCTGCGAGGTAATAGAAATTGAACTTCATGCGTTTTGCCACTCCAACAACGGACCGAAGGTTCACCCG
>JBBRRP010000032.1:0-53011 GCA_038246305.1 Polyangiales bacterium | reverse complement strand
GCCGCTGACAGACCGCTCTCTCGCCATTTTGCCAGCCACTTCTCTTGCTCTGATTTCGAATAGCCCTGTCTATTTGCCATTCACTACAATTACGCGATTCTGGATCATCCCAGAGATAGGCACTCGGTAGATGGCTTACATGCCAACGAAAGGAGGAATTCCGTGTTCGGCCCGCCGCGGCCTGCTCCGCGCAGGGTGACCGTCGTTTCGCCGCCTGAGATCAGGACGACGGGAGTTGAGAAGGGTTCGCCGCGTGTTGCCGCGCGCTCCGCCAAGGCTCCGAGGACTTTCCCCACTTCCCTCGATTCTCCTTCGATTCGGTCAGAGAGGATCACCGCGGGCATACCGAGTCGAAGGGCGTGAGCTTGAGCGCGTTTCAGAGATTGTTCAGCGCTCCCTACGATCTGAAAGGTTTGATTGGCCGGGAGCGCTGGCACCGGCTTGTTCTCGGTGAGCGCTCGGCGCACCGCATCGCTCACAGGGATCGAGTAGCGTTCCAAGATCGCGCTTGGATCGGTCACGGTTGCGTCGGCGATCGTCGGGCCCGAGCCGATGGCACTCGGGATGTCTCCGCAGACGTCCGAAAGGATCAACGTGGTCAGCTTTGCCGGAGCTATCCGGGCCGCGAGACGCCCACCCTTCACACTGGATAGCGCTTTTCGTACGCAGTTAACCTGTGTGATAGGCGCACCGGAACGCAGGAGCGCAACCGTGAGCGCCCGTTTTTCCTCCAGTGAAATGCCCGGATAGGGTGCGCACAAAAGGGCCGAAGCACCCCCAGAAATCAAGCAAATCACCGTGTCTTCCGGCTGAAGATGGGTGACGAGAGATTCAAGCTTCCTGGTAGCGTTGAGCCCGGCTTGATCGGGCACCGGGTGGCTCGCTTCCACCACTTCGATGTGCCGCGTCGCCTGCGCGTAGCCGTAGCGCGTGATGACCATGCCCTCGACCGCATTGCCGTAGTGGCTCTCCACCGCTCGCGCCATGCTCGCGGCTGCCTTCCCGGCGCCCACCACGATCAGCCTCCCTTTGCCGCGTTCCGGCAAGAAAGGAGCGAGCGTGTGTTCGGGTTGCGCCGCGAGTACAGCTGTTTCGAAGAGCTTCCGCAGAAAAACCAGCGGAGCCAGGGTCACTCCTCCGCCTGTCATGCGCGGGGCGCGGCGTTGAAGTTCCGGGTCAGACTCGCAACGCTTTCGATAATGCGATCCTCAAGATCCGATTCATCATGGTCGACAATCAACGAGTGTTGGTCCATCCACTCGATGACCTCGCGCATGCTTTCAACAAGTGGCGTTATTGGATTGAATTCAGGCACGTCGCGCTGCAGCTTTTCATGCCGAAATATTTGATGATGACCAAAGCAAGACTGCATGCTGTTGAAGCGCTCTGGGGCCAGCGCGAGCAAAGTATCCTGCGCCACATGCACGAGCTTGGCCTCCACGCCCATCGCGGCAGCGGCGGTTCTCTGCCATTCATCCCAGCTTCGGGGCTGTGGATGCACAATATTGTAGGTCTGCCCGACACAGGCTTTCTTGCCTAAAATCCCCACAAATCCAAACCCCGCATCTTTGGAGGCGAGGTATTGAAAGTAGTTCAAACCGTCGCCAGCCGAGAGGATCGGTTTGCCTTCACGCATCCGGCTGAGCCAGCGCGTTGATCCGCCGACCTGCCGATACAATGGATTGCCCGGACCGTGCGTGTACGAAGGCTTCATCACCGTGACGGGAAACCCTTCTTCTGCGTATGCCTTTAGAAGGAGACGATCCGCCGCAATCTTTCCTAAACCATACGCAGAGCTACCCTGGAGCGGCGCCAACTCATCAATATTCACTCCATTGAAGGGGAAAGGCACACCATACGTCATCACCGTCGAGCAGTGGACGAAGTGTTCCACACGCCCGCGAAATGCCCTGAGGGCCGACGCAGCATCGTCTTCAGTGAAGGAGATCATATCGAAAACCGCATCGAAGCGTTCCGCCGAGAGCTTGGACTCGAATGCGGCCCTATCTTTCCGGTCACCGATGATATGGCGCACCCCCGGATCAGGCGCGTCGAGATTGGTCCCGCGCGTAAAGACAGCCACGTCGTGACCTACGTCGAGTGCCCGGCGCACGATGCCGCGGCTAATATTGCCCGTTCCCCCGATAACCAAGATCTTCATGGACCGAGAGAGTCGGTCAAAAACTCGCGTGCGTCTATGCGCGCTGGATCTGTCCGTCGTGCGACGGCGATCAGACTCGGATCACGCGCTATTTCTGTGATGCGACGGGCACGACCGCGCGCATTCTGGAAAGGGTGATGGCCGGACGAGGCACAGAACTGGCAACCCGCGTCGACTCTGCATACTCTGCGAGCTGGGCTGCTGTGATGGCTGGGAGTCCGGCGGTCGAGGGCGAATTGCGAACGCGTTCTGCCCGGGTGAGCGCTCGAACGGCCAGCGCAGAACGTGGCGTGAGGTGCGTGAAGCGAAGGCTCCAGGTGGTGCCCAAAACGTGCTCTACGACAGCACGGCCCTCTACGGACGCACGCACGCTGGGGAGCTCGCAGTAGACACTGACTTCAGTGACGAGCGCAGCGGGCTCTGAAAGCTCGACCGTCATGCCTTCCAGTGAAATCTGCGTGCTAGTGGCCCAGATCACACCAGCGCCAGACTCAAGCTGCACCCGAACACGCGTGTCGCTCGCCTGATACATTTCGCGGCTGCGCGGCACGAGCTGGTGAATCAACTGTTCTTTTTCGAGTTCTTGACGGGCCATCTGAACGCTCCTGACTGGGTTCACTAAGCAGGAAGCGTGCCTAGTAAGATTGGGCGCCAAAAGCTTCGACGATTGCTCGAGAGCTGAGGCATTCCGATCAGCAATCAGGGGCGCTGGACCTCGTTTTTGGCCGCACAGCCTGTGGGTGATCGACGACTCAGTGGGTCGCTGAGGACAGCCCTCACTCTCGAAGTTGCTTAACCGCGGCGGCCACGTCTTTCCCTTCCACGCGGGCGTTCATGAGTTTCAGTTGTTTCATGGCAATGCCCACGGCAGGGCCATCTCCCGAGGCGGCACGAATCGCGGCGAGCACAGGTTCGAGCGCGCTCTGGATCTGCGGCACGCTGAGTGAGCTGGGCAGAAAGCTTCTCAAAACCTCGTTCTCTTGGACAAGGACGCCGCGTTGTTCAGCCTGTTCGGTCAAGCTCAGCGACTCCTCGTTGGACTTGAGCAGCCTTCTCAGGACTGTCTGTTCCTCCTCCAAGTTGAGCGGCCTATCGCTGCGGGAGGCGACGGTTTCGAGTTCACCCACGCAAACGCGTAGGATTTCCTTCTCGACCTTGTGGTCTGCTTTCATAGCCGCAAACATCCGCTTTTTAATTTCCTCGAGTAGCATGCCGGCTGTTTTCGCAGAAACTTACGAATGTACAAGGCTAGAACGCCGCGAGCGCTTGACCCGGGATGGCTGTCGCCTAACCCTCTTCCTTCGATGAACCAGCAGAGCAAAGAACCGCGAGATTCAGTGCTGCACTTGCAGACTGACAGCTACCGGTCGCTGCCTTGGGTAACCTTGGCGGGGGTCGCGTTTGCCGTCTTGGCTGTTGCTTTGGCGACTGCTGCCGCCCTACATCAAAAACAAGCAGAGGCGGACAGAAAAGGGATGCCAATTCCCCGTCGGCCTGCCGCGATTCCTAGCGCCAAGGCAGTTTCGGGGGAGACGGAAATCGAGATCGAGTAGCGCCTTTTTGAGGCGGTAGTGCGTTGTGTGACCCCAGCGTATGGGTGCGACTTCGGCTGAGGCCTCGGTTGTGCGCCTACAAAAACGAGGGCGCATTCGCTTTATCGTTAAGCGGAATCGAGATTCGAGCCGTTAACTAAGCTGCACGAATTTGTGCCGTGAGGTGACCTCCATGAAGCGCATCCTTAGCCACGCCTTAAGTTTGATCGCCGGCCTTCTGCTCCTCGCGCATTGCGAGTCCGGGCATAGCGGTCTGTTGGCGTCGGGTGGCCCCGACGGCCAGGCACCAGATGTCCCTACAGGACCGCCTTCATCCACTGGTTTCATGATTCCAGGTTTTAACACTGGGGAGTGTACCGGTGGCGGCTGCGGCGGTATGTCGACCGGGGAAATGCAGGCAATCTGCGGGAACGGGATCCTGGAGGCGGGGGAGCAGTGTGACGACCAAAACGGCAGGCCAGGCGACGGTTGCTCGGGGCTTTGCAGGATTGAGCCGAATTACGCCTGCCCAGGGGCAGGTCAGCCGTGCGTGTCCACCGTGGTCTGCGGCGACGGCGCCGTCACGGGTTCTGAAGCCTGCGACGACCGAAACGTGACTCCAGGCGACGGTTGCAGTGCTACGTGTCAGGTTGAGCCAGGCTTTGGCTGTGGAGCGGGGGGCTGCGTCGTTGTCACCGATGGTGTGTGTGGTGATGGCGTCGTGAACGCCGGTGAAAGCTGTGACGACGGTGGAACAGCTCCTGGGGATGGCTGTTCGGCGAGTTGCGCATTGGAGCCTGGGTTTTCTTGTCCTTCACCGGGAGCGCCCTGTGTGAGCACTGAAGCCTGTGGCGACGGACACCTCGGAAGTGCGGAAGAGTGCGACGATGGCAACACCGCGCCGGGTGATGGTTGCAGCGGCGCGTGCACGCTTGAGCCGTACTCCGTATGTACCACTCCAGGTCAACCCTGCGCGAGCACCATTGTTTGTGGCGACGGCGCGGTCACTGGAGACGAAGCGTGCGACGACTCCAATACTCAGGCAGGGGATGGCTGTGCCGCAGACTGTAAACAGGTTGAATTAGGCTTCAATTGCCCAACCGCGCAGGGTGTCGGCGGTGCGTGCCAAGCAGTGAGCGTCGGCAGTTGCGGCGACGGACATTTGGACTTTGGTGAGTTCTGCGATGACGGCAACAACGACCCCAACTACGGCTGTGCGAACGATTGCACGGTAGCTCCCGGGTATCTGTGCAGTGTCGCTGGTCAGCTTTGCTCACGTGTGGAATGGTGCGGCGATGGGAAGCTCAGCGTTCAGCGCGCAGAAGTGTGTGACGATGGTTCGCAGTGTGCGAACGGTCTCGACTGCACGAGTGATCCGAGCCTCTGCAATGGGATAGGCAATGGCTCTTGTGCTCCGCGCAATAACGATGGCTGCACTGATACCTGCACCGTAGAGCCCAACTTTATTTGTCCGGTGCCCGGCGTGTTGTGTCAACCGGACTCGCTCTGCCCTGATGGTAAGGTTACCGGGAGCGAAACCTGCGACGACAACAACGCCGCGAGCAACGATGGTTGTTCAGCCAGTTGTCAAGTTGAGCCAGGGTGGGAATGTCCTTTAGGCGGAGTGTGCCGCGCCAAGCAGTGCGGTGACGGCTTTCGCGTCGGCAACGAAGGCTGCGACGATGGAAACGTAACCCCCGGCGATGGCTGTTCCGCGACGTGCCAGCTAGAAAGCGGCTTCAAATGCGCCGTTCCTGGGCAGGCCTGCACGCTCACGGTCTGTAATGATGGCGTTAAGGAGGGCACCGAGGCTTGCGACGATGGCAACAAGGTGGTGGGTGACGGTTGCAATCCTTTTTGCCAGCTGGAGCCGGATTGTTCACAAGGAGCATGCAAGTCGAGCTGCGGTGATGGAATTAAACTGCCCAACGACACCGAAGAGTGTGACGACGGCAACAACTTGAGTGGCGACGGCTGTTCGGCTACTTGCAAGATCGAATCGGGATACAGTTGCGTCGATGTGTTGAGCGATCTGCCGGCGACGCTCGATGTTCCGGTCACGTACCGGGACTTCATCCGGAGCGGGCTGAACGGTGGTGTGCGCCATCCAGACTTTGAAGTGTTTAGCGGGAGCGGTCCCACGCTCAATATGGTGGCTCAGAACTTGGGAGCGGACGGAAAGCCTGTTTACACGGGGATCTGCGAAAAGAACAATCAGATCGGCCCATGCCCCTACGGGAATCAAAGCACCAGCAAGGCAAACTTCGATCAGTGGTACCGCGACGTGCCCGCCGTCAACATGACGTACGTGACGAAGATGTCGCTCGCCCGCCAGATGAACGGGAGCTACGCCGTGCAGAATCCGGCGTTTTTACCGCTGGATAACCTCGGTTGGGTGCAGGCTGGCAAAGAGAACGCGAGTGGTGGCCACAACTTCAGTTTTACAAGCGAAGTCTTGTACTGGTTTGAGTTCAAGGGTGGGGAAGTCTTGAGCTTTTCAGGGGACGACGATGTTTGGGTGTTCGTGAACGGCAAATTGGCGGTCGATCTCGGGGGCTTGCATCCGCCGAGTTCAGGTAGCGTTACGCTGAATCCTGCGACAGCTACGAACCTTGGTCTGGTAGTTGGGAACGTCTACAAGATCTCGCTCTTCCATGCCGAACGCCATACGAGCGGCTCCAACTTCAACCTCACGCTCGGTGGATTTGTCACGGCCAAGAGCGTCTGCTCGAGCATTTGCGGCGATAAGATCGTCACACGCGCCGAATCCTGCGATCTTGGCAAAGATGGCCAAGGTCAGAGTCTGAATGTGGGCGGCTATGGAGGTTGCAACGCAGATTGTACGCTTCCGCCACATTGTGGGGATGGCGTCGTTCAAGCTGTGGATGGTGAAGACTGCGATGACGGGCTGAATCTGGCAACGTATAGCGCCAGCAAAAAGTGCGGCCTTGGCTGCAAATGGGCGAGCTATTGCGGCGACGGAGCCGTCGACCCGGGTGAACAGTGCGACGCGGGTGTGAACAATAAGGCCCCGGGCAGTGCGTATGGTGGCTGTACAACCTCCTGTGCTCTGGGGCCGCGTTGTGGTGATGGGGTGGTTTCGAACGGCGAAGCCTGTGACGATGGCGTGAACAATGGAACTGCGCAGAGTGCCTGCGAAAGCACCTGTGCGCTCAAGTGCGGGAATGGGAAGCTCGATGTCGGCGAGCAATGTGACGCTGGAGCCGGCAACAATACGGGCGCCTATGGTATGTGCACTCCGGCCTGCTTGCTCGGTGCACGCTGCGGGGACGGTATCAAACAAAGCGTGGAGCAGTGCGACGATGGGAAGAACGATGGAACGTACGGTCTCTGCGCTCCTCAGTGTCTGCTCGGCGCGCGCTGTGGCGATGGTGTGGTCCAGTCGACCGCCGGTGAAATCTGCGATAAAGGGGCCAACAACGTCTCCAACGCCTACGGTGCCAATCTGTGTTCTACGGCGTGTCGCCCCGCACCCTATTGCGGCAATAAGGCAGTCGATGGCGCCTTCGGAGAAAAGTGCGACGACGGCGTGAACGATGGGTCGCCCGGTTCCTGCTCGGTCGACTGCAAGGCGTGGATTGCGCTTTCCACCTGTGGCAATGGCAAACTGGACGGCAAAGAGCAATGCGATGCCGGTGCCAGCAACGGAACGTTGGGCAGCACCTGTGATGCTCAATGCCGGATCAAGTGCGGCAACGGCGTGGTGGATGCGGGCGAAGAGTGTGACGACGGCAAGAATGACGGGAGTTATGGAACCTGTCGCAGTACTTGCAAATTCGCTCCGTACTGCGGTGACGGAATCAAAAATGGCAGTGAAGGTTGTGATGCAGGCGTTAACAACGCGGTCAATCCTTACGGCCCTAACAAGTGCACGACGGTTTGCAGCGTCGCTCCGTACTGCGGTGACAGTCGCATCCAAACGCAAAACGGAGAAGCCTGCGACGGCCAAGCCGGTTGTCTCGACACGTGCCAGTGGAAGGTGGTGAAGTGAGCGGACAGGGGCGGGAAACCGCGCGAAAACAAGTGCTCGGGCTCAATTGGGGTAGACAGGCATGATATCCGCTCCACCGATCACACTACTGATGTCTTGAGCTGGCGGCCCGTCGAGCTCCAGCTTCACTACCGTCAACACTTCATCCGGCGGAGATTCAGGCAAGCCGCGAATGATCGTGCGCGTAGCGAGGCGTTCCACCGCCAACTGCTGGCCAGTGCCGAGCACCGAGGCCTTCAACACATTCGGCAGCAGCCCGCCCACGGTGAACTCTCGCCCGAAGTAATTGGAAAGGTGGCAAAATAGCGTGTTTTCACGCACTGTCACCGGCCCAAACAGCTGAAACGATAGCTGATGCCGGTGCGCCAAATACACGGCTTCACTATTGCGTTCCAGCCATTTCCCTACCTTGCGGAGCACCAGCTCAGCGTCGCTCGGGATCTTGCCGTGACCATCTGGGCCAACATTCAGCAACAGATTACCGCCACCCGAAGCCACCCGCGTCAGCGTTTGCGCGACAGAAGCCGCGGACTTGTAGCCGTGATCGGAAGGGCAATAGCCCCAATGTCCGTTCAGAGTCATGCACGCTTCCCAAAGCCGGCCGGGCGAAGACGCCTCCACATGTTGCTCGGGAGTACCAAAATCCTCCGAAGTCCACGCTCGATTGTTGATCAAAATGTTCGGTTGGAGGGCTCGCGCCATCGCATTCAAGTCAACGCTGCGCCATTCGGTAGCCGAGTAGCATTGGGGAAGATCGTACCATAGAACGTCGATCGGACCGTATTGCGTGAGCAGCTCGCGCACGAGCGTGTGCGTGTAGTCCATGAAACGCTCGCGCGCTGCTAGATCCCCCTGAAAACCGCGAGCCCAGTCGGGATGGTGCCAATCACCGAGCGAGTAGTAGAGGCCCACTTTGAGTCCCGCTTTGCGAAATGCTTCGACATACTCTCCCACCAGATCGCGTTTTGCCAGACTGTTGACGGAGTTGAAACTGCAGGCTTTCGAGTTCCAGAGGCAGAAGCCTTCATGGTGTTTGCTGGTGAGCACTCCGTAGCGCATACCGGCGGCCTTCGCGAGCTCCGCCCAAGCGGCGGGATTGTAGTCTCGAGCGTCGAAACGGTCGGCCAATCGCTGGTATGCTTCACCCGGGATCCGTTCCCGGTTCATCACCCACTCGCCACGCCCGAGGAGCGCATAGAGCCCCCAATGGATGAACATGCCGTAGCGGGCATCAGCAAACCAACGAGTGCGAGGATTGGCAGTGTAAAGATCGAGAATGCTCACGGTGCGCGAACTTTAACGGTCCACTCGCCCCTTGGACAACTCGAACTTAGCTTCACCATCCTGCAGCGTGCCTGCGAAGTAGGCTTCAAGCTTGGGCAGTAGCTCTGCTTCGTAGATCGGACCACCCCAGAAGTAGCGTAGCTTGCCGGTACCATCGAATAGAAACGTTGAGGGAAGCATGCCAGGCCAGCGCGGATTCAGTGCCGGTTTGAAGATGCTCAAGGGGCGCTCTGCCACATACGTGGGCATTCGGAGGCTTAATTGGTTGAGAAATGCGATGGCGCTCGGTTCAGAATCTGATTCATCCACACTCACCAGCACGACTTCCAACCCACGGCTCTTTAGGTTCACGGCAATTGCGTGCAGCATGGGCACTTCATCCCGACAGGGCGTGCACCAACTGGCCCAGGCATTAACCAGCACAGCGCGTGCTCCGGAGCCGGCGATGCTTGCGATGAGCTCACGGCCGGAGATCGCGGAAAAGCTGGCACTCTCGGCGAAATGCGAGCCACCAATCACCAAGAGCGGGGCACGCTGGGGTGGCGGGATGGGTACTTGAAGGCGTTGTGCGAGCGCTGTGGTGGGTGAGCGTGTCGCGGCCGGTGCGGGGGAGGGATCGCTGTGCGGTCGGATATCGCAGCCGCCGATTGCAACGGTCAGCGCACAACACGTCAAAAGTGCGACTTCTCTCACCGCGACACGGCTAGCACACCGGGAGAGGGCGTGCGAGTCACCCCAAGCTATCAAAGACTGCAGGAAAATCGCCCCAAGTGGCTGCCCTATGGTACGGAGCGTGCTCTTCCGGCCGTTAGAAATTTGTATGGCTCTCACTCGCTACCGTTCCGGTGAAGTCGCCGTTCCCTTCTGGGAGCTCCCGGCAGCGGCTCTCCGGGCCGTCCTGCGTGAAGGCTACACGCGTCTGGATTTACGCCGCGACGTATTGGCTGGCCTAGTGGTCGGTGTGGTCGCGTTGCCGTTGGCAATGGCGTTGGCCGTGGGTGTTGGGGCCGCTCCGCAGCACGGTCTGTATACGGCTGTCGTCGCTGGGCTTGTGATCGCTCTGTTGGGCGGTTCGCGCTTGCAAGTGAGCGGCCCTACGGCGGCATTCATCGTGGTGTTAGCTCCCATCTATTCGAAGTTTGGCCTAGCGGGATTGTTGGTGTCAGGGCTTCTGGGTGGGGTCATCTTGGTGGGGATGGCCGTCGCACGGCTCGGAAAGCTGGTGCAATTTATCCCCCATCCCGTCACCACCGGGTTCACCGCGGGGATTGCAACGGTGATCGCTACGCTGCAGGTCAAGGATCTGTTTGGCTTGTCGCTCCCGCACTTGCCCTCCGAATTTGTTGAACGCGTGATCGCCATGGCCCAGGCCTATCGTAGTGTTTCTCCGTCTGAAACGCTGATCGGGTTCGTAACACTGGCGGTGTTGCTCGTGTTGCCTCGATTCACCAAACGTATCCCTGCGGCGCTCGTAGCCTTGCCCCTAGCGGCTTTCCTCGCGCTGGCGCTGGGGTCTTGGGTAGGCGGCTTCCACGTGGAGACGATTCGCGATCGCTTCTCAACGCTGATAGATGGCGAGGTCGTGCGTGGCATCCCGCAGTTACCGCCATTGCCTGGTTTGCCCTGGAATTTTCCGGGACCTCAAGGCGAGCCGCTGCAGTTTTCGCGCAGCGTGATCCGCGAATTATTATCGGGCGCGTTTGCGATCGCGATGCTGGGAGCTATCGAATCGTTGCTTTCGGCGGTGGTTGCCGATGGCATGGCTCAGACGCGTCACGATCCGGATGCTGAGCTTTTGGCCCAGGGGATTGGCAATGTCGTCGCGCCCTTTTTTGGCGGAATTCCCGCTACCGGAGCGATTGCCCGCACGGCGACGAACTATCGTTCCGGCGCGCGGTCGCCCATCGCAGCCGCAGTGCACGCGCTCACGGTGTTGCTGTCAGTTCTCTTGCTAGCTCCGCTCTTAGGTTACCTACCAATGGCGTCGCTGGCAGCGCTCTTGCTGCTCGTGGCCTGGAACATGTCTGATTTGAAGCACTTTGTGCATACTTTGCGCATCGCGCCGCGCAGCGATGTCGCGGTGCTCTTGATTTGCTTCAGCCTCACGGTGCTGTTTGATATGGTGATCGGCGTCGCGGTGGGCATGGTGTTGGCGTCGCTGCTTTTCATGGGACGTATGGCGGAGGTCACGCATGCCGAAATGGTCGTGGGTCCGCATCACAGTGTGCCCGGGCCCTTGCCAGAGGGCGTGTCGCTGTACGAAATCTCTGGGCCCTTGTTCTTCGGTGCCGCCCAAAAGGCGATGGGCGCGCTCACCGTCGTGACGAATCGTCCCGGTGCCGTAATTTTTCTGATGGAAGGCGTGAATGCGATGGATGCCACCGGCTTGGTGGCGTTGGAGAGTGTGATTGAGCGTCTGCGCCAGAGCAACGGTTTGGCTATTTTGAGCGGAGTTCGAGACCAGCCGCGCAACTTGCTGCGCAAGGCACACTGGGAAACGCGCCCCGGCGTGATCATCTGCACGGACGCGAGCGAAGCGTTCGCTCAGGCCACGAAGTACGTGGCATCAATCGCCCAACCGTGAGCGAGCGGGGCCGGGGCGACGCGTCCAGCGAGCGGTCCTTTTTGTTCGTTGGAAGGTAGTCAGCATGCTTACTATCTGGTTTTGACTTTGAGATAGCAGACCGAAACAAAGTTTGAGAGACCACGACTGCTCCACGTCAAAGAAACTCACAAAATCTACGTCGCTGGAAGGGGATCGCAGCCGGGCTTGCTGCTTACGCTTCCCACTTCACAGCCAGATCGCCGATTTCATTGCGATACGCGGTGGCTCCGGCCTGGCGGGCTAAGATCCCTGCCGCGCTATCCACCCAGTGCTCTTCGCCGAGGGCCAGAAGGATGCTCTCCGTTCTTTTCGCGAGATCGGCAGATGCCAGAGAGGCAGCCGTACGCGCTGTTGATGGACGGAACTTGTGAGTGAGTGTTAATTGGCGAACGCGTTTTTGGAAGGCCTGCGTGAAGCTCTTATCTGTGCCAAGGTGTGCCAAGCATTCGCGGAGTTTGATCTCGCTCGGGTCGTTGTCCACGTTGCGCACGTCCAGCGGGTTGAACGGAGCGAGGCAATCGAGGCTGAAGCCAAATTCCACCGGAAAAAGCCTGCCTTCGGCCTTCGAGTACACGCAGTAGCGGGACGACGAGCCTCCGATCGAGCCTCGCCCGAAGAGCGCGTGGCCCTGGTAATCGAGATGGTCGCGAGCCCAATCGAAGGCTGATTGGTGCGGTCCTCGGGCGGTAGCCTCAGGCGCTGCAGTTGCACGGGGTTGCAGGTCTAAAGTCACTGCGCGGGTGCTCCAGCAGCGAATAATGTTCGGTGGATTGGTTTCGAATGGGAACGTCGAGATTGCACCAACGCTAAGATTTTCTGGGTAGTCGGCCTCCGGGGTGTCAGCGGTATCACTCGCGCGGGCCGTCGAAATTGCCATCACCTGTAGTTTTGGAAATTCTTCTGCTGTCGCGCGGCTTCCGAGAAAAGGCTGTTCGCCGCCCAGCTCAGCAAGACTCGGCTCGCTTACTGTGGTTCGTGCCAGAACGCCGTGGAGCCAACGGTTCACTCGCAGAAATGCCTCGGGATAATTCCCACACCAGCCCGGCATTTCCGGGGCGAGGCTACTGCTCACGCCCGCCACTTCGAAACTGGGTTGGTGATTGACCTGTCGCTTTGCGAAAGGAGCGAGAGAGTTCGAACTCATTGCGAAACCCCACTTGAGCGGCAATTTCAGCAAGGTTGAGCGGCGTTGTGACCAGCAACGTTTTGGTGGCCAAGAGCCTCTCTTGGCGCACGTACTCCATGGGTGATTGTCCCGTGTCGCTGCGAAAAGCCCGGCAGAAGCGTGACCGGCTGATGCCAGCGACCTTCGCCAAATCGCTCACTCCAAGTGGCTTGTCGAGATTTTCTGAGACCATGCGTCGTACTCGAAGCAGTCGTTCGTCGACAGGGGAGTTCAAACCAGTTCTGTATTCGTGGAGCAAGGCACCCAACAAACCCTCTAAGAGCTCAGTCTGTTCGGCGTTTCGCGCTGGGTGAAGCTCTCGCATCCATCGCAAGAGAAAAGCCATTCTGCCCTGCTTGTCGAACGATTTTCGCGGGAGGCTCAGCACCTCGTCGTCCGGCCCTTCCCAGCCCACATAGAGAAGTGTCAACGGTGCAGCACCCAACGTACGCTCTTCGTAAACCATATTCCGAGGGAAGAGGATTGCCGAACCGAGCTCAGCTTTCAGTCGCTCGTTCCCGAGGATCACTTCCAGGCTACCCTCTACTGGCACAACGATCTGCTGAATGTCCGGGTGGGCCCAGGCTGCTTGCCGCCATGTATTCGGAAAATTGAGCTGGAATACGTACTTGGGCGTGCGGACACTCACACGGAGCAGGATAGCTCGACCCGCGATCCTGGGACACACACACGCACCTCTCCGCTCAAGACCCGGAGGTACCAGGGCACAATTTGCAAAAGAATTGGTCCAAACAGCGATTCCCCGAACTCGGATTTACCTCCATATTCAATTGCGTGCTTTCCCCCCGGCTCACCGGAATGGGGCAAGCGTGGCGTGGTTGTGGAGAGCCCAATGCCGTTTTACGTCCAAAAACTTCGCTATTTTAGCCCAATCAGCGTTGTCTCGCTGGGTGCCGTCCTCGCGTTGGGGGGAGGTGGCTGCAGCACTTCCGTGGACACTCGAGCTCATGGGCAGAAAAACACAGGCCCTGCCGGGACGGTAGCCAATAGCGTTGGTGGTTCTTCTGGATCGGGCGCCAATTCGGGCATCCTGACGGGCGTCGGCGGTGGGGCTATCGCTTCCCTCGGCACTGGTGGAACCCCGGGAGTTAACGGAACCTGCATGGCCAATGCGTCGTTAGCTCAGGCACGCATTTGGCGTCTCACGGACTCGCAGTTCGTGAATGTGGTGAAGGAAGTCTTTGGTATTGCCATACCTCCTGAGGTGAGCGGCGCGATGGTGGCCACCTCGGCGATCAACTTGTCTGAGAATCAGGTTGTCACCGCCTCTAACATTCAAAACTACGAGAACTCCGCCAAAAGCGCCGCAGGAACGCTGGTGGGCAACCTCGCTGCGATCACGCCTTGCGCATCTGCTGCACCCGACGCCGCTTGTACTGAGCAATTTATCCGAGAGAAAGTGGCGCGCGCGTACCGTCGTCCGCTTGAGAATGACGAGGTCGCCCAGCTGATGGCGCTGTACACGCTCGGCTCTGGCGAGAGCCCTGCCACGGGCGTGCGACTCGTTCTTGAAGCCGTGCTCCAGTCTCCGAATTTCATTTGGCGCACTGAAGTGGGTCCGGCGAGCCCTTCGGAGCTAGTGGTAGGGAGCAAGGTAACGCTCACTCCTTTCGAGCTTGCGGGCGCCGTGAGTTTTTTCTTGACCGAAGCGGCGCCTGACGACGCTCTTTGGCAAAAGGCGCAGGACGGCACGCTCTCCAGTGCCAGTGTTCTCACGGCAGAGGTCGATCGCTTGTTGGTCTCGGCCCCGACGCAGCGGGTGCTGGGGGAGGATGCGGGGCTTTGGGTGGGGCTGCCGAGGCTCGAACGAAACGACAAAGATCCGGTGGCTTTTCCGACATTTACGCCCAGTGCGAAGGCCGCGCTCATTTCGGGCACCAAGTCTTTTCTCGGAGATGTGCTGCAGCGTGGGAGCACGAGCGATCTGCTCACGAGCAACTCGATCTATCTGAATCAGGAGTTAGCAGCGCTGTATGGGGTGAGTGGGCTGACTGGCGATAACCTGTTGCCCGTGAAGGTGGCCACGTCGGAGCGAAGCTCTGGTTTGCTTTCCCAGCCTGGAATACTGACCGCGGCGTCGGCTGCAGCTCGCGGTGACGTGGTCCACCGGGGCTTGTTCGTGCTGCGATCGGTCGTATGCGGTGGAGCAATTCCGTCGCCTCCAGCCAACGCGATTGCCGTCGCGGCCACGCTCCCCATGGACGCCACTGAGAAGGAACGCGCCAATTTTAGAGCGGGAAATGCCATGTGTGCGGGGTGCCATGCCCTCTTTGATCCGCTCGGGCTCACCCACGAAAACTACGACGCCATCGGGCGTTTCAGCCTCAACGACCCATTGGGAAAGCCTATTGATGCGTCATCAACCTTGGTGGGTTTGGGTGCCGATCTCGATGGGCCCGTGAATGGCCTCAACGAACTGGCTTCACGCTTGGCGGCAACTCGGCGTCCAGCAGATTGTGCGGTGGCCAACCTTGCGTCCATTGCGCTCGGACGAGACGCCAAGCTTGACACCAGCTGTGCGCTCCAAGACGTGAAGGACCAAGTGGTGCAGGCGGCTTCGTTTGCTGAATTCTTCCGAGCGCTCCTCGCATCGCCGGCTTTTCTCACCCGTGACGTTCAGTAAAGGGACACACAGCATGACCTCAGTAACCCGTCGTCACTTCCTTGCCGGTTCCGGGCTCAGTCTAATCGGAGCTTCTCTCTGCCGTTCGCTGATCGCCGAGGCTCAGAGTGGCCCCCCCAAGCGACTGCTCGTGGTTCATCGACCGAACGGCAGCCGTGGCGATCAGTTCTTCCCGGGTGGCGGCAGCTCAACGTCCTTTCAATTGCCGTATATTTCGGCCCCATTCGAGCCCGTCAAAGCCGACATGGTACTGCTCGGAGGCTTCGACGTGCCGGTCCTTGAGAGTTGGGCTTTCGATTCGCACGGCATGGGCATCATCGCAATGATGACCGGAACGAAGCCCGTTCCGATTGCAGGGTTTGGACCAGCCCCCGAAGACGTGCACATTGCTGCTGGTGGCATTTCAATCGATCAGATCTTTGCCGCTCAGGCTACAGCCCTGAAGGGCAACCTCAAGCCATCACTACAGCTCGCCGGAACTGCTCTGTCGAGTTCATCGGCGGGCGACGCGGGGCCGCGTTGTTTGTCGTACGCTGGGTCGGGTGCCAATGGCGCGCTCTTCCCCGAAACGCGCCCTGACGTAGCCCTTGCGAATATTTTTGGGAATTTTGCGCCAAGCACTAATCCAGCACCCACGGGTCCGGATGCCGCTCAGTCACGCGCAGCACAGTTCCGAAAGGGCGTCTTGGATCAAGTGGCCGCCGATGTCACACGCCTGCGCGCGCGGATCCCCGTTTCACAGCGACCCAAGTTAGATGAGCACTTAATGGCCATCCAAGGCTTAGCAGCACAGGTTTCAACTGGGGGTTCTCCTGGCGGCCTGGGCTGCGGCAAGCCTTCGCTTTCGGCCCTGGTCGGCAGCGGAGACGAAGGTGTTCACATTGAGACCTCGCGGCAAATGCTCCAGATCATCAAGAGCAGTTTTGCCTGCGATCTCAGCCGGATTGCTACTTTTCAGTTCGCCCCCGCACTCTCAGAACTCCAATTCGCCCAGGTCCTTCCCCAAGACGTCAAGCTTCAAGATGGCCACCACACCATCTCACACCAGGGTGATGCGGACGGGATCAGCGCCCGAGCTCGAATCGACAGATTCTACGCCGAGCTCCTAGCCGAAGCGCTGCTCGACATGAAGAACACTCCCGATGGCCCCAACACCACGCTACTCGATAACACGCTCGTCGTGTACTTCAGTGAAATCGACGATGGCGAAGGGCACGGCAATCAGAATATTTGCACGGCGCTCTTCGGAGGAAAATCCTGGGGCCTGCAAGGCGGCCGTTATGTCGAGCTGGGCAATCGTTCGTCCCGTGATTTTTGGAGCACCGTCGCGCAAGTTCTGAGCGTGCCACTTTCGCAGTTTGGCGACAGCGTGCATCCAGCGATGTCCCCGATTTCTGGGCTGTTTGCGTAAGAACGGCGCACCAATCGGCCGCTTTTCTCCTAACCCTGACGCTTGGCTCGCCATTCCGTCGGAGTGATGCCGTGGCGTTTTTTGAAACTGCGACCGAGCACGGTTTGGTTGGGATAGCCGACCTGTTTGCCAACCTCGTGCACGGTGAGCGTCGTATGTTGAAGTAGCCTTTCGGCTTCGGTGAGCCGCATCTCGCGCAGGGCGTCCCCCGGGCTCGTGCCCCGAAGTTCACCGTAGAGGCGCGTGAACTGCGCTCGATGCAGGCCCGCGGCTTCGGCGAAATCATCCACACCGAAGGGACGCGACAGGCTCGTTTGCGCGGTGGCTTCTGCGCGGCGCAGACGCAACTCGGGATCGATCACGCCGGGGGCGGCCATGCCTTTTGAATCTTGGTGGCGCACCAACGCTAACAGCAGATCGGCGAGATCCTGATTGGCTTCCAACTGATCGAAAGGGTGCCCCCGCTTCCACACGCGAATGATGGTGTCCACTTTGCGTGCGAAGAGTGCCTGGAGTGCTGGCGGTACACGAACCGGTAAATCAACGCCCCACACCTCCAACGACGAAGGCTGGAGGAGATGCGAGCGGTCAGCGAGATCGGTGGCAAACGAGCGCACATCGCCGTGCTCCGCGCGGCGTGGATTGTACATCACATCAAAGTGGAGATAGGCGGGGCGGCTGCCTTTTTCGGAGCCAATTTGTTCGGCTAGCACGCCAGGCTGAATGATGTACGCCGCGTTCTCAGGGATTTCGAGCGCTTCGCCATTGACTATCAGCTGCTCTGCGCCCTCGTAGCTTACCACCAGCAGGTAGTGCGCTAGAACACGCTGCAGGATCTTCCAGGGCCCCCGTGGGTCGGTATTGGCGACGTGGATCCAGGGTGAATAGGGGCGAGACAGAGCTAACATTGGTTCAGACTTTGGAAGTTCCTATCAGCCAAAAAATCGAACGGCAGAACGAAGTGTCGAATGACAAATCTAAACTAGCCTGTCAGGATTCAGAAGTCGCACGCGTCGCACTGCGGCACTTTGGCGCCGATTTGCCGCCTCAATCTGGGATTTTGTATGACTCATCTCCGAATAGGCCCCCGTTTTGGGAATTGTCTGAGTCTTGGCGCGCTGGCGCTTGTTGGCTGTACGGCCTCTGCCCCTGATAGGGGCTCCCAGCAAGCGGTGGGCGGCCCTGGGCCACTTGCCAATGGAAGTGGAGGCGCGGGGATGGCGTCCATGCCCGGGAATGGCACGGGGACAGGAGGGGGGACCGGCGTGATCGGCGTCGGAGCGGGCACAGGTGGGGTACCTGGCGTTATCGCCCAATGTACGACACCTGGGGTCGCGTCTCCGGGTCCAGCGCCGCTACGTCGTCTGACACATGGCGAGTACGACAACACCGTTGCCGCGCTGCTGGGTGATACGACCGAGCCGGCCCTCGCGTTTCCGCTGGAAGAAAAGGCCTACAACTTCACGAATAACGCCACGGCACGCAGTGTGAGCCAGATCCTGGCCGAACAATACGAGACTGCGGCAACTAAGTTGGCGACGACGGCAACGGCGAACCTCGCGACGCTGCTCGGGTGTGACCCTGTAGCGACCGGAGAAGACGTGTGCGCGGCGCAATTTATTGACAGCTTCGCATTGCGAACCTACCGCCGTCCGATCAATGCCACGGAGAAGGCTAACCTCACTGCTTTTTATCAAACGGCCAAAGCAGACAACGGATTTTCCAACGCCATTCAGATGGTGGTGGCGGCTGTGCTGCAAACGCCGCAGTTCCTGTACCGCATGGAGACAGCTGAGACTGCCGGAGCAGCAGTTCCCGCGGTTCCGGGCCTGATCGAGTCGGGCCAATACGAGCGAGCCACGCGGCTTTCTTACTTGCTGGGTGAAACTATGCCGGATGCTGAACTCCTCGGCGCTGCTTCGCGCGGTGAGCTGGCAACTAAGGAGCAGCTCGCAATGCAAGCTAGGCGGCTGCTGACATTGCCGCTCGCACGCAAAAACGTGGTCAATTTTCACGGTCAGTGGCTGGATTTTATGTCGATGGGCACGCTGACGAAGGACGCCACACTCTTTCCCGCATTCACGCCCGAGGTAGCGTCGCTTCTGCGCCAGGAGGCAGACGCCTTTATTGACCACACGGTGTTTGATGGGGCCGGGGATCTGAAGTCCCTGTTGAGTTCTCCTCAGAGCTACATGAACGACACGTTGGCAGCATTCTATGGCGCGCCTGCACCCGGCTCGGCAACGGCGCCGGCAGCGGTGACGTTGCCCGCTACGGAGCGCTCAGGCTTGCTCACTTTGGGAGGCCTGCTCGCAGGGCACTCGAACCCGACGCAAGGGAACCCAGTAAGACGCGGCTTCTTCGTCCGAGATTCGCTGTTCTGCCAAAAGCCCCCAGATCCACCGAAGAACGCCAACATTATGGTGCCAGCCTTCGATCCTGCCCTTTCAACACGTGAGCGCTTCGCGGCGCACAGTTCAGATCCAGCGTGCAAGAGCTGTCATCAATTGATGGATCCGATTGGGCTCGGCTTCGAACACTACGATGCCGTGGGGATGTGGCGTGCGGACGAAGCCGGCAAGCCCGTTGACGCGCATGGTGAGCTCAGCGCGACGGATGTCGACGGGCCCTTCGACGGAGCTGTGGAGCTGGGTCAAAGGCTCAGCTCAAGCAAAATCGTGAGTGATTGCGCCACGACTCAATGGTTTCACTACGCTTACGGTCGCGTCGAAACAGCGGAAGATGCGTGCACGCTCGATCAGCTCAAGACCGCGTTCACCACGTCCAAGGGCAATGTTCAAGAGCTGCTCGTCGCTCTCACCCAAACCGATGCCTTCCTTTACCGAAAAACACCCTGAAGGGAGCCTCAATCATGAATTCCTCTTCCTCAACGCGTCGTAAGTTTCTGAAGGCTGCGGGCGGCATTGCTGTTGGGTTGCCGTTTCTTGAATCGTTGGCTCCACGGCGTGCCAGTGCAGCCGCGGGCGAGTCGAGATTTGTCGTGGTGTTTACGCCGAACGGTACTGACAACTTCATGGAGTTCATGCCCCAGGGGACGGGTGCGAACTTCACGCTCGGTCGGGAAACTGCGCCTGTGTTGCCGTTCAAGAGCAAGCTCTTAGCGCTCTCGGGTGTGAATATGGCCAGTGCCGAAGGTGGGGGAGGCGATCAGCACGGCGTGGGTATGGGCAACATGCTCACGGCCAAGGCTTTTGCGAACACGATCAATGTGAACGATTCCGAAGGCGCGATTGGCTTCGCCGACAGTATCTCGATCGATCAGGAAATCGCCAACGGCATCGGTGCCGGCAGCCCCTTCAAGTCGCTGGAATTCGGGGTGCAGACAACAGTGCGCATGGGCAGTCACCCCTTTTCGCGCATGAGCTACTCCGGACCCCAGCTTCCGGTATCGCCGGAAGACAGCCCGCTCGCGGCTTACAATCGCTTATTCGGTGGCATTCCGAGCACTCCCGGCATGCCCGGCATGCTCGACGAAAACCTGAAGCGGCGCCACAGCGTGATCGACTACGTGATCAAGGAATTCGAGCGTGTCAACGCTACCGTGAGCGCTGACGACAAGGTGCGGTTAGATCAGCACCTGAGCATGCTTCGAAATGTCGAAGTCCGGCTGCAAGCTAGTGCCACCGGCGGGCCTGTATCTTGCGACCAAGCGGCGGCCTACATGCCGATTTCCGACTATAATCTCCACGAGAATTTTCCCGCGGTCGGCAAACAACAATCCGATCTGTTGGTGCTCGCGCTTTCGTGTGGGCTCACCCGCGTGGCCTCCTTGCAGTATTCCTACGCTCGCTCGGAAGAACTCCTCGGCTGGATCAGCACCGCAGATTGCGGGGGATGCGGCGGGCCCATCACCGAAATCCACCACACGCTCTCTCACCTCCAGGGCGGCGAAGCGAAAGCGGGCGCGCTGATGAGTACCATCAACCGTTGGTATGCCGAGCAAGTAGCCTACCTGTTGGGAAGAATGGACGCGGTGAACGAAGGCGGCGCCACGCTGCTCGATAACTCCTTGGCGTACTGGTGTTCGGAAGTTTCGTACGCGGCCACGCATCAATTTGACAACATTCGAGCGTTTCTGTTTGGGACGGCAGGCGGCAAAGTGCGCTCCGGGCAACACTTGGCTTTCAACGGTGACCCTCACAACAGGCTGTACGTCACGCTGCTCAATGCGATGGGCGTTCCCGCGACCACTTTTGGAGACCCGGCGTTTAGCAGTGGCGGGGCGTTGCCCGGTATTCTTGTGTAACGAAGCTTCCGTGGAACTCAGAAAATCAATGAAAAACTACTGGATAATCGTCTGTGCTTTGGTTCCTGCGGTAGGTTGTAGTGCTGACCCTAGCGCCAGCCGTTTCACGAATTCGCAGGGAGGCACCGCTGTTGGCAGCGGCGGCGTAACAGCAACAGCCAGCGGAGGAATGCCTTCGATCGGCAGCGGAGGAATGCGCGCTGGCGTCGGTGGCATGCCCTCTGGCTCAGGCGGCAGTGGCGGAGCGAGCGTTGCTTCTGGAGGTAGCGCGTCGGCACAGCCTTCAGGCGGGAACCAAAACACTCATACCGGTGGCACACCAGGCACACCTGCGAGCGGGGGAGCTGCAGCTACCGGGGGCGCGCCCTCCTCCTCCGCCGGGGGAGGCGCACAAGGAGGAGATCTCACCCCTGGCCGCAACTACCGACTGGAAGTGCCTTGCATTAAGGCGAGTGATGAATCTCCTGAACTTTGCGAGTCTGTCATGAGCTTGCCGCCGACAACGCTGACCTTCGGTGGCGATCCGCAAAGTACCTACAAGGTAACGCTGCGCTTTCGAGGCGTGACCGAAGGACACACCTTTTCTGACTCAAACAATCAGAAAATCGCCACTGTAACGCTCGTGCCCTATTTTTTGGATAGCGCCCAAGGGCATCCCAACCAGGATGACCACGCACTGTTCTCGATCGACGTCGCCCAGCCTCAGAAGATCTACTACGCGAACGCGTTCAGCACCGTGGACGGTGCCGCCGATCATCGCGTGTACCCGCTCGACTACATGGCAGATATCACCGTTCAGGGAGGCGCCAGCGTGACGCTCAAGTTTGCTGATGGCAACAACATTCAGACCCAGAACTTAGATTTCGCCAACGACGCGGGCCCCTTCGTGGTGGACGGTGTGCCGCCTGCCGCCGGGTTCGATGGCGAGTTTCTGCAGATCGATGTGGTGAGCGTCACGCAGCAGTAGGCAACCGACGCATTACTGAATTGCGTCGCTTAGTCAGCGAAGCGACGAACCTCGGTGCGGTCGAGGATTTCTTTCACGATGTCTTGGTGCCAAGGGATGACTTTCTCGCCCTCGGAGAAACAGCACAGCACCCGCTACTCATTACGTTCGTGCGGGAGCTCGTTCGGATCACGCTCTCGGACCAGCCATTGGCGGACGACATCTTCTACCACATCAAGGAGCACAGCTTCTGGCATGGTTGCTTTGCGCCAACAGGTCCCGTGGTAGTCGGCGTCGTCTACTTTGAGGACCTCAACCGTGGCGTCATCATGGCGGACAATCTAGTAACGCACCGAAGTCACCAGCTTCGCTTTTCGATGCCCCCCGGCGTCACCGACCCTCAAAAGCTCGAGAACCTCACGCTCGACGGCATGTCGCGGCGCGGGCCCGAAGGGCCTAGCAATTGAGCTAATGGCGCGGTATATACTCTAGTATATGAAGCAGATTTTGATCGAGCTTGATGATCGCTGCGCCCAGGATTTGGCGCGTGTGGCACCCGCGGGCAAAGGCATACGAGCAGAATTTATTCGCCTCGCCGTGCGACGAGCGGTGGACTTGGCGTTAGATCGTGATACGGAGGCGCGGTACCGCGCGCACCCGTTGCCAAAAGGTGTTGCCGCCGCAGACCTAGTGGGTTGGGATCCTGAAAACCGCTTGGCGAAGCCAGCGCGAGCACCGAAAAAGCTCCAGCCTGCTCGTAGCGCAAAGAAGCGCGTCGCGTGAAGCAGTTTGATATCTGGTGGGCCAGCCTTCCCGAACCAATCGGGCGGAGGCCCGTGCTCTTGCTGGGCCGCAGTTCGTCGTTCACCTATCTTGATCGCATTCTCGCGGTCGAAGTCACCACGCATGTCCGAGGCATTCCCCAGGAGGTTCCGCTCGGCCGTCGCGAGGGGTTGCCGAAAGCGTGCGTGGCCAACCTCGATGCGATGCGAACCATCCCACGTGAATGCTTGAGCTTGCGTATTGGAGCGCTCGCGTCCAGTCGACACGTCGAGGTCAAGCGGGCGCTAGGTCACGTCCTTCAGTGGCCGGAGCTATCGGGCTTGTAGAGCAGCCGTGTGCGTGACAACTCCAAGCTTTCGTGTATCTTTTGGAAATGCTCCCCGCAGCTTTCAGCGCGAACCGTTTTCGCTCCATGACTCCCGAGGGAATGCTATGAAAAGGCTCGAAACGTGGGGGAAAGCGGAGTTGCAGGTCTTCGAGGACCCCATCGCCGGGGGCAGGCGTATCCACACTAAGTGTGCGTTCCTTTCGACCAACCTGATCGACGCGCCGGAGGGTTGGCAGGTTGGGCGCCACACTCACGACTTCTTTGAACTCGTACACTCTCTCACGGGAAGCTATTCGTGCAAGCTGAACAACGCGTCGTTGACGCTGACGCCGGGACAGACGCTGATGGTGCGTCCTGGGGATGTTCACGAGGATACAGCTACCGGGCCGTGCAGTTTTGTTGCCATCAAGTTCGTGCTGCTCGGCCTCCGGCGCTCGTCTGAGCAAGTGGACCTGTTTGGTAAGGGGACGCTTCCTTCGGAGCTGATCTTTAGCGATACCGCTAAGTTGATTGCGGCCTATCAAGAGCGAGCTGCCAAGGCAGTGGAGAAACCGAATTCGGTGACGCCGTTCCTGCTGGATTCGTGGACGATCACGCTTTTCTGGGAGCTTCTGCAAGCGCTGCCGCGGCCGGTGTTCTCGACGGCTGTCGCGGAGGCCAGGCGCATGAACAACGTGGAAGATCGCCTCTTGGAGCTGTTCCAACGGCGCGTTGATCAGCACCTCTCCGTTGAACAAATGGCGCACCATCTGGGCATGAGCGTCTCATCGCTCGAGCGTGCTTGTCGCAAGGAGCTGCGCGTGTCGGCGGCGCGAGCTTTCACTCGCTTCAAGATGGAAGAGGCTTTGGATTTGCTCAAGTCCACTCGAACCCCGCTTCGAGTGATTAGCGAAGGGTTGGGTTTTCAGAATGCGAACCATTTCTCGACGGTTTTCAGCCGCTACTTCGGCAAGCCGCCGAGCAGCTTTCGTGAACCGTCAGACGTCTCTTTTTGAGAGCCCGCGCTGAGCAGATTCGAGAGCAGCTGAGACTCGCACTCAGGAAAATCAGGACTGACCCTGAGCAGATCCGACAGCCACTTTGGCAGAACCAGAGATTCCAAAGTCTTAGCGGGATCCTTAGACTTCAAGTGTAGGCTCTTGAGAAAAGGGCCACATTCTGCCGTTGGCTCCGCCAGCCATGCGTGTCGCCGGTGCGTTCTTGTGCGTCATTCCTGTTCGAAAGGATTCTCATGTCGAGATCATCTCATCGCTCGCTCAACGCTAGGTTTCCTCTGGTTCTTTGCTTTCTCAGCGTTACCGCAGGTTGCACCGCAACTGCGGGCGGGGACCACCGAACGGCTCCCGGGGGATCTGCCTCTCCATCCGCAATACCAGTTGGAACTAGCAACATGAGCGGTACCAGCTCAACTCAGCCCGGTGTTACGCCGACACCGGGAGGTTCCAGCGTGACACCCGCTGTAGCGCCTCTCGGGGCAGTTGTGGGGCCTACGATGCTCCGCAGGTTAACCAACATCGAATACAAAAATACCGTCCAATCCCTGCTCAATTTGCCCAATATTCCGACCGAACCGCTCCAGGCGGATGCTCTTACTAAAGGGTTCGATAACGTTGCGGCGACGCTCACGGTGCCTCCGCCGTTAGCTAAACAGTACTGGGATCTTTCAGCACAAGAAGCTGCAAATGCCTTCGCTGTCCCCGCCTGTGCTGCATCCAACATGGAACCTCAATGTGCCAGCGCATTTGTCGCTACGTTCGGTAAACGCGCGTTTAGGCGTCCGCTCTCGCCCGATGAACAGAAGGCGTACGAAGCGCTGTATGCGGACCAACGAACGCGCGCTGACTACGCAGGCGGTATCCGACAGGTGGTGCAGACAATGCTGCAGTCGCCCTATCTCCTCTATCGTTTCGAACTGGGAACGGCGGGATCTGACCGTGCGCTCACTCCTCACGAAGTCGCGACTGAGCTTTCCTACCTGGTCACCGCTACTACGCCAGATGACGCCTTGCTAACGGCAGCCGACGCCAATGCACTGCTAACGCCTACGCAGATCGAGCAACAAGCTCGGCGCCTATTGAGTCAACCGGCAAGTAAGCCCAACCTTCAGCGTTTCGTTCTGAGTTTCGCGGACACGTTGAATCTCGGTAATCTAGCCAAGGATACCACGACGTATCCGCTCTACACGCCGGAGCTAAGAACTCAGATGCAAGCCGAAACGGCTCGCTTCATCGACACCATTCTTTGGGAAGGCGACGGCAGCTTTTCGTCGCTTCTTTCGGCGCCTTTTTCATTCATTAACGGCAAGCTCGCCTCGTTTTATGGAGTCGCCGACCCAGGACAGGGCGACACCTTGATCAAGACGAGCTTGAATCCCCTGGAGCGACAAGGCCTCCTCACTCAAGCTTCTGTGCTCGCGGCCCACTCGAAGCCCGGCGAATCAGGTCCCGTTATGCGCGGCAAGTTCGTGCGCGTAGGCCTGCTTTGCCAAAATCTGCCGCCACCCCCGCCGAATGTGCCCAAGGTTCAGCCGCCGCAACCTGGTCTAACGACACGCGAGCGCTTCGCTCAGCACTCGGCGGATCCAGCTTGTGCGGGCTGCCACACGTTGATCGATCCTTTGGGGTTTGGGCTCGAGAGCTACGACGGCATTGGGCAATTCCGTTCGACGGAAAATAGTAAACCCGTAGACGCCTCTGGGAATGTCTCGGGCACCGTCGACATTGATGGCCCCTTCACGGGTGGTGTGGAGCTCTCAACAAAGCTCGCCGCTAGCTTCGAAGCCAAGCAGTGCATCACCCGGAAGGCCTACAGTTGGGCGTTCGGTCGGGCCGTGTTGGATGCTGAGCGTCCAGTGCTGACCGCAATCGCCACGCCGCTCGCGGCCACCGGTCTTGATCTGCGCGAGGTGATGGTTGCGATCGCAAAGGCTGACAACTTCCGCTTTCGGTCCTTTCACTAAGTAGTTCTAAGTCATCTGAAACACAAAGGAACTCAACCCATGTCTCGATCCTTGATCAAGCGCCGTTCTCTCCTCCAGCAGCTCGGTGCGGCCGCCTTCTTGGCGACGCCAGTCTTTCGTTCGGCTATTGTCGAGGCCCAAGCCAAAGCGCCTCTTCGATATGTTGCTGTTCATCTCCCGAGCGGCGTCAGCATGCTAAATCGCAACAGCGATCTTTCCGTCAAGGGTTCGAGTTGGGACTACGATCACTATTTGGGCGGTCTCAAGGACATTCAATCCGACGTCATAATCTTCAACAACCTCGGAATGCCCACGGGCAATGTCGTGAGCTCCTATACCGAGCTTGAGGGCCACGGAGGTGGCATGCGCACCATGTTCACGGGTGACACGAATCAACGATCTGGACAGGTGCCTGGCGCCGGGAGCCAGTACGGCACCATCAGCTCAATCGACCAGCTGCTGGCGAACGCCTTTGGTTCGAACACAAAGTTTGGCTCGCTCCAGCTCGGTGCGATCACCATGACGAACGGTAACCCGGAGGGCGAACGTTGCATTTTCAATAATGGCACCGCGATCGAGCCGGTGGAGGATCCAAAAGCCACCTTCGCGCGGTTGTTCCCTGGTGCAACGACGCCTGCCGCTTCCTCCGGAACGATGAACGTTGACCCAAAAGCCACAGCGGAGCTCATCGCTCTCCACGACGCGGGAAAGAGCCGCCTGGATCAATTGAAAGCTGAAATTATGGCGGTCAAAGCCATCGCCGGCACTGACGAACAGTCCAAGCTCGATCTGCACCTCACCTCACTTCGCGAACTTGAGAACTCGTTGCCACAGATCGGGGCGGGCGGCGGTCCCATTTTCCAGGGCGTTACTTGCGCGCCGCCTAATATTGGCAATCAAGCTGCGCCGATCGTCGGTGTTGAAGGCAACCCTGTCGATTACATTCAGGAGCTTGGCCCGGTGATGCTGGAACTCATGTATCAGGCGATCAACTGCGATCTCACCCGGATCGCGACTTTTCAATGGTTGTCGACAGGCGACAACAGCATCTTTCCATTTCTCAACATCAACCAGACCCATCATGGCCTTGAGCATTCCTGGCCCGGAGACGACCAGACCAAGGCCATGTACGACCGCATTCAGACCTGGCTGATGTTGCAGACATCAACCTTTATCAAGCGCCTCAAGTCGACCCCAGAGGGCAATGGCAGCGTGCTTGACAACACGGTTGTGTTCGTTGCGTCCGAAATGTGGGGCGGCCACGAGCATGACGAGTTCATTGCCCTCGTCGCCGGAAAGGCGGGCGGTGCGATCAATCCAGGCCGCACGCTGGATGCGCAGGGACGCGCCCACAATGATCTATTGCTGAGCCTGGTCAACATGATGGGACTCAACGTAACTGCCGTTGGTGATCCCAAATATGTGACGGGGCCCTTGAATCTTGGCTAAGTAAGATCAAGGTCACGGCTTCGCAGCTCCGCGAGACGGTCTTCAAGAAAACGCCGTTCCACGTCGCTGCCGACCCAGGCCAGCGCTTGCTCGTAGGCTCGCTCTGCGTCGACGGTTCTCCCTAAACGCCGCAGCAAATCTCCGCGTGCTGCAGGCAAAAGATGGTAGCCGTTGAGCGCGCCACTCGACTCTAGTTGATCCAAGAGACGCAGGCCTTCTTCTGGCCCAAACGCCATCGCCACTGCGACCGCGTGGTTCAGCATGACGACAGGCGACGGACTCAGGACGAACAAGCGCGCGTAAAGTACCGCGATTTGTTGCCAATCCGTCTCGGCCGCCGCAGGCGCCTGGGCATGAATAGCTGCGATGGCGGCTTGAACCGCGAACGCATCGGCTTGGTTTGTGCCCAGCGCTTTGCCCAAATGGTGAAGTCCTTCTTCAATCTGTTCCTTGTCCCACAGTTGTCGATCCTGTTGCTCCAATACGATGAGCGAACCCTCTTGGCTGGTGCGCGCCTTGCGCCGTGAATGATGCAACAACATCAACGCGAGCAGACCGCGAGGTGCCATTTGCTCGGGGACGCGTTCGCACAGCAGCCTTCCCAATCGCAACGCTTCATCGCACACTGAGAGGCGAATCAATTCCTCTCCAGAAGTGGCCGCATAGGCTTCGTTGAAGATCAGATAGATCACCGTCATGACGGCAGCCAGGCGCTCGGGCAGTTCGTGCTGTTCGGGCACCCGATAGGGAATGCGTGCTTTTCGAATTTTTTGTTTGGCGCGCACCAATCGCTGCGCCATGGTTTCGGTGGGAATCAAAAAAGCGCGAGCAATTTGCTCCGTTGATAGTCCTCCAAGCGTGCGCAACGTCAGCGCCACCTGCGTTTCGAGCGCCAGGGCTGGGTGGCAGCACGTGAACATGAGCCGCAGCTGATCATCCTCGAAACCGAGCTCATCACCCTTTTCTATCGGGAAATTCAAGGCGTCGCTCTCGGGCGCCATGAAGGAGCGCACTTCATCTTGCTTGCGGAGCGCTGTGGCGCCCCGACGGATTTCATCGATCGCCTTATTGCGGGCGGTGCGAATCAACCACGCTCGAGGATTTTCCGGCACGCCTTCCCCGGGCCACTGGAGGAGGGCACATTCCCAAGCAGCAGCCGCTGCGTCTTCAGCAAGATCGAAATCTCCCAAAACACGGATGAGCGTCGCCAAGGTCGACGCACGCTCATCCGCGCAGATCTGTTCTATGATTGCCCTCGTGTTCTCCATAACCGGCGCACCAAGACGAGAACTGCTGATTAACTCACACTGTTTGGGGCTTGGGTCGGGGGTAATCGGGCGGCAACACCATGACTGGGCGCACTTCAATCGAACCCACTTGCGCGCCAGGAACGCGTGCGGCAAGCTTAATGGCCTCGTCGAGATCAGCGGCCTCCACCAAGTAATAACCGCCCAGTTGTTCTTTGGTCTCAGCGAAGGGGCCGTCCGTCGTGAGGGTGCGGCCCTCCCGCACGCGAACCGTGGTGGCGGTTGAAGAAGGCTGCAGCGCATCTCCCGCACGCATGTGCCCGCTGTTGATGATACCTGCAGTGAATTCACCGTAAGCCTTGAACATCGCGTTCCGGTCGGCCTCCGTGGCAGTTTTCATCGCAGATTCGTTCCCGTAAATCATCAGTAGGTATTGCATTCTATTGCTCCAGGTTGGGGGCGCCCGTTTGCGTCCTACCCCAAGTCGTTCGGGAGTGGGCTGGATCGACAGCTCAGCGCAAAGAAACATATGTTTTTGATATTCGCCGAAAAGAACCCATGGATTGGTGTGCGTCGCTGTTCCCAGACTTGATCGAGTTTTCCCAATCCATGGTGCTTGAGGTCTGGCGCTAGCCGAAACCTGCGCGAACGTTGAATGAGATAGTAAGCATGCTTACTACCTGAATCGTCAGTGGGAGGGATGCGCCAAAAATGCGACCTTCTCAGCTGTATTGACCCAGGCAAATGGCAGTCGCAGGTTCAGCTCCGTTTACGCCGAAGCAACCAGAGCATTCCTAGCCCCGATGCGGCAAGACTGAAGTCTGTCTTGTTAGCTTGTGAATGTTCGAGCGTGCAGCCACTGCTTGCTGATGATGAACGCGCTGGGGTCGCATTACCGGATCCACCTCCGGCGGTGGGCTTGTTCCCGCCGGCGCCTGCTGCCTCGCTACCTCCGGCTCCCGGTTTTCCGCCCGTAACGCCTGCGTTCGAACCGCCCTGGGGGCTTGCTCCGCCCTGCGCCCGAGAGCCGCCTTGTGCAGTTGAGCCGCCTTGCGCAGTTGAGCCGCCTTGTGCGCTCGCACCACCAAGGCCGCTCCCACTCGCACCCCCCGAACCGCCTGCGGCCCTAGTGAGTATGAGATCCGCACATGCGTGGTAGACGTGATTCGGTGGGGTGTGATCGGACATGACTTCGATCACTTGAAGGGTGCACTTGGTGCATTCCACGTCGGGGAGGGTAACGTCTATCGTCACCATTTCGCCACCGACTGGTGGCGCAAGCCCGTCCAGCAAAACGGGCAGGGCAGGGTTCATCTCGTACGAGGTAACGTCGGCAGGATCGATGAACGCATCTTGCCCGTCGTTATCGAAAGCGACTCGGTAGTGACCTGGGTGGTCGACGGTCATTACGTATTGGATGGTGATCCTCTGCCCGGAGGTAAAGGTCGTGATCTTAGTCGGGTCGGTGGTTCGCGTGTCGCCTACGTTGCCGCAGGGCGCACCCTTGAGGTTCGAACCGTCCTCCGCGCTCAGTGGGATCGGAGGTGCGTACCGAGAGGGCGGGTAGAGCATTCGAAAGTGACCGAAAGCCGGCGCCGCAAGCAGCATTGCAAAGACGGTGAACGCAAAGGTGTGAGTACGAAACATAGGACCTCCAAAAGTTGCAGCCCCCAACTTCGTCCACAGCATGGCACAGCCGAGCGCGTGGTGACAGCGCTAACGCGCGGTCATCTGCGGAACGTGCAAAGAGCCGTCCTGTCTCAACCCGCCTCTGAAACCCCAGCGTCGTTTCTAGTGTCTAGGGTGGCGACCCCAGCGGGGCTTTATTCCGGGCGCGGCTGCCTGAGCACACGTCAATCGCCCACCTTGGGGCTAGGCGGGAGGCGACCCGCGAGGAGTTGTTCTACGTCGATGCGCGCGAGTTCGTAGTTGGCGAGAGCTTCGGAGCGGGCCTGCGCTGCTTTCATTTCGGATGCCTTTGCAGCCAAAAGTTGGAAGAGATCGACGCCCATCGCGTTGTAGTGAAGCTGCGTTTCTTCCAGGATTTTCTGGCGCATCGGTAGAAGATCTTGATCGTAACGGGTTAACGTTGTCCTGGCAGACAGGAAGCGTGTCCCGATCGTGCGCGCGTTCGATCGCAGCTTCACGCCTAGGCTTTGGTAGACGCGCTGTTGCTGGTAGAGTTCGCTCTCCTTGACTGCCGTTTCCGCTTGTCCATGGTCGAAAATGGGCAATTCTAGCTTAAGCATCGGCCCCACACGCCAGATGTTTTCCTCGCGCTGTGCGTTCACACCTCCGTGGAGCTTCGGCACGATGCCTTGCGCGCGGGTGACATCCAGCCCTTGGCTGGCGCCAAGAATGCGCAGTTTGGCCAGCCGTAGGTCGAGGCTGCGATCGAAGGCTCGGGTCACGAGATGGTCAACGCTTAGGGTGTCTGCCTGCGGTTCGGAAGCGGGAGCCATTCGAAAATTCACGTCTCGGCCCCAGAGCCCCAGTTGTGCGGTCAAGGCCTCGCGCAGGCTTGAAGCATTTTGACGCGCCAAATCCAAACTCACTTCGCCCTCGCGTGCTGCGGCTTCAAAGGTGAGCAGATCCAGATCATTGATATTGCCTGCGGCGTGAAGGGCTCGGGCTGACTCCAACTGTGCTCGTTCGCCCTGCACGATCTCGTGCAACAGCTCAGCTTGCCTGGCTGCGGCTTGGGCACGTGCGAAGGCGCGCTTAGTTTGAAACACAAAATCGACCAATTCGCCGGCAACAGCGAGGCTTTCGGCGTCAAAATCGGCTTCCGCAGCGCGGTAGGCGCTTGGCAGGAATAGAAGATTCGTGAGCTCCAAGGTGGCGCTCAGCTCGATGCGGGTCGAAGACTTATGATGAAAACCAAGCGAGCCCTCGAGTTCTGGGTTCTCTGGGGTGGTGCTTTGCATCAGTTTAGCTTGCGCCGCACGCAAGGTTTCGAGCTTAGCTTGAACGTCAAAGTTCGTGAGTAGGCTGAGCTCTACGGCACTCGTTGGAGTCAGCGGAGCCTTGAGCAGAGCTTTCACTTTATCGTCGTGCTTTGCGTCGGCGTCTATCCTCCGCCATTCTAACCCTGCGCCAGCACGCTCTCGGAGCACGTCCTGGACAGGGCGGTAGCCGCGGCTCTCAGACACACAGGCTGTGCTCAGCAGCAGTAAGCCGAGCACGCTCATGGCGTACGAAGCATGCCTCACAACTTCACTCCGTCTTGTGCGAGTTCGTCGCTCGTTGCAAGTCTGGCCTGCGTTCCTGGCGGTGGTTGGTACCACGCGGGATCGTCATTATTTGGCAGGGTTTCGCGCACTTTCAAGATGGTGAACATGCCGCCCATCGTGATTTCACCAAATGCACCCATGCCGCCTTGCATGGCGATGCTGTTTTTGGGTCCTGCCATCACCATCCCGCCTTCGCCCATGCCGTTCGTTCCCATTGTCATGTACCCAGAGACGCGAGGCGACACAGCCTTGTCCAGCCGCTGCGCATCGACGCCGATCAAGTTCGCCACGCCATGCCCCATCTGATTCATCACATGATGGGTCATGTGGCAGTGCATGGCCCAATCCCCTTCGGCATCCGCGATGAACTCGATGGTGCGCGTGCTGCCCGTCGGAACGAGCACGGTTGTCTCCGGCACCTGCGCGGAAGCTGGGATCATGCCTCCATCCGTGGCGGTTGTTTTGAAATAATGGCCATGCAAATGAATCGGGTGGTGATCCATGGCGCTCAGGTTTCCAATGCGAATGCGCACCCGGTCACCCTTCTTGCAAATGAGTGGCGCCGTGCCTGGAAAAGCTCGCGCATTCAGTGTGAGCACGTTGAAATCCGTCATCTCGTTGGGATCGGGGCGGTGCGTTCCAGGCTTGATTTTCCAGGTTCCCAGCATGAGCGCAAAATCACGCTGCACGACCGCATCGGCCGAAGTTTGCCGCGGGTGCACGATCAGCATGCCGCCCATGCCCATCGCCATTTGGGTCATCTCATCGTGGTGCGGGTGATACATGAACGTCCCGTGTTGGCGAAAGGTCCATTCGTATTTGAAGGTCTCGCCCGGTGCGATGCTCACCTGATTGAGGCCACCCACGCCGTCCATGCCATTCGGCAAAAAGACGCCGTGCCAATGCACGGTGGTGGGCTCCTTCAGACGATTGGTGACGTACACGCGCACGCGATCGCCTTCGACAGCTTCAAGCGTTGGGCCAGGAACGCTTCCGTTGTAACCCCAGCAATAGGCCTTGAGCCCCGGTGCGAACTCATGTTCCACCTCTTCAGCTATCAGATGAAAGATCTTCGTTCCGTCTTTGAGCGTGAAAGGCAAGCTGGCGCCGTTCGGAGTCGTGACGGGTTGGTAATCCTTGCTGGGTGTTCCAGGAGCGCGAACGGGCCCGCCGGAGCCTCCGCTGTAGCTGGCCTCCCAGGTGCGCGCTTGGGCTCCAGAGCTGGAGGTGCCGAGGAGAAGTGCTGCTGCGGGGGCGGTGAGGGCTGCTCCGCCGAGAACGGATCGTCGAGTGACCATTCTGATGATTTAGTGCACTGGGCGGCGTTTCGACAGTCAGCTCGCGACGGGAGGCGTGAGGCCCGTGATTTTAAGGCAGGCAGCTATGCTACCCTCGTTACACGACGATGTTCGACCCGACCACGCCACTGCTGCAAAGGATCGCCCTCGGGGAGGACTCATTTTTCGAGACGAAGGACGTGCGGTTTTCCGGGCAATCTGTCACAGCGCCACATCGTGCGAGCCTTGCAGATGAATTGGCTGCCTTCGCCAATGCCCGCGGCGGTGTTTGTTTGCTGGGTGTCGAAGATGGCACCCGTCGGATTGTCGGGGTGCCTCTAACACATATCGACGCCGTGGAAGCGTTTGTTCGTGAAATCTGCAATGACTCCATCGACCCGCCGCTGCTTGCGACCATCGAGAAAATCACCGTGCCCCTGCCGGATGCAGCTCCCGTCGCAGTCGTGAACATCTCCATTCCCCAGAGCCTGTTTGTGCACAAAAGTCCGGGTGGCTACTTGCACCGGATTGGCAGCAGCAAGCGAGAGATGTCGCCAGATTACCTTGCGCGCCTTTTTCAACAGCGAAGTCAGGCCCGCCTAATTCGTTTTGACGAACAACCGGTTCCTGGAGCGACGCTGGACGTTCTTGAGCCTGCGCTGTGGGAGCGATTTCGCACGCCCCGATCGCTCGCAGAATCCCGTGAAAGCCTGTTGCACAAGTTGGGCATGGCGTGTCCCAACGAATCAGGTTCGTTCCTGGCCAGTGTCGCCGGTGTTCTGCTCGCCTCCACTGATCCGCGGCGTTTTCTGCCTAACGCCTTCATTCAGGCTGTCGCTTATCGAGGCACCGATTCCGTTCCCGGAGACGGGGGTGCCCCCTATCAACTCGACGCGGCGGATATTTCTGGGCCTATCGACGAGCAAGTCATGACGGCTCTGTCGTTTGTCGGGCGCAATATGAAAGTGCGCGCCTACAAGACTATCGGCCGCAAAGACGTGCCTCAGTTCGATCTTTCTGCCGTTTTTGAGGCACTGGTTAACGGAGTTGCCCATCGCGACTATGCAGTGCACGGTTCAAAGATTCGGCTGAGGCTCTTCGCTGACCGCTTGGAGCTTTTTTCGCCCGGCCCCCTTTCCAACACGATGACGGTTGAAAGCTTGCCACTGCGGCAGTCGGCCCGAAACGAGGCCGTCACTAGCCTACTTTCGCGCTGCAGAGTCCCTGCCACGCCTCTTCCACTGCACACGGATCGCAATACGTTCATGGATAAACGTGGCGAAGGCGTCGGCATCATCCTCGATCGAAGTGAGGCACTCTCAGGTCGTCGTCCCGAGTATCGAGTCGTAGACGATGCGGAGTTGATGCTGACCATCTGGGCGCCACGCGACGACGAGCCGCGCCGTCCAACGGAGGCCCCATGAGGTGCCACGTCATTCAGCCCTGATCCCTCCCAAACAGGCGCGAGCTTGGGTGAGGCGTTTCGACAGTCAGCGCGCGACAGGAGGCGTGAGGCGAGCGATTTTTAGGCAGGCCGGGCGCGCGTAGGGGATAAAGTAGCCAGTGGGGTCCAACTGGCCGGAGCTCGGGTCAATCTTAAATTGCGAGATGTTGTGGCTTTGCAGGTTGGCGACGTACAGATAACGCCCGCTCGGATCGATGGCGAAGCTTCGCGGCATAGCTCCACCCGAGGCAATCGTTTCGACGCAAGTGAGGCGGCCCGACGCGGGATCGATGGCGAACGTGGTCAGCGTGTTTCGGCCGCGATTGCTCGCATACAGAAAGCGACCGTTCGGATGAAGCTGAATGTCGGCGGCACGCACGGCGTCATCGCCGTCGCTTGCTGAGAGCGACCAAGATCCCTCCACGGAGACGCCGTTTCCGCTGTCCCGATACAAAGTGACCTCACGCGAGAGCTCATTCACGCTGTACAGCCTGCCACCTGCCGGGTGAATACAAAGATGACGAGGTCCAGTGCCAGGAGGCAAGGCAGAACGGGCCACTTCGCGCAGCTTCCCGTTTTTGAAATCGAGCTCGTAGCTGATAATGCAATCGAGCCCTAGATCCGAAACCAACACGCGGCCCGTGCTGGCCAGGAAGAGCGCACAATGGGCATGCTGGATCGTTTGACGCGTGGCGTGTGGGCCCAGCTTCCCGGTGTGGAGCACGAGATCCGTGCGCGGCCCTAACTGGCCTTGAGCTTCAATCGGGAATACGGCCACGCTGCCTTCGCCGTAGTTTGAAACGAGGGCATAGCGAGCTTGGTGATCGAGGCTGACGTGGCAGGCGAGTGAATGTCCCGTCGGTTGTTGCCCCAGCAGCTCCCACGAACGGAGGGCTATATTCAAGCGGTAGCTAGAAACGGCAGCGCCGGGTTCGTCTTGGAACGTGCGAAGTTCGTTTACCACGTAAATCATGGGTTTTTCGGGGTGGACGGCGAGATACGTGCCGTCTTCCGCCGGTGTGCGGCAGATGAGCTTGAGCTCCCCGCTCGGCTCGAGCACTTCGTAAGCTGAAAGGCCATCGTTGGCGTCAGCGCGCGTGTAGCTGCCTACGAGAAGATACCAGGGGTGAAGTTGTGACATCGCAGATTAACAATTGGAGCGCTTGGGCGAGTGCTAGAGCAAAGCCCTCGGCGTATATTCGGCGAGTTCGGGATGTTGAGCTGCGAGCTTTTCAACTTCAGATACAAACGCAACGACCTGAGCTTGCGCAGCGCCGACGAAACTGAGCGGAGCCGAGAGCAGGGCTTGCAGCGCGGGCAGCGAGAGCGGGAGGCGTGGATCGTTGGCGAGGCGTTCCAGTAAATCGTTTTCCTTGGTGGCCTTTTCACGCATGCTGAGTGCGACGGCCACGGCATGTTCTTTGATGGCTTCGTGCGCTGTTTCTCGACCAACACCCGCCGAGACAGCCGCCATCAAGACTTTGGTTGTCGCGAGGAAGGGCAAGTAGCGCGAGAGCTCCGCCTCCACCACTTTCGGATAGACGCCGAACTCATCCAACACGGTGATGAACGTTTCAAACAGACCATCGCAGGCAAAAAAAGCATCCGGCAACATCACGCGCCGCACGACGGAACAGCTCACATCACCTTCATTCCACTGGTCGCCAACGAGTGCAGACGCCATCGTGACGTGCCCGCTCAAGATGGCCACGAACCCGGAAATGCGCTCGCATGATCGAGAATTCATCTTGTGGGGCATCGCCGAAGAGCCCACCTGCCCGGGCTGAAAACCTTCAGTGGCGAGCTCTTGCCCCGCCATCAAACGCAGTGTTTTTGCGAAATTTGCGGGCCCCGAACAAAGCTGAAGGAGCCCCGATACCACTTCTAGATCGAGCGAGCGTGGGTACACTTGGCCTACGTTGTTGAGCACCTGTTGAAAGCCCAGGTGCCCTGCAATGGTGCGCTCAAGCTCATCGAGCTTGGTCGCATCGCCGCCAAAAAGGTCGAGCATATCTTGCTGCGTTCCAACCGGCCCCTTGATGCCGCGGAGCGGGTAGCGTTCAAGAATACTTTCGACATGCCGAAGGCCCAACAAAAGCTCTTGCCCAAAATTCGCAAAGCGTTTACCGAGTGTTGTTGCTTGGGCGGGCACATTGTGGCTCCGTCCTGTGAGCACCAGGCCTTGATGTTCGAGCGCCAGCTTGGCGAGCCGGATCAGGGCAGCGATGGCGCGTTCACGCAGCAACGATAGCCCTGCGCGAATTTGCATCTGTTCGACGTTTTCCGTGAGATCGCGAGAAGTCAGCCCCTTGTGAATGTGCTCGTGCCCCGCGAGCGCCGAGAATTCTTCGATGCGCGCTTTCACGTCGTGGCGCGTGATTTTCTCGCGGTTGCGAATCGACTCGAGATCGACCTGATGGAGAACGCGCTCGTAGCTTTCGATCACACCCACTGGCAAAGGAATGCCAAGGTTTCGCTGGCTTTTCAGAACGGCTACCCAGAGTTTTCGTTCGAGGACAATCTTGCTCTCTTGCGACCAAAGCTCAGCCATTGCCGAACTGGCGTAGCGGGTGGCGAGCACGTTACTGATTTTAGGAGAGCTTACTGAAGCCGGCATCGCGAGCCGTTTAGCCGTTTTTCCAGTGGAAGCCCAAGCAAAAATGAGTCCTCACGTCGGGCTCGCGGTTCACGCCGCGGCAAGCTGCGCTAACATGCGGTTATGCTGAATGAAGCGGTCCCGACGCGACCCTGGCGTTCCTATAAAGAAGCCGTAGCTTCGCTCGCCCAGCGCATCGTGGACGCACAGCGCCCGATTCGGGTCTTGAACGCGATCAAGTGGCCAGTGGATACGTTCGAAACGTTTAAACAGTCGCATTTTCGAGACTTGCCGGTTTTAGACCAGAGCTACTACGCCACGCTGAATCAAGGCTTCGACGTGGTGGCGAAGGAACGCGAATTTGCGGAGATCGCGGCTGACGTACAGCGCGATCTTGGGGACGACGCCGTCGGCCGCATCCTCTTGCACAGCGCTGAGCAATACATCGGTGTGCTCGAAATGTTGCGCTGCCGTGGCACACCGCGTTTTTATACGTTGAGCCGCGAGCTGTACGGTTCGCCGAAGGATCTGTTGCAAGATGGGACGACTGCGGTGCGCGAGGTGGCGCAGCGCATGTATCAACTGCTCACGCAGCTTGATGATCGGGTGCTTGGGCCAATCCCCGAACAGTCGCTTTCAGCTGAGCAAGCGGTAGAGATTTTGAAGGGGAGGCTGGCTGAGGTGTTTGATGATGTCTCGGTGCGCGTGATTTTAGACGATGGCATCGTTGCCGACGCCGCTGCAGGTTCCGATTATATCAAAGTGCGCACTGATGCGCGCTTCAGTGAACGTGACGTCAAGATCCTGGAGGTGCACGAGGGCTGGGTGCATGTCGCGACGAGCGTGAATGGTCAACGCCAGCCCGTGGCGCGTTGGCTTGCCGTGGGGCCGCCCCGGGTCGCCGCCACGCAAGAAGGCTTAGCCACGCTCACCGAAGTGTTAACACTGTGCAGCCATCCGAGGCGCGCCCGCCGTTTGAACGATCGTTCGCTGGCCGTCGACAAAGCCGAAGATGGCGCGTCTTTTTACGATGTTTTCGAGTGGTTTCGCACGGAAGGCTACGACGAAGCCGTCTGCTATTGGAGCACGCAACGCGTCTTTCGCGGCGGCGTGGTGGATGGCGGCGCGCCTTTCACCAAAGATGTTTCCTATGTCAAAGGGTTGGTCAGCAACTTCAACTTCTTGAGAAGTGCGATCACAGGCGGACGCCCCGACTTAATTCGTTGGCTCTTTGCCGGCAAGGTGGCGCTCGAAGATATTCCCATCTTGGCCGCACGCGCCCACGAGGGCGTGGTGGCCGTTCCACGCTACATGCCGCCAATGTTTCGGGATCTGAACGGCTTGGCGATGTGGCTCGGAGTGAGCGCCTTCTGGGCCTACGTGAACAACGAGAGGATCCAGACTTATTATAATAAGCTGTTTCAGACGGGGTAGGGTTTGGCAGATCATCACGGCGGCACGGAGCCGACGCAGGATGCGCAATCGACAACCGCTACCTGCGGATGTGTGGCGACAGTCTGAATCTGGGGCCAAGTCAAAGTAGCTGGGAAGCTGTTTCCGATATCGAAGGCTTCCGGAGAGGCGGTTCCCCCGATCGACGCGATGAGCGCTCGGACACAAGATTGCGAAGCAAGTGTTTCTTCGTGCAGACGCGCGAGATAGCGTGTCCGCTCTGGGCATTCACGCCCTGGGCAATCCGGCAGTGGACACACGTCACCGCGTCCTCGGACCACAATGATTACTTCATTTGAGCCTGATGACAATTCCCACACCGCCTTTGACGTCGCGCTGAACTTGCCATCTAGAGGTTCCGTAGTGGTCGGACACACCGGCGGGACAACTGGTTCGCTGCAGTTGGGCGGGCACCCCACAGGCAGGGTTCCAACACTGAGACCAGCCGACGTCCACACCCGTTCCACGTAAGGGTGTTTAGCCAGTTCGAGTACTTCCTCCCAGGTTAACGCGATGCCAAACGCAGTTTGGGCGTGAATCGTGTCCCCAAATGGCGGCACCTGCGGGCCGCCTGGCGTGCCCTCTACCGCAGAGTAGTCTACATCTGGCGCTGCCGCCTGCACCTTCGAGTCAATGAAAGTGCGGACGCACGTCAGCATTCGTCGTCCCACGATGGTGAGCTCTGTGCCGGAAGCCAGCTGCTCATTGCAGGGGCCAGCTAGCGCACACGTTTGGAGTGGAGGCAAAAGTTTACGGCGAAGTTCGATGATTACAGGTTGCCTGCCCTGGCCCTGAATGCTCATCGCATCCGTGATCTTGGACGCCGCTGCTGGATCGTTCGCCACTGGGCATTCGGCGGGAATTTCTGGAGGCAAAACACCCAGCTTGGGAGCCTCCCCTAAAGCGGGTTCAATCTCTCGACGTACGGTTGACGCGCGACACCTTCAATCTGAGACCAGAGCGCCAAGGTGGAAAACGCAGTCCCAATGGGCGTGGGCATGCCCGACGTCAAGCGCCTGGGAGGCTCATACCAATACGAAGTGATGCCACTTAGCGCCTCGGGCGGCCCAAACGCTTGCAAGGCGCAGTCGACCTCCTTCTGGTTTAACGCTTGCCGCTCAATCAGAGCTGCATCGCGTGCTGGGCATTGTGCGGCCTCACTCCCATCTCCATCGCAGGCCGGCGGGTTCCAGGCGGGAGCGCGGAGCCTCACCGTGATCGCGTGAGTGAGATCCGGGTGCGCGCGAAGGTAAGCTTCGTGTGAAATCTTACCCTCGCGGCTCTCTTCAGTCGCAGGGCATCCATTCGGATCCACAGAGAAAGTCGAAACCGAGGGATTGACCTTGGCCGTGGATGGGATCGCTTCCGTAGCCCCGCACCCCAATGTTGCCGAAGCAACCAGAGCCAAGAAAAGGACTGCAGTTCGGGCGATACGGCAGCGACGAGGTGCTTGGTCCATAGGTTCGAGCTTCCGGTGTATTTGCCCCCACTTGTCAAGCTGAAAGAGCAGAGTTGAACGAATTCCTATGGGTGACACACCAACATCGGCGTGCACGCCTCCAGATTCTCGCCGAACAGGGTAACCTAGGTTTTGTGCTAGCGCACGACGTGGAGAGATAAGACGATCGAATTGCCAAGCTCGCGGTCAATAGAGCCCGTAACCCCTGGTGATCCGGAGTCGCCGCTGTGGTGGAGTTCCAGGAGAAAAGAGAAGTTGCGACCGCCTTTCCGCATTCTCCGGCGCGCTTTGTCGCGCAACTGCGGGCGCCAATTTTTCGATCTCGCGAGCGAGAGCCATCAAGGCCTTGGCGATCGCGCGTTGTTGTGCGGTGCGGCCCTTGTAAGCCTCGCCGATTGCAGGGGACAACACAAGCGCCCGCATGAACTTCTCGAAACCGACATGCCTGCGCAAAAGGCCACGTTCCCCGTCGAGCTCGGCATTCGTGTCGCGAATCCGGTAGGCCTTCGCAATCTTTTCGCATGCCATCTGTAGGTAGTGCAATGAATGGCAGCGCGGCACCTGGCTCTCGCCTAGAGCCACTAAATGGTCGTAGACCTGAAGGTCGGAGCGTCCTTGACGCAAGAAGGCCTCGGCCCATTTCCCCCGCAGCTCACTCATCCGCCCCCCGACTCCTCATCAGGCAGCATCGCGTAAGTGAACCTCGGCGTGCCTGAGATCCCACCCATCCGGCAGGGCCCGCGGATCACGTTGAAAGGTCTCCAGCTCATCTGGAGTGATCTCAGCGATCTGCACAGTGAAGGGCAGCTCGCCGGTGGGTCCAAAGGCAAAAATCTCGACGCTCCCAGTTGCCATGGTAGAGGCATTGACCTCAAGCAACTTGATGGGCTCGCCGGGAGACGCTTCGTTCTCGCTCAGGATTGATAAACCACGCGCAACTCGGGCTCGATTTCAAAATGGTGTTTGACAAGATTTCGTGCGGCTTCGTTCTTATCCTGCATTTGTTTAGAGCCTAGCACAGAGCCCAGCTTCGCGGCGAGTCAAGATGTTTTCCGGTGACCCATCGAAGTAAGCTCATCTATCGTGAAATCCCAAGCTGCATCACTTAGGCTTCGAATCCAAGCCTCCGGAAGCCCTGCTCCGCGTTACGGGAGGGTTGTCCTGCCGCTGCTGGTTGCTGGCATCAGTCCATTGGTGTTCGCGCTTCTTTCTCAGTTCTCACAGGCCGCCACATTTGTTCCATTTGCGGGAGTGCCAGTGGTTCTTTTCTTGATCTGGAGCTTTTTAACGACTCGGATGCGCCCGGTGGAGATCCTGGTGGAGCAAGGGAAGCTCACGATCACGGGATGGGCTTCAACACCGGTAGAGGGCCTGTCCGCGGACGTTACCTTCATACCGTGGATCCTTCCCGGGGTCGGCTCCACGCACGGAGCGGCGGTGAGCATTCCGCTAGTTGGCAAAAAGTCACGCGCGCTGGTTCTCGGCGCAGCGGGTCAGGTACTGCCCAGTCGTAGCCGTGGGCAGGGGTCGACTTCGAATCCAGACGGCTTCCTCACGTCCGAAGAATTTTCGGCGCTGCTTTATGCATTTCAAATCCCAAATGAACGCGCAGAAGATCTAAAAGGCTCGCGCGAGCTGCGGCTCGCTCTGGTGCGCCACACGGGACTTGGCGGAGCGTTGCGAGGCATGCTCCCGTGGTTTTTGACAGTGGCCTTTTTGGGTGTTTTTGGCGGGGTTTTTGGAGAAATACTGGCGCGGCAGGCGTGGGGCACGCCAGTTATCGCCGGCGTGAGCTTGGGCGCCATCGGCTTCGGAGTGTACCGGACTTTTTTGAGCGCGGCTCAGCAGAAGCCTCAGTATTATTTGATATTGAATGGTGGCGTATCTCTCGTAGATCCGACGGGAAAAAGCATCTGGGTGGCGGACTCAGCCGCGCTGCAAGTGCAACAAGAAACCTATGTTTATCGGACGCGGTATGGCAGCCATCGGTTTCCGGTTCTTGTGCTGTCCGGTGCGGCCTCCGAACTGCGTCTTGGCGTCTGGGATACCAGTTCTGTCCCACAGTTTGCTGGCTCGAAAGAAGGGCGCGCCCCACAGTTCTTGGTCGGGGTTCCCGACTGGCACCTCGTGGTGGATAGATTGCGGACTGTCCGCTAGACCGATCCCCGCAGTGTTCTCGCTCGGGCCTTTCGTGAGAGCGCTGCCGCGAGGCCCTGCTCGAATGAAGAGCGGTGCCCCGCTTTCGTTTGGAAGAGTGTCGTCCTCTGTTTTTATGAGCACAACGATAGTAAGCATGCTTACTATCGTTTCGAAGGCTGAGGCCCCCTGCGGTTCCAGCTTCACTCCAGTCTAAAATGGTAGGAGCCGTGCTCAAAGCTGCCAAAGCTAGCCCCGTTTCTTCATCACTCGCAGGTGCGCTTCTGCTGTGTGAAGGAAGCGCTCGCGCGCAAACGCGTGGTCGACGCAGGGCAGGGGGTAGGTGGTGCCGAGGACAACCTCAGCGCGCTTCAGGACGTCCTTCGGGGCCTCTGCCGGGCGGTGAATATATTTTGCGGGTATTTTGGCGAGTTCGGGAACCCAGCGTTTCACGTAAGTTCCCTCGGGATCAAAGCGTTGCCCTTGGAGAGCCGGATTGAATACTCGAAAGTAGGGTTGAGCGTCACATCCGGTGCCTGCGGACCACTGCCATCCCATGTCGTTGTTCGCCCAGTCGCCGTCGACGAGGTACTTCATGTAGTGGGCTTCCCCGCGACGAAAGTCGATCATGAGATGCTTGGCTAGAAAACTCGCTGCGACCATCCGGGCTCGGTTGTGGACGAACCCCTCAGCGTAGAGTTGTCGAGCCGCTGCGTCGACGAGAGGATAACCTGTAAGGCCATCGGTCCACGCACGCCAACCCTCAGCATCGTCACGCCAGGGAAATTCACGAAATTCCGGCCGAAAAGGCTGTTCCAGGAGCTCGGGCCTGTGCCAAAGCGTAGCGTGCGCGAACTCGCGCCATAACAGTTGTTTCTGAAACACTGAATGTGACACCTGTGCAAAGCTGGACGCGTGACGCTTCAGGATGGCACTCCAGACCGTGCGAGCGGACACGGTTCCGAACTTGAGATCCGGCGAAAGACCACTTGTTGCAGCGAGCGACGGAATGTCGCGAGAGGCAGCGTAGTTATCCAAAGGGCCGCGCAAAAAAGCACGAAGCCGATCGCGCGCCGCCGCCTCACCACCCCGAGGGAGGCGTGGGTTGTGGGGGATGCCCAGGTCGGCCAAAGTCGGAACTATGACGGAATCCGACGACGTCACACCCACTGGCAAAGGGGGGAGAACACGCGGCGTTGGGATGGGTTTGCCGATCTGATGGGCCTTCAATGCAAACGCTCGCGCGAAGGGGGTAAAAACCGAATAGGGGGCGCCCGTGCCGCTTCGACATTCTGTGGGGGCTAAGAGCGTTTCCCCCTCAAAGAGATCAAACGGGACGCGCAAGGCTAGAGCTATCCGCCGATCGCGTTCGCGGGCAAAAGGCTCCGTCCAGCGCTGGGAAACGACGCGATCCACGCGCCACTTTTCACACAGGCGGGGAATGACATCCACACTCTTGCCAGCCACCACCAGCAACTGCGAACCGAGATGCGCCAGATTCTTTGCGAGCGCCACCAGCGATTCGAGCAAGAACTGCATCCGATGTGGCAACTCGCGCGCGCGATGCGGCGCAAAGAAATACGGATCGAGGACAAACACTGGGATTACCTCACCGTCTTTGAGCGCTGCCGCGAGCGGTGCGTGGTCAGCAATTCGCAGCTCTTTGCCTCGAAACCAAACGAGCGTTCGCACGTGGCTGGTCTAGGTCTGAAGCCTGGGTGCGCAAGCTTCCAGGAGTCGTTTCCTGGTTGCGGGAGTCGGCAGGCCCGATGAGGTTTCGTCGGTGAGCGCGAAGTGCATCGCTGCATTGAGTGCGAGCGGGTGTCGGCCAGGAAAAAGATCCCAAAAAAGCGCTTCAGTGGGCTCAAGATCGCTCACCAACCCTTCCACGAGTTCACGCGCGACGCTCGTTTCCACGGTAGTGACCCAACCAATCCAATAGCTAGAAAGGCGGGGGGTCAGGATCGGCACGCCGATCATCACTGGATTCGGGCGACCTGCGGCCCGGGCCGCACGCAACAACATGTCACGGTGGCTGATTCGCTCGGGGCCAGGTAGGTCGTAACAGACGTTCTTTCCCTGCGAAGGAAGCGAGAGCGCCTCCACCAGTGCCCACGTGACATCATCGATGCTCACTGGCCAACTGTGTCGCAAGAGCCACTTGGGTAGAACCATCGCCGGTAATCTGCGTGCAAGATCTCTGACCATCTGCCAACTGATGCTCCCCTTGCCGACGATCATCGCCGCTCGCAACTCAACAATCTCCACAGTGCCGGCGCGCAGCACGTCGCCGGTAGCAATCCGACTTGCCAGATGGCGCGAAACTCTGCCAGAAGGCGCGACTCCTCCCAAGTAGACGACACGCGAAACACCGGCAGCGGCGGCTGCTTGCGCGAACAGCTGAGCCGCGCGCCGTTCTTCTTCGGGATAGTGCTCTCCCGTGGCGAGACGGTGAACCAAATAGAAAGCTACGTTGCAACCCGCAAGAGCATTCGTAAACGTCTCCGGATCACGCACGTCAAGGTGCACCCAGTGCGAGAGCGGCTCCGCGTTCTTGGCGCGAGCCACGTCGCGAGCACAACAGGTGACGTCATATCCCCGTGCCTCGAGCCCGACGCGCAGATGCCGACCTACAAAACCAGTGGCCCCGGCGATGAGGACGCGAAGCCTCGGCTCAGACACGGTGGCGCCACCAGAAAACAGGCCGATTCTCGCGCCGCATCCGCGCACGCTAGCATGTGGCGGGCTAGGCACAAGGTCGGGACGGAACTTGAAGCGGCCTAATGAAGACTCCAACCTCGCGAACGAGATGGAAGCCGCAATCATCGTTGATCCTGGCTTTTCGCGGGACAATGCCGTGACCCGTTTCGGTACCAGAGCCCGCTCGCATTGGCACTAGTCGTTAGTGGCCAATTGGACTAACGTGGCGCCGCCGTGACAATTCGCCGCGGTCACTTTTAGGAGAAATTATTATGACTGGACTTGGTAAAGGTATGAAGGCAGCTAGCGCGTTGGCGTTGGCATTGGGAGTTGCGGCATCCATGACCAGCGGCGGCTGTAGCAGTGACGCGACCAGTGGTGGCACCAGCGGCACAGGTGGCGCGGGTACGTCAAGCGGCGGCAAGAGCTCGATCGGCGGCGGAACTTCGACCGGCGGCAAGGCGTCAACTGGCGGTGCTAGCTCAGCGACCGGTGGTAAGGCGTCGAGCGGCGGCACCTCATCGGCTGGCGGCGCTAGCTCAGCGGCTGGTGGTAAAGCGTCAACGGGCGGCACCTCATCGGCTGGTGGCACCTCATCAGCCGGAGGCACCTCATCGGCCGGAGGCACGTCATCGGCGGGTGGCGCTAGCTCGTCTACCGGCGGTGCAGGTTCAGAGCCTTCGGCAGCGGCAACGACCTTCTGCGAGGCGTACGGGGCCACGGACAGCCCTTGTATGTATGGCGCAGCTCCCGACCACTACATAAACCTGGCGGACTGCACGACCAAATTCGACGCCTACACCGCTGATCGACAAGAATGCGTGGTGACGCATTTAGGGTTGGCAGCAGACGACGCGCCCACGCACTGTCCGCATGCGGCGGGCCAAGGCCAATGCGCCGCACAGTAGCCATCCGAATCGCAGACCACCTCGGCACGTCCCGGAGCCGAGATTGAAGAAACGATGACCCGAGGGGGGGGCGAGATCCACGTCGCAAAACGCGAATTTCTGTCCTCAACTGAGGATTGCGGGACCACGAGCGAGTTCGTAAATCTACGCAATGAAAACCCGCAACACTGCTTGCTCCGCAGTGATAGCCGCAACTTTTACAGCCCTCGCGTGCGCGTCGAACACCGAACAGAGACGCCACCTGGACCTGGGAGACGTATCAGCAAAGGGCGGCACGTACGCCTTGGGATCGGCTGGAACGACTGGCCTGCCCACGCTCAGTTCAGCTGGCGGACGCGGCGGCATTCCGAGCAGCCCGACGGCAAGTGACGGATTCGGTAGCAGCCAGGCGGTGGGTGGCGGTCTGAGTCGAGAGTTGGGGGGCGCTCGAGCGACCGGAGGCTCGGAAGCCAGTGGTGGCGCTGAGGCTAGCGGCGGAAGTGCGCTTCCGATGGCGGGCGCGGCTTCGGGCGGAGCTCAAGGCGAGCTACTCGTCGTTGGCGCCCACTACCGCTTGGAAATTCCGTGCACAAGCCGGGACGACGACATCCAGCATTGCTTCGAGGATCCCCGTGCATCCAAACTTCTCAGCGTTAACGGAGATCCACAATCCATCTACAAGGTAACGCTACATGTTCGTGGACTCACTGAGCCGTACACCTTCTCGGATCTTAACGGCCAGCCGCTTTCCACGCCAACCCCAGGCCCTTACTTTCTGGACAGCACCCAAGCTAAGCCCGACGACACGTTCTACGGCCTGTTTTGGTTAGACGTTCAGAAGCCTGTGCGCTCGTATTATGCGAACGTTTTCTACACGACGGAGGGAGACTTTCACATTCGCCTATTCGCACTCGACTACATGGCGGAAGTCGCAATTCAGGGTAGCCATACCATGAGCCTCAACTACCGTGACGCGAACGACCATCAAGTGGCGAACCTAGATGACGTGGTGGTTCCTGGCGTTCCACCGGCTCCAGGGGCCTTCGATGGGCAGTTCCTCGACCTCGAAGTCGTGAGCATCACGCCGCAATAGTTCCAGACTCTCGCGGAATAGCGATCTCACACCACAAATCAGCGCAGCCAGCCAATTTCGCGTGCTGTGGCCTCACCAATACGCAGCTGATCCAGAGAATCTGGCGGCGCGTCAGAGGTCGGCGACAGTGCGACGTGACGGGCCATGACTTCAGCATAATGCTGCGGGTAACGGGGTTCCAAGGTTGGCTCGCCGAGACCATCGGGAACCATCACCGCACCTTGTGGCGTGTACTTGTCGCTGGCTCCTAACGTGTGTAGGAGCTCATGAATCGCAACAAACAGAGTGAAGTCAACCATGTCCTTATCGAACTCGACGGACACGGCCCCAATTCGGCCGCCGCTTTGGCTCAGCCCTTCCACGAACTGGCGGCCGGCACTCGCAGGTTCTCGCACGACAAGGTACACGCGCGAATCGAAGGCTGACGGCCTAACGTTGGCGCGAGCGTCCACCGCATATGAGAAACGCCAGAGCTCGTAATTGAAGCGGATGAGATCGAGCACATCCGACGAACGCAATACCGGTAAGGGGTTAGGAGCTGGAACGGGACCGCGAAGAAAAACGTGAACGGCAGTCTCCGGCGTCTTTCGATAGCGGTGCATCTCCGAGCTGAGCTGCTGCTCTAACTCCAGCAGGCGATCATTGACGCCTTGGATGGCTTCGGGCGAAACGGGCCCCTCTTGCACCAGGACCAGGGCCACGTTGAGTGCTCGGTTCCAGCTCGTTCTGGCCCGGCGCTCGCGCAGATCCATCAATCCCCACACAGAAACGCACACGAGGAGAGTGAGCAGGATTGCAACACGCATACGCAAGGAGACCCAAGGCGGACGATATGACGATCGACCACCGAAAACGAGAGGTAGGGAGTATTTAACTTGACGGTTAATTAACCCGCAGGCATAGTGCCGGCATGCAAGACACGCTGACGCTCACTTTTTCGGCGCTGGCTGATCCCACCCGTCGCGCCATCTTGGCACAGCTGGCACGGGGCGAGGCCACGGTGAAAAATCTGGCAAAGCCCTTTGCGATTTCAGCGCCCGCAATCACCAAGCATTTGAAGGTGCTCGAGAACGCGCGTCTCATCTCGCGTAGCCGTGATGCACAGTTTCGACCTTGCCGCATCGAACCTGCAGCGTTGCGAGAGATCGCGACCTGGGTGGATGACTACAGACAGATTTGGGAACAGCGCTTCGACCAACTCGACGCGTACTTGAAGCTGCAGATGCAGAGCAAGAGCCGCACACAAAAAAAATCCGAAACAAAAAAGAAGGGAAGCAAAAATGGCGGCGAAAAATAAGCCGAACGAGCTTTACATTGAACGCATCTTTAATGCCCCATTAAAGATGGTTTGGGAGGCGTGGACAGATCCAGCGCAAGTTGCACAATGGTGGGGTCCGCGTGGGTTCACGATCACCACGGAGCACAAAGACGTGCGAACGGGTGGTTCCTGGCGCTACACGATGCACGGGCCCGATGGCGTCGACTACCCGAACCACACCAAGTTCTTGGAGGTGGATGAATATGCGCGCCTCGTTTATGACCATGGCGGCTACGAGGATCGGCCGCCAATGTTTCGCGTTACAGTGAATTTTATCGAGATCCACAACAAGACGAAAATGGAAATGATAATGTCGTTGCCATCTGAGCAGGCCGCGAAGGAAGCCAAGCTATTCATCAAGAAAGCCGGCGGCGATGCCACGTGGGATCGGTTGGCAGAATTCCTGTCTCCTGCAGATCGCTTCGTGATCAATCGCACGTTTGATGCGCCCATCGATGTAATGTTTGACATGTGGACCGATCCCAAACACGTAGCGGAATGGGTACCGCCCAGCGGTTTCACTATGGAATATCTGAGGGCGGACATAAAGACCGGTGGCAGCTCGTTCTACTGCATGCGCAGCGAAAACGGAGTCACGATGTACGGCAAGGCGGCCTATCTAGAAATCCAGAAGCCTCACCTCATTGTCTACACGCAAGTGTTCTGCGACCAAGACGGGCAGTTGTCGCGCCATCCTTTCGCGCCCACTTGGCCGGAAACCATGTTGACCAAGGTCACTTTGACGGAGGAAGAGTCGAACCGCACTCGGGTGACCGTCGAGTGGGAAGTGTACGGTGAGGCCACCGCGGCGGAACGCGAAACCTTCTACGAAGGCAAAGCTGGCATGACACAAGGTTGGACAGGGTCGTTCGATAAACTAGAGGCGCGACTGGCCGCCCCGGAGCCCGATTGAGCAGGCATGGCTTCCTCCGCAATCGCCCGCGCGGGCATCTACTTGCACGCCCTGGCCGCACGTGCAGCGCGTGATCCTGAACGGCCCCAGTGTCATTTTGTTCCGCCAGCACGCTGGATGAATGACCCCAACGGGACGATTTTCTATCGCGGCTGGTATCATCTGTTTTATCAACTGAATCCGTTCGGTGACCAATGGGGATTCATGCACTGGGGTCATGCCCGTTCGCGTGATTTGGTTCATTGGGAGCATCTGCCGATTGCGTTGGCGCCCGACGTCGAGCAGGGCGAAGAACATTGTTACAGCGGCAGTATTGCCCTCGATCACGCTGGCCAGCCATGCCTGCTGTACACCTCGGTTGGGTTCGCTGAGACGCGCCCGTACTGGCAGTGTCTGGCACGTCCGCTGGATGACGATCTGTGCACGTGGCAGCGCAGCATCGCTCAAGTGATGCCGGGTCTAATGACAGAGCAGGCACGCGATCCCTATATGTTCACGTGGCTCGGGCGGACGTTTGTTATTCTCGGCGATGCCCAGGCGGTGTTGTTGTATGAAGCCATCGGCGGCGATTTTACGCGGCTACAAGCACGCACCCCACTCGTCGTGATCGCGCCCGGTCAGCTTGATTTCTGTGAATGTCCTAATTTTTTGCCGGTAGGCGCAGATCACTGGGTGTTGCTGATGTCACCGTTTCGCGCGGTCGAATGGCGATTGGGGACATTTGATGGTGAACAATTCCGTATCGAGCAACAGGGAACCCTGGATGCGCACGACGGGTTTTATGCCACCAATACTCTGACCGATGCGGAGGGTCGCACGGTGGTGTTGGGCTGGATTCGGGGATTTCCAGCGGGTCGAGGTTGGAATGGTTGCTTGTCGCTGCCGCGCCTCCTCGAGCGCGATAGTCGCACCGGGATCCGTCAGCGCTTCCATCCTTGCCTGGAATTGTTGCGTCAAGGTGCGGCGCAGTCGTGGCAGGGGGTGGTGAGGGGTGAGCGAATTCTGGCCTCAGGTCTCATCTCGGCGGCTGAAGTCATGCTCACGGCGAGTGCGGCTTTTACGCTGCGTGTTTGTGGCGTCTTGATTGCTTGGGACGGGGCCGAGCTGGTGATCGAGAGCACCGCGGTAGCTCTTTCATCGGCCCAGCTTGAGCTTCATCTCGTGGTGGATCGCACGGTGATTGAATTGTTCGCCGCCGGTGGGCGCACAGCAATCACGCGCGTTGTCTCAGTGCCCGAGCGCGATGAAGTGGCGCTCATCACCGCGCAAGATGCCGAAATCTCGGCACAGATTTTTCATCTGCGCGGCTCGTGAAGGGTGAGGTCCATGAAGTCCCTTAGCTCGGCATCGGTTGAAGCAGTCGGCGGCGTACTCAAGTCACCGACTTTAGGTTGCGCGTGCCGGACCCGTTGCCTTGCACCTCAGGGCACCCTAAGGCACGATCACTTTGAGGAACCCTGACGCAATTCCGTTCTTAAGCGTTAAGTCGGACTGATCCGGGAAAACCCCGTCGGTTACGCCAGCTACGTACGCGGGGTCCACGTCAGACGGGCTAATCCCACCGAAGACAATCGCGGTGGCCTTGTCGTCGCCGCTTGTGCCGAATTGATTCGTCCAGACTTGAAGCCCATCGGCGTCGTACATGGCCACAAAGGCATCTCGTCCACCGGCGCTAGTGTGCCCTGGGAGTGCGCCGTCGACCCAGCCGGCCACCAATGCGACGCCGCGGGCGCCCACGCTCAGCGCGGTGCCTTGAGCCATACGCCCCAGATTCAGGTCGCGTTTCCAAATCTCAACGCCCGAAGGATTCAGTTTTGCGAGGGAATCAGTTCCCTGCACAAAGACATTGGAAAAACCATCCAAAGCTATCGCTTGAACAACAAATCCAGGGAGCTCATGCTGCCAAACCAAAGTTCCCGCATCGTCGTATTTGACGACGAAGCCGCCTGGCGGAAGCATTCCTGGTTGGGGCGGAGTACAACCGATACTGTTGCCCCCCACGTAAGCTGTTCCGTTATTCGACTCAACTGCCAACGAGTTGGCGAATGCAGATGGGCTCCCCATAAACTGGCGCGTCCAAACCTCCGCGCCAGCGGCGTCGTACTTCCGCACGAACGTTGCAGAGGCGCTGTCGATCGGCTTGCCCTCATACAAAGGACGCGTCCAGCCGGGGAGGGTACCGTCTGTTGTGCCGACAACGTACACGTTGCGGACACCATCCGGCTTTACGGCAAGGGCGTGGTCGCCGTACTCGGTGCCGAACTGGCGCGTCCAGACTTCTTCGCCGGCATTGTTGTACTTTCTCACAAAGGCATCGATGTCACCGGCACTCACCTGATTCGCCAATGTGCCGTACGTTCTTCCAGCAACGTAGATATCTGCAAAGACGCTGCCTCCGGCAACCCCTACGGCGGCAGCTTCATCCTGATTTGATCCTCCGAATTGGCGCCCCCACAGCACATCTCCTATAGGGCTATAGAGAAGAGCATACGCATCAGCAAGCCCGCTGCTCGCTTGGCCCGGAAGAGCGCCGAGTGTCGCTCCCACGGTAAGGAGCCCACTGGGCGTTTCACTCAAGCCCACCACCCCACCGAGGCCAGACGTGCTTTGCTGCCGCACCCAGCCCCTCTCCTTGCATTGGCGGTCATGAGTCGAGGTCCCAGCGACGCTCTCAGCAAAAAACATCGGGCACTTGGTCCACGGAACGCAGCCCCCGCCATCGGCGTAAGTACCATCCGCGCACGTGAGTGCGTTGCTACCCGAGCTCCCGCCCTGCTGCTGGGGAAAGCCACCCGTGGTCGACGTGGATCCGCCACCGCCCACATGCCCCACGGCTCCTCCGGGTGCAACGTCAAGTCCTCCGCCATCGTTGGCGCGACCGCAACCGAAGGAGGCCAAGGCCAGGGCAATAACAAGATAATGCCTCATCTAAATCGTGCTTCCTAATGCGAAGGTTTTAGCAGGTACGTTTGGTGTGGCAAGCATGGGTTTTGAATTGCTGAGCTGGACCCAAAGGTTGACCGCCTGCTCCGCGGGCCGTCCTGCACCCGAAGCCGGGCGTGAGATCGCCTTCGGGTTCATCGAGGAACGCGACGACAGAACCGCATACTCTCCTCACACGATGAGGTGCACTCACGCCGCTGGCCACCGCCAAGCTGTCCGCCAGTTCGGCCACCCCTGACCTAGCCCAATTACCGGAAATCGCGCAGCGTTACCCCCGGCACACATCTAGCCGTAGTTTGCTGTGTAAGCCACTCTGCGCACGCCCATGCGGCTCTGCACCCAACGTTCGCCGGGATAGCTACGCGCGCAGGCATCCTCGAACCGTTCCAGACCTACGAAAATCCGCCCGAAACGGGTGACTTCTGAAACATGTGCTTGCAACTGAGTTGGATTCCTCTGGCGTTTCTCCCTGATGCGATTTCGCGCGCGGCTCGCGCCGTAGCTTGCTGCTGTGGGACTGACGATCAGTGCGGCCCGCCAATCCGTGACTACGGTTTTGGGATCGAGTGCACGACGAGCATCAGCGCGGCTCGTGAAGGGTGAGGTTTAGGACTTTGGAGAACCCCCGAAAGTCTTGATCGGTTGCTAAAATTGCTGCGTTTCTGCGTAGCGCCGCGGCGCAGATCAGGAAGTCCGTGTTGGAGCCCTGAAGTCCCTTAGCCCGGCATCGGTTGAAGCAGTCGGCGGCCTCCTCAAAATCACCGACT
>JBBRRP010000031.1:0-53388 GCA_038246305.1 Polyangiales bacterium | reverse complement strand
TACATCGAGAACTACTACAACGCGAAGCGGCGCCATTCCGCCGCAGGAAACCAATCACCCATCAACTTCGAGCTGGCGTACTCCGCCCAGCTTGCCGCATAATCTCATCAACACTCTGTCCAGAAAATCCGGGAAACTCCAGTCTAGGGCGCCAGCTTGCCAGGAAGCGGACAAGGTAGCGGAGTCGAATGCCACGATGGCCTCGCGAGCATAGGCCAGGGCTCCGAGTGACCCCAGCCGACGCTGACTATTTTGCACGAATGGCACGGCGTAACCTTGGGTGCCGAACCCCTGATCGAAAGGGTCTGCGTCCAAGAATATTCTTCGCGGCAGGACCACCTCGGAAAGATATACAGCCGCCCGCTCCTCGGTTCGAAGCGGAACGATGCCAAATAGAGGGTCCAGTTGTATCCAGTTCTCGCTCTGGGGGACCGCATCGCCAGGATCGGGATCAAGCGTTACGCTGCTGTGCTCTCCCGTGATGTGCACTGAGCTCTCATAAAGATAGGAGGCCGAGTCCGTGTAGATACTAAACGCTGATCTATCAACCGTTCCGGCGGCAGTGGCAAATGATGCAAGTGCCGGGGCTGCAAGTGACTGGGAGCCCAGTGCGTCCGACAGGCTGCGCACTAATGCGGCTGCGTGGTCAGGCTCAACTCGGAATTGACGGAAGAGGAGATACGATTCGTACTGCGCTCTAAGCTCCCTAAGTGTGGAAGCTGCCGGGAGCGACTTCCAGACCTCCGCCTCCGCGCAGGCTTGAGACGGCCCGCGCTCCAGGCAAGCCTTCCGGCGCAAGTTTACCTCCACTCTGCGATACATTCGGAGCGTGGTCGCATCAACATCAATGTACTTTAGCCTCTGAGACTCCCCGCCAAGCAAAAGATCGGTGGAACTGACAGGGGAGGGAGTCGCTGCCGGCCGCAGCTGAAATGCCCCGGAGGGATTGCCCGGCGTGAGGTCAGGGATCACCTGCCGTGCCAGCCGCAAGAATAGCTGCACCTGAGGGCCAGAAGAGGGCTCGCTCACAAAGGGGGCGCTGAAGCGATTGTTGGGAGCCGCACCAACAGAGTAGGGCCACACCGAAAAGTCGAGACTCCCCAACGGTTCTCCGCCGTAGATAAGGTTCATCATGCGGACCCTCGCTGCACCCAAACCCCAGATCGCACCCGGCCGATCCACGGCGGGGCGAAGATCCCTCGCTGGAGCACTCAATGACTTCCAGAGCGGTGAACCTGAGGACCAGAGCGCTCCAGCGCGTCGAGTCAAGTCGCGTGTCATCTCAGTCGTGGCATCGATGAGCGTGTTCACCGCGAGCCTATAGTCGGCTGCGAGATCCGTCCGATCTTGCGAGGTGATCCCCTCCGCCCATTTGCGGAGCGCGATGAGGAAGTATCCTGACCTGATGGTGGAAGTTGGCGTGGTGTCCGGCGAAGCAAACACCTTCGCAAGCTTCGAGTATTGGAGGACCGCCAATTGCGCCCTCTCCCTAAGGATGCCCTGAATGTAGAGCTGGTCCTCTCCCGAAGCGAACAGCACATCCGCGCCGTTCAGGCTGTCCCTCAGCTGCTGAGCCATGCAGAGATTCAAGTCAGCATAGGCAACCTCTCGCGCCGCATGTTGGAACGTGTTCGCAACGGCACCTGTGGTAGTGGAGGTCAGCCCAAAGGTATTTCCGAGAATCTTAGTGTACGCAGCTGGCAGCGTCCGTGAAATAGGAGAAATAGCCGCGGGTTGATTGGTGGTAGTATCGATGTTGCACGCGGACGTCTTTCGGGACGCCAGCCACTGTCGAGGAATACTGTCGCTTGCCACAGCAACATCATCCGCCCGCGACACTTGGTCCGCCCCTGGATCCAGTGTCGTGCACATGTTCGCTTGCATCAGATTGCGTAAATACGAAAGGTAACTATCGTTTCGATCAGCCACCCCGCCCGTTGGGTGAGACCCCGGCAGGTTCAGACCACTTGCGACACACTGGGCATAGGCATCGGCTGCGAACAAATCTCCCAGTCTCCCAGCCCAAGCGCGCTGCACTTCGCCACTGGGGCCCAGGCTCCTGGCGAACGTCTGATACGAGTACTCCACGGCAGCAAGCGCGTTGGCGGCGGGGCACGCTGCGGGGGCCGGAGGGCACTCCGTCGATTTCTTAATCTTGATCGGATACGGTAGAAATCCTGCCTTCGGAAGACTTGAAAGCTTCTGTGCTTTCGCGCCGCCGGAATGCTCCGCGTCAGGCGCCCCGCATCCGTGAAGGAACATGATCGTGCCCGCCAGAAGGCTATTCAACAATACTCGAGAATTCACTTGGACCTCCAAACACAACGAAACGCGTACTGCGACGCCGGCACACCGTTCGCCGGTCCACCCGCTGGGCTCACTCCTGAAATCTGGCCTGCACCGCTACTCGTCACAAGACACGCGGCCCCAGAACCCTCACACACCGTGAACAGGCTATCCGAAGACATCCCGACGAGTTCTGAAGGTGTTACAAGAACGTCCTGCACCCCGGCGGGTGAGGCACCTTCGGGATGGTTCCCGAGCTTGAGCGACCTCGAAGGCTCGGCAGCGACGCTCAACACAACGCCCCTAACCACGGGCGGGGGTACGGCAGCGACCGGGGCTGCATTGGGTGCATCACGCCAGCCAGCATGGCGCGCAGCGGTCGGCCCTTCATCGCCCCACGAGTAGTGGCGAACTTCAGGACCGCGTGCTGCAGCAACCCACTCAGTGAATGATGGAAGATTTCCATTTGCCCATTCACAGTAGGCCGCCGCGTTCTCGGTGCCCACGCACACCGCAGGGAGATCTGAGCCCTCCTCGACCGGCTCGTCCCCACATCTGTTCTTGGCGGCACTGCAAGAACCTGCTGCCACACACAGGCCAAACTCTTTGACGCTGATAGGGAGCTTAGAAATTTCAAACCCCCCTAGCGTCACTTGACGCGTGGTCGCGTAGCCTGAAAGGCCAACCGTTACAACTCCTGCTGGAACCGCAACCTTCGCCCCCAACTGCCCCGGCAACGCCTTAGGGCTGTCCTTGGAAGCAGGCTTGATCTGGGGAATTGTGGAGGCCGCTGGCTGCGCCCTAAAAGTCTCTTCGATCCCGCAGCCTTGAGCAGACAGGAGCAAAAGCACCGCCGCCGGTAGCCCCACAGACGCATCTCGTTTCAATCGTCTCATCGTTTTACCTCAATTAGCTAACGCGCCCGGAATAGGCCGTTCGCAAAGAAATCTTGTCGTTACTATGCAAGCGTCGGACTCAAACCGCCCGGTCGCCAAATTGACCCACAAGCAGCGGTCTCCGAAACCGTCCTGCTGATCAACGAGCAGCTGATAGTGCCAAGGCTCACCATTTCTCCACACCCATGGGCTCTCACGGGTGGATTGGATTCCCCCGATGCCTATTCGTGGGTAGGATAAAAGATTGGCTTCCCAAGCTGATTTCTCAGCATCACAGTTCAACGCCGCGAGCTCGCCACCCCAACCCTGACAAGTACCGCTAGCCCCGTCCATCGATATTCCACCGGATATTGTGCCCGGCCCAATACCCACCTGAATATGGGCGTAGCAATGGCCACCCCAAACGAATTCATTCTGCGCGGCACAGCCGGCATCCGTCCCCGGCATTCCCGCCTTACATTGCGTCTCTACCAGAAGCTCAGCACCAGCGCTTCCACCCGAGCTAACGCCGCCAGTCTGCCCCACCATTCCACCAACCCCACCGACCCCAGCAGCCACCCCTCCAGAACCACCAGCCACCCCAGAACCACCAACAGCACCCACCATCCCGCCAGTCCCAACCGCGCCCCCGCTCGTCGCCACCGCCCCACCGCTTCCCATCGTCGCTACAGCTCCGCCCGAGCCGCCACTTACAACGCCGACCAGATTACTTGCACGCCCGCCAGAGCCGCCAGAGCCCAAAACGGCAGCAGAGCCGCCAGCTTCAGCGCTCATCGCGGGTAGAACCTGAATGACCTGTGTGTCGCCACCGCAACTATTCAGCAGGAAACCAAGTCCGACCGCGACCACTACGCACCCCCTGCCATTTCCCTGAATCCACATAAAAGCCCTGGTGAGGGCGCTCTGTTTGCCCTGTCATCAGCCACGTACTTGATTGGATCTCAGGCTGTCAACCCTTGGGTCACCACAAACTTGGCCATCAGGTCAACTTCCCGACGAACGCAACATCACCGCACAAGTCTGTTTCCGAACGGACACACTCGACAGCAATCACCTCCCCATCACCGCGGCCGAAGCCCGGCGCCTAAACCACCACTAAACCAAGGGTAAACCCCTAGCCCGGGCGCCGCAGACATCCGTAAACCGACCCCCAAAACCAACTCCCCCAATTCCCATTTTGAGAGGCTTGCTCTTTCTTCTCCGTCACGAGATGGTCCAGCCGTCCCATGGTGCGCGGCTCGAATTTTATCACACGCCAGCCCCGCGGGTTCCTCGCCCTCCGCCGTTACCTTGCGCTCGCTATGGCCCTGGCATCGCTCCTCCCCGGTTGCGGCCTCTTTAGCTCCGACAAGAAATCCTCCTCCCATCCATCATTCCCAGACATTAAAAACGCTGGCGTATCCGGCGCTGCGGGCCCGTCCGGCGCTCCCTTTAGCTCGTCGGCAGGCGGCTCAGCTGGCGATTCAGGATCAGCAAATTCCGGCGGCATTTCAGCTGTTTTTGGGGGCGCCCCAGCTGGTGGCGGCACCGGCGGCGAGGCTGTTTCCCCGACCGGCGGCGCTCAATCGAGCGGGGGCGCAGGCGGCAGCGGTGGGGCGTTAGCCGGAAGTGGCACCGGCGGCGTCGAAGAACCCCCTCCCGTTTCCGTATTCTGCGGCGATGGCATTAGAGACCCCGTACTCGAAGAATGCGACGATCTGAACCCTGCGCCTGCGGTGGATGCCTGCAGTGCTGATTGTCGCGTGCAAAGTGTGCTCGGTGTGGAGCAAGCGGGCACCAGCTCCGACTTCTCTCGAAAGCTGCAAGGTGGTCAGCAGGCTATCAGCGCTGCTCCCGACGGTTTCGCTGTGGTCTACGTGCAAGGTATAGCGCAGCCTGCTTTGTTTCTGGCAGCCTTCGACGCAAGCGGCGCGCGTTTGGCGCCTGTTGAAGTTTCGCTCGGCAGCTCCGTCACCGCACAGGCTGATCCTGCCGTCGCAGCGCTGTCCGCAAACCGTTACGCCGTAGCGTGGGTGGGCAAGCCGAGCGGCACGGGCGACATTTTGCTCCGCACCGTCGATGTGACAGCGACGCCAATCTTGTCTGCGGTGACTATGGCGCATGCGTTCACGGCTGGCGCGCAGGAGTTGCCGGCGATCCTCGCGCTGGGCCAAGAGCTCATCGTGGCGTGGCAGGACAGTCTCAACCTGAAATACCGGCGATTTTCGCTCGATTTGGTGCCACTGGCGCCCGAGCAACCCCTCGTAGCAACAGCAGATTTCGAGACCTCGGTCAGCCTGGCCGCATTCTCCGGAACCTGGGCGGCGGCGTGGCGTGTGAGCTTGCAGACCGGCGAGCGTGTCCGCGTCTCCGCTGGCAGTATCACCTGGGAAACGGAAATCTTTCCCCCTGGCCCCGTGGGTGATCGGCCCAGCCTCACCCAGTTGGATGCTTCCCATCTGCTACTCGTGCTCTCAGCCGGCGGCCCGCTGCTAACGGCGAGCGAGATCCGATATGCGATTCTCGATACAGCCGCGCCCGGGTCGGTCTTGACCACTGCCATCCTGCCGCTCACCTCACCGTACGCTGACGTGAGTGATCTCAATCGCAAGCGCCCCTCGGTCGCGTTCAGTCAAGGCCATGTGTATGTGGCGTGGGAAACGGAGAGCCCCCTCAATTCAGCGCTCGGCCAAGAGCCGTTCTTTCAAGAGCTCGGTTGGTCCGCGCTCGCGCCCGGCGTGCTCACACCGCTTCAAGAGCTGCCTCTGATCGTCAACACCCCGCGCACGGGCGATCAAGTCTCGCCCCTTCTAGCGCTGCTTCCTCGCCGCTACTCGCCAGCTCTGGCTACCACCTGGATCGATGCGAGCGGCCAACTCCCAAATCGCCCCAATTCCGATCTGATCGTCGGCATTCGACCGTTGCCACTAGTAACGCTGCCTATCACACCGAACTGAGCAATGGCCCCCCGGATCTGCTTGATGCCCGCCGAAACGTTCGGCTAGCCGCGCGAACCCCGCCGCGCTCGCCGCGAACCTAGGCCCACAGCCAAGACGGACGCGAACCCCCACGGCAAGGTTCCGTTACGCCGCTTGCTTGCGCAGTTCCTGAACCGCCCAGCGATGGAGATTGGCTTGATTGGCTAGCTGCGCCGCCGGAACTCGAACCGCCAGCGGGGGGGCGCCCAATAAGCGCAATTAATTCCGCGTGGAATGCTGCAATCCTTCGAGGAGGCATCGGAAAGCGCCCTGTTTGCGTCACACGCCGCTTGCGCTGAAACGTTGACGAGAATTGTAGCAAGAACCAAAAATCCAGCTGATAGCCGGGCGCATAGTCATACTCCTTGATGAATCAGGGTCATCGAACGGACCGCAACGAGAGTGCTCCGCGTGGGAGCACTCTCATGGTTAGCCGGGAAGATTGCGCTTAGGAGCGAGTGCTCCGTTGACGGCGACGCGAAGCAAACGCGGCCATCGCCACCGAGGCCATGCCGAAGCTCCACATTGAGTTCCCGGACTGCTCGGTGCTGGTCAGGCTGCAGCCCGATTTTTTCGTGGTTCCTTGAGGCCTAGCCGCCGCGCCACCACTGGTTGACGGTTTGGTACCGCCGCTACCACCCGACGAGGCACCACCTGCAGCCGCCAAAGTGCCCCCAACGCTGGGACCGGGATTCGACGCACCGCCTGAATTTCTGGCTCCGCCGGACGTTGAGCTAGCACCGCCACTCGCAGAGGCGCCGCCAGCGCCGCTCGTGGAAGCGCCACCGGTGCTCCCAACCGGAGGAGGGGTAAAAGGCATGAGTTCAGCCCCTGCAGGCAACGGGGAATCACCCACTTTGAACGGCGCGGCGTGGAACACGTTCACATCGGTGTTTGCACTCACGTGGTGCGCTGCCGCGATAACTACCGCGCTCGCGCTCAATGTGAATGGCGCCGTGTACTGGGTGCCGACGTGGGTGATGGCATTGGGGATGCTCCCGTCCGTCGTGTAGTAGATCGAGTTCGACTGAGGCGTCGTGTTCAAGGTAACGGTCACGCTTGGACCAGCAAGCTGACCGCCCTCCGGCGAGAACACCAGCCACGGAGCGGGCGTCGACGGAACTCCGCGGCGCTGGTCAAACATCCAGGGCACAAAGCCCATCAACGCGGAAATGCCCATTCCGAGACCGTGGCTATCGCTGACCGCTTCCGTGTAATAAGGGCGACCTCCGGCTTTGGCGACGGCCGCAAATGTTTGTTGGTCCCCGATCGGGGAAACGCCGTCCCCGTTGTCGTGCTCTGCCCAGACGGCCATGTTCTTAAGCGCAGGCGCGGCCTGCGGCGAGCCACCTCCCTCCGCGGGAACGCCGGCCGCAAAGAGCTCGGGGGTGCGCGAAATCATGTCCCATGCACCGTAGCCGCCCATGGAAACTCCGACGACGTAGATACGCTCCGGATCGATGTTCGTATACTGCGCCTGGAGGGCGTGGATCATGGCACGCGTAGTAATCAACGTTTGAGACTCGGCAAGCGTGGTGATGTTGTACGTTGCATCTGACGTGCCCCAATCCCAGTGGACGAACGCTCCACCCTGAGGACCCGTGCCGCAATCTGGAGCACGCGGAGCCATGACATAGGCCGGATACTGCGTTCGGTTGTCCATGATCTCCTGCAGCTGGCAGGTCCAACCGTCGTCTACCTGCCGAGTAAAGCTATCCACGTATTGGGCACCAGCACCATCACAACCCGGCGTGGGGTTCGTCGAGGCGCCCGCCCCGTGCAGGAAAACGATCAAGGGATACTGGGCGTTGGGATTATTGGTCGGCGGCTCCCAATACGCGCAGAGCATACCATCGCGACTGCAAGGTTTGGTACTGGCATCAGAAAGCGACCGAGACGTATCGCACCCGGCGTGCGCTGCGACCGTGGATAAAACTGCTGCAAGACTCAATAAGCTGGTGGAAAGCAGGCGCATCGTGAACTCCTTCGAACCGATAAGACGGGTGGGAACCTGGTGACTCTACGCCTTTGTGGTCCGGATGTCGCGAACTTCTTAGCCCAATTGATTCAACTCCGGGCTCCCGGTTTGGGCGCCATGGGCTTGATTCCTTCAATTCGCCAAAACTCCACCGGAGGGCAAATCTCCTTCGCCAATTCGCCAAACCAAGCTTCGCGACAACGGACAACCGACCTCTGGTACTCCGATGTGGCACCAGTCCGTCTGGAACGGTCCCGAACGCGACCATCATTTGCTTGCGGAACAGAGCGAGTCAAAGGTTTCGCTAGCGCTATGGTGCACGACGAACGGGATGATCGGCGAAAACGCGGAGGTGGTATTTTTTGGCCAAAGATCTCCCGGATATCAAGCATGCAGCCGAGAACTTGACAGTGCGTTCAGCGATCACTGGAAGTCTTGCTCTCAACAAGCACGTAAACAGAGCTTGCTGAGGTGAGAACCGTGAAAAAGAGCAGCTCAGCGGTGTTTTCCGCTGCACAGCGCCTAAGGGAAAACCCCTAATGTCCAACGTCTAGCCACTCCAGGTTTCAATAGGGATTGCTTTGGGACAAATCTTGAGGTAGCGCTCGAGGCCATGTGGCAGTCAGCACGCGATCCAAAAACTCAAGTCAGCCTGAACCGAGGTCTGTTTCTCATCAGGGTACTTACGACGGCTTGCGGGGCCTTAGGTCCGTTCGGATGCAAAAGGACGTTCAGCGACTGCGCGGAAACATATACCTGCCACGCGAATCGCAATGTGGGAGGATCCGCGGGGTCTAGCTCATCCGCGGCGGGAACCCCAAGCGAGTTCGTTGGGCCGCCGAGTTTCGGAGGCAGTGGCTCAACTGGAGGAGGCGGCTCAACTGGAGGAAGCGCCGGAGTTCCAGCAGTATTGTGCGCCGCAAATGCGGCGACCTGCGAAGGGAATCGAGCAACCACCTGCAACGCAACAGGCACTGGGTATCTGGTGGGCGGCACCGAGTGCTCCACAGATCAAACGTGCTTCCAGGGAGCGTGTGAAAATCACAAGTGCACGCCGAGTTCCGTCTTCTGCCAAGCGCAAGAGCTGAAGACATGCGCGGCGAATGGGCTGAGTTCAACGAGCCAGACGTGCGAAGTGAACGCCACATGCACAGCCAACGCAGGTTCGTTTGCGTGCCTGTGCAAGCCTGGCTATTCGGGTACAGGTTTGACCTGTGCCGTCACGACCTGCGCTATCAACCAGCACGTACAAGCTAATGCGTGTGTCGCGTGCGGAGTGGGGACTACGAATGCGGCGGGAGATGACGCGTCGGGCCCCAACACGAATTGCAATGTTCCTCCCAGCTGTCAGGATCTCTTGGCCAACTGCGGAGTTAACTCGGATGAAGACTGCTGTACCAGCCTAACGGTCACGGGCGGCACGTTCAATCGCAGCAACGACGCAAACTACCCGGCGACGGTCAGCAGCTTTCGGCTGGACAAGTTTGAGGTAACAGTGGGTCGCTTTAGGAAGTTCGTGAACGCGGTGGTGTCTAATTGGACCCCCGCGCCCGGCTCAGGCAAGCACACGCACCTGGCAAGCGGAGGGCTTGCCAACAGCATTGGCGGGGGCATCGAGGCGGGCTGGGACCCAAGCTGGAGCACGAACCTGCCCACCGCCAAGCTGACGTGGGATGGCTCGAGCTACCTCGGCTGCGACGCGACCCGCCAAACTTGGACGGCGACCAGCGGGCAGAACGAGCCCAAGCCCATCAATTGTGTGAACTGGTACCAGGCCTCGGCGTTTTGCCTTTGGGATGGGGGCTTTCTGCCGAGTGAGGCGGAGCGGAGCTACGCGGCAGTAGGCGGCAACCTGCAGCGGCAATATCCGTGGTCGGATCCGCCTGGCGCGACACAGATCAATTGCTCCTACGCGAACTATTGGGGAGCCTCGGGAAACAATACCTTGTGCGTGCAGGCCGGCACGAGCGTGGTCGGATCTGTAGCGACGAACGGCACCAGCTTGTACGGTCAGGTGGACTTGGCTGGGAACGTCTCTGAGTGGAACCTAGACTGGTATGGAACCTACGCAGCCTCCTGTAGCAATTGTGCTAATGCAGCGCTAGCTCCCACACGCGTAGTAGCAGGGGGTGCATTTTTCGACTTTTCGTCGAAGCTGCTCTCCTCGTACCGCGACAACAAGGCGCCTGCCTATCGCGACCGGGACGTCGGGCTGCGTTGCGCGAGGACCCCTTAGACGATTGTGCACAACTCCGAGTAGCTAGGCCATCCCGATATTTCGAGGGCAGCATTTGAAATATCGGGGTACCAGAGCACCCTAGCGTGGCAGATCGCGGCGTCTTAGTGCAGCACGAAGTGTTGCTTCCAGAGAACTTCCGACGGCGCGGGGTCGATCTGCCAACCTGCGCGTTGTTCGCGTGCTCCGACCGAGACTTTGAGGCTTCGAGGTGAACCTAACGGGGACTGAAGGTCGAGTGAGCCCTATCTGAAACACAAACACCAGTAGTAAGCATGCTCACTACCTGGCAAGGAACAAAACGGCACCTCACCTCGCATGCATGTCGCAACCTAGCATCCCTGTCCCAAACTGGTCGCGCCGGAGACCGAAGACGCAACCCGCCCCCCTCACGCCGCCGCCAACACCTCCGCCTCCGCAAGCTTACCGGCCAAGAGCTTGCGCCCGCGGTGCAGCCGGCTCATCACTGTGCCCACGGGGATCTCCAGCACTTCGGCGGCTTCTTGATACGAATACTCATCGAGATCCACGAGCCGCACGACATGTTGGAAAGATGTGGGGAGCTCGCTCATCGCGCCTTCGACGCTTGGCGGAAGATGCTGAAGCTTGGGTGCAGCATCGGACTTGGGTGAAAGATTGGGATCGCCCGCAAGCAAGAAGAGTGCTCTGCGCTCGCGTGTGCGGCGGCGCACCTGACTGATAAAAACGGAGAACAGGATCTGGCAAAGCCAGGCGCGCAGGTTGGTGCCAACGGTGAATGAATTTTGAAAACGAAGCGCGCGCACTATCGTATCTTGCACCAAATCGTCGGCCTCGTGCGGACGGCGGGTGAGATGCAGCGCTCGCCTCCTCAACACGGAAAGGTGCAGCTCAATTTCTTTGCCAAACGAGTGAGTGGTCAATGCTTTCATGCGAACCTCGCTGGCTGCATCGCAAGCTGCGTGCCAAGCGGTTCAGGCGCTGATTGCACGGAAAAACCCCGATATTCGAACGTTTGACGGTGGCCCTTCAGACACAGTCGACGTGTCAACTTGTCAGGCGGAGCCTTTAAGCTGACAGCGAGGCAAGCGCCTTGGGGATGCCATCGGCGATTTCACGCGCCAACATACCGCGATCCGCACCTGTGGATTGGCTCCATAGCTGACCGCTCCGGCCGTGTAGAAATGCCGCACAAGCAGCGGCCTCAAACGGCGGGAGGCTCAACAGCAAGGCGCCGAGCACACCTGAGAGCACATCGCCCGAGCCACCCGTCGCGAGCACCGGTGGGCCCGAGCTGTTGATATACGGAACTTGCCCAGGCGCCCCGATGATCGTGCGTGGCCCTTTCAGGAGCACGACGTGCCCGCTGAGTTCCACCGCGCGCGCCACCGCCGAGAATCTGTCGCTCTCGATCGCTGCAACGTCTGTTCCCAACAATCGCGCCATTTCTCCTGGGTGTGGCGTGAGCACCAGCTTGCCTTTGGCCGCTTTGAGCTCTGCGGCGCGACCGGAAAAGTGCGTGAGCGCGTCCGCGTCCATCACGATTTTTCCCGCAAATTCTGTCAAGATCGTCTGCACCAGCGCTTGCTCAGTCGTGCCGAGACCTAAGCCGGGGCCGACGACCACGACGTCCATCCCCGTCAGAGCCTCGCGTAGGCTGCCCTCTGGATCCCGCGGATTGAGCGTGGTTGTCATCTCTTCGGTCACACGCTGAGCAAAGATTTGGGTGGTTTCGGGTAAGCCCATGAGCGTCACCAAGGCGGCACCGGCACGGAGCGCGCCGCGGGCGCTCAGGAACGCGGCCCCAATCTTTCCCGGCGAACCTGCGACGATCGCCACTCGCCCCACACTTCCTTTATGTGCAGCGATCGAACGGGGACTCAACCAACGCGAGATGTCTGAACACTCGAGCCAACGCGCCCGCACGCTGCCGCTCTCAGGCGATGGCCCAGGCACACCGATCGGGACAACGTGGATTTGACCCGCGCGAAGTGCACCTGTGGTTGTCAACAGGCCCAGCTTCGGCGCGGCAAAGGTCAGTGTGTGGTTCGCGATCAACGCGCCTCCGAGCACTCGACCCGTATCGGCATCGAGCCCGGAAGGAATATCGAGCGCAATTCGCAGCACTGAAGCCTGATTGAGCAGTGCCAAAATCGCTACAAATTCCGCGGAAAGTTGGCGATCCAGTCCAATCCCGAACAGCGCATCCACCACCACTTCGGCTGACGCCAAGTCGCTTCGGAGCAGCGCACAGGCCGCTTCAGGCGCACACAGCGAGACCTCGACACCACTCGCGCGCAACGCCTCGAATTCACTCCGTGCCGGTGCCGTGAATTTCTGTTCATCGCCCACCACCCACACTTTCACGCTTCGGCCGAGAATCAACGCGTGACGCGCCAACACTAGGCCATCGCCGCCGTTGTTTCCCGTACCGCAGATAACGAGCGTCGAGGGCACCCGAGCCGCGTGGCGTTGCCTCCCTGTTTCCCCACACAGCTGTTCCAAAAGCAGGGCGGCACCCCGGCCAGCATTCTCCATGAGAACCAGCGACGGCACCTGCCCGCGCCCACTCGCGTCGGCGTCAAACGCCCGCATCTGCTCACGGCTGAGAACGGGGATCATAGCCGCGCCCTCCTGCTACGCGCGGCGCGAAAGGCCGCGCTCGATCGCGGCGCGGAAGGCTTTCACGGCGGCATCGATGCCTATGAACAACGCATCGGAAATCACCGCATGCCCGATATTCAGCTCAACTATCTCGGGGATCTCAGCGATCGCGAGCAGATTATGGCGTGTGAGCCCGTGGCCCGCTGCAACTTCTAGCCCGTGTTCGCGTGCCAAGCGTGCGCCTGTTTTCAGGTGCTCCAAAAGCTCCGTCTGGCGCCGCTCTTTGGCCAGGCAGTAGTCTCCCGTGTGAAACTCCACCTGATGGGCTCCGAGTTCGCGACTCAGCCGGATCTGCTCCGGCGTGGCCTCAATGAAGAGGCTCAGCTTGATCTCGCTACTCTGGCAGACGCGCGCAGCTTTCTCAATTCGCGTGCGCGCTAGAGCGACATCCAGCCCGCCTTCGGTGGTGCGCTCTTCCCGCTTCTCGGGCACCAGCGTCACCACATCGGGGCGCAGCCTTTCTGCGAGGCTGAGCATTTCATCGGTCGGTGCACACTCCATGTTTAGCACCGTGCTAAGTTGTGCACGCAGCCGCTCCAGATCGCGATCCTGAATGTGCCGCCGATCTTCGCGCAGATGAACGGTGATCCCGTCAGCGCCAGCTTGTTCACAGAGTTGTGCGAGCAGCAGCGGATCGGGGTACAGCGTGCCGCGAGCATTCCGGAGCGTCGCGGCGTGATCGACGTTGATGTGCAAACGAATCGGCATGCAAGGCTCCGTTCTAAAACGCGCGGCTATTCGCCGCCGAACTGCCAATCAGCACCGAACAGCTCATTTTTGGGCGTGGGTAACGCTTCGCCTTTGGGGCCGTCCCGGCGCACCACCATCGTATAGCGCGTCGAGGTGTCTTCGCTCTCGCGCGCAATCACATTGATCACGTTGGTCCCGGGATCGAGCGGCGCGTTGATAGCGAAGCTCATGTTGGTGCGATCTTTGGCGCGGCGGTTGGAAGCATAGAAAACTTTATTGCCCCCGACGAAGATGTAGGCGTCGAGCACGCCATCGCCGTCCGTCGCACGACCTTCGATCCTCACCGTGCCATCTCGCGAGGCCAACTCGGCGCTCTTCACCTCAAGCAGCGGCGGGGAACGTGTGAGCTGGGGCTCGAACAGCAGGTGCTCCGGCCCTGGACCATCGACGAGCTTCTCCGTTTCGACGAAGCCAAAGCGCGTGACACCGAGCTTCACCTTCGTGAAAGCGCCGAGGGCTCCCAAGCGTGTGGCGACGGAACCCGCCTTCAGCACGCCGACGCTGCGTTCGCCCGGCACTGGCACTCCGCGCACGGCCGCTTCAGCACGAACTTTTACGAAGCCGGGCTTAGCCGAGACAGGCATCGGACTCCCGACCACCGGAATCGTGATCTTTTCATTGGAGAAAACGCGCAAATCGCGATCTTCGATGATCAATTCGACCTTGGCTTCGTCCGCTTCCAAATTACTCAATACGTCGAACGTGAACGCCACCTCGCGTGCCTCGCCGGGCTTCATCTGGGACACATCGAAGCGCCCCGCCTTGAGCAGCAGGCCATCCCCCGTGAGATTTCGAATCGCGGCCTTTGTCTCCAGCGACGGGCCTTTGCCCACATTCTTAACCGTGACGTAGAGCGTAGCGCCCTCACCCCGACTCAGCTGGCCATCACCATTGCCGGGGCGATTGTCAGCGACTTGATAAGCGTAGGCAAAAATCGGCCGAGGCAGGCTCTCAACAGTGGGACGAAACTCAACATCAGCGGGTGGCTCTCCGCCCTCAGCGGCAAAGCGCACCTTGACCACATCTTGACGCGTGACCGCATCCTTCGGAAGGCGACAGGTTCTCTGCGCATCGAGAGGTACCGGCTCTGAAGAGCCCACCTTGCGCCCCTCGATATCGCAGAAACCGAGCGGAGCCTCCGCAAGCCGCGTCTCTCCGGGCATGATTTTGCCGAAAATAAGCTCTTTTTCGTCGTAAAAGACGCCATCGCTCTTAGTGATGGCTCGCAACTGGAAGATGGGCTTGTCGCCCTTGTTCTTGACGCTCACTTTCAGCGTCAGCGGGTCGCCCGCCCGCACGTCAGCGTTCTTCGGATTGGTTTCAACTTTGACTTCATAATCGGCGGCACGCGGACCATCTGTCACGGTCTTGCCTGGCGCCTGCCAATCGATCCCAAGCTTCTTTAAGTCCTGGGCGATCGACGCCATTTCGCCCTTCTCAAATTGCGCGAGAAGTGGCTTAGCCTGCTCCAGCTGCTCGAGGCGTTTTCCAGGCGTCAAGTGCGCAGCTAACTCTTGAGCGAAGCGAATGAAGAAATCTTTCCGAAATTCGTCTTCCACCTGTCCGCCCAGGTCCCGCAGCTCGGCACGCTCCTTCTCGGGCACGTTATAGCGAAGCTTGAAGAACGGGCGATCCCGATTGCGCTTGGCTTTGCTATCCAGGCTCTTGCTGAGATCGCGCTCGCGCAGTGCTGATTCGGATACAAACAGATCCATATCGAGCGCATCTGCCGTCATCCCATCGAGCTCAATGTCCGGCGTGACGCCCACGCCCTGAATCGAAACGTCACCCGGCGTGAGGTATTGCGCAATCGTGAGCTTCAGTGCGGCGTTCTCAGGCGTGATGTTCTGGAATACCAGCTGCACGCTGCCTTTGCCAAAAGTTGTCTGGCCAACGATTAGCGCACGATCGTTATTCTTCAGCGCTCCTGCCACAATTTCACTCGCGCTGGCGCTCTGGCCATTCACCAACACGACCATCGGATAGTTGGGCTCTGTGCCAGCGAGCGTCGCCCGCTTCTCATCGCGCCCTTCGCTATTGCCCACCGTAGCGACAATCGTGCCCTCGGCAATGAAGCGATCCGCCACCCGAGCTGCTTGATCCAACAGCCCCCCGGGATCATTTCGAAGATCCAGCACCAAGCCCGAGAGCTTTTCCTTGGCCTGAAGCGCCTTCAACTCGTGATCCAAATCATCGTAGGTATTGGATTGGAATTGCTTGAGTGAGATGTACCCGATGCCACGTGCCAGCAGGCGTGATTCCACCGAACGGATCTGAATCACCTCGCGCGTGAGCTCAATGGCCTTGGTCCCCGGCCAACCGTCTTTGCCATCACGGTGTACCCAAATCGTGACCTTGGAACCAGGATCGCCGCGCAAGCGACCCACCGCGTCGTCGACCGGCATGTTGAGTGTGGATTCATTATTGATGTTCAGGATGCGATCTAGGCGCCTCAGGCCCGAGCGACCAGCGGGCGTTCCCGGCATCGGCCGCATCACGGTGAGCACATCATCGCGAATCGCAATCACAATCCCGAGGCCACCAAAATGCCCTGATGTCGAGAGATTCATCTCGGCGAAGCCTTCAGGGCTCATGAAAACGCTGTGCGGGTCCAAGGTGCGCAACATGCCGTTGCAGGCGGCGTATTCGACTTCGGCCAGATCCACACCCGAGTCCGCAAGATTGGCCTGCAGATAGACGAACACCTCGCGCAGGCGCGCGGCAACATCCCAGGGGCCCTGGACGTTGTCGACGCGAAAATCCTGGGCCTTGGCGACGTCCACCTGGACTTTGACTGTCGGGGATTTCTCTTCGTGCAGCACGATAACCTGGGCCACTTCGCGTTGGATCTGATCGAGCGCACTCAGGAACATTTGGCGCGGATTCACGCGCTCTGGCTCCACGTATTTCTCAACAATCTTCTTCAGCGTGCGATTCACCGCTGTGAGCTTGGTGAGGTCGTAGCGTTGCTTCTTGCGATCCTTGGCGGCAACGGCCTGAGCGACATCCAGGCCCTTCCAAAGGCCACCCGTGCCAAACCAAAGCGCGAAGGCAGCGGCCAGCCCAAATAAAACAAGCAGAGTCGCTATTCGCCCTAATCGCTCGAGGAGTCGCATCGCGCGAAAGTATAGGGCCGGCTCAGCGCTTTGTTCAATTCCCAGGGGCAGGAGCCCGAGTCGAAGCATCCAGGTGTTCGCGCCCGCTTGCCTCCGGGTCACGAACAGCAGGCCCAGCCTGAGCCTCATCTTGCTGGATGGAGTAACGAACGAGCGCGCGCAAGGCCTTATTGCGGCCAACATTGCCAAGCAAGAGCTTCAAATCTTCGTACACCGAAGGATCGACCAAGAGCGCGCCGAGAGTCCCTTTCCCTTGGCGCGCGTCCGAAGCGATCTTGTTCAATGTGGCGCTCAGCTCCGTCAGATTTTGAGTCAGCTCATCAGAAGCCTTGCCGCCGTAGAGCAGGCCCTTCGCTAAGCCATTGCCCTCGCGCACACCTTTGAGCGTGAGCTTCAGCTCCTCAGCGGCGCCCCCAATCTGCGCGACGACTTGGGAGGAGTCTTGGCCATACAGCATCTCGTGCGCGAGCCCTGGGCCGGACTTCACCTGACCCACCACGGCATTCACGTCTTGGATCGTATGGTCGAGCGCTTGGGTAGCGTGCTCGAGGCTCGCAATGAGCGAAGAAATGCGCGCTGACTCGCTGGGATCTTTGAGCAGGCGTGCCGCATAGCCGTCGCCTTGGTCAACATTGTGTAAGATGCTGTTCATTGACTTCAGTGAGCCACGCAGCTCTTCGTGGATGTCTTCCTCAGCCAGCACACTCGTTGCGCGCTGTAGATTATCAACCGTCTTCTCCACTTTTAACGTGATGTTGCCGAGCCTCCCCAAAGCAACTGTGAGATCCTCGCCAGCTTCGCTCCGTATAATTCCCATCGGTTCGATGGCAGGCTGTTTCGGACTTCCGACACTGATCGTGACCATCTTATCACCGAGCATGCCCTTGGCAGTGATCTTGACGACGCTATCTTTGCGCACTCGCGTGGCCTCGGATTGAACAACCCCGAGCGTGACGTAGACGGTCGAATCCTTCGCTTCTTTGCTGTACTCAACGCTATCCACCGTGCCGACGGTGACGCCACCCATACGCACTTCGGAGCCGCGCCGCAGCCCTTCGACATCGCTGAAGAGGACGCGGAAATGCGCCTTCGAATCGAACATTTGGCGTTCATCGCCGATCAAGAAGACAACGAGCACCACAGCAAGCATGCCCAAGAAGACGAACCCACCAACCTTTACTTCTCTCGGGATAGCCATGAAACCGCGATTGTAGCCCTTAGGACGTGCTCAGCAAGGTCTGTACGTCCTCCTGAACGGGGGCCCGTCCATGAATGAAGTCCTGCACACGTGCGTCTTCCGCATTTTGGAACGCCTCTACCGTGCCGGTGCAAATCACCCGGCCCCCAAGCACCATCGCGAGACGATCGCTCACGCTGAAGGCGCTCCGCATGTCATGCGTAATGACGATGCTGGTGATTTCAAGGCGCTCTTGCAAACCGGTGATGAGGTGATTGACGCGAGCCGTGTTGATTGGATCGAGGCCCGTGGTGGGCTCATCGTACAAGAGGACTTCAGGCTTAACGGCTATCGCCCTGGCCAAGCCAACGCGCTTGCGCATGCCGCCAGAAAGATCTGCCGGACTCATGGCTTCGATGCCTGGCAAATTCACCAAGCTGAGCGCCCAATTCACGCGATCAGCAATTTCGCTCTTGCTCATCTTATCGTGAAAATGTTCCTGAAGCCCGTAGCCCACGTTCTCACCCACCGTGAGCGAATCGAATAACGCCCCGCTCTGGAAGAGCATGGCGATGCGGCGCCGCACGTCAGAAAAAGCATCCTCGCTCAGCGTCGTGAGCTCCTGGCCGTCAAAAGTGATGCTTCCTTGATCGGGACGCAGGAGGCCAATCAACATTTTTAACAGCACACTTTTGCCAACGCCTGAGCCACCGCATACCGTGAGCACTTCGCCGCGCCTCACCTCAAGATCGAGCCCCCGGTACACCACTTTGGGGCCGAAAGCCTTGCGAACGCCCTTGAATGTGATCAACGGCTCGCTCACAGGCACTCGATCTCTTTCACCCCAAACTCGACTGTACCACCGCCTCGGTAGCGATCGAGCCTGAGCTGACCTATAAACCGGATCCGAGCACCGGGCGCCAATTGTTGCGCACCGCACCCGGGCGCAAAGCCACCGACGCGCTGCCCCTTTTGGATTTCAAGATCCAGCTTGAGATGCCCACCTTTGACTTCTCGCGCCGAGCGAACGCTAGCGTCTACCAACAGATCGGGTTTGGGATTTCGAAGGCCAAAAGGCTCTAAGCGATTCAGATCGCGCAGCACCTGGCTTGGCTCATCGCTCGGAAAATACGGCGTGGCTGACGCCCGCGAACCGCGATCACTCGTGTGCGGCGCGGCGCTCGCGCAAGCTTCTTCAAAGGCCGCCCGCAGCGCTCCCAGATTGGGCCACAAGACTTCGAGCCCAGCTGCGGCTTGGTGGCCACCGAAGCGAACCAAGTGGTGAGCGCACTGTTCGAGGGCTGAATACAGCCGAAAACCGTTGGGCCCACGCACGGAGCCACGGCCCACTTCCCCTTCAAAACCGATAATCATCACCGGCTTTTGGAAGCGCTCCGCCAACCTCCCCGCCACGATGCCCACAATCCCATGGTTCCACGCTTGCTCTCCAAGCACGATCGCCGCTCGCTCTGAGTATCCGTTCGCTTCGACCTGCTTTTCTGCTTCGTCGATCATCACATCTTGAACACGTCGCCGCTCGCGGCTCTGTTGCTCAACAGCACTCGCGATAGCTCTGGCTTCAGGCTCAGTCTTCGCGAGCAGGAGCTCTAGCGCCGCTTGCGGTGATCCCAGGCGGCCCGGCGCGTTCAGTCGCGGAGCGATGCGATAGAGGATGTCTTCCGTTGTGAAACCTGTAGAGAAATCGAGTTCAGCAAGAGCAAAAATTGCGCGTAAGCCTGGGCGCTCTCCGTTGGCTAAGACCGCGAGGCCCGCTCGCACCAGCGCCCGGTTGTCCGCATCGAGCGGTGCCACGTCGGCCACGGTACCTATCGCCACAAGATCCAACCACTTCTTGAGATCGAGCTTGCGCGACAGCTTAGTGCGCACGGCACCCACGAGTGTGAGCGCGAGCCCACAAGAAGCCATGCCTTTGTAGCCAAAACCGCACTCCGGCCGGTGCGGATTCAAAAACGCCAAGGCGGGCAGCGGCTCCGCCGGCACCAGATGGTGATCGACAACAATGGCATCGATCCCGAGCTCACGCAGCTTCTGCAAACGCCCGTGATCGGAGGAGCCGCAATCGCACGTAATGACCAGCTGAGGCGCTTTCTCCAAAACACGAGCCAATGCCATTTCAGACAGCCCGTAGCCGCCTTCGAAACGACTCGCCAATACCGGCTGCACATCGCCACCGAGCTCGGTTAACGCTTCAGTGAAGAGCGCCGTGGAGGTCATCCCGTCGCAATCATAATCCCCAAACACCACGATGCGTTCACGCGCGCGAATCGCCTGCGCCAGCCGATTTGCCGCCAGCTCACGATCGAGCATGCCGTCGGGGTTGGTGAGCTCACGCAATCGTGGATCAAGAAAGCTGCGCGTCTGCTCTAAGTTGTGGTGGCCCTCCGCCACCAGCCAGGTAGCTACGGTGCGCGTGAGCGCCAAGCCTTCCACGAGTGCGACCACGTCAGCCGAAGGCGGAAGCGTCGCGGGGCCGTTCAACGACTCCAAATCGCGTCCGCTCACCGACACCAGCTCCACCGATCAGATGCCTGAGGTCGCCTGAACCGTGCGGGCTGAGCGCGCTTTGGCATCCTTCTTCGTTGTCAGCTTGGCGAAGAACTTGCGATCGAGCCACTCCGTGAGCGGGAGTGCCACGTAAATGGAGGAGTACGTGCCGAGCACAATACCGATGATCAGGGTGAGCGCAAAATCTTTGAGCGAACCGGTGCCCGACACGAAGAATGCCAACATGCTGAGCACCACCGTGACCGAGGTGAGGATCGTGCGGCTCAACGTTTCGGAGAGGCTGACGTTAATGAGCTGCACAAACGACGCACCGCGCATCTTGCCAAGATTTTCACGCACCCGATCGTAAACCACGACCGTATCGTTCACCGAATACCCAACCACCGTGAGCACGGCCGCCACCGTCACCAAGTTGAGCTCCTTTTGGAGCGCCGCCAGAATCCCGACGGCCACCACGGAATCGTGAAACAGGGCGATCACGGCACCCGGCGCGAAGCGCAAGTCAAAGCGGAAAGCCAAGTAAATCAGGATACCCACGAGGGAAATCGCGAGGCTCTTGAAAGCTGAATCTCGCAGCTGCGCGCCTGCCTTCGGACCGATCCATTCAACGCGCAGCGCGCTGTCCGGCACCTTCGCGATACCCAAGTTTGACTTGAGCGCACCGAGCAACTGATCGCCCTTGCCCATCAGGTAAACTTCGACCTTGCGATCACGAGCGTTCTGCAGAGCCGGATTATTTTGCCCTTCACGGAGCTCTAAGCCCTTGATGCCGCTCATGCGTTCTTTCACCCAAGCGAGATCCGGATCCTGACGAAAACGAATCGTGATCTTATCGCCACCGGGACTGAACTTCACTTCAGTTGAGCGCTTCGCTTCTGGGCAATCAGCCGCTGCTAAGTTCTCTCCAAAGCACAGCCGGTGCCCAACCAAGGCTCGCGTCGGCGCATCGATACTGGAAACCTCTTGGACGCGGATCAGAAAGCGATTTGATTTGGCTTCAGCCACGCGGATCACATCGGGCTGCGAGAAACCCGCCGAGCTCACCGCGCGACGGATCTCGTCCGCCGAGACCGGCTGTTTGAATTCGACCTCGACTTCGGTACCGCCAATAAAATCAGGCCCTAACTTGGGACCCACGACAAACAACAGCACGATCGCGGCAAGGAACGTGAACACGCTGGTTCCGAGGAACCAGTGCCGAAGGCCCATGAAATTGTAGATCTTATTTGCGGGTAGAAATTCCATAGTCAGCCCATACTGAAGCGACTTCGATTACCAAAGCCACGCATCCAAAGATCAAACAGCGCTCGGCTTACGAACACCCCAGTGAAGATGCTGCACACCACGCCTACCATGAGAGTTACCGCAAAGCCCTTGATCGGGCCTGTGCCGTACTGCGCGAGCACGATGCCGGAAATCATCGTCGTCACGTGGCCGTCGATGATCGCGGTGAATGCCCGCGCATAGCCGACCTCTACCGCCGCGCGCGGTGTCTTCCCGTGGCGCAACTCTTCCTTGATGCGTTCGTTGATCAGTACGTTCGCATCCACGCTCATCCCGATCGTCAGTGCCAGGCCCGCAATACCGGGGAGCGTCATCGCTGCGCCAAAGGAGGAAAGAATCGCGAGCTGCAAGAATAGATTCATCAACACCGCCGCATTGGCGATCAGCCCGGCGCGTCGGTAGTAGAGGTACATGAAGCAGAGCACGATCAGGCCACCGCCCACGGCGCCTTTCACAGCCAGATCGATCGAATCTTGACCGAGTGAAGGGCCGATGCGTTGCTCATTCGAGGGCGAAATCGGCGCCGGCAGGGCTCCCGATCTCAGCACCAATTCGAGCTTCTTGGCATCCCGAAGCTGAGCTTGGGGATCGGCTCGGCCAAGTGTGATCTGCGCGTGCCCGCCGGAAATTCGAGCCTGAATGACGGGTGCACTTGAAACCCTGCCGTCCAGAATAATTGCAAAGCGGCGTTTGATGTTGGCGCCCGTGATCGTGTCAAAGAGGCGCCCACCTTGATCAGTGAACTCCATCGAGACGTACCAACCGCCCATGCTGGACTGCTCTTGATTGGGCACGGCCTGCGCGTCGCGAATCAAATCGCCTGTGATCTCAGCGCGGCTCTTCAACAGATAGGTCCGAATTCCGTCCTCTTCTTGCTTCAGAGTGGCGGGATCTTCTTTGTATTCAATTTCGTACCCGAGCTCCCGATCCGGAGGCAGCGTAAGCGTGCCGGCCCATTCTCGGAACCGTGTGAGAGCCTGCTGGGATGTCTCCGTTTTCTGGCGTCGCAGAAAGGCATACGTGATGCTATTGGATTTACTATCGCCCTCAGCATCCTGCCCTACCGGGGCGTTTTCGCGGAGGAATTCCAAGCCAATGGGCAGATTCTTGGTCTCGGCCGCATCCAGCTTCGATTGGAGCGCGCCAAAAAAATCGGTGTCATCGTCGAGGAGCTTGAACTCTAGCCGTGCGGTTTGGCTGATGATGTCGCGAATATTAGCGAAGCTCTTTTCATCCTCGCCTGGCACTTCAACAATCACGTCCTCGCCCCGTGTGGAGACAGCAGCTTCGCGCAACCCCAGCTCATCTACTCGGCGCAGGATGATCTCGCGGGCCTGATTCACGGCACGTTCGCGGATCTGCGATTCAACGGCCTCCTTGACGGTAAAATCGTAGGTTCGAAGATCCGGAGAGCGCGAGAACGTCAGATCACCTCGAAACATCTCCAGGAATCGGGAGTCCACGCGCGAGGGCTCCGTGCCCGGCATGACGGTTAAGCGGAGCGCATTCGGGCGCGAGGCGGGGGCCTCCACGATGACCTTCTCACGCAGCTTCGTGTAGACAGTTTCCGGAGGTGGCTCGTCTCCTTTGTGAAGATCAAGGACTTTTGCGAGCTGGCGGCGCATTTGCTCGTAGTAGCGATCGCGCTTGTCTTTGATCGCTTCATCCACGTCTACGGTGTAGACGAGGCGCAGGCCGCCACGCAGATCGAGTCCTGCGACGAGTCCGAAGTGGTTGCGCTCCTTCACCCACTCGGGACAAGGCAGGCGATCACTGCTCACCTTAGCAAGCGTTGGCCACAGCGTGACGAAGGCGAGCAATCCCGCGCAGCTCACCAACCCGAAACGAAAACGCCACCCGAAATCAATCATGCTGAGCGACGCGAACGCCGCCCAGAATGCCAACAGACCCAAGAACACCAAGGACCAAAAGGAATCGTAATAAGCGGCGGCGGCAGCGCCCGCCGCGAACAGCGCTGCCAGCCAGAGCGCCACGCGACGCTCGCGCTTCAACAGGCCAGTCAACGCGAGGAGCGCAAAAAAAGCTATCAATACGTAAGTGATGACGATATTCGGGGTCATGGCCAATTCCGGGTGGATTACTTCTTTTCCACGGTGGCGGCGGTCTCGAGATTGTCCTTACCGAGCACTCCGGATTTAACGACCTCGATCTTAACGCCCGGGGCAATCTCGATCTTCGCGTAGCGATCACCGAGCTCAACCAGCTTGCCCACGAGCCCACCTTGGGTGAGCACGCGATCACCCTTCTTGAGCTCCGCTACCATCTTCTGCGCCTTCTTCTGCTGGGAGCGCGAACTCAGGAACATGAAGATCACGAGCGGTATCACGATCAGCAGCGGTAACAGACCTGAGAACCCAAGCTCTGGGGCTGGGGCTGGATGGTCGCCACCGCGCGCGCCTTGCACTGCCGGCTTAACGGGAACTGGATCCGAACCCACGGGACGGCCGGGGGCTGGGGGAACATTCTGCCATGCGTATGCCGCGGAGCTCAAAAGATGCCTCCTTTATGGGGCGGCAAGACGCCAACCTCTAAAGTGGGGCGCCTATACCGTTATTCAGGTCCCCACGCAAGCAACGCGCTCGGGCGAGGAAGGCTAGGCGTTGTTCACAAAACCGACCTTTTCCCTGTCACCAAAGCCGAACTTGACAGTCGAAAACACGGGGGGTAATCCCGACCGCCCCGCTTGTACGCATCCCACCACACACCAGACTTAGGAATGACCCTAAAGGCGCGTAGCTCAGTGGTAGAGCACTACCTTGACACGGTAGGGGTCGACAGTTCAATCCTGTCCGCGCCTACAAATCTGTGGTGTTTGTCGATACGGAGCGCGGGCCTGTCCGCACGGAGCGCGGTCCTGTCCGCTGACATGCGACCGAACTGATGCCCGAGTACACGGCGCGCGAAGCGTTAGCGGAACGTGGCCTGCTCACGGACGAGGTGGTTGCCGTCCGGGCAGGCGGGCAAGTCTACGACCTCCACTCGCCGCTACCGCCCGAGCTCGGCGCTGAGGCTGAGCCCATATTAGAGAGCAGCCCGGAGGCCCTGCCTGTGATTCGGCATTCAGCCGCACACGTGATGGCAGACGCCGTGCAGCGGCTCTTTCCGGGGACGCAAGTGACGATCGGTCCGGCGATCGATCAGGGCTTTTATTACGATTTTTTGCGCCCGGAAGGCCCCTTCAACGAGAAGGATCTCGCGCAAATCGAAAAGGAAATGCAGCGGATTATCAAGGCCAATCGCCCCTTTTATCGCGAAACGGTGACGCGTGAGCAGGCGCATGCGCTCTTTTCCGGGATGGGCGAGAAATTCAAACTTGAAATCTTAGATTCGATTCCGGCAGGCGAATCCATTTCGCTCTATCGCCACGGTGGCCCGGGCAAGCCCGGGAACAACTGGGTGGATTTGTGTGAAGGCCCTCACGTACCGAAGACCGGCCAATTGGGTGCCGTTAAGCTGCTTTCGACTGGCGGCGCCTATTGGCGCGGCGACGAGAAGAATCAGATGCTGCAACGCATCTACGGCACCGCTTTCCGCAGCGCCGAGCAGCTGGCAGCACACCTTCTGCATTTGGAAGAAGCCAAGGCTCGCGATCACCGAAAGCTCGGGCGCGAACTCGAGCTGTTCATGTTCCACGAGTATGCCCCGGCGATGCCGTTCTTTCTGCCGCGTGGCGCCGGCATTTATCGCCGCTTGGTGGATTACATTCGCGGGCTCTACGAGCGTTACGACTATCAGGAAGTCATCACGCCTCAAATTTTTGATCAGCGGCTATTCAAGACGAGTGGCCACCTCGAAAACTACCGGGAAAACATGTATTTGCCGGTAACGGCGGATTCCCTCGACGAGCCGCACGATCACACCTCGGGCTCGCTCCACGAGCACCCGGCGCTCTGCCACTTGGGCCAGAAGCCCATGAATTGCCCGAGCCACTGTCTGATTTTTGGGCAACGCCGCCGCAGCTACCGCGAGCTGCCCTGGCGCATAGCAGATTTCGGACGCCTCCATCGCTACGAGCGAGGCGGTGTGTTGCATGGCTTGGCCCGGGTGCGGAGCTTCTGCCAAGACGACGCGCATATTTTCTGCACGCCCGAGCAGATGTACGGCGAGCTCTTACAATTCAATCGTTTACTGTTTGAGGTTTACCGCGCGTTCGGGTTTGTCGACGTCGCGGTGAAGCTGGCGCTGCGCCCTGAAAAGCGCGTGGGCACCGATGAGCAGTGGGATCACGCCGAGGCAGTTCTTGAGAAGGTGCTACTTGAATCGAACCTCAAGTTTGAGCGGTTGCCGGGCGAAGGCGCTTTCTACGGACCCAAGCTTGAGTTTCACGTCACCGATGCGCTCGGGCGAAGCTGGCAGCTTGGCACCATCCAGGTGGATTACGCGCTGCCCACTCGCTTTGAGCTGGAATACGTGGGCAACGATGGGCTAACCCATCGCCCGGTGATGCTGCATCGAGCCATTTTGGGCTCCATTGAGCGTTTTTATGGGATGTACATCGAGCACACCGCAGGGAAATTCCCTGTGTGGCTCGCTCCAGAACAAGCCGCGATCGTTACGGTGAGCGAGCGCCAAGCCGAGTACGCGGAAAAGGTGCGAAGCCAGCTCGCTTCCCGCGGCCTGCGCATCAGTGTCGATTCGGGTCAAGATAAGCTGGGCGCGAAGATTCGCGCGGCCCGCATGCTGCGCGTGCCCTACATCGTCGTGATAGGCGACGACGAAGCTCTGAACGGCACCGTGACGCCCCGCTCGCGCGATGCTGGCGAACTCGGCACCCTTTCAGTTGAAGCTTTTGCGGAAAAACTCTTAGCCGAATCCAAGCCACCCAAGCTCGACGAAGCGAGCTAGCATTTTAACCAAAGAAACGACCCCTATGAGGAATATGGACAGACGCACATGGCAATGAAACGACGCTTCCCGCGGGATACCCGTGGACCACAGATTCGGGTTAACCACAGAATTCGTGTCCCGGAAGTCCGCGTCGTCGGCGAGGGCGGGGAAAATCTCGGCGTGCTCCCCACCGATCAGGCCCTTCAGCGCGCCCAGCGCGTCGGCCTCGATCTGGTGGAGGTGAATCCCAAAGCCGTCCCGCCCGTGTGCAAGATCCTCGACTTTGGCAAGTACAAGTACGAGGAAAAGAAAAAGCTGGCTGAGGCCAAGCGCAAGCAAACCATTGTCGAAGTGAAAGAGATCAAGCTCCGCCCGAAGACGGACGATCACGATCTCGAGGTCAAGGTGCGTGCTTCACGCCGCTTCCTCGAAACCGGCAACAAGGTGAAGGTCACGTGCCGTTTTCGCGGCCGAGAGATCACTCACCCCCAAAAAGCTCGGGAAAAGCTCGATTATTTTCTCACCAACTTGGTCGATATCGCCCTGATTGAGCAGCCCCCGACCATGGAAGGTCGCACCATGGCGATCATCATGGCGACTAAGCCTCAGGTGATGCAGCGTCTCCAAAGCCAACGCGCCCAGCGCGATCGAGAGCGCGCAGCTCTCGGCTTAGCGGCTCAAGAAGTGAAAGAGCCCAATGTGCAGGATCTTGAGGAAGAACTGCACGAGCAGGACGATGACGACGAGGATGACGAGGATAGCGGTGAGGATGCCGACGACGCCGAGGATGACGACGACGAGAGTGGCGCCGAAACCGAGGCTTGATGCCAAAAGGAACGGGTGACGGAAACTCTGCCAGAGGACGCCACGCCCTGGGCGATCTTGTCGGCGCTTGGATTCGACGCGGGAGTCTTGAGTTCAATCCAGCAACAGCAGCTGGAGCTGTATGTGAACCTTCTTCTGGAGGCGAATCAGAGCTTCAACTTGACGGCGGTTCGCAGCCCCGAAGAGGTATGGCGCAAGCACATCCTGGAGAGTCTTCAGCTGGCACAGCTCCTGCCAGCTTGTGAACGCTTGATCGATGTTGGTTCCGGGGGTGGTTTACCGGGTATGGTGATCGCGATCACGATGCCCGGTGTGGCCGTGACACTGCTTGAAGCCACCGCAAAAAAAGCCAACTTCCTGCGGCTCACCGCGGAAGCGCTCGGCCTCCGCAACGTGCGGGTGGAGTGCCAGCGGGCTGAAACCGCCGGCGCCCTCGGCGCGCCCCTGCGCGAGAATTTTGACGTAGTGACAGCACGAGCTGTAGCACCACTCCAGGTGTTGGTTGAACTGACTGCACCGTTTCTGAAAGTCGGAGGCAGCTTAATTGCCGTCAAAGGTGAGAAAGCAACCCAGGAACTGCTCGCGGCCAAACGCGCCCTCACCTTGCTAGGCCTTGAGCTATCACACATCGAACATCAACCCAACGCGACAGTGCTCTTCCTCAACAAGCAGATGCGAACGGCCAACAAATATCCTCGCGCTCCGGGTGAGCCCAAGCGCCGCCCGCTTTGAGTCCGCCGATCGCCTGGCCAGTGGCACCAAACAAGTCAAATGAGAAAGTAAGCATGCTTACTATCTGAATGGCGAGAGGGCGGGTGGTGCCGCTCAGACTAAAGTAGCAACTTGCCCCAAGCGTGGCGTTCTTGCTCGGAGTCCCACGTTAGGAGTCAGCGCGAAAGCGCGAAACACGTGTACGGTCCATTACATCAGCGATGCGGCACGCGTTTTGCTCGGGGCGAGGCACATTCCAACCCGAGGCAATATGATCCGTATCCCTACTCTTTCTGTATGTGTTGCAATTTTTATGGTGTCGACAGCTGGCTGCGACAAGGCCGCTGATGAACAGCGCAACGCCAACGAAGCTCGCGCTCTAGCTGATCGGAAGGAGAATGAGGCCAATCTCAAGGCGGCGACAACGATCAACGCCGCGCGGGCTGACGCCGATAAGAAGGTTGCCGATGCTCAGGCCAATTTCCTGACGATGCGAGAAGATTATCGTCACAAGGCGACCGAGAGCTTGATCGAGGTGGATAAGGACATCGCTCAATTGGAGGCCAAAGCGAAGACTCTAAAAGGCAAGACCAAGGCGGAGCTTGAGGTTCGACTGCCCAATCTTCGTACGCAGCGTGAGTCTGTAACGAACGAATACAAATCGCTTGAGACCTCCTCGGCGCTAACCTGGGACGCTAGCAAAGCGCGTGTCGACAAGGCCATTGACGATCTGAAAGCCGCGGTCAGCAAGGCCGACTGATGCAAGTGCGATCTGGAGTGTCGCGGTAGCTTGGGTGAACTCTTCATTCATGATCTACAGTGCCGCTCCAAGCGCAATTTTCAGGGCTGCCTGCGGAAGACTGCGACGTGATTCATCATCTGGTTAGGCCCGGTGAGGCGTGATTTGCTGAACGCATGCGGACTCAGCAAATCCTGAAACGGTTGATTGCAATGCTTCTTGCGGGCGGAGTCCTGGCGCCTCTCTCGTGTAGTTCCGAGAATGTCGATCCGCCTGTGGCGTTTACGGCGAGCCCTGCCCGAACGACGGGAGGTGCCCACAACGCAGCTAATACTGGAGCGACTTCTTCGATTACTGGCGGCGCCGTGAACACTGTCGGTGGCAGCGCGAATCGTACGCCTGTGCCAGCCGCCGGCGGTTCGGCAAAAAATGGCCGCACCAGTGGGGGGGCAACCGGAACCATGAATCCGATGCCATTGGGTGGCGCTCCAGTTAACGGCAGTGGTTCTGGTGGAACCACTGCCGCGCCGTGCTTGGACACGCCGCCGCCGAACGGAGACACGTGCGCGCACGCGGTCGAATACAACTGGTGCCATGAACCGTGGATGAACGGCGCTTGCGCAGCATCGTGCGGCGTGTGCGAAGGCGGCCCGGCCAGTTCTGGCGGAGCGATCGGCTCTGGCGGAGCGACACAGACGGGGGGGCGTTCAAACGGTGGCGTGCAGCCGCCTCCTCCGATTCAAGGCGGAACGCCCGCCTGGGCATCGAGATATTGGGATTGCTGCAAGCCTGCCTGTGGCTGGAGCGACAACGTTCCGAGTAAGGTGGCGATGAAGAGCTGCAGCGCGCAAAATCAAAGCCTCGGCGCGACTTCACAGCAGAGCGCTTGTCAGGGCGGAGGCGCCTACATGTGCTGGGATGGGGCGCCATGGGCTGCCAGCGATACGTTAGCTTACGGTTATGCGGCGGCTTCCGGAAGCAACTACCAGTGCGGGCGCTGTTATCAGCTTCAGTTCACCGGGACGGGGCACAATGGCAATAGCGCAGGGGTTGCCTCTCTTAGCGGAAAGACGATGATCGTGCAGGTTGTTAATAATGGCGGCGTCTCAGCCGACCAATTTGATTTGCTGATACCTGGTGGTGGCGTGGGGGACTTCGACGCTTGCTCGAGTCAATGGGGCTCTTCTGATCTCGGCGCCCAGTATGGTGGTTTTTTGGCGGGATGTAACGGGGATCGGTCCTGCGTCGAGCAGAAGTGTCAAAGGGTGTTTGCGGGCAAGCCCGAACTCTTGGCCGGCTGCAATTGGTTCCTCGGTTGGTTCAACCTTGCGAACAATCCCAACCTCGTCTACCGGGAGGTCGCTTGCCCCGCCGCTATCACTCAGCGTTCCGGGCTCGGAGATCCCGGTTGAGGCTGATTTTCCAGCCGGTTGCACCAAATCGCCACTGTCATTTCTCGCCACGTAGCAATTCGCCGCAGGGCACCTGTGTCCGAGTAGCCAGTGTTCGTAAGCCACGATCCGAATCGGTGGATGGCCGGTAGCGTTGAATGGGGTGGGATTTAACCCGAGTTTGTGAGCGGATGCGGCTCAGCACTCATGGGAACGGGCGCTGGCGTGAACCATGCAGGGGGGTTTGGGCCTCACAACCCCAAGGATCCACTTCTTAATGTCACTTTCTCGCCTTCATCTTATTCAGCACGGTGCCGCCTTCTTATTGATCTCGCTCGCCGCAGCGTGCAGCGAATCAAGCAGTGATGATGGAGGGGGGAGTGGTGGCAGCTCCGCGATTTCAGGAAGTGGTGGCAAAGGAGCCAGCGTCGGTGGCAGCTCCGCGACTTCAGGAAGCGGTGGGAAAGCAGCCAGCACCGGTGGCAGCTCCGCGACTTCAGGCGGAAGCGGCGGAGCGTCGACGCAGGCGCACGGCCCGATGGCGGTGAATCTTGGAACGGCCAGCGGTTTCGTGATTTTGGCCAAATCAGGGATCGGTACCGTGCCCACCTCCGCGGTGACCGGCAATATTGGCGTTAGCCCCATCGATTCGACCGGGATTGCCGGATTTTCGCTGATGCTCGCCAGCGCCGGTACATTTGCGACATCCAGCCAGCTCGTCGGAATGGCGTATGCCCCCGATTACACCGCGCCCACGCCCTCCAACTTGACCACGGCGGTCGGCGATATGGAGACGGCATTCACCGATGCAGCAGGTCGACCGACTCCCAATTTTACAGAGCTCAATGCTGGTGAGCTTGGCGGGTTAACGATGGTTCCCGGGCTCTATAAGTGGGGCACCGGCATCAAGGTCTCAACGGATGTCACGCTCGCGGGTGGGCCCAATGATGTTTGGATCTTCCAGATTGGTGGCGGAATCACTGAGGAATCCGGCGTCAAGGTCGTTCTTTCTGGCGGCGCATTGGCCAAGAACATCTTCTGGCAAACGGCCGGGGCCGTCGCTCTAGGGACGACCGCACACCTTGAGGGGATCGTCCTTTCAAAAACCGAAATCACCTTAGCCACTGGAGCTAGCGTGAACGGAAGATTGTTGTCACAGACTGCCGTCACCTTGGACGCGAGCACCGTCACGCAGCCGGCACCCTAAAGGCTACCTCTCGCGCCCCACCCATGCACGGCGCGACACGAAATAGGGCCAGGCTCTGTTCTGATTGGGCCTGGCTTGGCCGCACGCCTCCAGCGTTTAAGCGGTTGACTGGGGTGCTCTTCAAGTTCTATCCACGGTTCAGATGAGCATCGACAGTAAGGAACTTTCCACTGCGATTGCGCGAGAAAACCGACGCTGGTTCATCGGGATTGCCATTAGTGTGTCGTTTGGACTTTTTGGAGTAGTGATGGCACTGCTCAGCTACTCGCACGCCTCTGAGCCCTCGGGCGCACCCGTTGTCAGGCCTCCTGTCAGCGGCTCTGCCCCCCACAGACCCAGCGCCGAGCCCGTGCAACGCGAGCACTCGAAAAGTGATCGCAAGGGCTCGCGCAACAAGAGCGACCGGGATTAATTGGCAGGATCCAGTTCGATCCAGCCTTCAGGGCGAACGTTCGAACTTTTTGTCTAAGTTGCCACTCTTTGCTCCTGACTCGCTTGTCGGTGCAATGTCAAGCACGACGAAAGTTCCTGGCTTCACTGCAGGCCGAGCACGACGATTTTCAGGAGTCGCGGGCGGTGCATCGCCGAACTCGGCAGTGGGTAAGTAGAGATGGTGAGTTTTAGTGCTGAGCACGATCGTGCGCGCGCCCTTCTGGGTTACCAGCGTCTCAAGGACCTTAAATGAATCTTTGCTCGACTCCTCAACAACCGTCAGGGTGCCCTCGCCATTTGAGCTAAAAGCGCGCTTCAACCCGGGATCAAACGCCACACCGTCAACTCGATCACCGATTGGCAGCGAAGCCAGAACCTTTCCCGTCCGTGAATCCATCATCACCATCAGCTTGTTGCTGCACACGATGAAGAGACGATGATTTTTCGTGTCGAGCGCCAGCCCACTTGGCTCACTACCCGGCGAGACCGACCAACGTTGCTCAATCTTCAGTGTTTTTACGTTGATCTCCGCGATTAAACTCTTATCTTCGATGTTCACGAACAGCCTTCCCTTGCCATCCGATACAGGAACTTCTGGCTTCCCTTCGAGCGCCAACGTGCTCACCACCGTATTTTTCTTGGCGTCGATGACCGTCGCATTAGCGCTTCTGCCGTTGAATGCAAAAACCTGGTGAGAGAAATTATCGTAAAGAATGGCATCTGGATTTTCTCCAGTTACGGGGACCTTCGCTAACACTTTCAGTGTCTCAAGATCGAAGATTGTCACCGAAGCGTCTTTCCCGTTGCTGACGAACCCCTTCTTCAGATCTTCCGCAATCGCAACGCCATGAACGCCTTTGGTATCCGGGATCGTCCCGACCACGGTGCCCTTCTTGGCATCTACAACATCCACCTGGGTGCCATGTGAGACAAAGAGTCGCTGGGTGGATTCGGAAATCGCTATAAAATCCCAGCCGCCTTCCCCAGGAATTTGAAACTTGTTCACGACTTGGTAGCCCGATGCGCCAGCGAGCGGAGCGGACGCGGCCCCTTTGGCAACAGGCAACGAGGCCACGAAAAGCAAAGAGAGGACGCTGAGAGAGAGGGCCATGTTTTGCATGCCTCGCTGATACCTGATGCCGGCTGCGCACACAATGAGGCACGCCTAAAGCTCAATCTCCCGTGCTGAGTGCTACGCTGCGAACACGGCTCCAGGGGGCGGTTTCGAGAGCGCCGTTTATCGCGAGAGCTGGCTACCGAGATAGGCAGCGGCGCCGGCGACCAGAATTAACAGCAAGATAACTGCCGCAATAAAGGTGGTGCGGCTGGAAGTGCCCTGAGGACTCGGCAGTGCCGGGGTCGACCTTGGCTGTTGAAGTTGCCCCAAGTTTGCACCGGCTCGCTGGGCCGGAGCAGGCACTGAGGATTTCGCTCGGCGTTTGGCTTGCTCATCTTCAATATCCGCAAGATTTCCGACCTCGAACGCTCCAGCGCTCGGCAAGGGGGCGCGTGGAGCCGTTACCAAATCACCCAGATCGGTGCTCCAATCCTTGGCATCCCCGAAGGATCCGAGGCTGAGCGGCGCGGCTCCAGGATTGGACGTGTTGGACTTTCGCTGCTCGGCACCATCCAGCGAGGTAAACTCTATCAAGGCTTCGTCGATCAAACTGCCAATGATCGATTTCCTGGCATCGATTTTCTTCTTGGCGCGGCGCTCCGCCCAAATCGGGGCGACGAGCCCGGCCAAATCAAAAGAAGAGACCGAACGCCCATATGAGAACATCACGGAATTGAGATCCGCTCCCAGCTCGCGCGCGGTGGAATAGCGCTGTTGGGGATCGCCCGCCAAACTCTTACCTAACACCCGTTCAAGCTCCGCTGAGACGTGCGGATTGAATTGTCGAATCGAGGGGATCTTCGCTGCTTGAACCTGACGCACCGTTTCCAGGTCCGTATCTCCAAGAAACAACCTGCGTCCGCTTAAGAGCTCCCAGAGAATGATCCCAACGGCAAAAATATCCGTGCGCGCGTCGACATCCTGTCCGAGCGCGGCTTCTGGCGAAAGGTAGCTGAATTTGCCTTTGATGACGCCCGGCTCGCTGTGCTCCAGCTGACTATTAGCTTTTGCCAGCCCAAAATCCACGATTTTTACTTCACCGTGGCGGGTGAGCAAAACGTTGGGCGGCGACATATCGCGATGCACAATGTGCATGCTCTCTCCGTCTGAATCCCGAAGCTCGTGCGCGTACGCGAGACCTTCGCAGATGCGCACGCAGATCAGGCAAGCCTCCTCTACAGGCATCAGCTTGCCGATCTTCTTCTGATACTCGATGATGCCCTTGAGATCGGACCCATCCACGTACTCCATGACGATGAAGTACGTGTTGTCGCCGACGCCGATGTCGAAAACTTGAACGCAGTTTGAATGCGAAAGATGCGCGCTCAATCGGGCTTCATCCAGGAACATCCCGATGAACTGCTTCTTCTCGGAGAGATGCGGCAAAACGCGCTTGATTGCGACCGTCTTCTTGAATCCCTCAAGCCCCGCGCTCTCGGCGCGGAACACCTCCGCCATGCCGCCCGAAGCAATTTTTTCGACAACTCGATAGCGTTGTTGTTGCTGGGCCACGAATCTTCAGCCTACGGCTCGGAGCAATAGGGGGTCAACCAGTGCTCGGCCGGCGACGATTGCACGCCCCCACAGATTACCAGCGCAAGAGCCGGCCCGGCGACCCGGGGGGCGCACGGGGCGCACGGGGGCGCAACGGGCGAGCAAGGGCCACGCATGGGGGGGTGAGCCGCTGGCCTTAGGAGTCCCAAACCTGCAGCACTTGACCCACGCCGCACGTCTGTTCATAAAGCGGGGCATGAGTTCTCACGATCACGGGGACGCCCCAGAGGAGCACGCCCCGAGCGATCCGGATGCGCTGGAGCCCGGGGAGCCGCACTCGCCATTCTGGTTGCCATTTCTTGGGATTGGGCTGTTCTTGCTCGGGTTGCTCCTCTTTCTGGGCACCCGTGATCCTGAACCTGAGCTGCATGATGGGGCACCAGCAACGGGAGCGGCGCCAAGCGCCGAGGCGCCCAAACCCGCGCCCTAAGCACCCATAAAAGCTCCACTTCGGGCTCGCGTTTGGGCAGAGTTCGTGTAGAGTCCCGCCTCCCGTTCGGGGCCGTAGCTCAGCTGGGAGAGCGCTTGCATGGCATGCAAGAGGTCAGGGGTTCGATCCCCCTCGGCTCCACAAAAATAACTTTCGAAAGCGGCGTACATGAAGGTTCTGGTGACGGGTGGCGCAGGCTTTATAGGCAGCCACATTGTTGAGTTCGGGTTGGCCCGGGGTCATGAAGTCACTGTGCTTGACAACCTTTCGACGGGCTCAAGCTCGCACGTTCCCGTGGGCGTGCAGCTAATTCAGGTGGATCTCCGCGACCACGCGGCAACCTTGAATGCTGTCGCCGCGTCGCGACCAGACGCTGTGAGCCACCAAGCAGCGCAAGTGAGCGTCAGTGCAAGCGTTGAGAAGCCGCTGGTCGATGCCGAAATCAACATTATGGGTTCGTTGAACTTGCTGGACGCTTGTCTCAAGTGTGCCGTTCCACGCTTCGTCTTTGCGAGCACAGGCGGCGCGATTTATGGCGAAGTTCCTGCGGGCACGCGCGCAACGACCACAACTGCCACGTCTCCCGAAAGCCCCTACGCCATCGGCAAGCTCACGATCGAACACTATCTGCGCATCCACACCCAAAAGCATGCGCTTCGCGGCTCTAGCCTACGCTACGCGAATGTGTACGGGCCGCGCCAAGGCGTGGGGGGTGAATCAGGCGTGGTATCGATTTTTCTTGCACGGGCGCGCCGAGGCGAAGCGCTGCCGATTCATGGCCGTGAGCAACTGGGTGACGAAGGTTGCATCCGCGACTACATCTACGTGGCTGACATCGCTCGGGCCAATTGGCTAGCCTTAGAGGGAAAACTCGACGCGGCGCTCATCAATCTGGGCACCGGCACGGGCACTAGTACGCAATCTTTAGCTAACTCCTTCGCAGCCGTCATGGGCCATCCGCTGCGAACCACCTTCGCCGCACCGAGAGCCGATGATTTGCGGCGCTCTGTGCTGGATCCTGCGGATCTGCTCAGGGTGCTTGGGCCGCTCACTCCGCTCGATGTGGGTCTCAGCGAAACCCTGCGCTGGTACGATGAGCACCGAGGTCCGCCCTCCAGCCTTTAGGGCTCCGACGCATAGCCCAATTCCGGAACGCGCTCCGACAAGAACCGTAAAATCCCCGTCCGTTCCTCGAACGAGATGGCAAACAGCTCGAACACACATTCATCGAGCGCCGTGCGATCCAACTTGCCTGTCACAGACTCAGCAGCCCGTGCCAACGCGTCGATTCGTTGGACCAGAGCGGCAGTGAGCGGTGGCATGGGTAGGCAGCGCAGGTGCGCCACCTTAACTTGCGGAAAGGCAGCCTGTCGTGCGTCTCGTTGGAAAGCCAGGTGGAGGGCTCGATAGAGTGCACTGTTGAGTAAGCCAAGGACGAGATGAGTGGAGAGGCCTTCGGCTTCAAAGCCCCCGAGCAGGCTGTTGCGAAACGGCAGCCCTGAAGTGTGGCGAGCAGCGATGGGCACCTTCGCTGTTTGGCGCACCACAAAATCCACAGCGGCGAATTGCTCACGCGCTCGCAACCGACAGCCAGCCCAAGCCAAAAGCTCGGGGGACATGCGCAAATAGAGGCGCGCCTCACCCTCACGAAACTCGTGAACGTCCTTGCCCTCCAAGATCGGACACAGATCGGAGGTCAACTCCGCAGGCTTACGCACTAGCAGATTCTCACTGGCTCGACGCGTGGTTTGAAATCCCATCTCCCGAAAGAGCGAGGCAGGCCACGCCGGAACCCCGCGCAGCCGGAGGAGCGCCGGAGGAACCTCGATGGCCGCTGCTTTCAAGCGAGCGCTCTGGCGTTCGCTCAAGACCCATGCCTCCGAACTGCCCACGCTCGGTGGCTCGGAAGGGCAAGCAACCAACGCGAAACAGGGTTGAGTCACGCCGCAGAATGCGTCTTCGCCATACTCAGTGAGTGGTGAAATCAGCGTGTGCGAAGCGGTGAACACTTGGCGCATGCTCCTATAGCCCTCCAAATCCGCCAGCGAGCTGGGCAACAGCAAGGCCACCACACCGTGCGGGGCCAGTTCGGCTGCGCGCTCGACAAACATCGCCTGCAGCGTCGGATACCCGCGAAAAGCACGATAATTCTTGGACAGCCAGGCACGAACGGGCGGCAACAGCGGCTTGGCGGCTCGCCCCGCAAACGCCACCCACGGCGGATTGCCCACCACGCAATCAAAGCCGTTAGCTTTCAATGCCGGAAGCGCTTCTCCCCAGTTAAAGGCCTTCTCAGGTTTTGGCACTGTGCTCTTGCTCGGCAGCCAGCCTTGACCCAAGAGTGCATCCCCCACCATCAGGTGTTGTCCCGCCGTGCGCATCGCCAACGTACTGTCGGCGGCCCAGAGCCAGAGAGCCGCCTCAGCGACAGCAACCGAAAGCTCACTCTGATCAACGCCAAACAGGCATTCAACGATGATCTGGGAGCGCGAAATTCCGCGAGCCACTCCATCCGACTCCCTGTTGGCCAGCGCATGCAGTTGCCGTGCGGCTTGCAAGAGAAACATCGCGCCACCGAGTGCGGGATCACAAATGCGGAGGCTGGATGGGTCGCGCTCTGGCAAGAGCTCAAGCGCTCGCCGCACCACGCTGTCCGCAAGCGCGCTCGGCGTGAAGAAAACACCCGAATTATTGCGGCCTTGGTGAGTGCTGAAGACCAAGCGGCCGTCCACTGTTTGGGTCAGTTGGAGCCCGAGCAAGACTTCGTAGATTTGTCCGAGTTGCTCGGGTTCAAGGCATGGCCAAGAGCTTGAAAGCGGCCAGGCTTGGGCTAGGAGCGCACCCGCCCGTGCGTCGCCAGCTAGCTCGCCGAAAAGCCTCCCGTTTTGCAAACTCTCTGCCGCGCCGAAGCTCTCCGCCAGCGAACGGACCCAGCGCCGCAAGAGCTCAACCAAGAGCGCCCGGTAGATCGAGGGCAGCGTACCCGAGTCGAAGCTTGCTCGTGCATCGGAGAGCACCACCAGTGCATCTTCCAGGTGCTCAAAAGCACTGATTAACAGCTGATTAAACTTGGCGTCCTTGGCGAAGGCAAGGCCCAGTTTCCGCATCCTGACGGCGAGGGGCTGGCGTTGCATGCTCTTATTTCAGCTTCCACGCGTCGATTCTGAAAGGCGCTCAGCCAGCGCGAGTGCGCTTTCAATTCCGCTGATCTCAGCGCGATTCTTCCAGGCGATATCGTAAGCGGTGCCATGGTCCACGCTCGTGCGATCGATCGAAAGCCCTAAGGTAACGTTCACCGCGTCACCAAACGCAACGAGCTTCATCGGGATGGTGGCCTGGTCGTGGTACATCGCGACGACGCCCGCGTAGTCACCCGCATAAGCTTTGCGAAAGGCTGTTTCTGCGCCGAGCGGGCCGAAAATCTGAGCGCGCCGTCCGAGCACTTGCTGCGCTGATTCGACACCGGGAACAATCGCCTGCGCCTCTTCGCTGCCAAACATGCCAGCTTCTGAAGCGTGCGGGTTGAGTGAACACACAGCGAGCTTCGGCCGTTGCTCGCCGAGGCGCCGAAGGAATGTGGCAAGGCTCACGATCACGGTGGAGATCCCTGGGGCGCTCAGCGCTCGCGGTACTAGTTGGATCGGCAGGTGCGTCGTCACCAGTGCCGTCGTCAGCTTGGTGGAATAGAAACACATCACTGAGAAGGCCGCCCCATCCAGTGCTTCGAGCCATTCCGTGTGGCCGATGAAGCGCTTGGCTCCCGGCGCGCCGGATTGGTAAATCGCCGCTTTGTTCACGGGTGCCGTGACGAGGGCCCCCAAGCCACCCGCTTTTATGAGATGAGAACCTGCGTTGATATAGGCGAGCTGCGCTCTGCCTGATTCGCGCGTGGGCGCACCCGGTTTTCTATCGAGGGCGCGGAGCTCGGCACCGGCCTGGAACACAGGAATGCTGTCGGTTCGAGAGCCCAATGCTTCGAACCTCACCAAGCGCGAACGGGGGACTCCGACGAGTTCGGCGGCTTCAAGCAGGGTCTGGAAATCACCCACCAGGATGGGGGCGCGCCCATTCACTTGCGCTGCCGCACGCACCGATATTTCTGGACCGATGCCCGCCGGGCAACCTGTGGTGATCACTAGCCGAGCTGCTGCTCGGCCACGCGCATCTTTGAGCTTAGGCTTCTTCGTCCTCGGACTCAGCTCTGCCGCGCTTGGGGCGGCCTTTTTCTTCGACATCGGGGGCTCGCAGCTTGTAACCCGATCCCCGCAGTGTTTCTAGCGGCAGGGCATCGCCCAGCTTGGCGCGCAAGCGCCGCACATGAATATCCACCGTGCGCGGCCCGCCATCGTAGCGATTGCCCCAGACTCGAGCCAAGAGGTGCTCACGTGAGAGCACACGCCCGCGCTGGTCGCAAAGGTACGCTAAAAGCGCGAACTCTTTAGCGGTGAGTGCGGCAGGGCGCCCATCCACCATGACTTCATGAGCCGCCTTATCCACCACGATTTGTCCCACCTTCTGGCGTTCGTCGGTCGCGAATTCACTGCGGCGCCATTCGAGCGAACGGATACGCCCGTAGAGCTCCTCCGGCACGTAGGGATGCAACACGAAATCATCAAAACCGCTGGAGGGTTCGATACGGGCGATCTGACCCACCGTTACAGCTATCAACGCCCCGACGTTGTCAAAGTACGGCTCCTTCCTGACCGCTCTCAGTGCAGCCACCGCTAAGTCTGGCCGATCCAACGCCTCAAACACCAAAGCTCTCGGCCGAACATCAAATTCTTCATCCTCATCTTCGATCAAATGAACCGGATCGTCCCAGAGATCGAGCGTGCGCACATTGGCGCCCAGCTGGCGCAGCGTCGAGCAAGCGCCATCTTCGCGATCCAACAACGGACCATGCCCCACCACACCTACAAAGCTTCTAGACCGAGCCATGTTCATTCAGCCAATCTGGGTACCTCCAACGGTGATTTGGTCGATCTTGATGGTCGGACAACCAACACCTACCGGCACACTTTGGCCGTCTTTTCCACAAGTCCAAATCCCGTCGGATATTTCCACGTCGTTTCCCAACATGGTTACATGGCGTAATGTTTCGGGACCGTTACCGATAAGGTTCACGCCCTTGAGTGGCGCAGTAATTCGACCATCCTCAATGAGATAGCTTTCCGTGAGTGAGAAAACGAAGTCGCCGTTTGAGATATCCACCTGACCCCCGCCGAAACTCTTGGCGAAAATCCCGCGCTTCACGCTCCGAACAATCTCCTCGGGATCGTGGGGCCCGGCCAAAAGGACGGTATTTGTCATTCTCGGCATCGGCACAGAAGCAAAGCTCTCGCGACGACCATTTCCCGTGGAGTGCGTGCCGAAATGGCGCGCGGAAAGCCGATCTTGCATGTACCCGCGCAGCACGCCGTCTTCGATCAACATGCTCCGATTTGGAGCGATGCCTTCATCATCGACGTTGATGGATCCCCTCCCCTGAGAAAACGTAGCGTCATCCACCACCGTGCAGAGCGGGCTGGCTACTTGCTGGCCCACTTGCCCAGAATAATTGCTCGTACCCTTGCGATTAAAATCCGCTTCCAAACCGTGGCCTACGGCCTCGTGCAGCAAGATACCGCTGTCACCCGGGGCCAGGACCACTTCAAACTGCCCCGCAGGAGCACTCCCGGCCTCCAACAGGATGAGCGCTTGGCGCGCAGCGCGCTCAGCGTGAAACTCGGGGCCGCGGTCCACGAAATAGCCGAGGGTCATGCGACCGCCGCCGCCGCTGCTGCCTGATTTCCGCTTGCCCGCGTGTTCAGCAATCGCCGTCACTGAGAAACGCATCATCGGTTGGGCATCCCGCACCCAGCGACCGTCGCTCGTGATCACGAGGATTTCCCGCAATTCCTCGGCAAACAAAGCCCGGGCTTTGATGAGTTTGGGGTCGTGTGCGAGCACGCGCTGACTCGCCCGTTCAAGGAATGCCCTTTTCACGGCGCCCTCGGCGTCCAGCGTCGAAGTCGGAAGCTCGTAGCGATTAGGAATCGTCACAGGTTTCAGCTCAACGCTGTGGGTTCCCTGGATTTCGTTCGCAATTTGTGCTGCCGTTTCGGCTGCGCGCTGCATAGCCTCCCAAGTAAAATCTTCTACGTAGGCGTAGCCGGTCGCATCGCCGCGTTGGACGCGTACGCCAAGACCGCCTGTGACCCCCCGCGAGGCGCTGCGGACGATCCCCTCTTCAAACAGCATCGAGCCTCCAGCCCGATATTCGAAGAACAGATCCGCGTATGTTCCGCCCCGACTGAGCGCACTCTCCAGAAGCTTCCTCCCAAGCTCGGGATCCACCTCAGTAGGGCCGCCAACACCGAACGGGGCACGATACTTCTGACTTCGCGTCATTTTTGGTAGACCATGCGTCTGAACCCACCCTATCGCAAGAGGCTGCCTTCCCGCCATGCTTGAACTCCTGCTTCTCTTTTTGCACCTTGCGGCCAACTTCGCTTGGATCGGCTCGATCGTAGCGGTCGGACTGATCGCAGGCGCCTCGACCGGCACGCCCAAGGAGCGGGGTACCTTAGCGCTCGGGATCTACCGGGGACTCTCGACGCCAGCGTTTTTGATTTCCATCACGGCCGGTGTAGGGCGGCTTTCGCTCTCGCTGCCGGCCTACTTTACCGAAAGCCACTACATGCACGCGAAGCTGACCCTGGCCCTCGCAGTGATCGGGCTACATCACGTGCTGGGCGCGCGGGTGAAGCGCATGGCACGTGGCGAGCTTCACGATTTTAGCAAGGGGCCGTTGTTGGCAGGGGTGCTGTTAGCCGTTGCCACCTGCACGGCCTTCGTCGCCGTATATAAGCCTTTCTAGAAATTTTTCTGCGTCCGTTTCCGGTGCGCTTCAACTAACGCCGGAACGCCTACACCCGCGCACACCGCGGCACCGCGGCCAGCCTGTTCAAGTCGCATTCTGAGGGGTATAGGTTAGAGAGACGAGCTTTTTAGCGGGCGCCCGAGAGCGGCAACCCGGTAGCATCCTGTGTCGACCGAACGCGAAAAAATAATCGAGAGCGCGCAGCGCTTTGTGGACAAGAAGAAGTACGACCGTGCCATCGCGGAGTACCAAAAGCTTGTTCAAGGCGATCCTACGGACGCTCGGACCTGGCTCAAGATCGGTGACCTCCAGGCGAGAACGGGCGCGATCAGGGAAGCGATCCAGACCTACATCCGCGTCGGCGAGCAGTATTCGGCTCAGGGATTCGCGCTCAAGGCGATTGCTGTTTACAAGCAGATCCGCGAACTCATCCGGAAGCAGGCTCCGGAGCTCGCCGATCAGTATGCCTACCTCCTGCCGATGCTCGCCGTGATCTACGTCGAGCTCGGGCTCACGAGCGATGCACTGAGCACTTACGACGAAATGGCGGCGCATCTGCAGCGCTCACAGAAGGATAACGAGGCTATTGCCATCTTCGAGAAGATGGTGGCGCTCAATCGCGATAATCCGCTGCCCCATTTGCGGCTGGCGGAAGCTTGCTGCCGCGTGCAAAAGCTTGACGAAGCTGTGCAGGCCTTTTGGACTGCCGCAGAACTCTTGCTCAACATGCAACGCAACGACGACGCGCTGAAGGTCGTTGAGCGCATCCTGCATTTTCAGCCAGAAGCTCGCTTCGCGCGAGTTGCAGCAGAACTCTATCTCAAAAAAGGAGACCGAGAGAGTGGCCTTCAGGCCCTCGCCAAGCTCCAGCTTTGCTTCCAAGCGGACCCGAAGAATATGGACACGCTGGCGCTGCTCGCCCAGGCGTTCAACATGATCGGGCAGCAGGCAAAATCGCTCGAAGTCTACAAAGAAATGGCTCGGATTGCGCGCGAGCAAGGCCAGGTGCAACTGTATCAACAGTTGCTAGCTCACCTGCGGAGCGCTGCGCCCAACGACGAGCAGGTGCGCGATTTTCGCACTCTGCATCCAGAGGAGGCCGAGGCGCACGCGCCCTCCCAATCCCAGTCGCCGCGCTCACAACCATCAACGCAGTCGCAACCACCTCACTCATCGGAGGGCTTTGAGTCGCTCGACGACGATCTGGAACTGATTGAGGATGACGGTTCGCAGCCGAGCGAGCCTGACGTGATGTTGATCGAAGATGACCTCATCATGGTGAGTTCCGAGCCACCGGCTTCGGGCCCCGTGGAACAAAAGGCGCTGATTGATGCGGAGTCGTTCCGGCGTCTACGGCTGCACGAAAAGGCCGTGGGGGTGCTGCATCGTGCCCTGGAAGCCGCGCCTGATTCTCTCGAATTGCGTTTGAAGCTGCTGGAAGTCCTAGTAGAAATGGGTGATCGCGAAGCCGCGGTGATTGAGCAAGTCAATGTGGCCACGCTCTATATTCACCTGGGAGACCTCCGCACAGCAGAGCCCTTGCTTTACGAAGTGCTGGAGGCCTCGCCCAATCAACCGGACGCGATGCGGCTGCTCCGTGATTTCATCGATTCCGGTGAACGCTTGCCCCCGTCACCCCCATCGACGCGTCCCGGTTCGCACGTCGCTTCACCCTCCGGGAAGTCGAGGCACCCCATCCTGCCCGGGCAAGCACTACCATCCTACGATCTAGAAGAAGTGAGCGCCGCGCAAACGCTGGCTAGTGACGATGCTACGGGCGCTTCGCTCTCCGAGATCGATGACCCGTTTGCAGCCGGAGGGTTACCGAGCTTCCCTCTTTCAGGCGAAGAAGCACCGACGCACCAGATGCTGGTGAACGTCAGCCCCTTGCCACCCGGCTCTGCCGAGGCCATCGAGGAAGTGCTCGAAGAAGCTGAATTTTTTGGCTCGCAAGGGCTCTGGGAAGATGCGCGTGGCATCCTTGTTGAACAGCTCTCACGCAACCCGAACCATCCTCTGTTGCTGGAGCGCCTGCGTGAAGTTGAGGAGGCTCTAGCGGGTTCAAGCGAGAGCCAAACGATTGAGCGCTCCAGCCTGAGCGCCTTGGCAAGGCCACGCAACAATTTTGGGAACCTCGATATCAGCTCTTCGCTGGAAGCGCTGGATAGCTTGGAAGTGCCCAGCGGAAAGTCAGGAGAAGGGGAGCTCGGCGAGGTGAGAAGTGACGCCGATGTTGACCGCGTCTTTGCTAATTTTCGAAGCGGTGTGGCTGGCCAAGTTGCCGATGGCGACAGCTCAACGCACTATGATTTGGGAGTTGCCTACAAGGAAATGGGGTTGCTTGATGAGGCCTTGGCAGAGTTTAAGTTAGCTGCCAAAGATGCCCAGAGGCAGTGCAACTGCTTCGCTATGATCGGCATGATTCACTTGGAGCGCGGCAACACCGAAGCCGCCACTCAAGCCTACGAGCAGGCACTCGGCGCGAGCCAGAAGACCCAAGATCAAGAGGTCGCGCTTCACTATGACCTGGGCGTGCTGCACGAGCTTAAAGGCAACCCCGAGCTCGCGCTTGAACACTTCAACATCGTTAAAAGCCACGCTCCTGACTTCCGCGGTGTTCGCGACAGAATTGCCGGCATCGAAGGCCGAGACTCGGGCACCGTCTCCTCCAAACGCGCGCTCGAGAATGAAGCTGATCTCGATCTCGATGATGCGTTTGGGGAGCTACTCGACACCAAGCACCATTGAGCCGAACCCGCGGCCGCTTACGGTGCGAGCTCCGCGCGATCTGTGCCGGCGCGCGTGCCCGGTCTTGTGACTCAACGTCAGCGCGCTGACACCCGCCCACGCAGATTGCGGCTAAAAAACAGCCATAAACAATCGATTTCCCCTGGCCTAACGCTTGCTTAGCGGGGGGCAATGAAATCCCTCTCCAACTCACTGTTCGCCAAGACCCATGCCCTCCGACCCAAAGAGGTGTCATCCTTTCATCGCGTGGACGACGATGCTCAGCTCGGTCAATTCATTCCGCTGCACTACCACGGCCAAATGCTGGCGGATGAGCGGCGAATGCTTCCCTTTGACGAAGCCATCACCAAGCTCGTCCCTCCCGGGTCGCACGTGGTGGAGCTGGGTGGTGGAACCGGCGTGCTCAGTTTCTTCGCCTCCAAACGCGCTCGTAAGGTAACAACTGTTGAACGGATCCCGCACGTGGCTCGCGCTGCCCGTCGTCTACTCGGCGCTAACGGCGTCTCAGACAAAGTAACCGTCATCGATGCTGATGCCCGAAACTTTGTGCCAGATGAGCCGGCAGACGTCGTGATCTGCGAGATGTTGCACGTCGCCTTACTCCGCGAGAAACAGCTTGAAGTGCTCGAAGCCTTCAAGGCCGCGCACCTGGCGAAATTTGGCCTCGCCATTCCGTTGATCTTGCCCGAAGCCAGCGTCCTCGCGCTCCAGCCCGTTTTTCAGCCGTATGATTTTCATGGCTATCACGCGCCCGTGCCGCTTTTCCACGAGCCTGGCTCGGTGTTTTCAAACACCATAGAAATGGGGCAGCCCAAAGTTTACTCAATTGTTGAATACGTCAAAGAGCTGCCCCAAGCCTTCCAGGTCGACGAAGTTCTGACTGCTGAAGCCGATGGCAGCATCAACGCATTGCGCTTTATCACCAAGAATATCGTTGGGATTTTCCCCGAAGCGAAGCGATCCGCAGATTGGCACATGCAATATATGTCGCTGCCGCTCCCCGCGCCGGTGCAAGTGAAAGCCGGCGATCAGCTCCGCGTGCGCTTTGATTACTATGCTGGGGATAGCATCGAAGCCTTGCAGTCCGCAGTATGTACTAGCCTCGGCTGATCAGCGGTCCACAATCGAGGCGAGGAGCTCTGCCTGAGCGCACAACGTTCCCTCCACGGAAGCTTCGCCCCGCAGCTTCCACACGTTCGAACGATGGTGCACCACTTCCACCATCAGATCTAAGCGATCACCCGGGGTCACGGTGTGCCGAAACTTCGCCTTATCAATACCCAAAAAATACATCAGGCTGCGGCTCGGATCAAAAGGCTCTGAGGCATACGCCAAGATCCCGCCAATCTGAGCTAAAGCCTCCAGGATCAACACGCCGGGCATGATGGGCTTCCCCGGAAAGTGCCCCGGACACCACGGCTCGTTACTGCTCACCATCTTGTGCCCGGTGATCCTTTCGCCCGGATTAACCTCCGTGACGCGATCGACCAACACGAAGGGATACCGGTGCGGCAAGATCTCAAGAATGCGCGAGATCTCTAATTTGACCGCTTTCTTGGCTGCCATATCGAAAGGCGGTGGCTCCGGGGCTTGGACTTATTTTTGCGGCGTGGCGGGCTTAGCTGCGGCGGGCTTGGCCGGGGCTGGCTTGGCTGCGGCGGGCGCGTTGGCTGGAGCAGCCTTCTCGGGCTTACCAGACTTGGCGTCTTTAGCGGGCTTCGAATCAGCTGCAGGCGCCGTCGCACTTTGATTGTAAAGGGCGATAATGCGATCGGTCACGTCGAGATCAGTGCGTGCGTAGGGCACGGCTTGCTTGTCAACGACCATGTCGAAGCCTTCTTGGGAAGCCAGGCGGCGGATAAGCCCCATGATCTTCTGAAAAACGGGCTGCGTGAGCTCGCTCTGCTTCGCTTGAATGTCCTTCTGGTATTGGACAAACACGCTTTGCAGCTGGACAATATCACGCTGCCAGGTTTCGAGACGTTTGTTGAAGGCTTCTTTTGAAAGCACCGAGCGCTGCTTCTCGATATCCTCCCGCACCTTCTGCAGGTCGGTCTGCTTGCCGTCGAGCTCGCGCTGTTTGCTCTCAAAGAGCTTCTTCAGGTTGGCGCTCGCTCGAAGCCCATCTTCCGTTTCCATGATGGCGCGTTGCGTGTCTACCACAGCGATTTTGGTTTCGGCGAATGCGCCGCGTGGCAAACCAAGGGTGATGAGAGTGAACGCCAAACCCACGATGAGCCGAAAGAAAGCTTGCTGCATGCCGCCGGCTTAGCGGCCAGGCCGGGCCTGGTCAAGCCCGGACCAGAGCTTCCCCAGAGCTTCTCCGGAGCTTCAACTCCTTAGAGCAGAATGCAGTCGTCAGCATCGCTCGCCTGCTCGGCCACGATGCTGGAGGTCTCTTCGTCGCGGCGCACGGCCACCTCGTACAGCTCGGCCAAGAGTTCCGGATGATGCCTAATCACCTCCAAAAAACGCTCACGAGGTAGATGCAAGAGCACGCTTGGCTGCGACACCCGTACATCCGTTGTCGCGGGCCGTCTGAGCACGAGCGCCACCTCTCCCACCACTTCCCCGGGCCCCAAGGTCGCTATCAACACGTCGCCATCGGCCTCCCGATGGCAGACTTGCACTTCCCCCGAAGCGATCAGGTACATCCCCTTGGACTGCTGCCCCTGCTCAATCAGAAGCGAATCTGCCTCGTGGGTTTGAGTCTCGAACTGTTCAATGAGGCTCGTGCGCTCTTTGGCACTCACTGCGCGCAGGATCCCGCTGGTTCGGAGCAAATTATCAAGCATGCGCTGCCGGCAGAACTGCGCCAGCGCCTGCCCTAGCTCTGGCTCCTTCTCGGCCAGCGCGTCCAGATCGACGCGCGTAGCCGAAAGCACAATGCATGGACGCGAAGCGACGACACTTGCCGCGCGCGGAGTCCGCGAGAGCAGCGCCATCTCTCCGAACAAAGTGCCATTGCCAAGCCGGGCCAAGACCACAGGCTCCGTTTCGCTGAGCCGCACAACTTCAAGTTCTCCTCGCGCCAACACAAACGCTTCTTGGCCAGGGTCACCCTGTTTGATGAGCACATCCTCACTACCAATCAAATGCACGCTGAAAGCACCGAGCAGCGCCTGCAAGGCCTGCGCCCCGAGCGAAGAAAACAGCGGCTGTTCCGAAACGGCACTGGCATCGGTCAATTCCGATGCGCGCTCCATCGCCGCATTGACGAGCGCCAAAATCTCCACGTCCTTCGTGGAGTCGGGCAAGCGAGAAACTTGGCTCCGCTGGCCCGGCAACGCGGGCGGAACATCGGGACGAGCGCCGAGCACGTTCGAGTCTTTGGCAAAGCTGCGTGCCAGCCTTTCAACGCTGCCAGCACTGTCAGCTCCCAACTTTCGCAGCCGTTCACACGCGGCGATGGCGACGGGCAAGTTACTGGTTGCTAACCCGCGGTCGACTGCAAGACCCAACGCCGTGATGGCCTGGCTCGTGTGATCTTGCTCGCCGAGCGCACAGCCCAAGAGGAACCAATGCACCGGGTGCGCAGGATCCAGCTTGGTCAGTGGCGCCGCCCAATACAATGCCTGCCTGGGCTCACCTGTTGCCAACAGTCGAATCACTTCGTCCGTTGCCTGCACGGTGTCGCGAACGCTTTCCGAACTTGCCATCCGGCTATGGTATCGGCCGTGCGAGGCCTAAGTCAGCTCTCGTCGCGATTCTTCCCAAAGAGGCGACTCATGGCAGCCGCCGTCGCCCCAACTAAAGGAACCACTGACGGGTAGTCCATGCGCGTTGGACCCAAGACTCCAACGGCGCCTCCTGGATGGCCTCCTTGGGCCAGGTACGGCGCTGCGACTAAACTGACCGGGCATCCGACCGCATCCGCCGTCTCTTGGCCTAAGAAAACCCGGACCTCACTGGCGCCCAGCGTTCGATCCAGAAGCGCCACCAGCTTCTGGCGGTCTTCCAACACGTGGACCAGCTCACGCACTCGGTCACCATCTCGGAACTCAGGTTGCTCGAAGAGCCGCGATTGACCCTCAATCACCACTTCAACGCTGGTTGTGGCGCCTTCAAGTGCCAGCTGCGCCAGCGAGTACCCGAGCTGACGCAAGCTCAACAGCGCATCGCGAGTGTTCAGGACTCCGGCTGAAACATAATCCCTGACATCCGCCAGCGTCCGACCCGAGCACGCCTCCTCCAGCATGTTGTGGACGCGCTCGAGATCTTGCTCACCGAGCGCGGCATCAAAGGTGACAAACCGATTTTCCACCGAGCCGTCAGAAAAAACGATAACGCTCAACAGCTCAGTCGGGCGCGTGGGAATGAAACGCATTTTGACCACCACTCGACTGTCCGTTCGTGATCGGACCAGAACTGCCGCCGCGCCGCTCAGCTCAGCTAAGAGCCGGCCGGTTTCACGCAGAATATCCGCCTCAGGCGCCATCTCTTCGAAACGCTGAGCAATCTTTTGTGATTCATTCGGTCGAAGCGCGCGCACCTGCATCAATGCGTTGATATAAAGGCGAAACGCGGCTTCCGTCGGAACCCGACCGGCGGAGGTGTGGGGCTGTTGGAGAAAGCCCGCCTCTTCAAGGTCCGCAAGCACGTTGCGGATGGTGGCCGGCGACAACTCGAGTTCGTGCTTTTTGGAGAGGGTGCGGCTGCCGACGGGCTCTCCGGTAGCGATGAACTCAGTGACAACCGCATACAGAACTGCCCGACCGCGCCTACTGAGATCTGTGGTGGCCATTTATATGAATGTGGGCCGGGAGGGGCCCAACCGTCAAATGCCGCCTAACCGGGCGGGCGGCGCCTTGACAAGGCCGGGGCTGGCCGCGGATGATTACTTTTGCGGGGAAATATTAACCTAAGATTCTAGAAAGCGCTCCGGAGGACACTTGGCCACGACTTTGCTTGCCGTCGACGACAGCAACACCATGAGGAAAGTCCTCGAAATCACCTTCTCAGGTGAAGATTACACGACCGTTATCGCGGCAACTGCTGCAGAGGCGATGAACAAGCTCGCGTCGGACCGCCCCCAGCTGGCGTTGATCGATGCGGGCCTCGACGGCGACGGGTACGCGCTGTGTCAGCAGATCAAGAGCGCCGCACCAGGTATCGCGGTCATCCTACTAACGAGCAAGCATCAGCCCTACGATCGCACTCGCGGCGGTCAAGTCGGGGCAGATGATTTCATGGACAAGCCCTTCGATACGCAGCAGTTGCTCGATCGCGTGAAGAGCCTTTCCTCAGGCCGACCTCAAGTTGGATCGCGTCCTGTTTCACCGCCTGTCTCAGCGCCTGCGCCCATGGCAGCCAGCACCGCAGCGTCCAGCGTCGCAGCGCGCCCGCGTGCGCAAACCCTCTCCTACGGCACGCCCACTGCTGGAGCACGCGACGCGTCCGCAGCGTCCGCAACCCCCCCCACGGCTGACGCATCCCGCCTACGCACCCCTACGCTCACCACGGGGACGCCGCCTTCCGCTTTAGAGCAGCGCCCTGTCTCCCCCCTCATCTCCCCCCCCACCTCCCCCATCACCACGCAGGGGCTCGCACCGGCAGCACAGGCTGCGCTGGCTACCGCAAACGGTTCCGCAGACTCTGGCCTGGCGAGTAAGCTAGCTTCACTTGGGCTCACTTCCGATCAGGTGCATGCCGTGCTGGCACTCTCGCGCGAAATTGTGGAACAAGCGGTTTGGGAAGTGGTGCCAACACTCGCCGAAACGATGATCCGCGAAGAGCTCGACCGCCTGACGGCACAGCTTTAAGCTCCGTTGCGAGCCCCGAGTTCGAGCGTTAGGGTGCGCCCCGATGCACGAGCTGCCGAAGGTCTACGACCCCACCGACGTTGAACCCCGTTGGTACGCCTATTGGACGGCCCAGGGCGTGTTTGCCGCAGGTAGCGATCCGAACGACACGCGCCCCGTGTACGTGATCGCGCTGCCGCCACCGAACGTTACAGGTTCTCTGCACATGGGCCATGCCCTGATGGGCACTTTGGAAGACGTGCTCGTGCGCCACAAACGCATGCAAGGTTACAACACCTTGTGGCAGCCAGGCACGGACCACGCTGGGATTGCAACCCAGACGGTGGTGGAGCGCCAACTTCGTCAAGAAGGCAAATCTCGACATGATTTGGGCCGCGAAGCCTTCGTGGAGCGAGTTTGGCAGTGGAAAGAGCAAAGCGGCAATCGCATCGTTGAACAGATGCGCGTACTCGGCTGTTCCGCTGATTGGGATCGCGTCAAATTCACCATGGATCCGGATCTCTCACGAGCGGTGCGTGAAGCCTTCGTCCGGCTCTATGAAGACAAGCTCATCTATCGCGCAACGCGGCTTATCAACTGGTGCAGTGATTGCCGCACGGCCTTGAGCGACCTCGAAGTGGAGAATGAGGAAGCCGACGGCAAGCTGTATGAATTCGCCTACGAAGTGATCGACGAAAACTCGGGCTCCGCGAAAATGGAACTGATCGTCGCCACCACGCGCCCCGAAACCATGCTGGGGGATACGGCCGTGGCCGTGCATCCGGAAGATCCTCGGTACCTGCATTTGCACGGGAAGAAGCTCAAGCATCCGTTCGTGGAGCGGGAGATCCCCATCATCACGGACGCTGTGCTCGTTGACATGAAGTTTGGTACGGGCGCCGTGAAGGTGACGCCAGCCCATGATTTTAACGACTTTGCCACCGGCAAACGCCACGGCCTCGAAGAGATTTCTATCCTCAATCTCGACGGCACGCTGAACCCAGCGGGCGGGCGCTTCGAGGGCCTCACGGTGGCCAAAGCGCGCAAAGAGGTGAAGCTCGCCTTGGCAGCGCTCGGCCTCGAGCGCGGCGAAAAAGCCCATAAGCTCCAGGTGCCACGCTGTCAGCGCTGTCGCACCGTCGTTGAGCCCATGATCTCGACCCAATGGTTTGTTAAGATGCAGCCGCTGGCTGAGCCCGCTCTGGCCGCGGTTCGCGACGGCCGCACCCAAATTGTTCCCGCAGAATGGGTAAAAACCTATGAGCACTGGCTCACCAACATCCAAGACTGGTGTATCTCGCGCCAACTCTGGTGGGGGCACCAGATCCCAGCTTTCCACTGCGACGCTTGCCAACACATCACCGTCACTCGAGAGGCCGCTCCGAGCGCTTGTGAAAGCTGCGGCGGCACCGGATTGCACCAAGATCCGGACGTGCTCGATACGTGGTTTTCAAGCGGGCTTTGGCCGTTTTCCACACTCGGCTGGCCTGATAACACGCCCGATCTCTGCCGCTTCTACCCCACGAGCGATCTGGAAACGGGTTACGATATTCTGTTTTTCTGGGTAGCACGCATGCTGATGCTCGGCCTCCACCTGACCGGCGAGGTTCCCTTTCGACGCGTGCTCTTGCACGGCATGGTGGTCGACGAAACGGGTGAAAAAATGAGCAAGGTGAAGGGCAACACGCTCGATCCTTTGGATTTGATCCACGGCGCCAGCTTCGATGAGGTCGCGAAGCGAACGCTGCCCGGCGCACCTCTCAGCGAGGCACTTCAGAAATTCAAGAAGGCCTACCCTTCAACGGCGCAAATGGGGCAAGGCTTCCCAGCCTATGGCGCAGACTCGATCCGCCTCACACTCTGCAGCTACTCACCGCAGGCCAAACGCATCAGCCTTTCGCCCAAGCGCATCGAAGGCTACCGCAACTTTTGCAACAAAGTTTACAACGCGGTGCGCTTTTCGCTCCCGCACATTGAAGGCGAACTCCCACAACAGCCGCCAACTCGACCGACACACTTGGTTAACCGCTGGATCCTCTCGCGGCTCGGAACCGTTGCTGAACAAGCGACGCGAAGTATCGATGCCTTTCGGCTCGATGAAGCCTCCTCGGTGCTCTATCACTTCATTTGGGACGAGCTGTGTGATTGGTATCTTGAGTTCAACAAGGCGCTGTTCGTCACCGGCACGGAAGCCGAACAGCTCGAAACTCGGCAGACGTTGGCACACGTGATCGAAGGTGCCCTGCGCGCGCTTCATCCGTTTGCGCCCTTCTTGTCCGAAGAACTCTGGCAACGCGTACCGCGCCCCGAGGGCCGCCCGCATTGCGTCGCTTTAGCACCGTTCCCAACACGCGAGGATGGCCCGTTAGACTCAGATGCTGAACGCGAAATCACGCTGCTCACGACAGTGATCACCGCCGCACGCACCATTCGGAGTGATCACGAGTTGGAGAAGTCCGCGAAAGTACCGCTCCAGCTGCGCACCCAGGATCCGGAGAGCCGACATTTGCTAGAAGCTCAGAGCGCGCTGGTTGAATGGTTCGTGAGGAGTGAAGGCGCGCCGGAATGGGTTGGGCCCGAATCTCCGCGGCCAGCCGGAGCTGTCACCGCTGTTGCCGGCAACGTGGAAGTGCTCGTGGGTCTGCGCGGCCTGATAGATCCGGCCAAAGAAGAAGCTCGGCTCGACCGCAAGCTAAAGAAAGCTGAGCGTGATATCGCCGGTCTCGATGCGCGACTCAGCAACGCCAACTTCCTGAAGAACGCGCCCGCTGACGTGGTCGAGGCGACACAAGCCGAACTTGAAACCTTGAAAACGCAGCGAGCCAGCCTGATTGCAGCAGTAAAGCTCCTGGTTGAACTCAACTAGCGCGGGGGATAGGCGGAGGGATAGGCAGGGGGCTAGGGGACATGTGTTCAAAAAGCTCCTACAAGCTG
>JBBRRP010000030.1:0-53451 GCA_038246305.1 Polyangiales bacterium | reverse complement strand
TGGCGGCAGGCTCCATCGGCGTGGCGGCTATTCTCACCGCGCTCTTTTCGCTCCTGTATGTCTGGTTGGCGCTCGGTTTTGCGGGCGCCTCGCAAAGTCCGCAGCTGCTCGGCGATGGGCTCACTTCCAGCTGGATAGCGGCGCTCGGCGGAGTTTCGTACGTGGCGTGGTTCGCATTCTGGTCGAGCGTGGGGCGCAACGGTGGAGGGCGTTTTATCGGTCTCATCCTGGACTGGGGCTTTGGCCTAGGCACCACGTTCGGCGCCAGCTGGGTGCCCCGAGCGCACCTTAGAAATCTGTTGGGCGGCCTGCCGCCGATGACGCTGGAGCAGAGCAGCTCATCGGCGTTTCTCCTCGGGTTATCTGCCGTCTGCCTCGCGTTGGCACTCTGGCGCGTTGACCCATGAGCCTCTCGGCGCATGCTTGAGTTTTTGATGGTGGGTGGGGCCACCCCGCTGCTCATTCCGCTTCTCTGGTTGCTAAAAACGCTCATTGGTTTCGACAGTGCCGAACTCGCGGTGGGTTTCTTGATGTTCCACGCGGCACACGTGATCAACGATCCCCATTTTTCAGCCACTTACCTCTTATTCTATCGAAATATTCGCGAGCGCGCGTTCGGCCACACTCAAACTTCTGCGCAGCGCCTGCGTTACTTGATTGCGGCCTTTCTTGTGCCAACGCTGCTTGCAGTCTGGGCAGCGGCTGCCCTCGCGGAGGGCTCATCGCGAGCCATCGGCTGGATGATCCAGCTGATGTTTTTCTTGGTGGGGTGGCACTACGTGAAGCAGGGATTTGGGGTGTTGAGTGTGCTCTCCGCGCGACGCGGGATTTCTTGGACTCAGCAAGAGCGCCGAGCCCTCCTCGCTCACTGTATCTTTGGCTGGCTGTATGCGCGGGCTAGCCCGGCCGATCCAGGCACAGAATCCGAAGAAAAGGGCGTGCTCTACACGTCAATCGCTCACCCACCCGGCCTCGAAGCACTCACTCTCGGCTTGTTCGCCTTGAGTGCGGCACTGCTCGGTTATGTGTTGGTCGCGAAGTGGAAACGAGAGCGGCGTTTGCCGGTGGTGCCGCTGCTCGGCCTGCTCGTGAGCGTCTGGGTTTGGGTGGTTTTTTCTGGTGTCGATCCGCTGTTGATCTACATGATCCCCGCGCTCCATTCGCTTCAATATCTGTATTTTGTCGGACTTTTAACCTCCAATCAGGCTCGAACGGAAGAACAACCTCCGCTTTTCAAGCGCGCAGCGCGGACACGCTTAGGTGTCTTTGCGTTGGGCTCGCTGGCACTCGGTTGGGCACTCTTTCATGGCTTGCCTCAACTTCTGGATGCCACCCTCGTCTCGCGCCACACGGCACATACCTCGCTCGGCCCAACACCCTATTTCGCGGTATTGTTCACGTTGGTGAACATTCACCACTACTTCATGGACAGCGTGATCTGGCGTAAAGATAATCCGGAAACGCGATTCTTAATCACCGCGGCGGCGCTCCGCCAAGAAGCCCACTAAACCCGGATCGCCTGCCAATTCCCCCACCGAAATACCCAGAACCCGATCACAGCGCTCAGCGTGTACGCCACAGAAACAGCTAAAAATACCCCAAACGGGCCCAGGCCGAGGGCCACTGCCAAGGCATACGCCAGCGGTAGCTTAACCGCCCAAAAACACACCAGGTTGATGAGAACGGGCGTCTTCGTGTCACCGGCGCCGTTGAACGCCTGGAGCCAAACCATCCCCCAAGCAAAAGCCACAAAGCCGACACTGACTGTCCGAAGACAGGTGACACCCAGGGCAAGCACGGGAGGCTCCTGCGTGAAGATGCCAATGATCGCCGGTGCGAAGATCAGAAAAACAAGGGCCGTCAGTGAAAGGAACGCCATGTTGTAGGAGCCTGCCAGGAGCACAGACTTTCGAGCGCGCTCCGGCTGCTGGGCTCCGAGGTTTTGGCCCACCAACGTGGCTGCCGCATTGCTGAAACCCCAAGCCGGCATCAACGCGAAGACCACGATGCGAATGGCAACCGTGTAACCTGCGACCGCGCTGCTCCCGAAGAGCGCGACAATCCTCACTAACATCACCCAGCTGGACGTCTCGACTAAAAACTGAGCGACCGAGCCAACACTCAACTTGCACAAATCCGCAAGTACACGTGGCACCAACTTCAAATCAACGACCTTGACGCGGAGCGGCCCCACACCGCGCAGCAGTTGAAAGAGAAAGTACCCAACACCCACGGAACGCCCGCAGGTGGTCGCAACGCCCGCCCCGAGGAGTCCCAGCTCTGGAAAAGGACCCAGCCCAAAAATCAGGCACGGAACGAGGACGATGTTCAAGCCATTGGCAAGCCAAAGCGCGCGCATCGCGTGGTTCGCGGCTCCTGCCCCTCGAAACACGGCTCCGAAAACCATGAGCAAGATCACGATGGGTGCGGAGCCCAGCATCACCCGTGCGTAGCTGGCGCCAAGCTCAGTCACCGCACGATCACCGCCCATGAGCTCCAAAAGATGGCGGCTGTGGGTGACGCCGACCGCCCCAAATACAAGACCAATCGTGAGCCCCAACACCAGCGCCTGCACTGCAGCCTGAGCCGCAAGGGCTCGTTGGCCTTCACCGATGCGACGCGCAACCGTTGCAGTCGCGGGCATGCTCAGCCCAAGTGCGAAGGCGTAGAGCAGCATGAGTGACCCTTCAGTAAGGCCGATAGCTGCTACGGCACGCGCCCCGAGCTTGGCCACAAAAAACACATCCACCACCGCAAACAGGGACTCCATCCCCATTTCGAGCACCATGGGGATAGCCAGAAGCGCCACTGCCGTCCGCAGACTGCCACGCGTGAAATCCTGCGCGTCGCCCGCGAGCGCACTCCGCAACAGTGCTAACGAATCTTTGACTTTAGAACCCGACGCCATCGGCCCTTTCGCGCTGATCGACCTAACTCAAAGCGTAAATGAAACCGTTAACCGCGAAAGGCATCTGCCGGTCGGAGCCTTGCGGCGTACACGGCGGGCCACAATGTCGCCATGACGCACACCAGAATCGCGAACACGCTCACCATCACGAAATCCCAAGGCTCGATTTGAACGGGCAAGCGCGAGATAAAATAAACCTTGGGATCGAGCGGAAAACCATAAATCAAGAGCCCACGACACACAGCAAAACCAGCTGTGATGCCGATCGCCGTTCCGATGACGCCAATGATCGCGCCCTGATACAGAAAGCCACGCAACAACATGCTGTTGGAAGCGCCCATCGCTTTCAGCACGGCGATCTCCTTCTTCTTATCCAAAACGACCATGATCAACGTCGCAATCACGGTGAAGGCGGCAACAATAATGATCAAGGCCAAGACGAGGCTCATCAAGATTTGCTGAATGCGGAGGGCTGTGAAGAGCCCATGATTCAGCTCTTCCCAATCCATCGTGTGGTAAATGCCGTTGGAGAGCTTGTCGTCGATCAGGTGCGCAACATCCTTAGCTTTCTCGATGTCCTGCACTTTCATCTCGATTCCCGTAACGCTGTCGCCCGTGTCGGAAAACGCCTGAGCTTCGAATAGGTCCGTGTACACGAGCTTTGAATCGTATTGATCGAAGCCGGCGTCAAAGACGGCAACCACCCGGAACTGTTTGGCCACGGGGGCACGCAACGCTCCATGAGAATAGGTGAAGCCGATGGTGGGCGAGGTGACCTGCACGCAACCGCCAATATTCACGCCCAGGTTTCGGCGCAACGCACTGCCAATCACGATCCCCGGTAAGCGCGCCACTTTGATGGGATCGGCACACGGATCGGTATCGAGCTCCTTCGGGAGCACGTCTTCATCGGGCAAAACACTTTCATACCCGCCCTCGGGGACTGCATTGCCGGCTGTGGCCTCACGCGTTCCTTCAGGCTCTGGCTCGGGCTCCACAACCTTTTCGCTGTCTTTCGGAGCACGGCCTGCCTCGGCTTTTTTCGGGGCTCCTGGAGCGTCCCGTTCGGCTTCCTCGGCGATCACTTTCTTCACCTGATCGAGGAAAGGCTGCTTCGGCGCAACATCGAGTGATTCCTTATCGGCATTCTCGGGGCGTGCGCTCGCGGCTCGGAGCCGTCGACGCTCTGGAGGCTGCGCTCCTTCAACGCGCAAGCCGTCGATCGAGCCATTACAGCCCGTGGACGTTGGATGCAGGCACTCTACGATGTGGCGAGGCAAGTCGAGCACTTGGCCCATCAGCTTGGGGTCGACCCCCTTCACCAGCACGCCGGTAACAGTACGCTGCCGGTGCGTGACCATCATGGGATTGATCACAAAAGGCGCCACACCGGTGATGCCAGGCAGCCCACGCACCGCCTTCATCACTTTACGATACTCGCGAAAATCACTCGAGTATTTCAAGATCAGCACGTGCGCATTAACGCCTAAGACTTTCTGACGAAACTCGCCCCGAAATCCGCCCGTGACACTCATCACGGTGGCAAGGGCCGCCACCCCCAAAGCGACCCCCAAGATCGCGAACATGGTCCCAACCGAAACAAATGCCCGCCGCTTGGACCGCATGTAACGCAGAGCTAATTCGAGCGCGAAACCCATCTTGCACCGCAGGTATGCACAGTGGGGACCGAAAGGGCTAGCTCTCGCACCAAAACCCTGGTGGGTCGGTTCTGGCCCCGCTATGCAACGTTTGCGTAGCCCTTGTCCAAGAAGGTGGCTCCCACCCCCTGAAAACGCCCCCGAATCGGGCCGTATACACTCGAGCGCAGTAGGCCTACGTTTTGCAACGCAATCGGAGGAGCGCTTCGCAGCGCCCCCCTCCTTATTTAGCCTTGAATAGCCCCCCAATGAGCGAGCCGCACAATCAGCCAGGTGCCACTATCCAGGACATGAGCCCAGAACTCACGTCCAGCGAGGGGCTCAAGTTGGTCAGCCTCGCTCCCGCGGGCTCGATTCCCGATACGGAAGACTCGCTGATCAAAGCGGATCCTTATATCGGATGCATCGTCGACCAACGCTACAAGGTTGAAAAGATCTTGGGCGAAGGGGGCATGGGGGTCGTTTACCAGTGTCGACATACGATCATCGGCAAGCTGGTAGCCATGAAGGTGTTGCGAGCTGATCTCGCGCGGGACTCCGAGGTTACCGAGCGCTTCCTGAACGAAGCCAAGTCGGCATCTGGCATCGGTAATCCTCACATCATTGATATCAGCGATTTCGGTCGCCTCCCGGATGGCTCCACCTACTTCATCATGGAGTTCCTGGATGGGCTCCCACTTTCATCGGCGTTTTCCGAAGGCCAGCCCACTCCCATCGCGCGCCTATTGAATATCGCCCGCCAGCTTGCGGAAGGCTTGAGCGCTGCACACAACGCCGACATCGTTCACCGGGATTTAAAGCCAGATAATATCTTCTTGCTCACGCGTGGGAAGCAGAAGGATTTCGTAAAGATCTTGGATTTTGGTATTGCCAAAGTTTCGAGTGCTGGGCAAGGAAAGCTCACACGCGCCGGCACCGTGTTTGGTACACCGCATTATATGTCACCCGAACAAGCGGCGGGTGCACCCGTCGACCATCGCGGTGATATCTACTCATTTGGAGTCATTCTGTATGAAATGGCGAGCGGCAAAGTTCCGTTCGATGCCGATAATTTCATGGGCATCTTGACTCAGCACATGTACAAGTCGCCCGTGCCGATTCGGGCGCTCGTGCCGCAGCCGCAAGATGTACCGCCGGGCTTAGAAGCCATTATCCTGAAGTGCCTTTCGAAGCGCCCCGAGCAGCGTTACAACTCGATGGATGAGCTCGTCGAAGAGTTCGATCGCGTGCGCGACGGGCTCGTGCCCGAGGCTGTCCCGGAAATGATGACGCGGAGCGGGGGCTTCAATGTCCCCGGCGATTATTTGTCCAAAGGCGAAATGCCCGCGCCCATTCCCGCGTCGCCCGCTAGTTTCTTGAGGAAAACGCCCTGGGGGGTGTACGCCGGAATTGCCGGGATTTGCGCCGCCATCGGCATCGTTGGGGCGATCTTCGCCAAGAGCCCTCCGAGCGCAGCGGAGCAGCCTCCCGTGGTTAAAACGGCGCCGCGCCAGCGAGCTGCCTTCACCTCCGCTGAAACGACTGCCTCACCGCCGGTAATCCCCGTGGCGCATGAAGTGATCTTGGCAGTGGAGCCACTCGACGCGCATGTTTTTGACGGTGAGCGCGACCTCGGAACCAGCCCGGTGATGATCAACGTCACCGATGGACAACCGAAAACTCTGCGCGCGGAGCGCCAGGGTTTCGCACCGCGCTCACTCTCACTCGATGGCTCGGTCAGCAAAGTTTCCCTCAAGCTGGAGAAGGCCAAGAGCGCTTCTCCGCCAGCACGACCGCCGACTCCGGAGCCGCGCGCCAATCCACCGGCAAAAAAGAAAACTTCCATCGGTGGCGGTGAAATCGTCAACCCCTGGGACTGAACTGAATTGAAGTTCACGCACGATATTGCCGGTGAGGCCTTTTCCGCTCACCATGTGGCCGATGCCCTCAGCTGATTCTCTGCGTCTTTCAGAGACGATACCCAAAGCTGTGTGGGCAATCTGCCAGCGCCTGGCCGAACGCGGCTTTCGCGGTTGGGTGGTGGGGGGCTCGGTACGTGATTCGCTGCTTTCGGGTTCAGAATCAGCGCCGCGTATCGAGAATGACTGGGATGTTGCGACCGACGCTCGGCCAGAGCAAGTACAGGCTATCTTCAATCGAGTGATCCCTACCGGGATCGAACACGGTACCGTCACCGTGCTCTTGGATGGTACTGGCTACGAGGTCACTACCCTGCGCGGGGAAACTTCGTACAGCGACGGTCGGCGCCCCGATTCGGTGCACTTCGTCGACGATATCGTCGCGGATTTGGCGCGGCGCGATTTCACGATCAATGCCATCGCCTTCGACCCCCTTTCCGAACAGTTGATCGATCCTTTCGGTGGCCAAGAAGATCTCAAGCTCCGGATATTGCGCGCCGTGGGCGAGCCGCTGGAGCGCTTCAATGAAGACGGGCTCCGTGTGTTACGAGCTGCACGCTTCGTGGCAACGCTTGAGGTCGAGCTCGATCCTAAAACGGCACGCGCCATTTCGCCCTCGCTCGATACGTACCGCAAGGTGAGTGCAGAGCGCGTGCGCGACGAGTGGGTGAAGACCATGAAAGCAAAACAGCCGAGCCGAGCTTTCGAAGTCATGCGCGAGCACGGGCTGCTGGCCATCACCGCACCCGAGCTTTTAGCTTCGGTGGGTTGCGAACAGAATCGGTATCACGCGTTTGATGTCTGGGGGCACGCGATGGCCTGCTTGGATGCCTGCGCCCCCTCCTCCACGCTTCGCATGGCTGGCCTCCTGCACGACGTTGGAAAACCCAAGAGCCGGGAAAAGAGCGAGAAAACGGGCGACTACACGTTCTATGAACATGAACGCATCGGTGCTGAAATGGCGGCTCCGATGCTCTCACGTCTGCGCTTTTCCAATGAAGAGCGTGAACGAATTGTTGCTCTCGTTCGCCATCATTTGATTTGTTACGATGCATCTTGGTCGGATTCCGCGGTGCGCCGTTGGGTCCGACGCGTCTCCCCTGAGCTATTGGCCGATCTCTATGCGTTGGGCGCGGCCGACGCGGCGGCGAAAGGGCGCGATGCGAGCGAGGACCTTAAGAATCTAAAGGAACTCGAGCAGCGCGTCTCAGAACTTTTGGCGGCCGGCGCTGTGTTATCCGCGCGCGATCTGCAAGTGGATGGGCGGGGCCTGATGGACGCACTCGCGCTTGCTCCAGGGCCGAAGCTCGGAGAAATCTTGCGCACCTTGCTCGACAAGGTCGTGGACGACCCCGCACTCAATGACCGTGACATTTTGCTGCAGCTGGCGAGAGACTACCTGCTAACCAATCAGCTGTAGCTGCATTCGTCCCAGATTGGTGCAACCGGCAATCGGGGCTGATCGGCCGAATTTTCTGGGTATTCTGGATTCCAATGAGCACGGCAATCCGAGAGATTGTGTGTTGCTGATCCCAAGTTCAAATGCGAGAGTCACGCTAAGTGCAGCGGCCCAACCCTCTCTCCCGAAGCGCCTCGTGCGTGCCCGAACGTGAAATATCATGAGTGCGCTTGGCATTGTGCTCCTCGTGCTGCTGGGCTCCTCGATCGCTTCCTTGATCATCGGGCGAATGGCGCGTGCTCGCCCGAGCCTGATCCCTTTGGAGGGTGAGGGCAGCGCGGTGCCCGCCTCTCGCACCCGTTTGCGCTCCGAAATTAGCGACTTGGATGACGTGGAAGCCGTCAGCGTGCTGCGCGTCGTGCAGCGGTTGAAAGAAGATCGTGAATCAGCGGGGCGCTTACCCGTCGCGAACCGGCGAGACTAGAGCTTCTGCGGGCCGCCCTGGGTGGCCTGCGATTGTTGCCATAAAAGACCGGGCAGATACCAGGCGTTGCGGGCATAACGCGGAACCAACCGCCCAGGCTGGGTGGAAGCCCGATACAACCACTCCAGTCCACGGCGTTGCATCCAAAGCGGCGCTCTCGGAACTTCCCCCGCAAGAAAATCAATCGTGGCCCCCACACACAGGATCACCTTCGCTCCCAGCTGGGCCGCGTATTCTGTCGCCCATAGCTCCTGCTTGGGTGCGCCGAGCCCCACCAGCAACAGCTGGGGCCGGAGCGCTGAAAGCCGTTGAGCAAGAGTTTGGCAATACGCCGGATCTTTCTCGAATCCGAACGGTGGACTCTCAACGCCGATAACCTGTACACCAGGATAGAGCGTTTCGATCTGCGTGCGGGCGCGCTCAGCAACTCCGGGCCCGGCTCCCAACAAGAACACCGAAATCTTCCGCGAAGCGCCCAGCTTCAAGACAAGCGGTGCGAGATCACTCCCTGCAACGCGTTCGGGAAGCTCGACACCACCACCGAGCCGCGAGGCCCAGACGAGCGGCGCACCATCGGCGACCACCAACGCGGCCTTTGCGTAGGCATGACGCAAGGCGGCGTTCGTTCCAAACTGGACAGCGTGGTCAAGGTTGGGGGTGATCACCACGCGGCCGATTGAGTCTTCGTCAAGCCACGTAACGATACGTTCTGCCGCCATCGCCAGGCTCACCACGTCAATTGCGATGCCAAAGACCGTCGTTCTCATATCGGGCTCCTACGGCCTAGCATGCACGCGATCCAATGGAAACCACCGGAGATCGCTCAACAATCTGCGCGACTAACGTACGTAAACGTAAACAAAACAGTCTCAAAGTGAGCACGAGTACCAGAGCCACACCCCTGAACATACTCACGTTTACTTCTGCATACATTGTTGTATAGATGGTTCAGGCTTGGACTAACTTCGCTCGAACTCAACCGCCAACCAACACGCACACAGAGCAACAAGCACCGGGTTCCACATGGCTGCGTCCGACAAATCTGGGTTATTGCGAGGAAATGCCTCCGCCGTCGCCTTCTTGCAGCGGGTGGCGGACGCCGGGTGGTGTGTGATTGCTCAGTACATGGCATGCCTGTTTTACGGGCAAGCGTGGGGCACCCAGAATACGGTCGTTGCCTGCTTGGCGGTGGTTGCCTTCCACATGGCCGCCGAAGCCTTTGGCCTTTATCGTCCCTGGCGTGGCGCGCCCCTCAGGCAAGAACTTTTGAGAATCGTCGGAACATGGGCAGTCGTCGTGCCGACACTGCTCATTCTCGGATTCACCACTAAGACGACGGCTTCCTATTCGCGGTTCGTGACCGCAAGCTGGTTTGTTTTGGCGCCTAGCCTGATCATGGCATGGCGCTCAGCTGTCCGTGTGGCGCTCTACGAGCTCCGCCGTGGCGGATTCAACCAACGTATGGTTGCGATTGCAGGCGCAACGCCGCTTGGCAATCAAGTCGCCCAACGCATCAAGGCTGATCCTTCGTACGGGATGAAAGTTGTCGGTTATTACGATGATCGCGGCGCTGGCCGACGCGCGGAGCTTGCACCAGGTTCCGGCGGCTTCATCGGCGGTTTGACTCAACTCGTAGCGGACGCGCGAGCGGGCAAGATTGATATCGTTTATGTGGCGCTCCCGCTAAAGGCCGAACCCCGCATCAATCATCTAGTCCGCCAGTTGGCTGACAGCACCACCTCCGTTTTTGTGGTGGCAGATTTCTTCGTGTTCGACCTCATGCACGCGCGCTGGTCCAATCTCGGGGATCTGCCGGTTGTCAGTATTTTTGACACGCCGTTCAGCGGGGCTTCCGGCTCGATGAAGCGAGTGGAAGATCTGATCCTGGGAACCCTGCTTCTTTTGACGGTGAGCATCCCGATGTTGCTGGTCGCGCTCGCGATCAAGCTCACTTCTAGCGGCCCCATCTTCTTCAGGCAGAAGCGCTATGGCTTAAATGGCCGGGAGATTCGGGTCTGGAAATTCCGGACGATGAGCGTGAGCGAAGATGGTGCAAGCGTCACCCAGGCGCGCAAGGGAGACACGCGGGTGACCCCGTTAGGTCGCATTCTGCGCAAGACATCCCTCGATGAGTTGCCGCAGTTCTTCAACGTGCTCGGCGGAGAAATGTCGATCGTCGGACCGCGGCCGCACGCCGTCGCCCACAACGAAGAATATCGCTCTCAGATCCACGGCTACATGCTGCGTCACAAAGTGAAGCCAGGCATCACAGGCTGGGCCCAAGTGAACGGCTGGCGCGGCGAAACGGACACCGTCGAGAAGATGGAGCGGCGTGTGGAGCACGACCTCCACTACATCAACAATTGGAACGTCTGGTGGGATCTCCAGATCATCTTCCTCACCGTATTTGGCCGTAAGACAGGGCTCAACGCGCACTAGTTCGGATGATGTGCTCAACGTCGCGAACGCGCATGCCGGTCCCTCAGCTCTGGGCGGCGCAGGATAGCTCACCTGGCCAGTTTCCGGAAGGTTCCCTCGTGAGACGTCAACGTCCGCGCTTGGGCACGTGCGCAGGTCGACATTGCGCGGCGGCTTTATCGGAGATTGCGGCTAGTAGAGCGTGTAGGGCGGCGGTTTTGCAGCGTAGACCTTTCCATCTAATTACACGCGTGTCATCCTAGCGGCGTGAAGACGGACAACAACGGGTTTAGCGCCGACGTAGCGCGCCGGGTGGTAGGCATCACCTACCGGCAGCTCGACTACTGGGACAAGACGGGGCTCCTGCGTCCCACAATCAAGCAGGCACGGGGTAGGGGTTCGCGTCGGGTCTACTCTTTCGAGGACCTGGTGGAGCTGCGGGTCGTTGCTAGGCTCCTGGCCATAGGCGTGTCTCTGCCCGCGGTCAGGAAGGCTGCACGCTACGTTCGGCAGCACTTCGCGAACGTCGTCCGCCCGCTTGCTCGGCTGACGCTGGTTGTTGAAGGTAAGAGCGTTCTGGTCAGAACGACGGATAATAAGCATTTGATGGACGCGACGGCTGGTGGTCAGATCGTCATTAGCCTCGCGGTAGCGCCGATCGCGCGAGCCTTGCGGGGCAAGGTGTCGGAGCTGCTCGCACCGCGGGATCTTCTCGTGCGCGTCGGAGCGCGAACATTCACTGCGGTGCTGACGCCGGATCTTGCTGCTGGCGGCTACAGTATCGAAGTTCCCGAGCTTCCCGGGGTGGTTACGGAGGGCGACAGTATCCAAGAAGCGCGCAAAATGGCCGCGGACGCGATCCGCTTGTGTTTGAGTGCTGCCGTGCCAACACCTAAGCGTCGAGCTACGTGAAAGGTGGGTCGTCTAGCGCAGCTCACGAGCGAGCGCCTGATCCGCGCGTTGGTGCGTCTCGGGTGGACCGTGAACCGACAGTCGGGCAGTCACGCGGTGCTCACATTTCCTGGTCGGAATCCCGTCAGTGTGCCGGTGCACCGCGGCAAGACGCTCAAAGAAGGAACGGCGCGCGGGATCCTGAAGAGCGCGAGTGTGTCGGAGGACGAACTCTTCGACGTCTACTGAGACGGTCTGCAACACGTCGGCTGCAATGCGAGGGAATGCCAGGTTAGACCGCGGGGGGGCGAAGGCGTTCAGGCTCGATCAAATGCTCTCGAACGTCGCCGTCCTGCAGTTCAAGCCCATAAGCTTTACCCTTGGGCCGTGACGTAACTACCTTGTGGAGTTTGGCATCGACGAAGTGGAGGCCAACACCATCGTCAGCTGCAAACCCCGCGGGCATGCCCTGACGGATCATGGTGGTAAAAGCAGGGCGGCGGTTTGCTTCGCCGTCGAAGTGGGGACAATTGCTGCCCGGCAGGAGCCCGAGGCCAACAATTGGAGACAACGACGGATCTCCGAAAGAATCCGTGAGACCGTGTTCGAACCAACAGATGGACCCAGCACTTACACCCGCCAGGATGACGCCGTCGGTCAGCACTTCGCGGACTGCCAAGTCAAAGCCGTGCAGGCGCCACACCGCGAGCAAATTGGCGACGTTCCCACCTCCGACATAAAGGACATCCTGCGCTTTCGCGAAGCCAACTAGATCGCGCTCAGTTCTTCGGAACAGCTCAAGATGGCAAGGCTGACAATTAGCATCTGCAAAACGCTTGTAGAACCGCACTATGTAGTTCTCGTTGTCCCCGCTGGCAGTGGGGACGAAGCAAATTCTCGGACGATCACGACGAGCGAGACCGAGGATGTAGTCATCCAGGAGGGGATTGGCCTCCATAGAGAAACATCCTCCTCCCATCGCAAAAATCTGTTCAGTTGGCATGATCGTTTCTGTCGGTCTAACGATCATGCGAGTGAAGCAAGCTTACTACCTTCTATGGAATAAAAGGGGCTGCTGCCCGCGAGCCAACCTTCCGCTGGATCGGGAGCCCAAAGGAGCGGGCCCCCCTTTTTCCGCACGTTAGGACCAAGCTCCGCGCAGGGCTCAGCTACTTGCGGCAGGCTTCGGAGCGCTGAAGATGCTGGCGGGGCGCTTCTTCTCGGTGCGCGCCTTCTGCTTCTCGCTCCAGGTGGGGATGATAACTTTGTCGCGAACGGGCATTTCGCGCCCTTCGATCGCAGCCAAAATTTCCTCGGAGTCGAGCGTTTCGCGTTCGAGCAGGCCTTCGGCAAGGCGGTTGAGCCTGTCGCGGTTCTCACGGATCAGAGTCTGCGCGCGCGTGTACTGTTCATCGACAATGGCACGGACTTCTTGATCAATCTCGCGCGCCGTATCCTCGGAATAATCTTCGCGGCGCGAGGCCATTTCACGGCCCAAAAAGACACTCTCTTCGTTTTCGCCGTAAGCGACAGTTCCGAGCTTAGAGCTCATACCAAGCTCACACACCATGGAACGAGCCAGGCGCGTTGCGCGCTTGATGTCGTCTTGCGCGCCCGTGGTGGTTTCGCCGAAGACCTCTTCTTCCGCAACCCGCCCACCGAGCGCCATTGAGATGCGGGCCAGCATCTGGGTCTTCGTCATCAAGTGGCGATCTTCTGCTGGCAGGAACATCGTGACGCCAAGCGCCGCACCGCGCGGAATGATAGAAACTTTGTGTACCGGATCATTGCCCAGGGTGAGCGTCCCTACAATGGTGTGGCCTGCCTCGTGCCAAGCGGCAGTGCGCCGCTCTTGATCGCTCATCACCATGCTCCGGCGCTCGGTGCCCATCAGGACTTTGTCCTTGGCCAGCTCAAAATCGATCATCGCCACAGCTTCTTTATCTTGCCGAGCCGCCAAGAGCGCCGCTTCGTTCACTAGATTTTCCAGGTCCGCACCTACAAAACCAGGCGTTCCCGCAGCAATCACCCGCAGATCGACGTCCCCTGCCAACGGCACCTTCTTAGTGTGCACGGCCAAGATGCCTTCGCGGCCGCGAATGTCCGGACGGGGCACCGTGATGCGGCGATCAAAACGACCGGGACGCAAGATAGCGGGATCGAGCACGTCAGGACGGTTGGTGGCCGCAATGATGATCACACCCTCATTGGATTCAAAACCATCCATCTCCACCAAGAGCTGATTCAGGGTTTGCTCACGTTCGTCATGCCCACCACCCATGCCGGCTCCACGATGCCGGCCCACCGCATCGATCTCATCAATGAAGATAATGCAGGGCGCATGCTTCTTTCCTTGCTCAAACAGATCGCGCACGCGGCTCGCGCCAACACCCACAAACATCTCCACGAAATCAGACCCTGAAATGCTGAAGAACGGCACGCCCGCTTCGCCGGCGATGGCCCGAGCCAACAGCGTCTTGCCTGTTCCCGGCGGACCCATCATCAGCACGCCCTTCGGGATATGGCCGCCGAGCTTCTGAAACTTTTTGGGATCCTTTAAAAACGCGATAATTTCTTCAACTTCGTCCTTGGCTTCATCGATGCCCGCCACATCCGCGAAGGTGATCTTGTTCTGAGCTTCATTCAGCAAACGCGCGCGGCTCTTGCCAAAGCTCATCGCTTTGCCTCCGCCCGATTGGAGCTGGCGCATGAACAGATAAAAGATGACCAAGAGGACGAGCGTTGGGACCAAGACGCTCAGCACATTGCCCCAGATCGAGCTGCCTTCCTGTCCGACATACTTCACCGCAACACCGTTAGTGCTTTGCACCTTCTCGAGGAACGCGGTCCCTCCCTCCTTCGGCCCAACTGCATAGCCAGCAGTTGAGGCAGACTTCGTCCCGCCTTCGATTTTGAAGTTGTAGGTCTGATCTTTGACCTCAACCTGACTGATGTGCCGCCGGTCTTTGGGAGCGGACGCGAGCGACATGAATTCGGTGTAGGAGATTTCGTTCCTGCGCGGACCGTCCTCCCCGTAGATCTTCCAGACGCCGAAAAACAGGACTACGAGGACAACCCAAAATAGCAGGGTCTTTTGCGGTTGCTTCACGGAGGTACCTCAAGCGATTAGGCGTAAGTTGGAAAGGATCCCGACGGGGCTCGGGGGCTCCCACTATAGCCGGCTCTCACCAGGAAAACCGGCATCTCTGTTATCTAGGACGACCGCCGCCTTCGGACAGTTCAGGCTCTGTCTGATTTCTTTCTTTTCTTCTGCTGGTGGTGGCGCGCAAAAGGCTTCGCGGATTCTAGCTGGCCGGATTTAGCATCCAGACGAACCTCCCTATCCCCCCGTAATCGCAGGCTGAGGCCGCTCCGCCCGAGGCGTTTCGCCCGCTGGATTTGGTCGAGCTGGGAACGCCCGAGCTGCAGAGGCTGCCCACCTGCGTCCAAAATCGCTGGCAACGGACCGGCTATGAGTTGATCGGCGAGGGCGTTGAGGTGGCCGGCAATCCCCGGAGATAGCTCGCGCAAGAGGGGCAGCAGTTCGTTGCGGATGCGAACGCGCAGGAACCGCGGATCGGCGTTGGAGGGATCGTTGCTGAAAGGCACCCGATGCCGCGCCAGGTGGCTGAGCACTGTGGCTTTATCTGCACGAATCATGGGCCGAAGCCGATTGCCATCCCGGGGCCCAAGCACCGCCAACCCACGGGGGCCCGCGCCCCTCAATAAACGTTCGAGCAGCGTCTCCGCTCGGTCGCCAGCGTGGTGGGCTGTCACCAGAAAGTCGGCCTGCACGGCCTCCAGCTCCTGACGGAGCAGTCGGTAGCGTGCCTCGCGCGCCCGCGCTTGCAGGTTCGAACCCGCGTGCAGCTGGATTTTTTCGCGTTTGAGATGAACGCCCAATTGCGCAGCGAAGGCTTCCGCCAGATTGAGCTCTTGAGCGGCCTCCTCTCTGAGGCCGTGATCCACAGCCAACGCCGTGAGCTCTAAATTCAACTTCGCCCGCAGACTTGCGAGCACATGTAAGAGAGCCATGGAATCTCCACCGCCGGAGACAGCCAAGAGCAGCTTCGAACCGGGCGCAATCTGGCATTCTTCGCGCAGCGTGCGCGTCACCAGCGTGAGCAGCGTCGGCGGATGGGAGCGCGTCATCGCTTCACTGACCGAGCTCGAATTCCTTGCAGAAAACAACATACGGAGTTAGCTCGAGACTGCGCCCTCGGTGATCGGCGTTCGGATAGCCGTTTCCGCAACGACCACTTTCGGTATCGAAATAGGCGCAAACTTCGCAGGAAAAACGCAGACGATAGCGCTCAGCCTCTTCTAAAAAAAGTTGATCAACCGGTGTAATCACCTGCGCGCGCTCAGGGGAACGGCTGGGCGGGTTGGCCGCGCTGGAAGAAAAATTCGAAATTACCGGTGACTTTGCTCTTGATCGATTCTGCCAACTCGGGGTGCGCGACCAACTCGCGCGGATCGGCGAAGTCTGCGCTGAAGGAGCCGCGCGTGAGGCGTTGGTCCGAATCCTTCTCGTTGGAATTCCCGCTGAACAATTTGTCGAAATTCACGCTGCCTGAAACCGAATAAATAGCGCCGTTGCTGCCTCGGCAACTGCTGTGCAGGTAAAGCGTGAGGCTCGCAATCGGTGTCTCCCCGAGGCTGCGCGGCGCACCGGGCGGCGTCACACCATTCGGTAGCCCGACGGCTAAGTCCTGTCCAAGAGAAGCGCGGGCGCGCTCAAGATCGTAGACCACAATCACGATGCCATCCGAAAACTCGGCGATGTCGTCCCCGCGTTGAATGCGAATCATCAATGACTTATCGTCAAACCCTTGAGCCGCGAAAAACGTGGGCGCCAAATTGAACGGCCCATTCCAGCATCCCGTCATGAGCAGATGCTCGCTTTGCACGTCGCCTGTGCCTTCGCCCGTGGTGCATCCGCCCACGAACACTGCAACCGCGCCGATCCATGCGCACGCCAGACGCCGCTTCACGTCAAGGACTCCATGGGCTCGTGGGCGTTGCTAGCCGCTACAGATTCGACAATGAGCCCGCCACCGAGCACGCGTTCACCGCGATAAAAGACCGCATATTGGCCCGGCACCACCGAAGCTAACGGCGCCTTGAACGCCACCTGGAGAGCTCCCTCCAACGTGCGCGTGACCTCGCACGGCACCGCCTGCGGGGAATACCGCACCGCCACTTCAGCTTCTCCGGGCAGCGCGAAATCATCCGCCAGGACGGCTTCCGCAAGCTTGGCGCCACTTGAAAGCAGCTGTTCGCGCCGACCTAGCCGCACGATCCCAGCCTCTGGCTCAACAGCCACGACGTACGCGCGGTAGCCAAGCGCCACCCCGAGATGGTGGCGCTGCCCCACCGTGTAGCCGTGAGTTCCCGCGTGTTCGCCGACTGATTGACCCGCGGCATCCACGAGTGTTCCGGGGCGCAACCGGCCAGTCGCACGTTCGGCCACAAACGCATCGTAACGCCCAGTCGGCACAAAACACAATTCCTGGCTCTCACCCTTTTGAGCGCCTGGAAGGTCGAGATTCAACGCTTCTTGTCGGACTTCGGCTTTCGTCAGCTCGCCCAGTGGGAACACGAGCCGACTGAGAATTTCTTGGGGGAGCATGTGTAAAAAATAGCTCTGGTCTTTTTTAGGATCTCGCCCGCGATACAGGCGTGCCACGCCCTCTTCGCGGGCAATGCGAGCGTAGTGCCCCGTCGCAATCTGCGCAGCTCCGAGGCGATTCGCCAGGCCCAAGAGCTCCCGTATCTTCACGCCTCGATTGCAACGCACGCACGGGCTCGGAGTCACCCCGCCGAGATAGCCATCAACAAAGGGTTCGATGACTTCAGTTCGGAACAGCTCGCGGCGATCAAAAGCAAAATGAGGAAAACCCAAAACATCGGCAACGCGACGTGCGTCGTGAACATCCTCGGGAGCGCAACAACGGCCCCGCGCCGAATCATCGTCTGGGTAGTCCCAGAGGTGGAGCGTGACGCCCACGACGTCGAAGCCTTGGCGCAACAAAAGCGCGGCTGCCACAGAGGAATCGACACCTCCGCTCATGGCGACCAAAACGCGCGTTGACACGGCTCAAAGCTTAGTCGTCGGACCCGCATAAATCGAGCGATGGTTCCCCGAATACGGAGCCCCCGGGCTCGAACTCAGGCCGCGTGCGCACGCAAACGCTTGGTCAACCGCTCCATGGCCCGCGAATGCAGGCGGCTTGCCCAGGATTTGCTCAAGCCAAGCTCCTCGGCTACCTGATCAAAGCGCTCGCCACCTAGATAATGCCGCCGCACTAAAGTGGCCTCCTGTTCCGGAAGCTCACCAATCGCCTCGGTCACCAATTGGAGTAGCTGGGCCTTGCCCAGCGCTTCCTCGGGTGACTCATCCGGAGCGACGGAAGTGAACTCACCTTCTTCACCACGCACCGTTTCGCTGAGGAGCCCGGTCGCCATCGCTGTTGCCATCGCCGCCAAGTGATCAGCCAGGGCCTGGTGTGCTTGCGCCAAGGCACTACCAGGCGGAGGCTCAACCTCGGCATCCTCTGCCTTACCCGCGCTGTAAAGGTTCGCGGCCTGGAGCGCGTGAAGCCGTGCATGCACACGACGTGGCAAACGCCCCGTTGCGCGCACGCCATCAATCACCGCTCCGCGCACTCGGAAGTTCGCATAAGCCTTGAAGGGCACGCCCCGCTCCGGCTCAAAACGCCGAGCCGCCTCTAACAAGCCCTCACGGCCAAAGCTTCTGAGGTCGTCAAGCTCCATGCTCCCACCCAAGGTCCGCGCGAGCTGCCGGGCAATGATCTCAACCAGCACGAGCTGCTGCTCGAAGCGTTGGAGAACCTCTGGCGAATCGACAACCTTGGCCACGTTAGCCTAGACCTTATCCCAGCGCGGCGGGCTCTTGTCTTCCTTTTTCGAAATGGCACGATACGCCTGGTTCGGCGCACATTCAGTGCTTTTTGGCGCCGACCGTGTCAGAGTCCGAGGACGATGCCGCGCTTTGGCCGTGTAGCTGCGATGTACACGTATATCGCGATCCCAACGGGGTTGATGCTCACTGTGCTGCGAGATGGGTCGCCACTCCTCATCAAGGATGCCTGGCTCAAGCTGCCCGAAGCCGCCAGCCACACGCACAGCCTCTTGATTGGATGCGCGTTCGGATGCCTAGTTGCGCTGATCACGCGCCCGATGGTCGTCCGCCTCAGCTGGGCCAAGGAGTTGCATTCGACGCTGCGCCCGTTCGCTCGCGGGCTTTCGAGTAAAGCCGTCGTCGGGTTGGCACTGCTCAGCGCCATCTGCGAGGAATTCTTGTTTCGCGGATTGCTCCAGCCTTGGCTAGGCTTGCTCCCGCAGGCGCTGCTGTTCGGTCTCGTGCACCAAGTGCCTGGCAAGAGCCGGTGGGTTTGGGTGGCCTGGGCGGCACTGATGGGCGCATGCCTGGGAAGTATTTTTCAATTGACCGGTTCTTTGCTCGGGCCGATCGCAGCGCACGCGCTCATCAACGGATTCAATCTTTCGTTCCTCAAGCGTCATGATGCGGGCGCTGCACGGCGCCAGTTGGGTGGCCTTTTGGGGCAGATGTAGGGTAAAAATCAAGCGGTCGGAGGCGACGCCAACTCATGGTAAGCTGGGCATTAGCAATTTCGCTCTACCGGCCGGAACCATTGACCGCTCCTCTGATTGTCCTGCCAACACTGTTGCCCCCCGAAGAGCGGCCCCGCGTCCTCGTCGTGGACGACGAAAAGTTCATTCGGGACATCTTGGCGGACTTCCTCGGAATGGAAGGCTACATGGTCCGCACGGCCGAAGACGGCACAAGCGCGGTCCGAGAGCTTGAGAAGGCCAAATATGATCTGGTGATCACGGATCTTAAGATGCCCAAAATGGGAGGCCTCGACCTCCTGAAAGAGATCGCGAGCAGCTACCCGGACACACTCACCATCATCATGACAGGCTTTGGCACCGTCGAAACGGCTATCGACGCCATGAAGCGCGGGGCTTACGACTATGTGCTAAAGCCCTTCAAGGTTGAAGAGATCCTGCGCATCGCGGAGCGTGGCTTGGAAAAGCAGCGCCTTGCTGCTGAGAATCTCCGGTTGCGTGAAGCGCTCTCGCTCTACAAGGTGTCCGAAGCAATCGCTTCGAGTCTCTCTCTGGACGAAGTGGTAGCGACGCTGGAGGCCAACGCACTCGAAGAGTTGCGGGCCGATCTCGTGCTGACTTGGTTGGATGACGGAAAGGGCGGATTCTTTGAGCGTTCTGTGAAGTGCACGAGCGATTATCCTTCCGACGAAGTGCTCGGACAGATCGATAGCCAAGAGGTGCTCCGGCGACTCACGGAGAGCGAGCTCATCCTCGCGCAAGGCCCGCGCGCCATGGCCTTGTTTGAGTTGCAACCCAGACGAGGCGCACACAGCCTGGTGGTTGTGCCATTAAAGATGCACCAACGCCTGCTCGGATTCGTTGCAGCCATATCCGTCACGCCCAGCAAGCGTTTCGAGGAAGGGCAACGAAAGCTGCTGAGCATCACGGCTTCACGCGCGGCTGCGGCGATCGCCAATGCACGCCTGTATGAAGACTTGCAAGCAACCTTCCAGCAAACCATTCAGAGCCTCGCGAACACGATCGACAAGATGGATCGTTACACCGCCGGCCACTCCCAGCGTGTTGCCCGCTACGCCGTGCAACTCGCGCAGTGGATTGGACTCCTTGCGGTCGAAGTTGAAACGGTTCGCCAAGCCGCACTGATGCACGACATCGGAAAGATTGGGTGCGTCATGAACCTCAACAAACCCGGCAAGCTGACACAAGATGAATACGAAGTTTTCAAGAAGCATCCCGGGCACGGGCGCGAAATCCTGGATCCAATTCGATTTCTTGAACCCGTCATCCCCGGCGTGCACCTACACCATGAGCGCTGGGATGGGCGCGGTTACCCGCTCGGGCTCGCCGGAAAGAATATTCCACTGATCGCGCGCATCATCTCTGTGGCAGATACCTATGACGCGATGACCAGCGACCGCGCCTACCGCCGAGCTCTGCCCCACGAAGTGACGATCAACGAGATTGAGCGCTGTTCTACCCTGCAATTTGACCCAGATCTGGTGGGTGTCTTCACCGAGAACATCGAACATTTGCGCGAACACCTCAAAGAGACCGGCGTCGAAATTCCAGAGTAGTGCGTGCCTGAGAATTCGTTGAGCATGAGCGTGCGGACGATCACTGGCTACTGGCTCGGAACTCGCCCCTACGCGGAGGTCCTCGAGTTGCAGGAGCAGCTGCACGCGGCCCGCCGCGACAAACGGATCGGAGATTCCGTTCTCTTCCTTGAGCACACCCCGGTCGTCACCTTCGGACGGGGCGGCAAAGAGGCTCATTTGTTGGCATCGCCGAGCGTGCTTGAAGAACGCGGTGTGGAACTCGTTCGGACGGGCCGTGGCGGCGACGTGACACTGCACGCTCCGGGACAGTTAGTCTGTTACCCAATTGTCGATCTGGCGCCGGATCGCCAGGATGTTCGGGCCTACGTGAATTTGCTGACGCAGGTCATGCAAGCAATCATCGCGCCCTCCGGGATCGCTGCGGGCACGATCCCCGGCTACGTGGGGCTTTGGGTGGATGCTGACGCTCCGCACAGCTGGCGGGGGCGTGAATTCGTACGTCAACCGAAGAAGATCGGTGCCATTGGAGTGCGCATTTCGCGCTGGGTCACGCTCCACGGCTTCGCCCTCAATTTGTCCATTGATTTGCGCGCTTTCAGCTTGATCGTACCCTGCGGGATCCACGAGTACGGCGTGACGTCCGTGAAGGAACTCTCCGCGAGCGCACCGGAGACACGGGTCGCAGCGGAGCTAGGCCTGCGTCAACTAGCGCTCGCTCTTCGCTCGACCACAGGTCCGCTGCGTGATCTGGAGGGCGTTCAGCTCAATCAATACTTCGAGCGCGTCGCCTCAACTGTGAGCTGAACCTTCGGCAATCTTGGTGGTGCGTAGGTACATTTGTGCGATCTTATGGTTGGGCTGAAGACGGAGCACTTCTTCAAGTTCCGCCTTGGCGGATGTGAGCTGCCCTTCCTGGAGCAGAATGCTGGCAAACGCCAAGCGCGCCTGGACGAAGTTCGCGTCCGTCTCGCGGGCAATGCGCAAGTGCTGCTTGGCACGCAACAGATCGCCGGAGTCGCGATAAACGACCGCCAATTTGGTTCGAAGATCGAGGAATGTCGGCCTCAACGCCACAGCTTTCTCAAGCTCGCGCGCGGCCTCGCCTGGCATGCCAATGTCCGAATAGGCTTGCGCTATTTCGGCGTGCATATTCGCAATGCGCCCCATCGCAAAGTTATCCGGACCTTGACCAGCCCCAGTGTCGCGGAGCGCGGCGTACAAACTGCGGGCTTGGTCGTAACGACCAAGGTCGTTGCAAACGACCATCAGGTTGAGTCGTGCCTCGGTGTAGCTGGGGCTCAGCTCCACCGCACGCTCAAAATTCTTTTGTGCGCGTTCGAAGTCGCCGTTGCTGTGGGCTATCACGCCCAGCATATTGTAAACATCCGCGAAGCGGTCATTCTGCTCGACGACTTGCCGCAACAGGTACTCTGCCTTATCGTACTCATTTTGCTCGAAGTGTTGGCGAGCGAGAGCAAGAAGTTGCTTCAGATGTTCGTCCATGGCGCCGGCGACTGTGCCGCCAAATCTCGGGCGCGCCAAGCATCATCCCGCGTTGGCTACACTGGAATCTGACCCGAGGTGAACACCTGCTCACCCTCCGGAGGGGACTCTCGCTTGCTCACGCCCCGGGCGGCTGCTACCAGGCTGCCCTGTGCCAACGTCACCGGAATCGGGCGGGCCCACTCATGTCGGCCGGATCGTCGATCCGTTGGCCGTCGAGGCGCCCGAAGAACTCTCCGAAACTGACTTGTCGCCGCGCCACCCGGTCCGCGAACGACTTTTAGAACGAGCGCGCGACGCGAGCGGTCGCGGAGCGGGCAGCAGGAGCGGGCAGTTGGAACCACAAGCTCCAGCTCAACCACGCTTCAAACGTCGCGCGCAACAGCTCTCGCCGGCACTTCGGGTTACCTTTGGCACGCTCATGGGCCTCGCCGTGATTGCGACGTTGGTCGCATTGGCCATGAATCTTGACAAGGAACAGAACCTGAGTTTGCTCAGGAAAATCGCACCGAGTCCGAGCGCGCCGACAGCAACGAACACCGCTCCAGCGTTGGTACCTCCCGGACCGACAGCAACAAGCGCCTTGCCACCAGCCCCGGGCCCGTGGCGAATTGACGACGCCAAGGGCGACCCGGCCCTCCGAATCATCCGGGGAACCTTCAAAGATCAGCCATTTTTAAGCGCAATCCAAGCCGCCGGCTTAGACGCGAAGCAGGCATACCGGGCCATGGCCGCGCTCAAAGACGTTCGGAATTTGAACCGCTGTGGACCCAACCACGAGTTCATCGCACTCATCGAGCGCGGACCAGGCACGCTCAAGGCTTTCGAATACCTTGAAAACAAGGAAACCGTCTATCAAGCCAAGGCCAACGAGAACGGCTATTTGGTGGGCGTTAAGCTCGATCTTCAGATCCGACGCGAGCAAAAGGAGGGCGCTTTATTGCTGACTTCCTCGGATTTTTCCGGAGCGGCGAAACAAGCAGGCCTCGATCCGAGCCTCCGCACCGTGCTCGCCGACGCACTGCAGGGCCACGAGGGCCTCGCGGATTTGGCAGTCCCTGCCACAATCCGTGTGGTGGCTCAAGAGATCACCGTGCGCGGGACCTTCTCGCGTTACGCCGGGATTGAAGCCGCTGAAATCAAACAAGCCAACGGTGAAACACTCCGCCTCTATTATTTTCGTGGCGACAACGTCAAAGGCTATTTTGACGCCAAAGGACGCTCATTTCACGAAGGTGGCTGGCGCAAGCCGATAGCCGGTGCGCCCATTACCTCGCCATTCAATCCGAAGCGTATGCACCCCGTTCTTCACAAGATCATGCCGCACCAGGGCACCGACTTTGGCGCAAAGATGGGTGAGCCCGTTTACTCAGCCTCCTTCGGCACCGTAAAATCGATCGGTCCTGGTGGCCCAAGCGGAAATCTGGTGGTGCTTGAGCATACGGGCGGAATTGAGACGGGTTATGCTCATCTTTCTCGCTTTGCCGAAGGCCTGAAAGTGGGCGACAAAGTGAAACGACAGCAGCTCGTGGGGTATGTGGGCTCAACGGGGCGCTCAACGGGGCCTCACCTGCATTTCAGCGTCAAGAAGAATGGCGTGTTCGTGGACTCCGCGACGCTTCACCTCGACGGATTAACAACGATGCCCAGTGCTGAGCAGTCTGCTTTTGAGGAAATTCGCCGCAAATATGACGCTCTCTTGGACCATATCCCTCTCCCCGCCCTGCCCCCGACTGCCGCCGCTGCGCCAGTTGCGAGCGGGGTTCAAGCGCCAACCACGAGTGCGGCACCTGCTGAGCTTGACGAAGGTGATCTCGGTTCAGGCGTCGCTGGTCCAACCGCAAGACCGACAATCCCAACCACTCCGAAAAATCCAGCCAGTCCGACACCCACAAGCAGCCAGGCACCGCTGCCAGCTGCGAAGGCGGCACCCTCCTCCGGCCCGAACGTGATTTATCTCAATGATGCTGATTTACAGAAGCTGCAGTCGGCTACCGAGGACGGTCAAGTCGATCCCTGAGGGCTCACGCCGGGGCTCGGTGTTGGGCTCCAATCATGCCGATTCTTCGTTGAAATCGTGAAAACGAAGGTGCTGCCCTTGGGCTCTCTTGGCTCAACCCAGGCCTTCCCACCATGTGCCTCGGCGATATGTTTGACGAGTGCCAGACCAATGCCGCTGCCCCGCGTGCGCATCTGCGCTGTTTCTTTGCCACGCACAAACCGTTCGAAGATTCGTTTGCGTTCTTCAGACGAAACACCTGGGCCTTCATCCGCCACTCGGATTTCGATGAACGCGTCCACTTCACGCACGCTCACGGTGACCTGTTTGCCGTCTGCCGCGTACTTGAGAGCATTATCCACCAGGTTGATCACGGCTATTTCGATCGCACGCTCATCCAACTGTACTAAGGGGAGATGGGCGGCAAGAGTCGTGTGGATAGCAAAACCTTCCTGCTCAGCACGCAATCGACACACGTCGAGGGCACGCAGCACCACTTCTGCCGGACGGCACTCGACGAATTCGTAGGCAGCTTTACCTCGCTCCACCTTGGCAAAATCGAGAACGTTCTCAATGAGCGCCCCTAGGCGCTCACTCTCGCTGACAATAATGCGCAGATATTGATCGCGCTTCTCATCGTTCTCAACGCGTCCGCTTTGCAGCAGCTCTCCAAACATGCGCACGAGGGAGAGCGGAGTTTTCAATTCGTGCGATACATTCGCTACGAAATCGCTCTTGAGGTTTGAGAGATTCCGCTCGCGAGCCGCCGCGACCAGAATGACAATCACGCCCGCAATCACCACCAAGCCCGAAAGGGCAACGAGCGCCATCTCGACGATACGGCGCCGGGCCACCGCCGCACCCAATTCTTCCGCAGACGTCATCGTGACGTTGAGGCGCCATTTGTACAGCGTGGTTTCGAATTGGCGCCCGATCGTCAATCCACCCCGGCTCAGCGGCGGGCCATAGATAATCCTTCCGTCGGCGTCGACCACATTCACGCGGCTCTGCTGGTCCGTCTCCGGATAAAGGCTCGGAAAAAGCTCGTGGATCACGCGCGGAACGTCATGCCAGAGCACGACCAGGTAAGTTCGCCCCGCTACCTCGCGTTCCCAGTGGCTGATAAGATAGCTCTGGCCTTTGTACGTCTTGTGCAAATGGCGAAGCTCATCGCTGTCGGGCGCTCCAAGTTTCATGTCCGAGAACATATTGCCCACCAACAGACGCCTAAAATGCTCGTCTTCCACACCGGGAGCGCGCGACGCGAACGCCACCACCTCTCGACTGGGGGAGCTGAGATCCACGAGCAAAACGGCGCGGATCGTGGGCGTTTGGATGCCCGCCACCTCCAGCCATTTATCGCCGAAGTCTTGGCGTCTGCCGACGTCGAGGAGCGATTTTACTGCATTATCCTGCTCGATAATGCGCTTATCAAGCCGATCCGCCCGCTCATTGGCCAGTGCGAGTGTTGCTTCCACCACGGACTGTTCCCTGAGCTTCTCCAACTGAAAGCTGCTGCGAAACATCACGCCCATCAAGACAAGCTCTGCCAAAACGATGGCAGGCAAGAGGAAGAACGTGAGTATCCGTTCCTGGGTTCGCTCCGCCACGGCCGGCAGGATAGCCAAGCGGGGCCGCTAACGCACCCAGCCAGCAACAGGAAAATGTCAGCGCGTCGGCGGACGATGGCTCAAGACGACCTCGGGATCCAAAACGATAGGGCGATTGGCTAAGAATTCCGCGAAGCGTTCCGCAATGTAAGAAAGCGCGTTCAACTCATTCTCAAAGAACTCGCCCCCATCCGCTGGATCGGCCAGCTCCAAGAGCCCCAAATAACGGCCACCCACGTGCACGGGCACCGCCACTGCGTGAGTCAGAACAGCGCCCAGCGTCCGCCAGCGCGGCTGCGACGCCACATCTCCCTTGAGGCGCGTTGGTACCGGCCGCCGCATGATGGTGGCAATCCAAGGCTCGCGGTCGGGAATGCGGGACAAGAGCACGCGCTCCTGATTCTCACCCTTCGCGCGCACCAACACGAAATCCCCCACGTTGATATCAAAAACGTGAATTAAACAGTATTTAGATGGGATCATCTTGGAGGCGATGTCCAGGACAAAATCCGCGCCCTCCGTGACCCCTGTACAAAACGAGAGCTCATGCATTTTATCAAAGAGCTCCGAGACGAGATCAGTGATTGGATCTCGCGACTTCTGAGCCAATGAAGACCACTTCGATCCGCCTGCAACGCTTGAGGATCCGCGAGCAGCACCAGCCGCGTCAGCCGGAAGCGTGCTGGGCGGGGGGACGGAAACCTGGGGCCGCCCAGCACTACCAAAAGGCCACTGACTCGTACGTGCCGGATCGGAAGGAAAAACGAGCACGGGGGCCCCTTTCCAGTCCTTCCAGACTAACGTCGCGAGCGGTGCTCGTTCAGGCTCAGTCGTGAACTTGTGGTCGAAGACTGCGAGCTGCACGAACTTGCGCGCACGCTGCTTCTCGAGCGCCCGCATCACGTCTTCAATTTTACTCCAGAGTAGGCGCTCCGCGTCGCTCAGACTGCCGCCGGGGTTCACAAAATACGCGTACTCGCGATAGGCGAGCGGCGCATCGGCAGATGGCTCGACCTCACGCTGAGCCATCAAGCTGTGCTCGGGCAGAGCCTTAGCCTCCAGAGAAGAACCGCTCGTAGCGGCGGGCAGAGGCAGGGAACTCTTGGGCATGGGAACCTGGGGCGATAATGGCTCGGGGCGGGAGCTTTGCAACCCCGCGGCACTCGTTTCGAGATGAGGGGTGCGCGGAGACCGTTGGGATATACTTTGCATCAACTCACCAATCCCTCGCGAAAATCCGCGTTCAGCAGAGGTAGTTGCCTAGCCTGAAGCAAACAGCTCAATACGCCATTTCAAAGGGGGGATGTTCTGTTTGGTACCAAAAACATTTGACGCACACCGCGGACCCGAAGCTTTTTCACGGGCAAGCGACGTGGTACACGCGAATGCGCTTCATGAAGACGGGGCTTTTAAAGCCAGCAGATTGGCTCACCGAGCAGCTGAAAAAGAGTCCCGGCGAGGCCTACTTGTATGCGCTGTTTGCCGGGCTCTCCGTGCTTCTAGCGGCCTGTTGGTTCTACTCTTCAATGAGACTGCAAACCCTGTATTCGGTCGCGTGGTCCGACGACAGTTACCGCGAGTGGATCCGAACCGCTGTTGATCCCGAGGCGGGGCCTTGGTCCGCCCCGTTGGACGATGTTTTTATTCACTTTGATTTTGCCAGATCAGCGGCGCGGGGGCACCCGTTCGAGTGGTCGGCAGGGAACGGTTATTCGAGCGGGGATACCAGCCTGCTGTATCCGTTTGTTATCGCTATAGGTTATCTGCTTGGTTTCCACGAAAATCTCATGTACTTCGCCGCGGTCGTCGCGTGCGTGAGTATTTTTGGGGCACTTTTGGCGGTGCGTTCGCTCTTCCGTTCGTTGCCGGCTTGGACTTGTTACCTCGGTCCGGTGGTGCTGCTGTGCATCGGCGCATTGGATTGGTCATTCTTCAGTGGCATGGAGGTGGCGTTCTTCGTTGGGCTTTGGGGACTCAGCCTGGTGATTTGGGATGAAGTTTGTCGTGCGCCGACGAACGGCACGATGCCCTACGCAGCGTTGGGCTGGCTCGGTATCTCGGGAGCACTCCTTGTCGCAACTCGACCCGAAGCGGTGACAACAGTAGCGGTGCTGAGCCTCACGGCACTGTGGAGCCGTCGCTCGGGCTTGGGCCTCGCAGGCGCTCTCCGTGGCCTCGCGCTCACGGCGGGTCCGGGAGCATTCGTCGTGGTCGCGCAGAGTCTGGCCAATTATTTCTTCACCGGAGAAACCGCCGCGGCCGGCGCGATCGCGAAGCTGGAATTCTACCACCCCTATTTATCGCTCCAACAAGTGTGGGATGCGTGGCGATTCCACGTGATGTACCAAGCGCGGCGCATCACGGAGTATCACTTCTCGGAGGTGCCCTGGCTAGGCTGGTTGATCTGGCTCTTCGGAGCCGTGCCGCTCATTCCTCGAAGCACGCGACGAGTAGCTGTGATGCTGTGGGCCAGTTTGATCCTGTGGGCGCTCGTGGTGGGGCTGAATGGCCAGGTGCGCTGGCAAAATGAACGCTACGCGATGCCGGCAGTGGCTTGGCTGCTGATGCTGGCCGCTCTCGGGCTCGGGGTCGTGTTGGCGCAGGCGGTCCGAGGACTGAAAGAACGGAGATATAGCTGGGTTGGGTTGGGTGTTCTGGCCATCGTGGCAAGCGCCATCTTCGCGATCTTTCAAGTGGCTCGCTTTCGGGATCAGGTGTGGTTCTTCGGCCGCGCGTCGCGCAACATTTGGGACCAGCACGTGAGTGTTGGGCGCCTGCTCGGTGAAAGGGTCAAGCCGCGCCGAGTTTTGGTGGGGGATGCCGGGGCCATTCCGTACGTCTCGGATCGCCCGGCGCTCGATATCATTGGCCTCGGGGGGTATTCCAAGCTGCCATTTGCCAGGGCAACTCGGCTCGGTGTGGCTGCGGCGATTGAACTGATTGGGCGTTTACCAAACGCCGAGAGGCCCGACCTGATGGCGATCTATCCTTCGTGGTGGGGGGATTTTCCGCTGTTTTTTGGGCGGGAGGTGGCTGAGGTTCCGGTACGGGGCAATGTCATTGCGGGGGGCGCGAGCAAGGTGCTCTACGTGGCAGATTGGTCCCCACTTTGGCTCAGCGATCAACCCCACAGGCTAACTCCTGATGAGTCCGTGGTAGATTCACTGGATTTCGCCGACCTGGTGAATGAAAAGGCGCATGGCTACCTACCTCCGGCGCGGGGCGCCGGCTACGTCAGCATGAAGATCCTAACCTACCCGGATGAACGTCAAACGCCGGTCTGGGATGCGGCACGCATTGCAGAGGTAGGTGAGCTTCTTGAGTTCACGCTTCAAGGGCTCCAAGCAAAAAAACCAGCGACACTGGTGGTGCGCGTGGCTCCGCTCCACGAGGAGCGTTGGATCTTGAGCATCAACGGTCAAGAGCTGAAAACGCCGCCATTTCTTCCAACCGATCACTGGCAGGACGTCGAGGTCCCGATCCCTGAAACGGCGAGCGCACCCACCCTCCACGTGCAACTCATGTCTAAAACCCACTCCATCACTTGGTATCATCTCTGGCTGGTTCAGTGAGTCTAAAGTGAGCACCCCTTTTGGACCCATGGGGTTGCCGGAAGATCCCGTGGCGTGGGTAGCGCTCGGAACGGCTCTCTTGATTGCCTGGGTCTCGCGAAAAAAAGCGCGCTTCGGTCAGAAGCTCAACCTCTTTGCAGAGCAGCAACAGCGACTCTCTGTCGGAATTCTGGCAACACTCGCCTGCCTTCTTTCGCTAGGCTATGTCGCGCATTATCTCCGCGGTGGCCCGCGCATCGTCGATGCCACCAGCTATTTTCTTGAGGCGCGTACGTTTGCAGCAGGACACTTTGCACTCGCGATGCCCGCGCCGAGCGGCTCTTTTCGCGGTCGATTCCTGTTGCCGAATCTGGATGGCCACACCCAAGCAGTGCTTTTCCCTCCAGGCTATCCGGCACTCTTGGCGCTTGGGTTCTGGCTCAAAGCCCCCATGTTGATCGGGCCACTGATTGCGGCCTGCTTGGTGGTCGCCACTTACGCACTAGGGCGCGAGGTGTTCCAGAGCCACACGCTCGGACTCGTGGCGGCCGTACTGTCTGTGCTGTGTGCGGCGCTTCGCTACCACACCGCCGATACCATGTCGCATGGGCTTTCGGCCCTGCTGCTGCTCGTCGCCTTGCTCGGATGTTTCCGAGGTTCACGTGCTGCGTGCTGGATGAGTGGACTAGCCCTCGGCTGGTTACTAGCAACCCGACCGGTAACGGGTAGCGTTGGGCTGCTTTTATGTGCACCCTGGCTCATCCGCAATAAAGGCTGGCCGGCGCTCTTGGGCCTGATGCCGGGGTTGGCCTTGCTCATCGCTTACCAGAAGGCAAGCACAGGTTCCTATTTCAGCTCGCTTCAGTTTGCCTACTATTCACTGTCAGATGGCCCGGAAAATTGCTTCAGGCTTGGTTTTGGCAATGGCATCGGCTGTCGCTTCGAGCACGGGGACTTTGTTCAGCGCGAGCTCCCGAATGGCTATGGCCCGCTTCAGGCGAGCCTGGTTACTCTCCGCCGTCTCGGCTGGCACTTAGGTGACGTGGCAAATTTTGTCCCAGCGACGCTGTTGTTACCCTGGGCAGGCTTTACGACCTTCGGAAACACGAAGGCGCGAACTTTGCTCAGCACCATCCTGTTAGTCATCGCCGGATACGCGCTCTTCTACTTTGACGGCAACTACCCTGGCGGGGGCGCGAGGCTATTTGCCGACATATTGCCTCTGGAACACATTCTTTTGGCCTACTCCGCGCTGAGCCTCTCGCTCACGCGCTGGCTCACACCGGCGGCGCTCTTGGGTTTTGCATTCCACATGAGCCATGGGCACCGGGCGCTGCGTGACCGGGAGGGTGGTCGACCGATGTATGAAGCGCGGGTGTTGGCGGATGCTCGTGTGACCCGCGGGCTCGTGTTTGTTGGCACCGATCATGGATTCAATTTGGGCTTCGATCCCAGAATTCAATCAGCGGCATCCGGCATCCTGGTAGCCCGCAGCACCCAAGACGACCGCGAGTACGCACTTTGGAAAAGTCAGGGTGAGCCGCCCGCCTATCGCTACGAATTCGACGCCCGGCACCCGAATGCGACCCCATCAATCAAGTCACTAGACCTCAAGCGCACCCTTGCCGACAGCACTACAGATTCACTTCTATTCGAGCTGGAACGTGAATGGCCGCCTCTCAAGCGAGTCGCCGGTTGGGCCAAGCCTTCCTTTTCGGGCGCCACGTGCATCTCTCTTGGGCGCGGACTCCGCCTCTTGCCTTCCCCCCACGGTGAAGCGGGGGTCCAAATCGAGCTTCCGACCCTTGCCATCCCGAAGAGCAAGCTTGAGCTCAACTACTTGGCTCAGGACCCGGGGGGCACACTCAGCCTATTTCTGGTAGCGAATGGCTCGCGAAGCCTCCTTCTGGATCACTTCTTGACCATCGCAGGGTCCTGTCAGAAGCTCAGGGTCCGAGTGGACACCGCCCTGATGCCAGGAGCCTTGGGGCAGCTGCGGCTGGAATTCGATACAACAGGCCCAGAAATACTCCTAGATACCCTGCGGGTGACACCCCGATAAATAAAAATGGGGCGAGCTTCCGACCGCCGACCCAGACGGACCCGATGAACACCATGAACCCGGGCGCGCGGCGCACTGACGAAAAGTCGTTGACAATCCAAGCCTTGAACGGGGACCATAGGCGGGAAGTCTTCGAGGGAGGCTCCGTACAGATGACCAAGAGCGAGCTGATTGAGGTTATCTCGGCCAATGGCGAACTCACCAAAGCTCGCGCTGAAATGGTGGTCAATTGCATCTTTGATTCGATGGTGCACGCGCTCCAAGCAGGAGAGGGTATCGAGATCCGTGGCTTCGGGAGCTTCTCGGTAAGGCCTTACAAGCCGTACGATGGCCGAAATCCGCGCACGGGTGAACCGGTCCCGGTCGCTGCCAAACGCCTCCCTTTTTTTAAGGTCGGCAAAGAACTCAAAGAGCTCGTGAACGATGATGCGCCCGCCCCCGCAGTGCGCAACCCCGCGGCTCCCGCGGGCGATAACAATCCGTCCACGAAGTGAAGAGTTCGAAATCTACGCCTAGCGGGTGGCTCAGAAAGTCCCGCACACGCGGCTCCGCTGGGGTGCTTCTTCTAGCTGCGTTCGGTTGCACCGGATCTGCTCCGGCTCCGCTCACGCCTAAGCGCGAGCTGCCGCCTCCGCTCTTGGTGGGCCAAGCGGAGGAGTACGTGCCCGCCGCCGGGTTGCGCTGGTTATTCGCGGCCGACGTGGCGGAGCTAGCCGCACGCAAGGACCTTTTGGAAGTGCTGGAGCCGGTTGTGCCGAAGGAGCGCCTAGCGCTTTTTGGAAGGGCCAGCGGTTTCGAACTGAGCCGCGTTAAACGTTTGCTTATCGCCGGATTCGACTATTCGACGCTCTATGTTGTTGAAACAACAGGCGACAATTCGGACATCGAGACGCGCTTCATGGAACGCCTGCGCCACGCACCGCTCACCACGCACCCTCACCCTGAGCTCACCACAACCACAGGTATCGCAGGTGGAGCCCCGCAGCGAATGGTGCGCCTCCTCAACCATCTGGTGGCAATCGCGGTGGGAGATCCTACGCCTGCCCGAGCCGTGGAGGCCTACGCGCGCCATCGGCTCAAGAAATCACCCACCGTGTTCAAAGGCGCGGCTTTTGGCAGGCTGCCTCCTGGCATTTTGAACGGAAAGCTTCTGTTCTTTGTGCCTGGCCCGTTCAAAGAAGAATGGGCGAATGGCGCTCTCGGACTCTTTCAAGCCGCGCTTGCCCTTGGCGCCAAAGCTGATTTCCAGAAGGCGTCGGAACTCATACTTTCCGTCTCGCTCGCCGGCGGCTTCGACCATGATCCGGGAGCTCCTGATCGTCTGCTTCGCAGCTGGAAAGATGTCTCGGAGAGTTCTCTCGGACACTTGCTCGGACTGCACGAACCTGTTGTTCCACCACGCGTCACCCAACTTGCTGATTCACTTCGTCTGGACGTCACGCTGCGGACGGCACCTATCGTCGCTGGGCTCTATGCAGCAGTGGGCGCGGAAGTTTGGCAATTCTTGGAAATGAACGAGAAAAACAGCGTAGAGAAAGAGCCGGATCTGCTGCCGTCAGGCGAGCCTACTCGGCATTGACTGCGAACGCCGATCGGAGTACGACGCGGGTGTTCAGGTGAGCGTGTGCGGGGCAACGCAGCTAAACCAACGAGGCGGAATGGAATCGATAGCAACATCACGGGGTGAAGCTTCTGCCAAGACATCTGTCAACGATGACCCATTCAAGCTCGGCGATAGAGCCGTACATCCGGGGCACGGCGTGGGAGAGGTGCTAGCGCTTGAAGAACGCGACTTAGGTGGGAGCAAGCACCGCTGCTACGTGCTCAAAATGGTGGACACTGGCATGAAGGTCATGGTCCCTACGAGCGCGGTGAAGCGCGTGGGGCTGCGAGCCATCATGAAGAAGCACGCTGCCGAAGGCATCCTGGATATCTTGCGCTCGAAGGAAGTGGCCGTCGATGATGCCCAGCCCTGGAATCGACGTTTTCGGGCCTATACGGAGCTCTTGAAGAGCGGCGCCCCGGACCAGATCGCGCAAGTGCTCCGCGACATGTATCGCCTCAAGTTGGATAAGGCCCTGTCTTTTGGGGAGCGTCGGCTTCTCGACCAAGCGCGGAGCCTCTTGGTTCATGAGCTCGCGCTGGCAAAGTGCGTGGAGCGAAGCGCGATTGAAGCGGAACTTCAGCAAATTTTGGCTACTTAACGCGCAAGCCTTCAGCGGGGGAAGCTTGGGCCGTTGGGATCTTCGGTTGCCATGCTTGCAGATCGCCCCGCCCTCGCCCTCGGTCAATTCAACGCTGACGACGAAGCCCGCCTCGCTAGCGCAGCGCAAGCGTCCGCGTTCATCTTGCACACCTGCCACGACGCCAATGAGGCCACGCGCTGGCTCGCGGAGAACCAACCGCATGCGATGCTGGTGGACACCGCTTCGGTCGAGCCCGAAACGATTGCGATGCGCGCACGCGCTGAGGCAAGGCACGCACAGGTTCCTGTTTTGGCGATGAGCCACGAGCTCAGCGATCTCGCATTCGCTACGGCATTCGCCTGGGGCGCCGACGATCTCGTACTGAGCACCGACGAAAAAGCCGTGGTGGGGCGGCTGCGCAGGCTCCCTCGCGAGGCCCCCGTTTCGCCTGTGGCGAGCCGGGGTATTGCGCTCGTTGCGGAAAATGATCCCGTGCGACGGCTGCTACTCGGTAGGGTGCTGAGGAACGCCGGATACGAGATCACTTTCGCCGTGACTCCCGAAGACGCCTGTGCGTTCGCGACCAATCCGGAAGTCCAGGTGGTGGTTTCGAATTCCGAACTCTGTGGGGAGCCCGCGGCTTTTGTCGCGAGTGCGCGCGAGGCTGGATCTCTGGCCGTGTGTGTGATCCATACAGCTCCCAAAAATCTCAAAGCTCTCCACCTGGCGCTCTCTGATCTCGCGGGCGTTGCTGCGGCAGACGGATTCGCGCCACCAGAAAATGTCTTATTCATCTCCAATGAACTGAAAAACGGCCATCGCTTCAACCAACGCGGGAGCGCTCGAATCCTGTACGGGACCACGGTGGCCTTTCGCGGAGCTGGCAGGCACGGCGATGATTTTGGCTACAGTTACAACATCAGTAGCGGTGGGCTCTACGTGCGAACGTTGTTCCCACCCGAAGACGACACCGTGTGGATCGAGCTCAGCCCTCCCCGAACTGAACGCCGTGTACGCCTAGAGGGCCAAGTGGCTTGGCGCCGGCTCTTAGGGCCTCAGCAGCAGGCAACCGTCCCGCCTGGCTTCGGCCTGCGGATCACCGACGCCACTAAAGCCGATTTGCTCGCATGGCAAGAAGGCTACGAAACGATCCGGGAAGCGTTGAGCTGAGAGTTCGGCTACGCTCGCGCCATCCTTGATGGCTCTCGCTCCCGGTGATCTCATTGCTCAAAAATACCGGCTTGTGAGAAAGCTTGGGGAAGGCGCGATGGGGGTCGTCTACGAGGGACTCCATGAACGCCTGAAGACATCGGTGGCGCTCAAATTCCTGCACAAGGATCTGGCAGAACGGCCAGGCCTTGGGGCGCGCTTTCTTCAAGAGGCTCAGCTTGCGGCGAGTATCCGCAACCCTCACGTCGCAACGGTGTGGGATGTTGATCGCACAGCGGATCAGATCCCCTTCATGGTGATGGACCTTCTGCACGGCGAATCGCTCCGCGCACTCTTGGATCGTGAACGGCGGCTCAGCCTCGCGCAGACAGTCGATTTTTCGGTTCAGATCCTGATCGGCCTCGGAGCTTTGCACGAGCTTTCGATCGTTCACCGAGATCTCAAACCGGATAACGTGTTCGCGACTCAAGGACGCGACGGCGTGGTGCTCAAGCTGATCGACTTTGGCATTGCCAAGCTGCGACTCCCACAAGCTGACGGCGACAAGCTCACCGCCGCAGGCATGATCCTCGGAACTCCCGAATACATGGCGCCTGAACAGATCGTGGAAGCCGCCAGTGTGGATCAGCGGGCGGATATCTACTCGGTAGGAGCTTTGATCTATGAAATGCTCTCGGGCCAGACTGTTGTGAAGCCCACCAGCCTGGAAGCAACCCTGCTCGCCGTTCAGACTGGGCAGATCCGCCCGCTCGGAGAGCTGGTGCCGGGATTGCCCGAAGGGTTCGAAGCGCTCGTGATGCGTGCGCTCAGCCTGAATCGTGAGCAACGCTTTCAAACTGCCGCAGCATTCAAAGAAGCGCTCGTGCCTTTCTTAGCTGCTGGACCCGGTGCCACCGTGCGCGTCTCAACCCAGCTGATCGAAGCGCAAATAGCCCGCGCGAGCACCTTTCCAGCCTCGCAATTGGCACCTCGTGAGCCAGAGCGCGGGCCAGCACAAGATTCGGTGGGCCCAAACCCAATTCCAAAGTCACCCCAGCATTTTCCCTCACCAACGGCAAGCAAGCCGCGTCGCTCCAACGCGTCGATCATGATCCTCGTCGTCGTTGCCCTGCTGTTGGGAGTCGCCATGGGGGTGATCTATTTTCTCCAGCTCCCATCAAAGAGCGACAGCACCTGGCCACTTGTGGAGCCGCTTGCCACCGCACCGACAAGCGAGCCGCCCGTGGAAGTACAGCCTGAATTTCCAGCTCCCACTTCAACAGCTACCGACCCTCACGCAACTTCAACTTACCAACGCCCGCCGGCGCAGACACCCACGCGCCCGCACCCAACCACCTCAGGAGCACCCGACGCGGGAGCGGCGGCAAGCGGGCCGCCACCGTTCACCATTCCTTTGCCGAGTGGCCTGCCGAGCGGATTTCCTACTGCCATCAGCATCCCTACGTCGCTGCCTTCCGAGTTTCCAACGGCGTTGCCGCCGTGGCCCGGGTTTCCCCAACCCACTCCGCCAAACGCGGCACCTCCCGATGCGGGAGGCCCTGCCGCACCCCGGTAACTTAGCCGGTGACTCACTACAGAAACTTTCCCGAATCCCGCGCTTGCGAAGCTAGACTCGCCCCGTGTCCAACACTCCGGATTCTTTCGTGACCAGCATGCCAGCAGCCTACACTCGGCGCGCGTCACCCGATATGCAGGTGGCTCACTCAAGGATCGCGGCACTCCGAGACGGCTCGCTCGCGAGTGTGGGCGCGTTCCCGAGCGATCGGCCTGAAGCTGTCGCTTTGTGCGTGGTCGCCGAAGATCGCCCGGGGTTGCTCGCAACGATCAGCGCCGCGCTCTATGCGCAAGGCTTCAACGTGATCGATGCTGAGGCCTACACGCGTACGCGAAACGACGGCGTGAAAGAGGCTGTGGATTTGTTTTGGGTGCAACGTGTGTCGGCCAATGCCCAGCACTTAGGCGTGCTTCCTGGCGAGCTTTTAGCGCTGAAAGCCACTCTGATAGAGTTGTTGGAGGGGCGGAAGGCACCGGTGGCTCCGCCCCGAAGTGTTGGAACAGGAGGGGAAACACGAGTGCGCTTCTTGGAAAGCGAGGACGGCAGCTTCTCAACGCTGGAAGTTCAGAGTTCTGATCGGCCTGGACTGCTATTGGCGCTCACGCAGGCACTCTTCAACGCGAACGTGCAGATTGTCGGGTGCCAAGTGAAAACAATTGGCGAAAAAGTATCGGACCGTTTCGAGCTCGCCGAGCGAAGTGGGCATCCGATACGCCCTGACCGGCAACTCGAAATCCAAGTTGCAATCTTATCCGTGATTGGGGATTCCCTACTCAATTAGCCGTTATCCAGCGCGGGAACCGAGAGCACGGCCCTTCGCACTGGTAGCCGCCGCGAGCTGCCGCTTCAGCACCGGTGCCGTAGCGGTTTTCAGGCGCGAAACTTCCTTGGGAGTTCCCGCGGCCACCACTCGCCCCCCAGCTTGTCCGCCGTGAGGACCGAGCTCAAGCAGATAGTCAGCACCGGCGAGGACGAGTGGGTGATGCTCGATGACCACCAACGTGTCCCCGCGTTCGACGAGCCTGTCGAGCACACGGATCAGCTTGCCAACGTCCGAGAGGTGCAGGCCGGTCGTGGGCTCATCTAATACGTAGAGCGTGGGCTCGTGCCGTCGGCTCGCCGTCAGCTCTGCCGCAAGCTTCAAGCGCTGTGCCTCGCCACCCGACAAAGTGTGCGAACCCTGGCCAAGTGCGATGTAGCCTGCCCCCAGCTCGCAGAGCGTCCGGAGTGGCTGCACAATGGCCGGATGTTGGACGAAGAATGCGCTGGCCTGCTCTGCCGTTAGCTTCAAAACTTGCCCAATATTGAGCCCAGCCCAACGCACTTTGAGCGTCCGAGATTCAAAGCGTTGACCCTCGCAGGCGCTGCACGGCGCAACCACATCTGGCAAAAAGCTCATCTCATGCGTGATGAAGCCTTGACCTTCACACACTTCGCAGCGGCCACCTGCATTGCTATTGAACGAAAAACGCGCAGGGCCGAAGCCTTCCACTTGGGCCTCGGGTGATTGGGCAAAGAGCGCTCGAATTACGTCAAAAATGCCGAGAAACGTGGCTGGCGTGGAACGCGGTGTGCGGCCGATCGGGGATTGATCCACGACGCAGGCTCGAACAATGCCGTCGATCCCGCGCAAGGCTTTGAACCTGCCTGGCGGCTCTGTCTCGAGCTCAAGCTTCTGGCGGAGCGCAGGCAGCAGCACCTGGCGAACCAGCGTGCTTTTTCCTGAGCCGCTCACGCCAGCGACGGCATTGAAGCGCCCTTTGGCGAAGCGCACGTCGATGCTCTGAAGATTGTGCTCAGTCACACCACGCAATTCCAACCAAGCACTCTCTTCCAGCGAACGTGCTACTCGACACTCCGGTGGCGAACTGAGCGCACGCCCCGTTGGGGATTCTGGGTTTTCAAGGACGGATTGAGCTGAACCCGCCGCAACAATCCGCCCACCCTCGGCACCGCCACACGGCCCGACATCGATCAGAAAATCTGCTGCGCGAATCGTCTCTTCGTCGTGCTCAACGACTAAGATGGTCGATCCTAAAGCGACCAAGCTGCGCAAATTGTTCAATAATCGGCCGGTATCGCGCGGATGAAGCCCAATCGTGGGCTCATCCAAAACGTACAGCGCGCCCGTGAGCCCCGCGCCCAATTGAGCCGCCAAGCGCAAGCGCTGCAGCTCACCCCCCGAAAGCGTGAGTGCGGGACGCCCCAGCGCCAGGTAATCGAGACCTACGTCTCCCAGAAACTGCAAGCGACGTTCGAGTTCAGCTTTGATGGGTTGCAAGATGAGCGCTTGCTCTCCAGGGGCGGCGAGAGCGCGCACCGCCTCGCGCGCCTCACCCACAGAAAGATCACAAAATTCATGAAACCTGTAGCCGTTCACTCGCACCGAACGTGGGATCGGTGCTAGACGGCTGCCGCCACAGTCCGAACACACACGCACCCGAGGCGACACGCCTTTCTTCTGCTTGACCCCGACTTCAAGCACGCCATCGCCATCACACGTCGCGCACTTGCCCTGCAACGCGTTGAACGAGAACCAACGGGGATCCAACTTGGGAATCGCAAAGCCGCAAATCGGGCAGGCCAGCCGGGTCGAAAAAAGCTCATCGCCTTGGCTCGTCCGAAGCTTCACACTCCCGTGACCCCAAAAGAGTGCCCGCTCTAAGTCGGCAGGCGCCAAGCTATTTGCGGGACAATCTTCGGCAAATAGCAAATCAATGGCGTGTTCCCGGGTGCGCGCCAGTCGCGGAGGTGTGGCGGTTTCGACGCGCTGCCCGTCGCACACCGCGTACGTAACTCCCGCGCGTGCTGCCGCGGCAAACACATCGAGATAGGTGCCCTTCCGATCTTCTACCACGGGTGCCAAGAGGGATACGCGCCCGCGCCGTGACACGATCGATTGAAGAACCGATTCCAGACTGCTCGGCGCGATGGCTGCATCATGCTTGGGGCAGTGCGCCGTTCCGAGCTTAGCGAACAACAAGCGCAGGTAGTGGCCGGCTTCGGTGACGGTCGCGACGGTCGATTTCTTGCCACTCCGTGTGGTGCGTTGTTCAAGCGCGATCGACGGCGGCACGCCTACCACGCGGTCCACATCCGGGCGGGGCATGTTCGGGAGAAACTGACGCGCGTAGGGGGTGAGGGTTTCTAAAAACCTGCGCTGGCCTTCAGCAAAAATCACGTCGAAGGCGAGCGTGCTCTTGCCTGAACCACTCGGCCCGGTGACGACCGTCAGCGCATCGTGGGGGATTTTGACAGAAACACCTTTTAGGTTGTGCTCACGCGCGGACACGACTTCGAGCACCGGCGCGCGCAAAACAGCCGATTTTTTAGTGCTTTTCTTACTGGGGCGCGCTGGCGCGTGACTTTTCTTGGCCGCCAAAAGAGCACGACCCGTCGGGCAATCGACGGCTTCGATCTGCTCAGGCGTGCCGGTTGCCAGCACTTGGCCTCCGTTGGCGCCTCCGCCTGGGCCAAGCTCGATCAGATAGTCTGCATTGCGAATAATTCCGAGATCATGCTCCACGAGGAGCACACTTGCTCCAGCATCGAGCAGCGCATCCACCCCTTTCAACACATGCTCGACCTCATCAGCGTGCAAGCCGGCACTCGGCTCATCCAGGACAAACAAGACGCCTGGCTTCACTTCAGCCAATGCACGCGAAAGCTTGAGCCGTTGCGCTTCCCCGCCCGAAAGCGTCGAGAGCGCTTGGCCCAATGGCAAATACCCCATCCCAAGGTACGCGAGCGGCCCTAAGCGCCGTTGAACTTGGCGTTCATCGTCAAAAAGCTGCAACGTGGCCGCGACGCTTTCGGACAAAAGCTCCGCGACATTTCGCCCCTTCACCTTAACCCCTAAAACGGACTCGGAAAAGCGCTTGCCCTGGCATACCGGACATAACAGGCGAACATCCGCAAGAAACTGCATTTCCACGGTCTCAAAACCCTCGCCAGAACACGCTTCACAGCGTCCACCGCTCACGTTGAAGGAGAAATCTGAAGCGGACAGCCCGTTGACGACCGCCTCGGGTTGGGCCGCGAGGCGCGCCCGAATGAAATCCCAGGCCTTAGTGTAGGTAGCAGCGTTACCGCGCGAGGTACGCCCGAGCGGAGATTGATCCACAAGCACGACGCTCTGCACGGACTCTGGAGCCTGTAATCCGATCGTCGTCCCGGGAGCGTCCACGTCCGTTTCACCAAAGCGGCGGGCGAGTGTTCGATACAAGATATCGACGGCCAGTGTGCTCTTGCCCGAGCCACTTGGACCCGTGATGACACTGAGCACTCCAGTCGGGATCCGGACGTCCAACGCTTTTAGATTATGAGCGGTCGCGCCTGTGATTTCCAGGAAGTCGGTCGACGTACGCAGCGCTCGAGTTCGACGCGCCACGTGCCGCACGGCGCGTGCAGTGGCGGTCGTCTTCGCAATCACTAGCGCGGGGGTGCCATCCGCTACGATCTCGCCGCCGGCTTGGCCCGCCTGAGGGCCCAGTTCGATCACGCGATCCGCAGCCAAAATCACGCTCGGATCGTGCTCGATCACGAGGACCGTATTCCCCCGCTCGGCTAACTCACTGAACAGACTGGTGAGCGGAAGGATGTCGGAAGCATGCAGCCCAACCGTGGGCTCATCGATAACAAATAGTGCATTGTGGAGCGAAGTGCCGAGCGCTGCGGTGAGCGTGACACGTTGAGCTTCTCCCCCCGAAAGCGTACGCGCTTGTCGATCTAACGTGAGATAACCAAGGCCCACGCGGCACAGATACTGGAGGCGACACAGCAACTCCTCGCGGATCAGTCGACCTTGAACGGTTCGCGGTTCAAACCGCGCGAGTAATTTCTCGGCTTCGAAAACTTCGAGCGCGTGCATGTCCGCCAGTGTTTGCGAGGCAACCTGATACCCGAGCGCATCTGAATTGAGGCGCTTACCCCCGCAGGCCTGGCACGGATCGTAGCTGCGGTAGCGCGAGAGCAAAACGCGAACATGCATCTTGTAGGTTCGTGTTTCTAACCATGCAAACCAGCCCATCACACCGGGAAACGTCGTCTCTGAGAACTCACCGTCGCCCGTGAGGATCCGCTCACGGTCCTTGTTCGAAAGCTCGCGGTATGGCCGATCCCAGGCGATTTTATGGCGCTGACACAGCTTCTTCAGTGCGTCCCGCTCCCACGTCGTGGACCCTCCGCGCCAAGGACGAATCGCATTCAACTTGAGGCTCAGGCTCTCATCCGGAATGACCTTTTCGAGATCGATGCCAAGCGTGCGCCCAAAACCGCGGCACTTCGGACAGGCTCCGAGGGGCGATGCATAGGAAAAAAGCCCGGGCCGCGCCGCTTCAAAAACCTCACCGCCCACCGGGCAGCAAATGCCTCGCGGGAGACGAACCGTCTCGCCATCGCTCGTCACCTCCACCAAAGCGCTTCGATTCCACCCCGTTTCGAGCGCGCTCGCGAGACGCTCGGAGGCGTTCGGACCGAGCGCCAGCCGATCCAGGACAACGCCAACCTCCTTGGCACCGAGCACCTCGGAAGGCTTCAGCTGTTCGAGATCACGAATTTCACCTTGAAGGATCCAACGCGTGTATCCATCGCGCAGCAGGGCTTGCCTGAGCTCCAGATAGGCCTCCACGTCAGGAACGCTGAGCGGATAACTGACAACCGCGCGCCGCCCGGGCCAACTCGCTAGCACCGATTGCGCGGCCCCATTCGGATCCAGCCGCACGGCGACGCACCCATGCGCTGGGCACACCGGCAGCGCCTCTCGCAGAAACAGCGCTGACAAATACGGTTCGAGATCCGCCATGGTGGCGAGCGTCGAACGCGAACTCTTGATGGGAGCTTTACGATCCACTGCAATCCCTGCCGAAACAGGGTCGAGGCTCAGCACCGGCGGGCGTTCGAGGCGTTCCAGAAACTGCCGCGCGTACGGGCTGAAGCTCTCAACAAAGCGCCGCTGGCCTTCTGAGTAAAGTGTATCGAGGGCTAAACTGCTCTTCCCCGAACCGGAAACGCCGGTGATGGCGATGACGCGGCCTGGTTCTAAAACAAGATCGATGCCCTTGAGATTGTGAGTGGTGGCACCCTTCAGAATGGTCGGCAACATGCTTGGCGGCGCCTTCCATAGCACCGGCAGCTTGAACTCGGGCTCGGGCGCAAGAAAAAGTGCAGGGCTGGGTTCTCGCGCGCGGGAAACCACGGCAGACTCACGCGCCGAATGGCCAAGGCAAGTCAAAAGCCAGAGCGAGCCATCACGCTGGTGGCGAAAAATCGCCGTGCTAACTTCGAGTACGAACTCGGGGATAAGCTCGAAGCCGGTATTATGTTGATCGGCAGTGAGGTGCGGGCGCTCCGCGACCACGGCGCCGATCTGTCAGACGCGTGGGTGGACATCGATGTGCGGGGCGAAGCTTGGGTGAAGGGGTTGCGCATTCCAATGCTCAAATTCGCGGCCTTTGCTCACGAGGAGAAACGCCCGCGCAAGCTCTTGATCCACCGCATCGAAATCGATCGCCTGAAGGGCGCCTTGGAGCGCGAGGGCATGACACTCGTGGCCACTCGGCTCTACTTCAAAGGCCGCCACGCGAAGCTGGAAGTTTCCACGGCAAAAGGTCGCAAGCACCACGACAAACGGCAATATCTGAAAGATCGCGAGGAGACGCGGGAAGCGCAGCAGGCTGTCAGAAAGTACCGAGGAGCCTGATGGCGGTGGTCCATTTAGATCCTTCTGGGCATGCCCAGATCGTTCAGATCGATGAGATGCATGTGGTGCTTCACGCCGATCGCGCCTTTCCGCCGGGGTCCACGCTCCGAGGCGCGCTTGAGGCCGATGGCGAACGCGTGCAAGTCAAAGTCACGAGTTGCAAGCGCAACGGTGAACCTTTTGTTTTACGAGGACGCTTTGTGACGCTCTCGCGGGCTCTCCGCGACAAGCTGCTCGCCACGCTCACCCAAAATCCCACGCCCAACGGCCCTGAACGTTAGTGTTGGCTCCGGCCCAACGTGGCCAATACAGAGGCTCCGAGCCAAGCGCCCGAAAGCTCCGCCGGCGTTGCCCCGACTGAGCTTTGCCATCGGACAGGTCGAAGCAGCCACCCTAACTCAGGCCGCACTCCAAACGTGAGCGTTGGCGTGCTCGACCATTCCAGAGCTGGCTCGACTGCTGCGCGGGCCGTCCACTCGACGTTTCGATCACCACCCGCTTGATTCATGTCAGCTAGTGCAGCGACCACGCGAAACCCGATGGCGCCCACCCAAGCCTTCGCCAACTTCGTCGAGTAGCGCGGCGAAATCGAAACTTCCCACCAGTTTAACGGCTCGGAAGCACCCTTTCCGAAGGCTCGCCCCGCGGCCCAGGCGCCTGCGAGATCCAGACCGAGATTCTCGGGCAAACGCAGCACAAGCTCGGCCCGTGCGCCCATCAGCCAGGCGCTCTCGCCGGCCAACACGCCCAAACCTCCCGCGCGAAATGCCGGCAACGATTGCCGCCGCTCCTCGCTCTGCTTCTGCCAACGCTGCTCTTTAGCGCTTCTGCTTTCCACTTCATAGGCGATGAGCGAGAGTGAGTGCTCACGCAAACGCATCCCCAACTCCGCCGCGGTGAGCGCAATTCGCCGTGCGCGCAGATGGGGATCGCCCTGCAACGAAACGCGCCGCGATCCGTGGAGGTGGCCTCGCTCCCAAAGCTCAACAAGCGCCAGCGAGGGCTCTGAGCTGATAAGAAAAAATAGGGTCGGCGGGAAGCGCCTGCCTTCCGCGTCAACAAACTCGGAAAGCTGGCTGTCACCAAGTTCCAAGGCGATCAATCTGCGCGTTAGAACGGGATCCAGAAAGTGCTCCGCGGCCGCGTCAATCTCAACCAGAATGGACGGCGATGACTTGGCCAGCGTACCTGCTCGCCGCTGACCACCGCCCGAGGTTTCGCCGCGTTTCGGCTGAGCGCCAAGAGCCGAAGCTGCTGAGAACCCAACAACGAATACTGCCAGGCTAGCGAGCTGCAGCTTCAACTGGGACCGCGGCAGCCGGCGCAACCTGCCCCCCGACACTTCCAGGTCCTGGCTCGACGGGCGCGCCCGAGGCCGCCCCTGGCGTTGGGGCACGCGGCTGCTGTAGCTGCTCACTGAGCTCACGCAGTCGAAGGCTTTCTGGGAACTCCGCTTCATAGCTCTTAGCTAACCGCCTCGCCTCGTCCGCTTGACCCTTCGTGATCAGCGCCTCTAACTGCCGGACCACCGCATCTTCAGCGAAATCCCCTTGCGGCGACAAGCGTTGGTACTGAGCAAATGCAGCTGCGGCGCCCACTGGGTCTCCAGCCTGCTCCAACATGTTCCCGAGGGTCCAAGCGGCTAGCGGCGCCTCGGGACTGCCCGAAAATTCCCCGAGAACTTTCCGAAGAGCCTGCAAAGCGCGACCTTTTTGGCCCGTAGCCCGCGCGACATCCACGGCCGCCATCAGTCGGTCGGCCGTTGCCGTTGCCAAAAGTTGATCAAATCCGCCCTCCTCTTCGACCGCCCGGAGCGCACTCACGTAATCCCCAAGATTGGCGAGGCGCATCCACTCGGGTGACGCACCCAAACTAGTCGCACTCGCGGAAGCCGTCGGGCCAGTGGACGGCTCAGGAACCTCCATCTGCTCCCTTCCAAGCGGCAGCGAACGGCTGGTCTTCGAAACCCCGAACGCAGCGGCTCGCTTTGCCCCGCGGGTTCCCGCCGGCCGATCACCGGGGGCCACCGGGGCGCTTTCCTTAACGGCACCCGAAACCGGCCAGAGGCGTGAAGCTGGCTCAGCAACCACTTGGGCTGAAGGAATTTCCTGTTTATTCAGATGCACTCCAAGCCACAAGCCCGTCGCAAACGTAGCGCTCGCCAAGGCAATCGACCACACGCGCGGACCGCGTGAATATCGAGCGAGCGGAGCGTCGTTTTCCAGCCGTTGCCAAATACGCTCCACAGCCGCCTGGGCTCCGGCATTCTTCAAGAGGGATCGATCGATGCGGGGTAACTGCGATTTCATGACTGACTCGGTTCTTCTGGATCATCCTCGGCGGCAGCTTCTTCAATCCGAGTGACGCATTCAACAGTCGGAGAAGCCGCATTTTTAGGGCCGCGGTACTTGGCGAGCAGGTGATGTTGCGCGCGCGAAATACGCCGTTTAGCCGTCGCTAACGAGCACTCAGCGAGCTGGCTGACGCCCTGCAGATCGTGGTGCTCCACGTAGCGCAGCGTCCAAGCGATTCGCTCATCCGCAGGCAACTCCAGGAGCGCTGTGTAAACCTGAAACAGCTCCGCGCGTGCCTCTGGCCCGGCGTCACTCGAAACTAAAGTATCGATATCCAAGACCTCCGCGGCAGCACGCTGGCTTGGACCAATCCGAAAAACATTCACCAACCTGGCGCGCCGCAGCCGTGTTTTGACTAAGCGAACGACAATCGATCCCAGCCAGGGGCGAAAGGCTCCCGGGTCCCGCAATGCGTGGGTTCGCTGCGCCGCCTTCAAAAACGCGTCGTGCACGATGTCCTCAACATCGCAAGCGTTGCCTTGAATTCGCACCGCCAGATTAATTGCAAAGGCCGCGTGTCTCCGATAGAGCGTCTCGAAGGCCACTGCATCCCCCTGGCGCATCAACGCGACCAGCTGATCGTCTCCGAGAGCAGCGACCACTGACGAAAGAACTCCGCCCGCGTGGGAGCTGGGCTCGACCACCAATCTGAGGTGGCCGCGGGGGGCGGGGAAACGCGGCATGAGAGTTCAGTATGGACGCCCGAGCCGTGCGTTTCAGCTCATGCGCTAGAAACTCTGCTCTGATTTGCCTTTTCGACGTCATTCAGCACCCCCGTTGCGGGTACCGTTTCAGCCAGAAGGCCGAAGTTGGTGTCCGCCTGAGCCATCCTGGAGGGGTCGAGCGTCTGGTCGGGGCTAGGCTCGCAATTACTCATCCCGCGGGTCAGTTTTTAGGAGGAACCTCATATGAAGAAGATTCTACTCGCTCTCCCGTTGACCGCTCTGCTCGTTGCTTGCGGTGGCGCTGCCACCCCCGCTCCCGAAGCTCCTGCTGCTCCGGCTGCTGCTTCTGCTGAAGAAGCTGCTCCCGCTGCTCCCGCTGCTCCGGCCGCTGACGCTGCTGCTCCCGCTGCTGACGCAAAAGCTGCGGCTCCTGCTGCTGGCGCAAAAGAAGCTGCTCCCGCTGCTCCTGCTGCTGAGTAATACGAGCGACCGCATTGCGGCTGGATGATGTTCGGCTGGGAGAGGCAACTCTCCTGGCCGTCATTTTTTGTGGGGGGAGGTTAGGCGGCCTGGCCCGCCGTGAGATCGACCACCAGTCGCGTTCGGCCGATCAGGAGTTCATCGCCGTGGGCCAACTCTTGTTCACCGCGGATCCGGACGAAAACGCCCGTGCGTGAAGCGAGATCAGAAAGCACGACGCTTCCGGCCTGCTCCTCCACCACGCAGTGTTGCTCCGAGAGGAGCGGATCATCCGGGAACAGCAAATCGCCAATGGCAGAGCCAACCTGAAGCGTCTTGCCGCGCGCAACACTGCAGGCCCCCGGGGCTCCATTTTCGATCATCTGGGTCACCCGAAATGATGATTGCCACTTGGGCGACGAGTAAAAATAGGTTGGCGCCGGATCAGGCCCGTCATCGGGGAGCGGATTCTTATCGATGCGAAGCAGCTGATCCCCCACAACGAATTCATCTCCAAAATCCAATTCAACCGGCGTTCTGATGCGCAAGAATACACCATTGCCGCCATCAAGATCTTCAAGCCAAAGCCGGCTGTCTTTGTAGCTCAACTGGGCCTCGCGCGGGTGGCAGAACACCTCGCCGTGAAGCTGTATATCCCCGGCAGAGCCCACCACGGCACTCTCCCCAAGCGGGGAATAGCGGTCGGGCCCACCTGCCAGGCTTCTTAGAACGTGCAGCGTGAAGAGCGACTTCTGGGGTGCGCCTGCGCGTTTCATGAGCGGCAACACTTGCGCCTGCTCGCCACTGCGAGACGACGCCGGAGCTGCCTCAGGAGGCCGAATGATCGTCGCCCGCTGTTGGCGTTTGTTGGCGATCTTCATCGCGTCGACGCTGGGCGCATTCACTAGAACCTCCACGCCACCGATGGCACGCCCCGCAATAATCTCGTTAAATTTGCCTTCGCGGAGTGCCAAAACCATCTCAAGGTGTTGGGCTTTCATGAGCGAGCGCACAAACTCGGCCACATCGGTGCGGGAAACGGCTTCAGCGTAGCTGCGCTTGTGGCTCTTGATCACGCGACCACCGTCAGCAAATAGATGGGTGATAATGTGCGGTTGATCGAGTCCAGAATCTTCCGTCTGAACGTGGAACACCTGCTCCTGGCACTTGATGTTATTGTTGAAGCCCATCTGCGCGCGCCGAAAATTCGGCCGCCGCATCTCGCCTTCAAGCTTGGCGAGGCCTTCGGCCCCAAAAACCGAACGCGCTTCAGTGAGTGCTGGATGCGCACCCGCCATCCCCTCCATGTGCTCAAACGCTTCTTGCGCGACGCGAGCACTGGGATCGATGCGCAGAGCTTCAGCGAGTAATGTTTGTCCCTGTTGATCGTTGGGACCCGTCGCGGCCCAGGCAGACAGAAGCTGGACGGCTTGGTCCGGTTGATTCTTCTCAACCAGCCACTTGGCGACGCGTAACGCCGACTCGCGCACCTCCACTACGTTGTCCAAAGCGCCACTCATGAGACAGGAGCGCTAAGCTTACCACCCTTAGGAGCCACCAGAACCCTCTGAACACCACTCCCCGCGAAGGCCCACGGGCCACCTTGATTCAAAGGAGACGTTTCATTTTAGTCTATTTTAGCCTCCCCCCGGCTTGCTCCTCCGCGGGAGCGGAGCTAGGTTGCCCCCCTCCCCGGCACCCGCCGACCCCCACCTGATCGAGAGAGAGCCATGAAGGACGGCATTCACCCCGAATACGAGGCCACCACCGCTACCTGCGCTTGCGGAAGCACTTTCCAAACGCGTTCAACGCGGAAGGAGCTCGCGGTCGATATCTGTGCGGCTTGCCATCCTTTCTTCACGGGTAAGCAGCGCCTCGTGGATACCCAGGGTCGCGTTGACAGATTCCGCCGTCGGTACGCGACCAACCCGGCCTGAGCTGGCTCGGTGGAAGGCACCAGCCTCGCTTGCTGGCAAGCGTCGGGGTTCTGCGAAAGTTTGTCCGCCCGCTCATGATCCCCATCGAGAAATTGCAGTCCTTAAGCCGGCGCTCCGAGGAGATCGACGAACTTCTTTGCGATCCGGCGATCGGCCGCGATCCCAAGCGCCTGAATGAGCTGAATCGGGAACGGGTCCATCTCAGCTTGGTCGTTTCGGCGTTTCGCGAGTGGCAGACCCTCTCGCGACAGATTGATGAAGACCGTCAGGCCCTGAGCGATCCGGAGCTTGGGGAGCTGGCACAAGAAGAGCTGCCCGGCCTTGAGCTGAAGCTCGCAGAGCTTGAAACCAAGATCCAGGTTCTCCTACTCCCCCGTGATCCCAACGACGAGAAGAACACCATCCTGGAAATCCGGGCGGGTACCGGCGGTGAGGAGGCAGCGCTTTTTGCGGCAGACTTGTTTCGCATGTACACGCGCTACGCCGAATCTCGAAACTGGAAAGTTGAGGTTCTAGCGAGGAGCGAGGCTCAGGCAGGCGGCTTCAAGGAAATCATCGCACTCGTTACTGGTAATCGGGTTTTTTCTAGCCTGAAGCTTGAAGGCGGCGTGCATCGGGTGCAGCGAGTTCCGGCAACGGAGGCACAAGGGCGTATTCACACCTCCACCGCCACGGTTGCTGTGTTGCCCGAAGCTGAAGAAGTGGACTTTGTGCTCAATGAAGAAGAGCTCCGTTTCGACATCGCCGCCGCGGGCGGACCCGGGGGCCAAGGTGTCAACACGACGAACAGTGCGGTCCAAGTCACGCATCTGCCCACCGGGATGATCGTGAAATGCCAAGACGAACGCAGTCAGATCAAGAACAAATCGAAGGCGCTGAAGGTGTTGCGAAGCCGGCTCCTGGATCTTGAGCAACAGAAACAGGCCGACCTGATTCGGGACGAACGCCGCAGTATGGTGAAGGCTGGGGATCGTTCGGAAAAAATCCGCACCTATAGCTTCCCACAGAATCGGCTAACGGATCACCGTATCGGGCTCACGCTCTACAAACTGGATCGCGTGATGGAAGGTGATCTCGCAGAGCTCGTGGATGCCGTGGTTGCGTGGGATCAAGCGATGCGGCTGGAGGAAGCTCATTGAGAGCCGCATGAGCCAGCACGTCCCCGGCGCCGAGGCGCTTCTTTGCGCGTTGGTGCTCGCCCCGAATAGTTATTCGCGCAATCGGTTTTTTGCGCTTTTCACCGATCCCAAGGCCACACGAGCCCGACGCCGTGCGAGCAAGCTCCGTGGCATCATTCGCCAGCTGCTCGGCGACGGGAGCCCGCGCGCGGAACTGACCGGCGAGCAACTGCTCGAAGATGGTCAGGTTCTAATTCGCTACCAGGTGAAGGAAATTGGCTATGCACGCACTGTTGCCCTGAGTGCGATTGAAGCGTCTGTTCTGAAATACGCCTTACACCGCGCTGAGGGTGCACCGCTGGATCCTGCAGACCGTGAACGCGTGGAGGTAGCGCTGCAGGGCCTGACGCCGCCATTCACACCCGATAGCGCTTGATCACGCGCTCAGGAATCGAGACGTGTACAGCTAGCCGCAATGCGCGCCCAAACCACACGCTCCCCCTCTGAAAGCATGGGCTCGCGCGGAAGGTCGGTCTTGAATTCGCGCACAGCAGTTGCCGTGCGTTTTGAGAGCTGCAGCGTTGCCTGCTCGAGAGCTCCAATCTGACCGTGGACTCCAACGAACAAGGCTCGCAAATCTGGCCCCGTGGCGCGACGCGGCACGGACTTGATGTGAAGCTCTAGGCCTGAAGCCAAGCGAGCGGTTAGCCCAGAAAGCGGTTGAATCACTGGATCCCGCCAAAAATCCAAGCTCCCCGGCATGCCCTGCCCCACCCACTCAGCCACGGGCAAGGCTCTGCAAGTTTCGTCAAAGTGAAGCTTCAGCCCCCGCACTTCTGCAAATCTTTCGACTTCCCCAACCGCCAAATCGCCATCGGCCGTGATTGAGAGTGACGCTTCATCGAGACTGATACGCGGCCCTTTGGGTTGCCTCACATTCAGCGGTTCGTGAGCATGCTCCTGGCTCGGCAGAAGATTGCCTGGGTTCAATAGGCCTTCAGGATCCCAGGCCCGACGCAAAGCTTTCTGCAACAGCGCGCCCCCCTGCCCCCACTCTTCGTGCAAGAATGCGAGCTTACTGCGACCGATACCGTGATGATGGCTAATCGTGGCGCCCGTCGCTAGTGCAGCCGTAAGCGCAAGCCGCCAAATCCGATCGTATTTTGCCAACGACTCCGCTTCGTTTTGAGCAGAACCCACGAACGTAAAATAAATGCTACAGCCGTCAGGATAGGCATGACTCAAGTGCGCCAAGACCAGTGCTTCTTCGGAAACGGCACTGCGCACGGCGTCGTAGACCGCCTTCAACTTGGACCAACTCGCTGCAACTTCGAAGGTGTCTGAAAAAGCGCCTGCTCGGAACACGCCTGACTGCTTGAAACTCACCGCGTAACGGTTAGCGAACCAGCGCTCTCCCGGCTGGGCGCCCCGATCGCGACCCGACTCTGCGCGACAATACGCACGCGCACGCTCGATATCCGCAGCAATTTCTTCGTTTTCACCATCAAACACAAGAATCAGCAAACAGCGCACCAGATTCAGTCCCTCCACGGCTTTGAGTGCGCTGAAGCCAACCTTTGAGAACTGAAGCGCTCCCCGAAGCACGGCGTGCTTCACCCGTTCCGCGCTCGGCCCCGGATCTTCAGATGGATGCTTCTTACCGGACTGATCGAAGAGCCACGAATCGAGCGGATCGTAGAGCCGCGTGACAGAGGGGCGCAGCCCGTGCTGAAAAATACTCCTCAAGGCCTGCATGCCCTGCTCCATGCACGAAAAATCAAATGCCAAGAAGCCCCGTGCGGCCGGCTTCGGGTGCAAGCGCAACGTGGCCTTGGTCAAAATGCCGAGCGTGCCCTCCGAGCCAACGAGCAGCGGCAACAAGTTGGGTGCAGAGCTTCGATAGCGCGCGTGCAAAAGCTCGCCGAGACCGGTGACGACGCTGAGACCGGCCACCATGTCTTCAATTTTTCCGTACTTTCCTGAGCATTGCCCGGCACCGCGTGCGGCAACCCAGCCACCGACCGTCGAGCACAAGATGCTCGATGGAAAGTGACCTACCGTAAAACCGCGCCGCTGTAGCTCCTCTTCGAATGGCAGGCCCATGACGCCCGGTTCGACGTCAACCAACTGCCCATCCTCATGAATCGAAAAGGATTGAAGGCGTTTCAGGTCCATGACCAGCGTCGAAGCATCGGGGAGGATGGCGCCACACACGCCACTTCCAGCGCCGTACGGCACCAACTTGAGCCCCTTCTCGCGCACCAACGCTAGGATTTCACCGACCTGCTCGGTGCGTTCGGGCCAGACAACGAGCGGGGTGCTCGCCGGAAGCTCCCCGGCACGCATTTGGATTAACCGCCGTGGCCAGAGGTCGCGACTGTACTGTGCACGCTCTCTCGGCTGAGCGCTCACCCTCAAGTGAGGAAACCGCTGCGAAAGTTCCCGCTCTAAACTCACGCCGATTCTTTTACCCTGGGCACGGGCGTGAGTACACGCGTGCGAAGCCAGCTAGGGCTTCTGTGCGAGGATAATGATCCGCGGCGAGGATTGGCCGAAAAACACGCCCGGTGTGGCGGGATGGCCGCTGGCCTGGGCGATGCGAAAACCGACATCGTGGAGCAGCTTCCCAAGCTCGTGCAAACCGTAGACGCGCAAGGAATAGCTGCATTCGCGCGTTCGGCCGTCATCTAAAATGACGCTGCGCTTGATCTTCAACCGACTCGTGATGAAATCAAGATTAGCGTCATCCATGCAGACGCAACGCTGCCCTTCGTACCAGACTTGGCACGGCGAATTCCCAGCTAGATAGTCCCGATTGGCAACATCCAAAACCAGACGCCCGCCCGGCTTCAACGCCTGAAACATGCGCTGGGCCACCGCGAAATTCTTCTCTTCCTCGAAATAGCCGAAGGTTGTGTTCCAACAATAGAGGCCATCAAACATCTCGTTGAAAGCCAGCTCACGCATGTCCCCCTGCAATAAGCTCAACCTCTGAACACGCTCCTGCGCGACATCCGCAGCCACCGCCAGTTGATCGAGCGAAAGATCGTAGGCCACCACACCGTAACCTCGACTCGCGAGCTCAACGGCATGTTGGCCAGTGCCGCACCCGAGATCGAGCACGCTGCCACCCGCATCGAGCGCGAGCGAATTCTCAATGAAATCGACCTCGCGCTTCACCTGCACGTCGGTTAGCAAACGCTCAGCTCGCAAGAAATCCTCCGAAAAAACCTCTTCCCACCAAGGGCGTCGACGTTTCGGCTTTTCCGGTGGATTGGTGCGGGGCCGATCCGCATCCAGAGCAGTAGTAGCCGTGCGACGTTTCGGCGGCGGCGGCGGCTTATCGCGACGTTGCTCGAGCAGAGCGTCTGCATCAGCTTCTTCGATCTCCTCAGATGGCGCTGCGCTCGACAGCTCAGATGGAGGGCTCGGATCATCGACTTGAATCGAGATATCGGCCGCACCGTCGAAAGCTAGGCTTTCCGTAGCCTCAAATTCAGGATCGGAGCGCAGCGGAAGCTGACGCGCGGACTCTCCCACGACGATGATGCGCATCGCCATGATCGGGGACGCAACGGTGTGGCTGCTCAGTTTCTCTTCGTTATCTGGCTCTTGGACCTGAGTTTCCTCGCTGTGAGCAGGAGGCGGCGTTGACCGTAAACCGATGACTTCGGCCAACGGCGGCGCCACAAAACTGGATGCGGGATCGATGCTAGGAACCAAAAGTTGCGGGGGGGGTGGTTCGCTCCG
>JBBRRP010000029.1:0-53764 GCA_038246305.1 Polyangiales bacterium | reverse complement strand
GCCGCTCAGGCCCATAGCCTTCGGACGCCGCCTTCAATACGTTCATGAGCCGCATGAGCGGGATATCGAGGCCAAATACGGCGTCTTTACCACCGTCGATTTCGTCTTGGAAAAAATTGTAACGAACCAGCTTCTTCTTGTTGTCGATGTATTCTTCGGTGCCGTACGAAATGACCATGTCGTACACGCGCTGAAACGCGTTGCGCGTGATCTGCGGTCGCTCGCGAATCATCTTCAGATAGTCTTCGAAGCTGCCGTCCCAGGCTAAATCGCGGTAGCGATCATAATCTTGAAGTGCCGCAATCTCGGCCACCATGTTCCCGGGCTCGGGCGCGGCGGTCTTCTTGGGGTTGGGGCCACTCTGCATCTCGGATCCAGTTTCCGTCATGGGTCTCCTTGGGCTAAGGCAGGTAAGCAATCAGGGTAGCAGACCCGCGCGTGCCGCGTCCCATTTGGTCGAGGCGCCACGCTTCGTGCAGGCCCACGGTCCGAAGCGGGAACCAGCCTGATTGAAGGGTGGAGTAAGGAAAGTCGGCACCTGAGTCCGCTTGGACTGTCAGGCCGCAGCGATCGCGCGCGCACCAAAGATGACGAACGTGTAACATCTCGCCGAGCGTTTCAGCCGCCATTGTAGCGGGTGGGCGCTCGGGCATATGCCGTTTGCGTGCTCCCGACTGATCCTGATCCGACCGCCCCTGATGCCGAGAGAATGCCCCAGCCGGTCACTCAACCGATGCTCCCCGTAAACACCAGTAACCCATCCGACAATCCCCGCACCCCGAACCGGCGCGCCGAACTTTTTATCAACCGCGAGCTTTCGTGGCTTGAGTTCAACCTGCGCGTGGTGACCGAAGCTGCCGACGAAAGCGTGCCCTTGCTTGAACGCCTGAAGTTTCTCGCGATCTCGGCGTCGAATCTCGATGAATTCTTCATGGTGCGCGTGGCCGGCCTGCAGGCTCAGCTCTCGGGCGAAGTCGGTGATGTGCCAGCGGATGGCATGACGCCCATTCAGCAGCTCGAAGCCATTAGCTTGCGCGCGCATGAGCTAGTTCAGCGCCAATATTCGATCTGGAATCAGCAACTCCGACCTGCCTTACGCCAAGCCGGAATCGCACTCGTGCGGCCCGATGAGCTCGACCCCGAAGCTCTTGCCGCGCTCGACCTCCGTTTCGCAAAGGACATCTTTCCCGTTCTGACCCCGATTGCGATTGACCCCGTTCACCCCTTCCCGCACATCCGTAACAAGAGCATCAACGTCGGGATCCTCTTCGAGAAGGCGGCGCGCAGTAACGAACCCTCCTTTGGCATCGTTCAGGTTCCCCGCACCCTTTCGCGACTGATCCCGGTGCCGTTAGCTGGAACGCGGCACGCCTACGTCGAGTTGGGCGACGTGATCATTCGAAATATGCGACTCATTTTTCCGCAGATGAGTGTCACGGGGCATTTGGTGTTCCGTTTGACGCGCAATTTCGACATCGAAATCGACGACGACGAAGCCGAGGATTTGCTGGCCACCATCCAGGCCGAGCTTCGGCGACGCGAGCGCGGCAAGGCAGTGCGGCTTGAAGTATCAGGGGTTATGCCCGAAGAATCCGTGGTTTTGCTCGCCGACGAATTTGATCTCTCCATCGAGCGCGACGTGTACCGTGTGGATGGGCCACTCTACTTGGGTGACATGTTGGAGCTCGCGGCCAACGTCGATGAACGCAAGCTGCGCGATGAATCATTCGTCCCCCAATACGTGCCTCCGCTCCGCGATTCGGAAGATCTCTTTGAGACCATTCGCCAGGGCGATGTGCTGCTCCACCACCCTTATGAGTCTTTCGAAGCGGTGGCGGATTTCCTGACGCTGGCTGCGGAAGATCCGAATGTTCTGGCGATTAAGCAGACGCTGTATCGCACGGGTGGTGAGTCTCCGATGGTGCGTGCCCTGCAGCGCGCAGCTGAGCTCGGCAAACAGGTGACTGCGCTCGTGGAGCTGAAGGCGCGCTTCGACGAAGAGAGCAACATCCGTTGGGCTCGAGCGCTGGAACGCTCGGGAGTGAATGTGATGTATGGCTTATTGGGCTTTAAGACCCACGCGAAGGTGCTGCTCGTAGTCCGGCGTGAAGGCACGAGCCTGCGGCGCTACGTGCATTTGGCAACGGGCAACTACAACCAGCAAACCGCACGCCTCTACGAGGATATTTCGCTTTTCACCGCGCGCGAAGAGATCGGCGAAGATGCCACGGCGGTCTTCAACCTCCTGACTGGCTACAGCGCACCTCCGCGCTGGAATCGCCTGGTGATATCTCCACTCGGCATGCACGAGGGCGTGCTCGGTCTGATTCGGCGCGAGGCGGAGCATGCTCGAGCTGGGCGCCCCGCAAAACTCATCGCGAAGATGAACGCGCTGGTGGACGAAGAGGTGATTCTTGCCTTGTATGAAGCCTCTCAAGCGGGCGTTGATATCCAACTCCTCGTCCGAGGGATCTGCTGTTTGCGGCCGCAGGTACCCAAGGTGAGCGCGCGCATCCGTGTCACAGCCGTGATCGACCGCTTCTTGGAACACGCCCGCATTTTCTATTTTGAAAACGGCGGAGCCTCCGAGGTGTTCTGCACAAGCGCGGATTGGATGCCCCGTAACTTTCGGCGGCGGGTGGAGGTGATGTTTCCGATTCTCGATCCGCGGTTGAAAGAACGCATGACGCACGAGATTCTTGGAACCATGTGCGCCGACAACATGAAAAGCTGGATGCTCGGGGCGGACGGGAGCTACACGCGAGCTGCCAAAGACGCGCCAGAAGTGCGGAGCCAAACCGTGTTCGTGGAGTTAGCACGCGAGCGAAATCGCGAGACAGAAGGCCTGTCTGCGCTTGTTTCCCGCCCATTCACAGCAGTGGGCGATGCAGACACCGGGATGGATAAACTGCGACGGCGGCGCAAGAAGCGCAAACGCGACGGAAAGATCTGAGAGCCTCAGATGCTATCGTTCGAGGAGGCTCTCGCTCGCATTCTGTCTAAAGCGCAGGGCCTGCCCGCGGAGCGCGTCGCATTGGAAGAGGCGGCCGGACGCACCTTGGCAGAAGATCTCGTGGCTTCGCTGCCCATGCCGGCCTTCAATTACAGCGCGATGGACGGCTATGCCATCGCGAGTTCCGACTACGTGGGGGTGGGCCCATTCCGCGCACCGGTCAACGGAGAAAGCCAGACCGGACACGCGACACCAAGCTTTGAAGCTGGCAGCGCCTGTCGCATTTTCACAGGTGCCGAGCTTCCAGCGCGCACAGACGCCGTGATCCCCCAAGAGGATGTGCGGCTCAGCGCAACTGAAATCGAGTGGACTGAGGCCGTGCCGGCTTTTCGCCACGTGCGCCGCATGGGTGAAGACTTGGCGCAAGGTGCCGTTGCGCTCACCCAGGGAAGCCGCTTAACCTCAGCCCGGCTCGGCCTTTGCGCCGCACTCGACCGTGGGGACGTTCTGGTGAGTCGACGACCAAAAGTTGTAGTGCTCTGCACGGGGGACGAACTCCGCCAGGCGGGCTCCAAACCACGAGCTAACAGCATCCCCGAATCCAACGCGATTTCGATTGTCACCATGGCCGCGTCTGCGGGTGCACAGGTGCGCGTAGCGCCCCTCGTACCGGATGATGTGAATGCCGTGGAGCGCGCACTCGAGGACGCTTTTTTAGATGCGGATGTATTGGTCACCGTGGGGGGTGCCAGCGTGGGTGATCACGATGTGGTGCGGGATGCGATGCAACGCGCTGGCGCGGAGCTCGACTTCTGGAAGGTGAGCATTCGCCCCGGAAAGCCTTTGATTTTTGGGTCTGCTCGGAACACTTTGATCCTTGGCCTGCCGGGCAATCCTGTATCCGCCCAGGTTACCTTCACACTCTTTGGACTGCCGCTCCTCAGAGCGTTGCAAGGCAGCAATCGGCCGATGCCGCAATTTCTACGCGTCCCTTTGGGTGCCACCATTCAGCAGAACCCAGGCCGGACGGGCTTCTACCGTGCCGAGATCATCGATGGGAACGTCTTCCCGATCGCCAATCAAGCGTCTGGCGCGCCCAAGAGCATGGCGAGTGCGGATGCCCTGGTAATGGTACCAGCCGACAGCGTGGGATTTTCCAAAGGCGAGCTCTGCTCGGTGTTGCTGCTCAGCAGCTAAGAGTGCTCGTGCTCATGGCCGGCGTGCTCGCCCTGCCCGACCTCGGCTTCGCCAGAACAGCGCGCATCCTGCCAGCCCACCCAATACGGTCCATCGGGGCCATGCTCGCGCTTCCAGATCGGCACCTGATGCTTGATGCGATCAATCAATGCTCGGCATGCTTTGAAGGCTTCACCCCGGTGCGGCGCACCTGCAACGCAGATGACGGCGATATCCCCAACCTGCAGGCTGCCCACGCGGTGAACACACGCGAGCCGTACTCCCTCGATTTCAGCCGCAATCCCCGCGCAAATCGCCTGCATTTGGCCGAGCGCCATCGATCGGTACGCTTCGTAGTCCAGCTGGGTGACCACCCGGCCATCATTGTGGTTACGCACCGTCCCGAGAAATACTGACACGCCACCCACTTCCGCGCTCGTGACCGCGCCCAAGACCGCCTCAAGCTTCAGCGGTTCATCAACGATGTCGCAGAAATGCTTCATCGCACGAAATCACCGGAACGACCTCCGGATTTTGCGAGCAGGCGCGTGGGGCCGATCGTCATCGAGTGGTCGAAGCCTTTCAACATGTCGTATACCGTGAGTGCGGCGACCGAAGCGGCCGTCATCGCTTCCATTTCAACACCGGTCCGATCAAAAGCTTCAACGATGGCCTGAATGCGAACGGCGTGCGCCGCATCCTCGACATCGAGCTGCACCTCTAGATGGGTGAGTGAAACTGGGTGACACAAGGGCACCAACAGGCTCGCCTGCTTGGCGCCCATGATCCCAGCCAAACGAGCGGTGCCGAGAACATCTCCCTTCGGTGCATCAGCCTGAATCAAGCGCTCGAAAGCGTCCCGATTCATCGAGACCACCGTCTCGGCGACGGCACGCCGTTGCGTGGCTTCCTTTTTTGACACATCCACCATCCACACTCCGCCCTTCGGAGCGATGTGTGTCGATGCGGCGCTATGCCCTATCAACTCTTTGTACGCCGCTAAGATGCGCGCATGTTTCCCGCTCGCCGCCACCTTAGCCAGCGCGTACCGTTCAAGCGAGGGCAGCGCCGACCACACCGAGAGCGGAACCGGGTGTTCCGCTCCAAAGCCATCGATCACCGCTTGAGGGACCTCGGCTGGCGACGGATCAAAGGACGGCTCTACCGGCTCCGGCGGCGGCGTCGCCGCCTTGATGAACGCCACGACACCATTTAGCTCCACGTTCTCCGCACTTCCAACACGCGTAATGTGGCGGCGTGTTTCGAGAGTGAGGTTATTCCAAGCATCCAGCGACAGCTTCAAGCCGGCGTGATCCAGCGCGCGGCGCGCAGCGAGGGGAATGAGGGAAAGTCGATCGTCGATACCGTCAAAATCGTAGAGCTTCACAGGGCGCCACCATAGCACTACGTAGGCGCAGTCCAGCTGTTTCCGCGAGAGCGCGACCTCACCCGGACAAACCGGCGAAAAGATCGTAGACCGTGCAAGCCGTCCCGAAAGGGAGCACCTTTTCCGCGCAACCCGTATGCTCACCGATCGCCAAAACCGCCCGCTCCGGGACCTCCGGCTCAGCGTCACGGATCGCTGCAACTTCCGCTGCCGATATTGCATGCCCAAGGAACGCTTTGGGGAAGATTTTCAGTTTCTCCCAAAAAGCGAAGTCCTCTCCTTCGAAGAGTTGGAACGCGTGGCAAAACAGTTCATTGCGCTTGGAGTGGAGAAGCTGCGTATCACGGGCGGAGAACCCCTCCTTCGTTCGGGTTTGCCGCTGTTGGTCAGCAAGTTGCGCGCGCTCGGCAATATCGATTTGGCGCTCACGACGAACGGCGTGCTGTTACCCAAACACGCCGCGGACCTCAAAACTGCTGGTCTCGATCGGCTCACCGTTAGCCTGGATTCACTCCAACCGGACACGTTCAAAGCGCTGTGCGATGCCAACTACGCGCCGACGGATGTCCTTTTAGGGATTGAAGCTGCTGAGCGCGCCGGCTTCCGTTCAATCAAGATCAACGCGGTTGTGAAGAAAGGCGTGAATGATCTTGAGTTGGTTGAAATGGCGAAATTCTTCAAGGGAACCGGGCACGTGCTGCGCTTCATTGAATACATGGACGTTGGCACCACGAACGGCTGGCGCTTGGATGAGGTGGTCAGCCAAGCGCAAATCCTTGAACGGCTGCGGGAGCATTTCGATCTGATTGAGCCTGCAGAGTCCCAGACAGGAGTTGCCCGACGCTTCCTCTACGCCGACGGAAGTGGGGAAATTGGGATTATTTCAAGTGTGAGCCAGCCTTTTTGCGGGCAGTGCTCGCGCGCCCGCTTGAGCGCAGAAGGAAAGCTCTACACCTGCCTCTTTGCGAGCGCCGGGCACGACGTGAAGGCCTGGCTGAGGAGCGCGAAAACTGATGAAGAGCTCCAAGCTCTGCTACGGGACATCTGGGAAGCACGCTCGGATCGCTATTCCGAGATCCGCACGTCTCAAACGCCAACGCGGCGTAGGATCGAAATGTACTACATTGGCGGTTAGCTTTTGATTGGAGATAACTTTCAGGGGCGACGGTAAAGCCAAACTACCGGCACGCCATCGAACAACTGGATCGCCGCGGGCCGCACCGTGCCGTACACACTCCAGATCTGATATTCAACGCGCGCCATGTGCGGCTCGTGCTGATAGAGTGCCAGATTCGAGTGAGCGAGATCCAAGGTGCCCTCGAGATCAGGGCGAACACCACCCTCTTGCTGGTGCTGCTCGAAACTCTGAAGGGCAGTATCGTGGACGTAAATTCGAGCGCCCGGCGGCGCTAGCGCATTGATTTCGTTGAACAGGCTGCGCGAGGTGTACCCCCAGAACGTGCGATTCAGGCCTAAATTTGCAGCCCCCGAGGCACCGCCCACGATCGGGGTGTAGGCGCTCAGGCCAAACGGCACGCTGTGCCAAGTCATGCTGATGGGACCCAAAAGCAAGGCAGCGAAGAGCAGAGCGCTAAGCACTTGGCGTTGTGTCTTGCTCCTTGCCAGAAGTTGAGCCTTCTCACGAATGACGCGCACACCGACGCCGGCCAGCAGACACAAGAACGGATAGGCTGTGAGCCAATGCTTCGTTCCGCCAAAAATCGGCGTTTGGCTCGACCACCACGGCGCGTAGTTAACCGCGACGCCGAGCAGCCACAAAAGCTGAGCTGATTTTGGTGAGCCGAAAGGGATAGAGGCCAGCTTTGAACCTAAGCCACGGAGAACACCGGCGCACTGTACGTTTCTCGGAAGCAAGCTCCGGGCGAAATTGACGAGACCCACCGTGAACAGCGCGAGCGTGACCAGTGGCACCGTCGCGAGAGTCATCACCCAGGCGTACCCAAGCGGCATCGGAGGCTTCCAATACGTGCGCCCCAAGAACTCCATGTTGTAATACTCATGCCCCAGGTGGAACTTCGCGTAGGCCATTAACCGGGGCAGTGTCTCAAACCAGAGCCAAGGCCAAGCTGCGTAGAGCGTGAGAGGCCCCAGCACGAGCATAGCGAGCAAAGCAGGCGGAAATCTCAGCTTTCTCGGAACATTTGAGACTCGTGAGAGCCACACCTGGTGATTCAGGAGTGCGAAGTGCGCCAGCACAACCAACGGAAAGAGCCATGCATTGTGCTTCGTGTTCAAGAACAAGCCATAGAGCAAACCGACGCCAAGAGCGCCAAAAAGCCTGCGGTGCCGCAACGACTTCCAATACGCGTACGCTGTCATCAGCGAGAGCGCCGCCACGGGCATATCGAAACAGGCCAAATGCGCGTGGTGAAATACCTGCGGCATGAACCCAAGGAGCAGCGCTCCCGTCAATGCAGCGAAGGCCCCGATCGTTTCAGTACCCCAAAGATAAAGAACGCCGACGCCCAGCGCAGAAATCAGCATCGCCGGAAAACGAAACGCCTCTCCAGCTGTGGCAAACCAGTGCCATTTGGCGTACAGAAAATGGTGCGAGAGTGCGAACAGCGACTTCATCAACGCAGGATGCTCGCTATTCACCTGCCAATAGCGCGCTACCACTTCCCGGTGCAACGCTTGCGAAGGGTGCAAAAAGAGCAAACTGAACCACGCCTCGTAGCTCGCTGCCGCCTGGAAATAGAACCCTTCATCGCGTGCGTAGCCTATTTTATCGCTCGTATTCAGCAATAGCGCCACGAATCCAACGCTCAGGCCTAGGGCTACCGCCCAGTGTTTCCCAACGACGCGCATCAGCGGATCTCCGCCTGAAAGCAGAAATCGCGACCGGCTGCGTTTTCACTACGCACACGGAAGCTGAGTTCAAAAGTCGAGCCTTCGCCACGCGCCGGCAGTGCCATCGCGAACGACTGCCAGCCCAGAACATCTCGTTCAAGATGCCGCCCGAGCAGCTTCCCCTCCCCCCAAACCTCTAACTCAATATTGGCACCCGCGCCGTCCCGGGTTAACAGGTAAGATAAACCAGCGGCGCCAAACACATGCCCACCGAAGGGCACGCCTTGAAACTTGAGTTCCAAATATCCATTGTCTGGTGGGTGCGCCCAGATGCAACGCCGCGGACGAAAGTCTTGATCATCCAGGATGCTCACCCCAACCAACCGTTCGTTGCCTCCCGGACATTGGAAGCGAGCTCGAGGAAAGGCAGCCGGCCCTGCCAACCCGCCAGCTTCCACTGTTGCCTGCGTTGTCCAGCTACAAGCGAGCTGTTCACCCGAATCCAAAACCAGCGTCACGCCGAGCCTATCTGGACTCACCCCCTCCACCAAGTCTGCCCGAAGCGGCTCAAATCCAGGATTCTCTCGCACCTCCAGCGTGAACCGCCCGAAGATTTCCGAACTCACCACACGAAAGCTCTGAACCTCGCTCAGCTCCTGACCCAAGCTCTTCACCACCACCGCTCTTGGGTAACGCTTCAGATCCAGCCGCCCCAGGTCCCGCTCGCTGAACCAGCCATCACCCAGGGCGGTGCGCGCGATAGGCGCAGCCCAGGCCGGCGCGACAAGCAAAACATCCCCTGATTTTCTCAGCGCACTGAGGCGAGGCGCGAGCGCTTGATACTCCGAAAGCCCCGGAGCTCGCTGTGCGAAATACCAATGAGCCAAAAATTCGAGCGGCCCGATTGCTAGCACCAGCAGCCACCACCAACGCCTGAACACGGTGCGAGCCTGCCATAGTCGCCCCGCCAGGGCGACCACTCAAGCCTTGGAGCCTGTCGTGGCTATCCCCTGAATGAACGTCTTCTGGGCTGCAAAGAAGAGCACGATGATCGGGAGAATGAAGAGCGTGGAGGCCGCCATCAATTGCCCCCACTTGCCGCCGTAGCTCGACATGAATTGCTGGAGGCCGTAGGCCAATGTGTATTTCTCAGGATTATTGATGTACAAAAGCGGCCCGAAAAAATCATTCCACGTGCCGAGAAACTGGAATAGCGCACAGGTGGCCAAGACCGGCTTCGAAAGCGGCAACACGATACGCGAGAGGATCTGCCACTCAGTCGCGCCTTCAATGCGCGCGGCTTCCGAGAGCTCCAGAGGAAGCGTGAGGAAAACTTGGCGCATGAGAAACAACTGGCGTACCCCATATCGAGGTAGCGCCAAGATCGGTAGAAGAGATAAAGCGCGTGCGAAAGCTCCCGCTCCATTCGAACGCGCCGCTTCATACAGCGAGATCGGGATGTCCTTGAGGCCGGCGAGATAGGGGATCACACTGCCACCCACGCCCCAAAGAGACATGAGCACTAAGGTGCGCATGGCCCACCTGGGATCGGACAGCCAGGAAAACAGCGGATCGTTTGAGAAGAGCTCTGCGTAATTCTGAACGCCAATGAAGACGGGGGGCGACACCACATCGTAGCGGCAGAACGACAGATAAATGCTGATGAAAAAAGGCAGCACCGTGAGCGCAAGAAAGCCAACCAGCCAGGGGCTGATGAACCAATACCCGAGGTAACTACGCTTCATTCGCCAAAGCCCTGCGCGCCTCACGCTATCAGCCCGAGGCTTTGTTTTCCAGCCCCCTTCCCGTACCGTTCTCGGGTCCGATTCGAGTTCTCCCATGGTGCTACGCAAGCGGTCGATCGCTCCCAGCCAAACCCAAGAACACAGCCGAGTGATCGAGGCGGAAGAGCGCCGCGTTTACTGGCGACGTTGGGGACCCTATTTGGCTGAACGCGCCTGGGGGACGGTGCGAGAAGATTATAGCAACGACGGTGAAGCGTGGGCTTACTTTCCCCACGACCACGCGCGATCGCGAGCCTATCGCTGGAACGAAGATGGCATCGCAGGTATCTCGGATCGCAGGCAGCGGATCTGCTTCGCGCTCGCCTTCTGGAACGGGAAGGACACGATCCTGAAGGAGCGCATTTTTGGGCTAGATGGCGTTGAAGGCAATCACGGCGAGGACCCGAAGGAATACTACTTCTATGCCGAAAATACGCCCACGCATTCCTACATGCGCTACGCGTACAAGTACCCGCAGGCAGCGTTTCCATACGCCGAATTGGTCACGGCTAACCGCGGGCGCTCCAAGCGTGAAACGGAATTTGAAATCGGCGATACGAAAGTTTTCGATGAACAGCGCTACTTCGACATTTCGATCGAATATGCCAAAGCTGGGTCCGAGGACATTGTGGTGCGTGTCACCGCGCACAATCGCGGGCCCGAAAGCGCTCGCCTGCACGTGTTGCCCACGGTTTGGTTTCGAAATACTTGGTCTTGGTTTTTAAAGGCCGAGAAGCCGTCGCTGCATCGGCTACGCCCGGGCGAAGCCACGCTCTTACTCGAAGAGCCCTACTATGGCGAACGCTACGTCTTCGCTGAGGGCAAGCCAACGCTGCTCGTCACCGAGAACGAGACCAACACTGAGCGCATTTTCCACACGCCCAACGCGAGCCCCTACGTCAAAGACGCATTTCACGCACGCGTCGTGGACGGAAACCAGAACGCCACTAACCCGATCGAACAAGGCACCAAAGCCGCCTTTTGGTACAACTTTGAGCTTCCTGCCGGAGGATCCAAATCGATCTACCTTCGCATCAGCGACAAGGATCTAGGCGACGCCTGGATCGAAGATCTTGCGAGCGTGCTCGAGCTTCGCAAAGCGGAGGCGGCTGAGTTCTACCAAGAAGCCATTCCCAAGCGCCTCACCCACGAAGCCAAACATCTGCTCCGCCAAGTCTATTCGGGAATGCTTTGGAACAAGCAATTCTACCACTACGTGGTGGAGCAGTGGCTCAATGGAGATCCGAGTGAGCCCGTTCCACCCTTCGAACGCATCCATGGACGAAATGCCGGCTGGCGACACCTGCACAACGATGATGTAGTGTTCATGCCCGACAAGTGGGAATACCCATGGTACGCCGCCTGGGACACGGCCTTTCACTGCGTGACACTCGCATTGATTGATCCCGCGCAAGCCAAAGAGCAGCTGATCTTACTGTTACGCGAATGGTACATGCATCCGAATGGTCAGATCCCAGCCTATGAGTGGGCTCTCGGTGATACCAATCCTCCGGTGCATGCTTGGGCCGCCCTGCAAGTTTATCGCGTCGAAAAGCGACGTTGGGGCCGAGCTGATCGCAAATTCTTGCAACGCATTTTCCACAAGCTCCTGATCAACTTCACCTGGTGGGTGAATCGCAAGGATGTGGACGGCAACAATCTATTCGAGGGCGGATTTTTGGGGCTCGATAACATCGGTGTCTTTGATCGCAGTAAGCCCCTGCCCATGGGTGGCCGGCTTGAGCAATCCGACAGTACGGGTTGGATGGCAATGTACGCACTCGATATGTTCTCGATGGCGTTGGAGCTTGCAGTGGTCGATTCGTCGTATGAGGACATCGCCAGCAAATTCTGGGAGCATTTCATCCACATTGCGCACGCAATGAATGATCGCGGAGGCGAAGGCGTGACGATGTGGAATGAGGAAGATGGCTTCTTCTACGATGTGCTCCGCCTCGAGCATGAGGTGGTGCCGCTCAAGATCCGTTCACTGGTTGGTTTGATCCCACTCCTAGCTGTGGCAGCTCCCCTCCCGGATCAGCTCAGCGCGCTCACCGGATTCGTGCAACGCCGGGATTGGTTCCTGGAAAATCGTCCCGATCTCACGGCATTTCTGGGCTCCATGATGCTTCCAGGCATGGGGCAACGTCGGCTGCTCGCGATGGTCACTCCCGAACGTTTGCGCCGTATCGCAGAAGTCCTATTTGACGAAGAGGAATTCCTATCTCCCTACGGCATTCGTTCGCTTTCCAAGGTGCACGCCAAGGCGCCTTATGTTTTTGACATCCAAGGCACCGAGCACCGCGTTGATTACGAACCTGGAGAATCGCAAACCTACCTCTTCGGCGGCAATTCAAACTGGCGCGGCCCCATCTGGTTCCCACTCAACTACATGTTAATCCGAGCCCTACTCACCTTTCATGAGTTTTTGGGTGATGATTTTCGCGTGGAGTGCCCCACCCGCTCCGGTAACTGGCTAACGCTTTCCCAGGCAGCGGAGGAAGTAGCCCGTCGGCTGGTGAAGCTCTTCCTGAGCGACGCCCAAGGCCAGCGTCCCTGCCACGGGCGCGATGCACGCTTCAGCCAAGACCCCCATTTTAGAGAGTTCACGCAATTCCACGAGTACTTCCACGCCGACACGGGAGAGGGGTTGGGCGCAGGCCACCAAACGGGCTGGACCGCACTTTTAGCGAACCTTTTTGATGATTTTGACGACCTGATCGAAGCCCCTACCCGGCGGAGCCGTGCTCCGCGTTCTCAACGCCCACCCGCCTAGAACGCGGTTGTCACGGTGTCAGGGTTGTCACGGTGATCAGAGTCATCACAAGCAGGCTCACTTCACCTGAGCTTTCGCCTGCGCCGAAATGGCGTCCTTCAAGGAATCGAAAGCCCGTTCGTAGTCCGCGTCCAGCTTCTTCGTGCGCTCCTCAACCGTGGTGAGCACATGCTCGGCTTGATTCACCTCGGAATCAAGCTTTGAAAGCGCATCCTCAGCCGCCTTCTGGCGTGCTGCGGCACGGGCCACGTCCCCTTTGGAGCGACTGGCGTCAGCTTGCACGGCCTTTGCCTGCTCAACCGCGTCTTCGAGCGTGCTCCGAACCTTGGAAGCCTCAGCAACCAGCGCTTGCATATCACGCGCTGTTTGCCTCACAGCAACATGCGTCAGATAACTCGTCGCCGTGATTTTACCCACTTGCGTCTTCAGCTTCTCAACATTCTTGGGCAGGATACGATCCGCATTGTCGTCAATGTATTGAACCGCCTCGCTCGCGGCTTCGCTGCGTTCCTGAAGCTTCTTTTCCAGGCTTTTGTCGAGCGCGTAACCCGTCGGTCCGTACAACTCAACGTCACAGGTTTTTTCCTTGGCCGCAAACATTGCAGCTCCCCCCACCTTCTGCTTGATATCTTTGCCTTCTTCCCCGTAAAATTCGCTGACTTCATGCGTATCCGCATAGGATTCCGCGTACGCCGCGCTTGTTCCTTCTTGATCCGCCAGCTTCACCGCGGCCTCAACATCACTCCAATTTGGCTTATCGAGCTGGCCCGGATACGTGGAAAACTCACCCAATGTTTGCTGAACCTGGAGCTCATCCTGCGTGAACTGCCCCCGCATTTCGGCCAATTCCGCGGGATACCCCGTCGCATACCCGCGTTGATTGGCGGCAGACACCGTCAACGGCTTCGGCTGTTCCGAAGCACAACCGCCCAGCCAGAGAGCACCCAAAAGGATCCAAGAACTGTAAAGGCGACGCTGCATCCCCGCACACTGGAACAGCAGCTCACTCGCGGTCAACCTCCGACCCCGTAGCAACGAGATAGCTCCCAAAAACCAAGCAGTTGCGGCATTGCAAGGAACCTGGCACGCGCTCCCATCTGGCGGCTAGTCGGGCCTGAGCTTCCGGGAGGGAGCTGCCCATTGTATGTTGGGCGGACAGGAAGGAACGGACATGATTCCACGAGCGACTCCGATGATTCATGTTCCTGACGTTCGCGCCACCAGCGCGTGGTACGAACTCGTGGGGTTCAAGGTCGAAGACACCAACGAATGTGACGGCGTGATCGACTGGGCACTGCTCTCCTTCGGTGAGGGACGTGTGATGTTCAACGCCGGGGGCAGGCTCACGAATGACGAGCGCCGCGAGGTAGACCTCTACGTCAACACCGATGAGGTGGACGCGCTTTGCGCCCGGCTCAGAGGACGCGTTGAGATCAAGAAGGATCTGTACGACACGTTTTATGGAATGCGCGAGTTCATCGTCCGAGATCCTAATGGGTTCTGGGTAACGTTCGGCCAACGCGCGCAATGACTGGCCCGTTCTGCGACGGACGACCGTGACAAACGCGCGAATGGAACTCCCCGACCACCTGCGTGGCGTGTTCTTCGATCGTCTCTGGGAGACGTCGAAGGTGTGGCGCCTGCCGACGGCGCCGCAATCGCTGCCACTCGAGGAGCTTCGATGGCATCTTGATCTTCGGGTGCGGACCACGGTCCGAGGCGAGACACGCTGGGACCTGTCGCCGAGCATGGTCTTACGGCGGCCCGACCTGCATGCGCGGAACTGGAGAGAGATCCTCAGCAACGACATGACCTTTCCTTTGGAGATGTTCCGGCAGGGCGACCGATGGGTCCTTCTCGATGGCTACCACCGCCTCGCGGACCACCACGTCGAACAGCGTGCGATGGTCCTCGTGCGGTTGCACCCTGACACTTGCTGGCCCGCGATTCTCCGCAATGGCTGAGCGCCGTCCAATTGCGCGTTGCAGGCGGACGAACGCATCGGTCGCTTCGCTCCCTCTCCGCCGCTGAACGCCACTATCGTTGGAATGGACCGACAGATGAGCGACTTGTCCATTCGGCTCGCAACACCCCAAGATGGAGAGGAAGCCGCACTCCTCCTCCGGCAATCCATTACGCAACTCTGCGTTGTCGATCATCAGAACGATCCCCCGACGCTCGCGCGATGGCTTGAAAACAAGACGCCTCAGCACTTCCGAGGGTGGCTTGCCGACCCCGAATCACGTCTCGTCGTCGCTGCTACTCCATCCGGCCTTCTTGGCGTTGGTAGCTTTCGCTTCGAGGCAGACGTCGAAGTGCGGACGCCACTGGCCTGCACCCTTTTTGTCGTGCGGCCGGTCGGCGTACTCTGGTGAGGCGGTGAGGCCTCGCCCGGCAGCAGATTGGCGAGAGGTTATGCCGAATATCGAGGCACAGTTGCATGTAACTACAATGTAGGTACAATCTAAGTTTGTCGGCGATCCGGTTTCAGTGGGATGATAGGAAGGCTGCGGTCAACAAGGCGAAGCACGGCGTCAGCTTCGAGGAAGCCAAGACCGTGTTTTATGACGAAGACGCTCTGTTGCGCAGTGATAATGAACATGCAAACGACGAGGATCGCTTTGTGCTGTTGGGCCTTAGCGCAAACCTTCGAACGCTCGCGGTCTGTCATTGTTATCGAGAATCCGACGAAGTGATCCGACTGATATCGGCACGCAAAGCGGACCGCGCCGAGCGAGCTCAGTACGAGGCAAGGAGAAGAAAATGAAGAAAAGTTACGATTTCTCGAAAGCAGTGCGAAATCCCTATGCACGAAAGCTCAAGAAGCAGCTGACTATCCGACTGGACCAGGACACCGTGGCGTATTTTCAAGGCCTCTCGAAGGAAACATCAATTCCATACCAAACATTGATGAACCTATTTCTCAGGGACTGTGCCGTGACCAAAAAGCGCCCTCGTGTTGCCTGGAAATCCGTTGCTCTCAAGGGCGCGACATAACCAGTGGCGCTACCGGGCGCTGCAGCTTAAGGCCAATCACGTTATGTGAGCGGGGAAGAGTTTTCCGTGCATGCAGGTCTTTCGATTTCTTGGGGGTTTGGTAATACTCCCACTGGCCCTCGCACTTGAAGCGCTATAAGTTGGGCGGACTTTCATGCAGTGGCGTTTTGCTAGCGACGTCGATACTGAGTTGCTCGCGGCGATGAACGAACAACTGATCGCCGATGAGGGCCATCGCAACCCGATGGGCGTCGCCGAGCTGCGTGCGCGAAATGGACGGTTGGCTGGCGTCGGAATACCGCGCAGCCGTGTTCGAACAGGACGGCAAAGTAGTCGCGTACACGCTGCATCGAGTCGACGAGCTTGGTCGTATTCACCTGCGCCAGTTCTTCGTCGGGCGCCCATTCCGGCGTCGAGGCATCGGACGCGACGCGTTCCGCCTGTTTCGAGCCGAGGTCTTCCAGGCGCCAGTAGGATCGTGCTCGAAGTGCTCACTGCGAACGCCGCCGCGCGCGCATTCTGGGCCACTGTCGGTTTCCGGGAATACGCGCTCACCCTCGAACTCGACCCGAACGCCCCCTAACCGCGGTCTGCAGCAGACGAGTCCCTCGCTCCGCTCGCGCGTACCTCTAGCACTCGCAGCTGAACGCCGATACGGTTGGACCGACAGATGAGCGACTTCTTCATTCGGCTCGCAACACCCCAAGATGGCGAGGAAGCCGCGCTCCTCCTCCAACAATCCATTACGCAACTCTGTGTTGTCGATCATCAGAACGATCCCACGACGCTCGCTCGATGGCTTGAAAACAAGACTCCTCAGCACTTCCAAGGGTGGCTTGACGACTCCGAATCACGTCTCGTCGTTGCTTCCGATCCCTCTGGTCTTCTTGGTGTTGGTGCCCTCCACCGTTCCGCGGTGATCCGTCTCTGCTATGTTCGACCCGACATCCCTCGCTCCGGGATTGGGTCTGCCTTGGTCTCAGCCCTTGAGGTTTTCGCGACAGAGTGGGGCCTCCGATCTCTTTCGCTTCAAAGCACGCTCACTGCCCGTTCGTTTTATGAACGCCGCGGCTTTGTCCCCACCGGTGATCCCATTCAAGTGTTTGGCGTCTTGCGTGCCTTCCCCTACGCCAAATCCCTTTCACCCTGACGTCTGCCTCAGCGGGCTCACGCCGCGGAGTCGACGTTTTCGCGCACGATTCGCGGGTGCCGCGCAGCAATGCGTAGCAAGGCTAGGCCCGGACCGTCCGGGCTCACCCGATCCTGTTCCCAGTTCCGTAGCGTATGCACACTGATCCCGAGCGCTTCAGCGAATTGCTCCTGCGTCAGGCAGATGAATCGGCGTAACGCTGCTACATCGCCTGGCTCAAGGTTGCCCGCAACGATCCGCTTTCGCTGCGCTCGCGTGAGGGCTCGACTTAGTTCTTCTCGGGTTAGCTCTTCTCGGTCGCTCATTGTAAACTCTCCACGTATTCTGCGTAAAGTTGCTCTTCGGCTTTCGTCGCCCACCACGCACTGATGATTCGCACAACGTTGTCCGTGCGCTCGGTCCACACAATCAGTACCAACCCCCGTCTTATCGGTCCCACGGATTTGTACCGGTCTTCCCTCTCACTGTGCAAGACGTCGTACACCTCAAGAACTGGCCATCTGTGCTGAACAGCTCACGGGCTTCCTCGAATGAGACACCATGAGCTCGGCTCGTTTCGTTCGGCTTTGTCTGGATCCCATTCGATACGCACAGTTCATTGTAAGCTAATAGCTTATGTCGTCAAGTCCCTCGCAGACCCCTCTCGCGGCAACTTTCCCCTCGAAGCGTCGAAACCCGTGGCGCTCGGGGCGGCCCAGCAAAGCGCTCCAACTGACCAGCTTATCGTTCGCCGTGGTGACCCCGGCGCGATGCGATCGGCATCGGTTGCCGAACTTGCAGAAGCCACGCTCGATGCGCTGCCACCCCAAGCGTCAGACTTTCAATGGATCGCCGCGGCGAGAGCCTGAGCGGGCGATCACAGCATTGGCTCGTCATGAGAGCCCAACGCAACTTTGACTTCAACCCGCGCGTTAACTCCCGCTTCGTCCACCATGTCCTGCAAAGCGAGTTGAACGAAATACACTTCACTGTGCCCAAGAATACGAGCAAAACGTACAGCACGCTCAGGACTCACGCGCTTCTGACCGGACTCCAGCTGATGAAGGTGTTGCCTTGAGATGCCTAGACGGGACGCAAATTGTGTTGCGGACTGCTCCTCACCTTCGCGAATGGCCGAAAATAGTTCTCCAAACGTGAGTGGCCCCGCATTGAGCGACTCAAGGAAAGCGGTCGTCTCGGCATTCAGCCTCTCTGCCTTGGACAACTTAGATTTACGTCTTGTCATGGTTTGGATCTCCTAATACTTGTGCTTGTTGACCGCTTCGACGAGAACCGTGCGTTGACCGGATCGGTGTTCAGCGTGAAGTAGCGGACCCAAATCTTTGAGAGCGTTACACCCGTGGCTACTCCCGAGCCTTGGAAACCAAGAATTCCGCAACACCTTCCGGCGCGGTGGTGGATAGTTTTTCGTCCGTACCTCGGCAGCGCCTATTCGAAGGCGGTCAACGCACGTTCCCAAGGCTCGTGGCGCTGCGATAGGGTCCCGGGGTCGACTAGCAGGAACCGAGGGGGCTACTCTTAACGGGCAATTCGGTCGGAGTGAGGAGCGAGATGAGGAAGGCTTTGGTATTGACGGTGTCACTTTTGTGGGCAGGAGCATGTTACGCCTGCGGGGCACCCACGAATGGGGCATCCACGAAGCCCGGCATGTCCCAACCCACGATCGGTGGGGGAGGCGAAGGTCAAGTCGCTGCCTTGCCGGTGCAAGTCAAAGGATATGAGTTGTACGCGTGGCGGGATGGTGCCGAAAATTGGTTCACCTTGATCACAGGTACGAACCGCCCGAAGCTTCTCAACGAGGTTGTAGTCAAAAATGCAAACATGGTGCGTGAGCAGGATGGGTGGGTCGTCGTTAGCGTTGATGGTGCAGACGCTTTGAGAAGACTGGTCGCGCGGATCCCGCAATCCACTGAGGTCGTTCTACAAAATGTTGACGGCTTGCCACCAATTAGCAACGACGTACGCGAAACCGCATTGCAGATTTTGAATTCCAGATAGCCTTTTGGCCTCGCCCCGGAACGCAAAGGGCCTGCAGCAAGCCGGTCGTCCCCGCCGTGACTTCAGCCCCAGGAAGTTGATAATGCCTCGAACCAAACGGACCGCCGATGCTGTGCTCAAAGACTTGCGCGAGTTCGGCCTTGCCTATCCTGGAGCTCATACGAAGAGCCCATGGCCGGGGCACCTCGATCTGGCAGTGAAGGACAAGACGTTTGCGTACCTTAGCCTCGAGGGCGAACCCTTCAAGATCTCGTGCAAGCTGCCCCACTCGAACGCCGACGCCCTGATGCTTCCTTTCGCTACGCCGGCCGCTTACGGTCTCGGTAAGAGCGGCTGGGTCACAGCGCAATTTCCTTCAGGGAAATTGCCTCCAGAAGCTCTTCTCAAGGCCTGGATCGACGAGAGCTACCGCGCGCAAGCCCCGAAGAAACTGGTGGCGAGCCTTGGTGACGGGACGGACGGCGAGAAGAAGGCCGCCAAGAGTCCGAAGGGCGAGAACTTGACTGCGTCGCAGCCCAGGCGCCGGACGCGGTGAATCGATGACAACGGTTGTCACTTGCCGTAGCCCGATAGGTACTTTGGATTTGTGGTTGCTCTTGACCTAGAGGTCAGTTTGGACACTTTCTAAGGAGTGCGACACACGTGATTCGGTGTACAGGTGCCGAGCGGTGGGCAATCAGAAGTCGTCAGACACTGCACGCACTTTTGCCGCTGTGCATAACAAAACGGTGAGTCCGGGGACAGACAATCGCTGTGAGCGGCGCACTCGACACATTCGTGGGTGCAGCGTGGGTAAGCGGGATCGGAGCACTCTGCATCGGCGAGGCAATCGACACAGTAGCCACCCGCGACGTAACAGTCTTTGGAACAGTCGGCGTTCGTGGTGCATGCTTTGGCACACTTTAAAATGACGGGATCGCAGACGCTGCCGGCTCTACAATCGCGATCGGAATTGCAAGCGACGCAAAGGTGGATCCCCGGATTACAGTAGATCTCGGTGCTGTTGCGCGCACAGTCCGAATCCAGAGCACAGGTGGCGCAACTCTCACACCCAGAGTTTGGCGCGGGAGTGCTCATCCCAGCTTGTTCGACAAGATCAAGTTTTAGATCCTTACTGCAGGCTGACAGCCACACGAACGCCAACAGCCGGGGGAGTTTTTGGATCGTACCCCACCAATCGGCTGAACTAAGGCTCAACAGCAAGCTTTTTCGCTTCCTCACGCGCGAAGCCTTGGGGATAGCGCGCTAAGTAGCGCCGGGCCTCCTTAGCGGCCGCAACCCGATCGCCACTGCCCTTCCAAGCCCGAAATCTTTCAACGCTGGCTTCCTGCGCCAACGGGGAGTCCGGATAGCGTCCAAGCAGCGTAGCGAGTGCGACGAGAGCATCCCGGTACTGCCCACGGTGTGAGGCCTGGATTGCGGAGCTCAGCAATTCGTTTTGCTCGGCCAAGCGGCTGCCCGTTGGGATGACCGCAGGCGAGGCCAGCGGCGCCTTCGCGCGCATCACGGCATTCGGAATGGGACTCTTGGCAGCGACGCTTGGAGCAACCTCAACCATTCCAGGTGATGCCCAAGCCATGCCGCGAGTGACGAACACCTCGTGGCCGCCGCACACAATCGAAACGGTGCCCTCCGCGACGCTGACCTGCGTGAACCGCTCACGCACGACCTCAACCGTGAAAGCAGTGCCATGCACAATCACCTCCGCATCCGGCGTCCAAACCGCGAACGTATTTCCTGGTTGAAGGTGGGGCACTTTGACGTGAACTACTCCCGTCTCCAGCTGGATTTGGCTCCGCGCGGCGGTGCTCAAGTCGACGACCGGCTCCGCACGTTTGCCCAAATGAAAGCGTGTCGCCGGCTCAAGCGTGATCGATACGTCGTTAGCCAACTTCACTAGAGCGTGACCGCTGCCGTTGGTCGCAACTTCGTCCCCCGCCTGCAACATCCCCTCGGTATGTGCCCCGGCCAGTGTGGAAACCTGGTGCGCATGCGTGGCCACGAGTGACCCGCTCACCACACGCACCGATGCAGCCACGGTTGGAACCGTGCGGACTGCTTCGCCAGATCTCCAAAAGAACCCCAAAAAGATCCCCGCCGCACAGGCAATCAGAACGGCAGTTTGAAAACGGCGCTGCTGCTGGGCTCGACCTTGGGCACGCCCCCTAATCGCGCTCTCAATACGGTTCACCACCTTGGCGCGCCTTCGTTCTTTGAGATCGAGATCTTCCACTGGGAAAAGCGACTCGCCCGACCATTTCTCGAGGAGTGCGCGGGGATGTTCGGGACCTATCACGACTTGGCTCCCTTCAGACGGTCGCCCGATGGCGCCGCTCCAAGTTTCAGGAAAAGCTCCTTACGTCCCCGCACCAGACGCGATTGAGCCGCCGCCAAAGACACTCCCATGAGCACCGAAATCTCAGCCAAATCATGCCCCACCACGTCGTGCAGAAAAACTGTTGTGGCCTTCACTGGATCCATATTAGCCAGCTCTAAGCGGACACGCTCGATCTCCCGGCGCACACTGGCCTGTTGCTCAAGATCGGCACTTCCGGTGGGCACGCTCTGCACACGCTCGGTCTCGTCACCCCAGCTGAGAACTTGACGCTCACGGCGAATTGAACGAAGCGAATTTAGGCCAACATTGGAGGTTACAACCGAAGCCCACGATGACAAGCTGCAGGCGGCGGCAAAACGTCTGCTGGTGAGCGTAATAATGATCTGCTCGAACGCTGCTTGGACGAGATCATCGTGGTCCCGCTCTCTCCTGCCAAAAATGCGGCACAGCGTGTGATCGACCACACCGAACAGGCGATCGTAAAGTTGACCGGCCACTTTGGCATCACCCCGCACCACGGCCTCGATCAGCTCTGCATCCGTGGGACGACGCTCGGTGGGCAGCTTGGCATTTTCGGAAACGAGCCGAAGCTGACGGGGAGGCCTGTAGGACGCAGAGCGCACTCAGTAATAGTAACTTCTTGGAACCTAACGCAGGCAGCCGAAACGCAGATCCCTGCGCAAATAGCAAAACTTCGCGGAAAACGCATCAATCAAGCCCGATCACGAACCCGAGCGAACCATGCCAAACAGGTTCTGGCACCACCGCCCACGGCCCAGCGGTGGCGCCTTGGGTCGAAACCCGTACCAGCGTTCGCGCGGTGGATTCGGTCAGGCCAACTGAGAACCACACCCCAAGCTGCCGAGTCCACCAGTACGAAAGGTCGGTGTCCCCCTGCACACCCAACAAAAACCCCGCTTTGGAACCGTGACCTGAGCTCAGCGACGCGCGGACCCAGGTGATCACGGGTTCAAGGCGCGCAGCTATCACGAAAGGTCCGATGACGGCCGCAGCGCCAGCGCCAGCGCCAACGTCAACGTGTTCGAGGCCGACGCGCTCCACCGCGTGGAACTCTCTTGTGTAACTCAATGATCCCACAGCGAGCAGCGGCAACGCACCGAGTCCATGAGTTAAAGTCAACCCCACGCCCTGCGCGCCCAGAGCACCGCTCGCGCCTCGTGCGACTTCCGCCCCTGCTCCAAGCGTGAAACGAGCAGCTCTGCGCGGGTCGAAGCGAGGACTCACCTGCTCTTGAGGAGCGGAATGGCTCGGCTTTTGGCCTGGATGCGGAGGCATGGCGACCACGGGCCGGGGCTCTGACACGGTGGGATCCATTTCACGTTGTCCGACGAGGATGGCGATGGCTAACCCCGCTGCGCGCCAACGCTCCACCTCCGAATCAGCGGTCACAAACCTGAGTTCACGAGCGTGCCATTCGCTCCGAGCTGCTCCACTCGGCCCAGCCTCAATCCTGACTACCAGGTGCTGCGCGTCTGCCCATGACACCACGGCAAGCGCGGTTGGGGAACGGGCGTTAATCTCAGACAACAATGCGCACTCAGCAGCGGTACCGACACTCTGGTTGCAGGCGCGAACCAAGGCGACTCGATTCGGAGACACGCTGTCTTGAGCCGAAATCTCGATCGCGATGAGAGCGCCTGACACGCCGAGGTCTTACTCGAAAGTCGACTAACTGGTCAAAATCCCCGGAATAATGCCGGGCACCCCGAGATCACCAATGCTCGTCAGGTCCGTCGCGCCCATGGCGTGACCTATCGTCAGCAACAGCTGTGTCCAGTCGTAGCTACCTTGGAAGTCCAAGAAGCGCCCGTTCGCACCCGTATTGATGGCGCCCGAAAGACCTCCAGCTAGAACGGCCACGTGGGGAGGCAACACATGGCCAGCCCCCAAATTCATATCGTAAGACCATACGGCCAGCGTGTTGTCCAAAAGCGATCCATTCCCCTCTTGAACGAGCGAGAGCTTCTGCAAGAGATCGGCAAACTGCTGGCAATACCAAACGCTGATCTTGTATTGCCAATCCACGGCATCAGCCGTCGTCAAGTGGGAGTTGGTGTGGTGAGCAGGCGCGTTCGCCGCGATCCAATTGTGGCGCAACATGCTGAAGGTGCGCGACCATTGCACACTGGCAATTCGCGTGGAGTCGCAAGCCAGTGCCGCTACCACCAGGTCGTTCTGCATCTTCACTAGCGCAGGGAAGCTGTCGTTGTCGTAGAGTTTGGCGGCGTAGCCGCTCGGCAGCACGGGGGCCACGCAGCCCACGCTTGGGGTTGCCGGCATCACATCTAGGCGCTTCTCGATCTCCCGCAGTCCCGCAAGGTGGGCCTCGATCTTGGCGTGATCCTCCATGTCCACTTTTGGGTTGAGGGCGGTCAGTTCCCCGAGCACAAGATCGATGACACTCTTCTTCTGTGCACGCGTTCGCGCTAGTGCATCTGGCGTCACGGGCGAGGCAGCGCCGCCACTCAACATCAAGCTTGAAAACACCTGATACGGATCGTCGTTCGGGAGCTTGGGCAGGTTTGGCCCCGAGTAAATCATGTATTTGGTGGTCGGGTCAGTGTTGCCGCCCAACTGCTCGTTGTGTTGAACTGCCAGTTCAAGCGTGGAGAACGCTGTCGGTGGCAGGACCTTAGCGGCAATGATCTGGTCCAGCGACGCACTATTTGGAAACCCGTAGCCGCCCGCCCCATCCGGGTTCAGAGAGGCTCCGGTAAAGAGGCTTCCCATGGCGACTTCGTGCGGGCCTCCACCGCGTGGTTTGGTACGCGTGAGGTTCTTGGCAAAGATCAGGGATTTTTGGAAGGGCGCCAAAGGCTCGGTGATTTGTCCAACTGGAAACGTGAATGCCGTCTCCGTCCCGACGGGCCAGAACTTTTCTTCAACCGTTCCGTTGGGCGCAAAAGTCAGCAACAGCCGACGCGGAAACGTACCCAGAGCGGCTTCTGCCCTGCGGTTCAGGTACGGAACAAACGGACCCAAGGCGAGGGACACGCCGAGCATGCGGAGGAATCTGCGGCGGTCGAGATCACGATGCATGGTGTGTTTCATTTCCTCAATGAACGGGCAGGCGGTAGCGAAAGCCACGCGTCGTGCTAAGCGTCACGATGAGTTCGGGGATCTTGTAGTCAGAGCCTTGAAAGGCACTCAGGGCAGCATCTATCGTGCCCATGTCGTCGACGGTTTCGATGCGTTGAAAGGCGTAACGAAACCACTGACGAGCAACACATTGGCGCACCTCCTCGGCAGTCGAGAGCTTCTGAGCCAGTTCGAGCGCGTTGCCGACGGGCCCGTTGGACTGGGTCGTTCCAGTGATCTCGCCGCTGGAATCCACGGCCTGCGTGCCGTCCTTAATCCGATAACGTCCAATTTCGTCGAACTCCTCAAACGGAGTTCCCAACGGATCCATCAGGCTATGGCAGGCCGCACAGGATGGATCTGCCCGATGCTGTTCGAAGCGAACTCGCGCGCTCACGTTGGGATCGATCGTGGGAGGCATCGCGTTGACGTTCGCAGGCGGCGGCGCGATCGGTTGGCAGAGAAGCTGCTCGCGAATCAACTTGCCCCGATGAACCAAGGATGTTTGGTCCGCGTGAGCATGGGTCGAAAGCAGCGCAGAAAGAGTGAGCGCCCCCGCGCGGTGCTGTTCCAAAGGCAGATCGACGTGCGTGAGTTGGGTTGCATCCGCACCCGGGGGGACGGGCACGCCGTAAAGATCGTACAGCGGCCCTTTTAACATCGAATAGTTCGCGGTGAGCAAGATTTGAAGCTGGCCGTCGTTTCCCCGGATCACATCATCGAAGAATCCAACGGCTTCCTCGAACATCGCCGATCTTAGGTCGGGCGTGAATGTCGGATTATTCTTGGTGGTTTGGGCCAGACTTTCAAGCTCAAGCCATTGGCCATGAAAGTCCGCTAGCGTATCGCGAGCCTTAGGGCTGGCAAGCAGTGAACGCGCAACGGCTGCGACTTGTTCAGGGGTCGTGAGCTGATCGCTCTCAGCTGCGGTTAATAGTGCGTCGTCGGGGATACTGTCCCAAATCAGGAAAGATAGGCGCGACGCGATCTCATAAGGTGAAAGCGGAACAGCACCGTCGGTTTCAGCAACGGCACCTGAGCGTGCCAGTTCTACGCGATAAAGAAAGTTCGGTGATTGCAGCAGCGCATTGACCACCAGAACAATCCCGCTCGCGAAGTCCCCCGTGAGTCGGGCTTGGGCAAAAAGGGCCTTGTACCGATCCGTTTCATCCGCCGAAAGCGGACGCCGGTAGGCGCGTCTGCCAAACCTCGTGATAAACTGCTCAAAGCACGGGGCTTCACCCATCGCTTGGGGTGAGCAACCGACGGTGGCGTCAAGAGCGCTGAGACCAACGTCTGACGCCAGGAGGTCGGCGGCCGCAGCGTACTGATCCAACTGCAGTGCTTGAACCGCCTGACGCGAATTGGAAAAAAACCCCGCTTCCTTTTCGTCCTCGGCAAACCCCGCCGCCACGTCCTTCGCCGTACCCAACAAATCGCGCACAGCATGATTGTATTGAAGGTGTGTTAGCCGGCGCAGAGGCGGGCGCGCTACGATTTCGGCTACCGGATGGGTTGACGCGGTTGACCCGGTCGAAGAAGTCGGCGCGGCGCCTGTACCGATGCCCCCGCTTGCCGCACCCATCTGCCCCACCGAGGCGGCACCGCCAGATCCCGAATCCGTCGCGTTAATCGGTGGAGCCCCCGAACTCCCGCTCGTCGCCGTGCACGCTAGGCTCCCAGGCGCAACGGCGCCGAGAACAAAAATACAGCGCAGCGCTACGAAGCGACGAGCCAGCGTGGCAAACACTCGGCGAGGGGGCACATCAGGGTAAGTAACCGCACCTCTCGTAAATCAGGCACGCCTGAATTTCTGCTTGTTCGGTTACTTACCAACAACCGCCATGAAATTGCTGAGGCACCTTTCCCTGAGAGTCGCTTTTACGTCAGGCGTGCTATTATCCACGGGACTTGCCTGCTCGTCTGGGGTGCCGACCGCTTCCGCTGGCGGCCCCGTAGGCGCGACAGCTCTCGGTGGGAAAACGGGTGGCGGAGGGACTGCACCGGCTGGTGGCGCGCCGTCGTCTAGTAGCGGAGGCATGGCAACAACCCTTGGGCTCGGTGGCGCGGCCAACGGAGGCCAAGCGCCAGATCCGGCCGGCGTGGGCGGCTCACTGAGCGGCTCGGGCGGCGCCGTTGCGAAGCCCGACGGCCTGCCCAGCGAAGCCTGCAGTGCCGGAGCTGTGAAACCTGTAGACGGATATCAGGACATCCAGTCGAACAACGAAGCGCGCCGTTTCATTTTACATCTCCCACCGAGCTACGATGGCACCAAGCCCTTCCCTGTGGTCTTTGCGTTTCACAGCAAGGGGGACGACGCGACCCAATGGGATTCTGTGAAATTCTACTACAAAGTCGCCGCGGGAGCCGACAACGTGCTCGTCTATATGGAAGCGCTCGCGGACCCGAACCTCTTGGGAGATCGCTCCTTCGAACGCGACCTAGCGGACGATCTCATTTACTCGGACACCGTCGTCGCGTGGTTGAAACAACGGGTCTGCTACGACCAAAATAGAGTCTTTGCCCTAGGACACTCGAACGGCGCCACGTTCGTCCAACACCTCGGCTGCCATCGCGGCCATGTATTCCGAGCGATAGCGACCCACGCTGGCTCCCCTGCCGATACCATGGGTTGTGACGGACCGGTAGCTGCATGGGTGAGTGTGGGCGACGGCGACAACGCAGGACAAGTTGCTACCAGTCAGGGGCGACGCGATTTCTGGGTTAAGACGAATGGCTGTAGCGAGAGCATGTCGATACCCGGAGATCCCACGCCACCCTGTGTCCTCTACGCTGGCTGCAGCCCAGGCGAGCCAGTGGAAATGTGTGAGGATCCGCTGGGCGATCACAAATGGTCAGACTGGATGTCAGGTTCGACGGCAAGATTTTTCGCTGGATTTTGACCACGCTCTCGATTAACGCGCACCATTTGAGTGTTCGAGCTGGATGCGCGCAATGGCTTGTTCGTAGCGGGCGCGCGTCAAATAGTGACGAGCCTGCGTGAGCGCAGATTGGGCGTCAAGCAAGTCGCTCATGGTGCCCGACCCGGCACGCACCAAAGCATCCGTAACTCGATAAGCTTCGTCCGCGCTTGAGATCGTTTCCTCAGCCAACTGCACGGCACTCTTGGCAGCTTCAAGTTGGGCGCTGTGGGTGGTCACTTCGATCCGAACTTGCCGGCGCGCCGTTTCGACGTCCGAGCGCAGCGCCTGCTCCTGTAGCGCTGCTGCCTGATCAGCGTTGTAGCTCACGCCCCACTCCCAGATCGGCCACGTCGCCTTAACTCCCACGAAGGCGGAATTTCTGGGTGCAAACGCTTGACCGTCTACCCGAAGGTACGAGGCCTCTAGGTCAACTTCCGGAAGGAGCCCGTATCCCCGCGATCGCTTTTCGTGCTGTGCCGCGTCCGCCTGGAATCTGGCTCGCTGAACCTCAGGCCGCCTGTTGACGGCTTCGGCCGCGTTCGGTTTGTCGAGCGGGCTTGCCAGAAGGAGACTTGTCGGCTCAGTGAACACAACCGTTGTGTCGTCAGGCGGGTAACCGATCACGCCGAGCAGGTTGGCGCGGGCAACTGTCATTTGCGTTTGTGCTTCAATGCCTTGTTGCCTTGTGTTCGAAAGCGCGACGCGCACGCGGAGTAGATCCGAATTGGTGCGGGTGCCAACCTTCACTTCAGCCTCGGCAATGCTCACTTGTCGAGCCAATTCAGACTGTGACACGCGCGCAACTTCTCCCAACGACTGGGCTTCAAACATGCGCAAGTACTCAACCATGACGGCCTCGCGCGTTCGGGCCTCATTGGCGCGAACATCGGCAATCGCGGCGTCGGCCGAGTTCGCCTGAGCTTGGTAGGCCTCCGAACGTCGCAACAGTCCAACCAGAGGCTGCGAAGCTGAAACGGTGAATGTGTTCGTGTCCGCATCGCGCGCGGTGAGGCCCGCACCGCCTTGCGCACCTGGGAATGCGATCGTGAAGGGGCTATCCCAATGCTGATACTCGTCGGTGACGACTAATGTCGGGAGCAGTCGCCCGCGTGCGCTTTGCTTCAGGTGATCGCCTGCAGCGGCGCGAGCTCTCGCGGAGCCTAATGCTGAGCTTGACGCCAGCGCCATGTGTACAACGTCGTCCACAGTGAGTCGCGTGGGCGCGGCGGCCGCGAGCCTTGGCAAGAGGAGAACTATTAGGGAAATGCTAACCCGCATCATCTCATTTCTCCGCGTAGATGGTGGCATCCACCGACAATCCCGCCCGCAGTACGACACCAGACGGTGGGTTGACCCATGCGATCCGCACCGGGACACGCTGCACCACTTTTACGAAGTTGCCGGACGCGTTGTCAGCCGGAAGCAGCGAAAAGCTGGCGCCGGTTCCACCAGAAATGCTCTCCACTTTTCCAGCGAAAGAACGGTGAGGATAGGCATCGAGCGAGAGTTCGGCGCGCGCGCCCACACGGATCTTCGCGAGCTGGGTCTCCTTAAAGTTGGCGATCACATAGGTGCCAGTCGGGATGAGCGCCACGATCGGCTGACCTGCACTGACGAGCTGTCCTTCGTGGACCGACAGCTTTGACGCGATACCATCGGTGGGGGCTAGGATCCTCGTGTAAGAGAGTTGCAACTTGGCCAGTTCCAACGCCACCTCGGCGCCTCGGGTTCGAGCTTGAGTCAGCTCTCGGTTGGCACGGGCGGCAGCGATCTGTGCACTGATGGGCGCGCTTTGTGCGACGCGACCGGCGGCTTCCGACACCAGCGCGATGGCCCCTCGCTTGCCCTCCTCCGCAGCCGTCAATTGTGCTCGAGCCTGCGCCAGCCCAGCCTCAGCCGAATCGAACGCGGACTTAGCGTTATCCACTCGCTCCTGGGGAACCGCATTGGCGGCGTGCAGCTCCTTAGCCCGATTCAGATCCGTCTCAGCCTTGTGAGCATCCGCTTCGCTGCGCACAATCTGAGCGCGCGCCGAAGCGACCTGGGCATCCGCCGAGGCCACGCCGACGGAAGAGCCAGAATACGCTGCTTTTGCGCTAGAAAGGTTACCGGTCGAGGTGGCGGTCACAATCTCCACCTGAGCCTGGGCCTGATCCTCCTGCGCTCGCGCGCTTTCCACTTCCGCCTCCGCCTGCTTCACACGGGCGATGTAGTCAGCGTCGTCAATTTTGCCGATCAAGTCACCTGCCTTGACCAACTGGTTTTCACGGATGGCAACCTGCATGATCTGGCCTGCCACGCGTGCTCCAAGCGGCACGAGATCGGCCGTAACCTGCGCGTCATCTGTGCTCTCTTGCCCCGACGTGAGAATGAAAGCGCCTCCGATGCCCAAGAGCACCAGGGTCACAATCCCGCCCAAAATGGCGAAGGGTTTGCGTCCACTCTTCTTCGCTGGCGCGGGGCTCGTGTCGGCAGAGTTTACCCGGGTCGGAGTCGCAGCGGTCGCAGCGGACTCTGAAGCGGGCTCTGAAGCGGGAGCGACCATCGGCTGTAACTGGGAGTCTCTTGGCACAGTCTCAAACCTCCATGTGGGAATCGACAATCACCTTCCGGTCGTGATCCGGTGACTTCAAAAAGAGCAGCAGGGGAAGCACAACCAAGAACAGTATCCCCGACAGCATGAACAGCTTGTCGAAGGTCAGAACGGTAGCCTGTTGCCTGACAACGCCCGCGAGCACACGCCTGGCGGCTGCCTCTGCGCTCGCGAGATCATAGCCGCGCGCGCTCAAGGCTTTCGTTATCCGAGCGAGGCGTTCAATGACTTCCGGCCGGCCCGGAGTGAGGTGCGCGGAAAGGGAGGAGACACCGGCCTTGGTGAACCCCGGGATCAGGGAAGCGAATACGGCAAGCCCAAGCGAGCCACCAATCTGACGGATGAGCGAATTCAATCCCGTCGCATCTGCCAACTCATGTCGAGGAATTCGGGCCAAAGCCACGGTGGTGAGCGGGATGAACAGGCAGGCAAACGCCACGCCCTGGATCACCAGCACGATCACCACGTCCCCCGACGTCGTCGAAAAATTGTAGTGACTCATCATGTAAGCACTGATCGTGAACAAGACGACACCAATCGCTACGGTTAGCCGCGGCGACACGCGGTTATACACTCGACCTACAATTGGCATCATCACCATCATGGTCAAAGAACGTGGCATCAGCGCGAGACCTGCCTGGACCGCAGTGAAACCGAGCAGCTCTTGCATAAAGACGGGCAACAGGAAGGTCACCGAAAGCAACATCGCGAACATGATCGCGCCGATCAGCGTGCCAGACGTGAAGACCGCATCTTTGAACAAAGAAATCCTCACCGCGGGTACCGTTGCCGTGAGCTCACGGATGACGAAAGCGACGAGCGCGATCGCAGAAACCAGCGTGCAACCAATGATCAGACGCGAGTCGAACCAATCATTCCGGTTGCCCTCCTCAAGCACGTATTGAAGCGTCGCCACACCGACTGCCAAGAGAGCGATTCCAAGCCAATCCAGGTGTTGGCGCTGGAGCGCAGCCATCGATTGATTGGCCAAACGAATATCCTCCGGCTCATGCACGAACCGACTCACCATGAACAAGGCGAGCACACCGACTGGCAAGTTGATGTAGAAAATCCACTGCCAGCTGTAATTGTCGACGATGAACCCGCCGAGCGTGGGGCCAAAGGCCGGCCCAATCACGACGGCCACCCCGAACAGCGCCATCGCCATGCCTTGTTCCTTCGGGGGGAAGGTTTGACGCAAGATCGCTTGCTCAGTGGGCTGGAGCGCACCTGCGCCGAGTCCCTGCACGAGCCGAAACGCGACCAAGGTTTGAAGACTGCCAGCCAGTCCGCACAAGCCTGAACCGATCACGAACAGAGCGAGCGCCGCCATGTACACGCGCTTTTGCCCGAAAAGCCGACCAAAAAAGGCGGTTAACGGCATCACGATCACATTGGCGATCACAAAGCCAGTCGTGACCCAGGTGATTTCTTCCACGGTTGCGCCCATCGCACCCCGCAAATGCGGCGTGGCCACATTCACGATCGATGAGTCGATGGTCCCCATCAGCGTGCCGAAGGTCACGGAGAGCGCAACCACCCACTTGTTCACTGGCGGTTGCGGCAGCGAGCTTGAGCCCATCTATTGTCGCGCTCCATCGATAAACAACGTGACCAGGGTGTCCGCTGCCACCGAAGGCTTGAGGCCTGGCAGCCCGTAGTAATCCCGTTGCAACATGCCCTTAGCTGCCGACATCAAGAAGACCGCCATTGAATGATCGGGATCCCGACGCAGCACCTGCTCCCGACGACCCTGCTTCAAAATAAGCTCGACGCGCTCCAGCAGCGCACGCGACATCTCTTCACGCTTCTCTTTTTTTCCCACTTCACGAGCAAACACCAAACGCAAGAACGCCCGATGCTCCTCGAAATGGGTGAACAAGGTGCAAAAAAAACTGGAGAGCTTCAGACGGAAACCTGCCTGAATCAGCTCAGAAATCTGCGTATCCAGTTTGGCGAGAAGGTCGGCGCGCCGCTCGAACAAGAGCGCTTCCAAGAGTGCCTCGCGATCCTTAAAGCGATTATAGAGCGTACCCACCGCAACTCCGGCTTCTTCAGCTATCTGCGCCATGGACGCCCGCTCAAGGCCCACCGCCGCGAAGACTTGCTCAGCAGCGGCCAGGATCTCCCGCGAGGTGGTCTCGCGCAGACGCTCTCTCAAGCTTTGACGCGTCGGTTCAATATCTGAATCTTCGTTCACTTTATGAACGTAGATACCAGTGCGAGCGGGGCAGTCAAGCCCATTTTGTCGCACCACGCACCGGCTTACACGGTTAGGGATTGGGCGGGCCCTGCCGAAATTCCGGAAACAACGCTAGCCTACGGGTGTCGGCGAATGAATTGGACTAGTCCCCTAGTACTCGCTCTTCTGTTAACCGACCCTTGTCGCGCGCAAGCAGAGCCCACGGCATTGGCGCCCCGCCAACAGGTGCGCCTGGTTTACCAAGTCCCACTAGAACAAGCCGATTGTTCGCCGCAATCGGTGCTGGAAGCCTCTATCATCCATCGCCTCGGGTATCAGCCTTTCGACGCGCTGGCTCCCACCACGTTGCTGGCTTCGGTCGTGGTCGAAAATGGAGCCTTGCTGGGACGAATAACGCTCGTGACTGGCAACTCCGGGCAGGGACTACGCGAACTGAAAGCTGAGGTCGGAAGCTGCGCGGAGCTGGTTCAAAGCCTCGCTCTCGCCATCAGCATCGCGCTTGATCCGTTGACGGCTGAAGGCGAAACGGCAGCGCCCCCACAAGTTCCCGTCAATTCTGCTTCGCCGCTTGCAGCAGCGCCGAGCTCCGCATTCTCCAAGCCCCCTCTGCAGACGCCTCAGGTCCCCGTGGGGCCCTCCTTGGTCGCACCGTTTGCTTCGCCAGCCTCGCCACCATTCCCGCCTCCCCGCTCGCCGTCTCAGGATAATTCCAACTGGGCACTCGCAGGAGCTTTCGCAATTTCACCATCGCTCCTCTCCACCACTGCGTTCGCCGGAATGCTGGGGTTTCGCTTCCGCAACGGCATGGTCGCGGGCGGGGCCGGCGCATTCGGAGCTTGGAGTCGTCGCCTCAATCGCTCCGATGGTCGCGGTGCTCAGGCAACGTCGCTCGCGGGGCGTTTGGAGCTGTGCGCTAGCCTATCGGCTGTGAGCGCTTGCCTCCCAACTTATCTAGGCGTGATCCGGGCGCAGGGATTCGGGTTTGCGAGTTACCCTGTCCAATCCGAAATCTTCGCCGCCAGTGGACTCGAACTGAGAGGCAGTTGGGACCCCGCTCCAGATTGGACGTTGGAGTTGGGGGTGGAGGCTCTTTACTCATTCCAGCCGCTGATCTTTGAGGTGAAGAACCTGGAAACGAACAGTCAAACGCGCCTGTGGCGACAACCCAGGGTTCCCTTGCTGTTCAAGCTGGGCGCGGCTTTTCAGCTGTAACAGCCCATTTTTGGAGGTTAGGAACAAAGTTTGGGAATTTTGCCCAGGCTCGGTCAATCTACTTCCGTGACCAACGACGCCGCATTCGGAATCGGGTCTGTGGCGTACGTGGTGCAATCTGATTTTGGAGCCCTGTATTCACAAGAAGTAGATTTTGTATGGCGCTGCCTCAGGCGCTTTGGAATAGCGGACCGTGATTTGCCGGACCTCACCCACGACGTGTTCGCCACCGCTTGGCGACGCTTCTCAAGTTTTGACAACACACGCCCTCTTCGACCCTGGCTTTTTGGGATCGCTCAGCGAACGGCCTTGGCCCATCGCCGCCGCAGTTGGTTTCGCAGAGAGCTGCTTAAAGAGCCCAGCCAGGAGCCCTCGACCGAAGCGACTTCGGAAGCAGTCTTGGACGCCTGGCGCACTCGGGTGCTCATCGAACGCGCCCTCCACCAACTCCCCAAACGCGAACAAACCGTGCTTGTGCTCCACGATTTTGAAGAGATCCCGATGGCTGAAATTGCGCTAACCGAAGGAATACCCGTCAAAACGGCCTATTCGCGCCTAGCTCGCGCACGCCAACACTTTGCTTCCGAAGCCCGACGTTTGGAAGCGAGCTTGCCGATGCTGGGGAGGTCCCGTGTCGAAATCTAACGATGATCTCACGCTGATTCGCGGCCTACGGAGCTTGGAGCCTCGCAGTATACCTGGTGCGGTGCGCCGTGATGTGGCCAAAAAGTTGGAGAGCACACTTTTCGCTGCTGCAAGCCCGAGCCGAGTGAGGCCACTCTACCGTTGGAAGCTGGCGCCGCTTTCATTAGCTTTCGTGATTGTTGGAACCTCGGGAGCGCTTTGGGCTTCGATCAATGTGGTGCGAACGGTTTTCTTGGCGAAGGCTCCTGTAGCGAATCTTCAGCCTAGGGCGATGCCATCTGAACGAGTCAAACTCAAGAAGGCTGCTCAAGGTCGAACCAAGGTCGAGAGTCCCAATGTCGAGAAGCTTGTGGGGCCAGCATCCATTTCGAACGAAGCCGCAGCAGTTTCGGCCCAATTCGAGGCGAAAGAGGCCACGCATGAGTCCCCGGCTAGAAGGCTCCCCGAACGGCGTGACACCGCTACAGCCATTGAGAACGCGCCAGCACAGCTGAAACCTGCAGTTGCCAACCTAGGATCCGTGGCAACATTTGAGATTCCACCGCACAGTGTCCCGACCGACAACTCACTCCAAGCCGAGCGCTCTCTCATCGACAGCGCCCGCTCCGCGATTCGTGCTGGGAATTCGGCGACCGCCGAACGTGCCTTGTCCGAACACGCCAACCGATACCCTCAGGGTCGGCATGCCGAAGAGCGCGAAGCCCTCCGCGTTTTCAGCGCAGCACTCCGCTCAAGGGATGCAGCACGGCAGACGGCACATACCTTCCACAATCGCTACCCGAACAGCTTATTCTGGCATGGCATCGCGAACGAACTTCAAATTCAATAATTCCTACACATTTAGGCTAACGCCTCGCGGAAAGGTTCAATCACATGAAGAACGCATGGAGCTTCAGCATCGTTAGCATGGTGCTGCTATCGAGTTGCGCTGGCAAAACAGTCCTTTTAGGCGAGGAAGGCAGCAGCGTGCCTTCGGGCGATGGCTCTGGGATAGGGGGAAGCCAAGCCACCGGGGGAGCGGCAGCAACGCCCGTGACTATTACCGGAGGCACCACTACCGGCGGTGCCACAGGGAATACGGAACCTGCGAGCAAGGTCGGCGGAGGGTTTCCAGCACCGATCGTTTCTGCCGAGCCAGCAGATGCTCAGGGTTGCGTGGGCGGACGCACTGTCACATTGCCGCCTTCGATCGTGGCAGCACGCATGGCTTCGTTCCTTTATTACGGCGATCCCGATGCGGAGCTGCTCGCCGCCGCCAACTCCGGCGCGCTTGCCACAACGGGGGGCGTAGCTTGCCAAGCACGGCGAATGCTCGGGGCACCCCAAGCTGCACAAGGCGTGAAGGAGCTATTTCGAAGTTGGTTGGGCTATTCGCCAACGAAGCAACCCCTTGGAACAACGTATCAGGACTACGCCGTCGATGATGCGACTTTTGCGCGGATGGTCGACGAAACCGACAGGTTCGTGAGTGATGTCTTCTTCACACCGGGAAGCAGCTTCAGCGATCTCCTCACCGCTTCGTACACCTTCCTCGACCCCGAGCTGGCTGCACACTACGACATCCCGTATCCCTTCAACCAACCCGGCCCTTTGAAAGTTTCTCTGCCCGCAGAACGAAGCGGTGTCTTGACGCAAGGACTGGTGCTCGAGAGCGCGTCTGGAACGGTCTACCCCTCCCGAAGGGGAAGATGGATCTCTGATCACTTGCGGTGCGTCCTCGTTCCTCCCGAGCCACTCGGAGGCGGACGAATTCCGCCATCCGCAACGCTCTCAGGCCGGGATCAATTGATCCAAGGCGTATCCGATCCCGTCTGTGCCGCGTGTCACGCGCTCACCGATCCTTTAGGGTTCGGCCTCGAACACTTTGACGGTATCGGACGTTTCCGAACCACCGACAACGGCTTTGCTATCGACGCCTCAGGTTCTCTTTCCAACTCGAACGGTTCCGCGCCCGCTGTGTTCGTAGGTGCACAAGGCCTCGGCCAAGCACTCACCAACGACAGCGCTACGTTGAACTGCGCCGGAAAACAGGTACTTACCCACGCGCTTAAGCTCTTCGTTCCTCCCAATCCCACCATGGGGCCTGCCGAAATTCCGGAAACAACGCTAGCCTCAATGCGTGCCGTCTTCGAAGGCACCGGAAAGAATATGAAGGAACTCGTGATCGCCGCTGTCACCACGCCTGAGTTTTTAGCCCCGTGATGCGCAAGAGCAGTTCGCCCCGCATTATAGGTGAGCTGCTCAATCACGCCTTTGCACGCGCGCGCCGAGCTTGGACGCGCCAGGATTTCAATCTGTACCGTGAGCTAGCCTCACACCAAGTCGATCTCGGAGCAGAGTACCTCAATCTGAACCTTGGCGGCACACTCAGATTTCCACTGGATCACGCCGAAATCCTGGAACGTTTGCCTGAAATCATTGGAACGCTGCAGGAGGCAACGCCGACGCCCCTCGCCTTCGACAGTGCCGATCTTGAGTTTCAACGCGTCGCTCTCGCTCACTACGATCGAGCTCGTTCCCCTGCTCCCATCGTGAATTCGCTGGCTGGGTCAAGAACTAACTTGAACGGATGGTTCGAACTCATCGAGCGCTACCGGCCAAAGGTGATCATCATGCTCGCGGATCGCAGCCTTGAGGCAACCGGCGCGAATCGTTATTCGACCCCGGCTGAAGCCCTAGAAACCTGTCGCACGCTCTTCCGCAAGCTCCGTCAATTGGGGCTCGAAGCTGACGACATTTTCCTCGACCCGGGTCTCGGCGTTCACGGGCACGATCCCGATGGACTGATCCCACGCTGCCTGGAACTCTTAAGGTTGATTCAACAAACTCCAGAACTCATGGGCACGCACCGGAGCGTGGGTCTCAGCAACTTGGTCGCTTGCACACCCGTTCACGAACGAGCAGCGATAAGCCGTGGCTTCATCGCTCGCGCCGCACCGTTAGGACTCGACTGGATTTTGGCCAATCCTGAGCAGGATTATACTCTGTGATTATAGGCACTTATGCCTGTGCTCCAAGCCCAACTCCGTCGCCAGCGCCTGCTCCAGCCGCTCCCGCAATCGCGTCTGACGTTCGCCACCGCGCAATTCCGCCAACGCAAGCTTCAGAGCGCGCGGATCAGCCACCACCACACACAGCTTCTTGGCGCGAGTGACCGCCGTGTACAGTAAATTGCGCGATAGCAACAGAAAATGCGACGTCATCAGAGGGATCACCACTGCCGGATATTCACTGCCTTGGCTCTTATGAATACTCGTCGCGTAGGCCAAGCTTAGGGCTTCAATCTCCTGCCCTTCATAGCGTGCCTTGTGGCCTTCGAAATCTACCTCCAACCAGCCGCCTTCCGTATCCACCTGGAGCACTGAACCGAGATCTCCGTTGAACACCTCTTTCTGATAATCATTCCTGATTTGCATCACCTTGTCGCCCGGGCGGATCTGCTGCCCCCGCACGGAAAGTGCCGGCCCAACTGGATTCAATAGCGATTGCAACAACTCGTTCAAGCGCGTCGTTCCCACCGGGCCACGGTGCATCGGTGTCAGCACGCGAATGTCATTCTTCGCGTTCAAGCCGAAGTGGTTCGGGATGCGGCGCGTGACGAGCTCGGCGATGAGCTGCGCTACTTGTTCGGGATCGGTGCGCGAGATCACGAAGAAATCAGCCGTTTTTTCGTCTACTGGCGCCGATTCGGGGGTCTCTCCGTGCAAGATTCGGTGAGCATTTTGTACAATTCGGCTCGTTTGGGCCTGCCGAAAAATCTCCGTGAGCATGCTGCGCGGGAGGCTTGAGGTGGCCAGAAGATCCCGCAAAACGGCACCTGGCCCGACGGACTGCAACTGATCCGCATCCCCGACGAGGACTAACCGCGCTCCGTTGCCAATCGCAGCAACCAGTGCCGCGGCTAGGAAAGTATCCAACATCGAAATCTCATCCACGATGATGGCGTCCGCTTCGATCGGATGGTCTTGGTCGCGCTGAAAGCGCGCTAGCCTCGGCTCAAATTCCAGCAAGCGATGCAGCGTCGTTGCAGTTTCTCCCGTCGCTTCCGCTAACCGCTTGGCGGCGCGCCCGGTAGGCGCTGCCAACTTCACTTTCAATTTTCCCCGGGTAAACACCGCCAGCACCGCACGAATGATTGTCGTCTTCCCCACGCCTGGCCCACCCGTGATAATGCAAACCTTATTCTCCGCTGCCAGCTTCACGGCATGCCGTTGCGACTCAGCCAGCGTGATCTTCTGAGATCGCTCAAAATCGCCAAGCAAGCCATCGACCGCAGCGAGTGGTGCACTCTGGCTCGACACCAAGCGCGCCACGTGCTCAGCGATTGCCACTTCTGCCAGTTGCAACCGCACCGGGAAGACGGCTGAGCCCTCTACAACCAGGCGATTTTCGGCCCAAAGCGCGTCGATCGCGGCGTCAGTGTGACCGGCGTCGATCTCTAACATCCTAGCGGCCTTGTCCGCCAAAATTGCCCGCTCCACCAAGGTGTGCCCATTTTCGATCAAGGCATCGAGCTCATGCAACACACCCGCCTGGGCGCGCTCAGGATGGTCCCGCACGATGCCTAGCGATTGCGCAATCTTGTCGGCTGTCTTGAAACCGACACCCCGTACTTGAAGCGCGAGACGATACGGCGAACCCTGAACAATGGATGCGGACTTGTCGCCGTAGTGCTTCCAGATCCGTGTTGCCAAGGCGGAAGAGGCGCCATGTGATTGCAAAAGCAGCATCAGATTCGAAATCGCACGCTGCGACGTCCAACTCTTCACGATGCTTTCAGCCCGGCGTGGACCTAAACCCGAAACATCCACCAACCTCCTCGGTTCAGTATCCAAAACCTTGAGCGTCTCCGTTCCAAACTTATCTACGATGCGCTTGGCGAGCCCCGGTCCGATCCCTGGAATCAAGCCTGAACCGAGATACTTCTCGATCCCCTTTTGGGTGTTCGGCGCAATCGCCACCAAAGACTTCGCCTGAAACTGGCGTCCGTGACGCGCATCTTCGACAAAGCTTCCGGTAACCCGCACCTGCGTGCCCGCCCCGACGGCCTGAAATGTTCCCACCACCGAGACACTTCCGAGCTCCTTCTCCGCTCCCTCCAAAGAACCGATCCGAATCACCCGAAAGCTGGTCTCTTCGCTCTCGTAGGTCACTCGCTCGACTTCGCCGGTCAGGGTGATCGCCACGTCGTGCACTCTAGCGTGAGGACTTGGCGTTAGGCCATCTTGTCAACCCTGCCCGAGGCCAGTACCTCTAAACAACAATGCGAGGACACTCACGAATTCATAGCCGCTGCGGGTGCGCACTGGCACCGCCCGCTTTTGCTTTGTCGGGAACGCGCCGGAATTACGAGCGCAGCCGCCCCTTCAATTTGACGCATTTGCGTTTGGTTCTGAGTCTCGACCTGAAGGCGCAGGAAGTTACCGGAGAGGCCACTTGGTCGTTCCAAAGAGTCTCGGAAAGCGCACCCGGTTTTTCGCTGGATGCGCTGGCATTCGTGATCTATCGCGTGGAGTATTCAACGGGAGAAGACTGGCAGCCGCTTGATTTTGAGTACGACGGATCCAGGCTAACACTAGTGATGGGTGCTGAGGTAACGGCTGGGAAAGTGCGAATCGCGTATCGAGCACGGCCGGAGCGGGGGCTATATTTTTTGAAGCCTGATAAGTTTGTTAAAGATCGCCCCGTGCAAGTCTGGTCGCAGTGCCAAGACGAAGACGCGCGCTACTGGTTTCCGTGCCACGACAAGCCCCACGCCAAGATGACGTTTGAGCTGGAGGTTACCGTGCCCAACGGACTGTTGGCGCTCTCGAATGGTGAACTTCGCTCTGAGAGCACGCCCAAGGGTGGAGCGTGGACCTTCCATTTTGAAATGAAAGACGCACTGCCGAGTTATCTCGTAACGCTGGTTGTAGGTGATTTTAAGCGCATTTCGGACCGCGATGCGATCCTTGGCACCCCCGAAGCCGAGCGCCGTATCCCCATCACGTATTGGGTCCCGCCCGAAAAGGCACGCCACACAGAGCGCAGCTTTCGCGAAACGCCACGCATGGTGGAGCTATTTTCTAAGCTCACCGGAGTGGATTTTGCCTGGAGCCGTTACTCCCAGATAGTGGTGAGCGATTTTATTTTTGGGGGGATGGAGAACACGACTGCCACGACGATGTACGAGTACATCTTGTTGGATGAAAAAGCGGCCGTGGATAACACCTCCAACGATCTGATCGCCCACGAGCTAGCGCATCAATGGTTCGGTGATTTATTAACCTGCAGAGATTGGTCGCACGCCTGGCTGAATGAAGGCTTTGCCACCTACTTTGAGCACCTGGAGCGCGAAGATCGCCTCGGCAAAGACGAATACGAGTACGGTGTTGCCGGGGACCTGCAAGCGTACCTCACCGAGGCCAACTCCCGTTACATCCGCCCGATCGTGTGCCGTGAGTACGCCGAGCCTGTTGATCTCTTCGATCGCCATTTGTACGAAAAAGGCGGATTAGTGCTGCATATGCTGCGCCAACGCTTGGGCGACGCACTCTTTTTTGGCGGCGTTCGCCGCTACCTCGAAACCCATCGCGGTGGCATCGTAGAAACCTCCGATCTGATGCGCGCGTTGGAGGCAGTTGCCGGTGAATCGCTCGAGCAATTCTTCGATGAGTGGGTATTTCGCGCCGGGCACCCCGTGCTCAAAGTGAACATCACTTATGAAGACAAGCTGCTGGCTGTCCAAGTGAAGCAAGCCCAAACCACGGGCTTGTTTGCTCTCGATGTGGAGATCTTGATCTGCACTCGATCCGGAAAGCTGGAGCGGCATCGGCGGCTCATCGACTCTGCCCAAGACGCTCTGGCTGTTCCCTGCGCTGAGAAGCCGCAGTGGGTCGCCTTCGATCCCGATTTCAAGATTGCCGCCCCAGTCACCTTGGCTTGCCCTTCCGATATGTTGCGCCAGCAGTTGGCGCACGCGCCGACCGCACGCTTGCGTTGGTTGGCTGCGGAAACACTGGGGCAGCGCGGGGATCTGCTGAGCGTAGAAGCCCTGGAGAGTACGCTCGGTAATACGGAAGAAGCCTGGATGGTGCGCTCTGAGGCCGCTGAGGCCCTGGGCAAGGTGCGAGGTGCGTTAGCGTTTTCAGCGCTCGCAGCGAATCTGCGCACCGCTCACCCCAAGGTACGGCGAGCCGTCGTGGCAGCGCTCGGCCACTTTCGCAGCGAGGCCGCTGCCGATAATCTGTTATCGCTTGCCGAGAAAGATGAGAGCTATCTAGTCGAGAGTGAAGCTTCACGAGCTCTTGGGCGGACCCGCCAGTCGCATGCAAGAAAGCCGTTGTTGCGCCTCCTGGAACGAAAATCCTGGGCGGACGTTACGCGCGCCGGCGCACTCGATGGCTTAGCGCTCTTGCGCGATGAATCAACGCTCGACACCGTGATGGAATACTCAAATTATGGCCAACCAACCCGCGGGCGGCGAGCCGCCGTTTCAGCGTTGAGCCAGCTTTCGGATTCGCGCAAGGTGCGCCTGCACTTAGAAGATTTGCTCGACGACACCGATCCTTATCTCCGAATCGACGTGGTGCGTGCGTTGGTGCGGATGGGTGACGTCAAAGCTCGCGGAGCCCTACAAAAAAGGCTCGATCGTGAAACCGACGGGCGCGTTGAGCGCCGCCTACGCGAGGCGTTGCGCGAGCTCGTGAACACCGCCAAGCCCGCACAAGCTGACGATGTTGAAGGCCTCAAAGGCGAACTGGCGGAGCTCAAAGCCCGAATGAGCAAGCTCGAAGCCAAACGCCACGGCAAAGCTGAAGCCTCAAGCACGAAGCCGGAAGCGGCTACCCAGAGCGATTCCGAGGAAGTTGAAACCAGCCTATCAAAGCCTCAGGACAAACCCAAGAAGACCGAGCTTGCTGGAAAATCGAAACGCAAGAAGCAACAACTCAAGACCGAACTGAAGACTGAACTCAAGAAAGCCGAAGCCAAGAAAGCCGAAGCCAAGCAGTCTCATGCCAAGAAGAAAGCCGGGAAGCGCAGAAAGTGAGCCGGGCGATGTCTGAGCATTCCACCGCTGAAAACGTCTTCCTCTCCTTCGAAGGCCGTGCAGCGATTGTGACGCTCCGGCGCCCCAGTCGCATGAACGCGCTATCACGAGCGACGGTGTTGGAGCTTGGCAATGTCGGCCGAGAGCTGGCATCCAATTCTGAGGTGCGCGCCATCATCCTCACGGGCGAAGGCGATAAGGCCTTTTGCGCGGGGGCAGATCTCAAGGAACGCGCGGGCATGAGCGAGCCCGAAGTACTTGAAATGCTGCGCCTTTATCGCAGCGAACTCAGCTGGCTCGACACCTCTAAAGTGCCTGTCATCGCCGCTATCAACGGCGTGGCACTGGGCGGTGGACTCGAGTTGGCGCTGATGTGCGATCTGCGCATCGCCGTGGCCCACGCCATTCTAGGCCTTCCCGAAACAAGCCTGGGCGTGATCCCCGGCGCCGGCGGCACACAACGCTTGCCACGCATCATCGGGGAAGCTCGCGCCAAGCAACTGATCCTACTCGCTGAACGCTTGACAGCCGATCAGGCGCTTGAATTCGGATTGGTGAATCGAGTGGTCCCGGCTAGCGCAGAGCTGCTATCGAAAACGCTCGCTTGGATTGCTCCCATCTTGGAGGGAGCGCCGTTGGCTCAGAGTGCGGCGTTAACTGCCATTGATGCAGCGTTTGGCATTCCCTTGTCGCAGGGGCTCGACATGGAACTCAATCAGTACGAAGCGTGCCTGAAGAGCGAGGATCGACGTGAGGCCTTGCAGGCCTTCGCCGAGAAGCGAAAGCCTGCATTTTGCGGGAGGTAAGAGCCCCTTAACAACCGCGGGACACCAGCTCAGCCGATGACTTCTTGCAGGATCCCCGGTGCGTATTGCGGCTCGCCATACTTGCTGAGGTCCCCCATGGGAACTCCCATCTGGACCGCGATCGCTTTGTAGAGCTCACCGGCAAAGCGATCTTGGGCAACGATGCGCTGCCCTTGGATGAGACCTAGGTTCTTGCCGCCCGCCATCCAGAACGGCATGTCGACGGTGCCATGGGTGTTCACGTCGCCCTCCGAAATGTTCCCGAAGGGGTTGTTGAAGGGAGGGGCACCGAACGCGTAGGTCTTCTTGTAATAGAGCGAGAGGTAGTGGCCTGAAAGTTCACTGCTCCATACCACCACCGTGTTGTCGAGCACCGTTCCGGTGCCCTCCTGCATGGAGTCCAATGTGGTCAGGAAGTTCTTAATATTTTGGGCCCACACCTTGCTGATGTCGCGGAACTTCTGCTGGTGGCACGGGCTAGGTTGGTCTACCACGATCGCACAGCCGTCCCCACTGAACCCCGCCATGCCGCCCTCTTGCCAGTGGCTGTGCACATGGCTCGGCTCGTAAGAGCCGATGCGGAATACTGCAACTTTGGTTTGGTTGCAGGCAATTGCATGGGCCAACAGCAACCCCATCTTGTCCGCATCGTCGCTCGAAGCACCCACTGACGTATCGCATAGGCCGGTGAACTGGTTGACGTTGCCACCCAAATCTGTGCGAATTTGGCTGAGCGCTTGGAGGTGCTGATCCAGCTTGGCGTACTCCGCGGCGGGCGCAATCGAGCGCAGGCTATTCAATTCGCTGGTGAGATAAGTGTTGAGCGCGAGCTCGTTCTGAGTTTTGGCTTCCGCCGTGCTGCTTGCCGCCGGGGGAGGCATGGTGGGCGCGTTCCTGAAGAGCTCCGCCTGCACGGCGGCAACTTGGCCAGGACCGCCGACGAACGCGGAGTTTCGCTGGCCAGGGCCTACCCAGCTGATTGGGAGATCGAGGGCATCATCGGGCGCATGAGTGCCCATGTACACAGAAGTGCCTCCGGCGATCCGATCCCGCAAGAACACATCAATGGTCTGGCCGCGATTGCCGGCAGTAGCTTGACTGCCCGATGAGCGGTACGCGCTCAGCATGGAACAGCGCCCAGAAGGATGCTCTTCGCCTCCGTGATCTGGGATCTGCAAGCCATCCAACACACTGAACTTATTCTTCAGCGGCTCGAACATCGTCATGTCCGGCCCCAGCGTGTAGCCGGTGCCCATCCCCGTGCTGGAAGCTCCTGCGTCAGCGCCATTCGGGGTGAAGAGGAACACGAAGCGCTTTGGAGCAGTCTGCGCTTCTGCCGACTTGATGAAATAACGGAGAGTGGACGCCGCAAACGTTGCTGCGCCGAGGGCTCCTAGAAACTTTCGTCGATTGGTCTTGATAAGCATGTTCTTAAAACTCCCGAAGCTACTCAGTCGGCCCGAGGTGTGAGTGCTGTTTGCACGAGCGCGTCACGGAAGATATCCGTGAGCTTGAAGCTTGAAGCGCGTGCGCTTTCAGTTACTTGATTCACCGTGCAGCTGTCGTCCCGAAGGGGGCTCACTCCGGCGACGGGAGCCAAGGCTTGCGCGCGAGTGACGTATTCGAACGCCTTGATGCTCGCGCACAGCTGCGCCTCAGGCTTGGTCGCCATCTTGGCCCCGAGGTCCGCCATATCGCTGTAGGTAAAGTCCCGAGGCGTGAGCGGAACAATCGCATGGGCTCCCGAGGTGTCGATGGCTTGGCCGCCGTCATCCAGCTCGCGCGCATTGCCAACCTCGTCGTAGCGCTCCATCGGATAGGCGAGGGGGTTGATGCGTGTGTGACACCCGCCGCATCCAGGCAGCGCCTCAATGGCCTCGAATTGAGCTCGAATTCCGGGCGGAAGATTGTCCGGCTTCTTGATACCGGGAGGAGGCGGCTGCTGGCCTTCACAGAAAAAGGCGTTAACCAGAGCTCTACCACGCTTCGGCAGATCACTGTGCTCGGGGGCCGAGATGCTCGCAATAAATCCGGGCATCCCCATGATGCCGGGGCGGCCATACTTCTGCACCAGCGGATTTTGCGCGTCTTTCATCAGTGCAGATTGAGTATTTTCAGTGAATAACCGAAGGAGATCGCCCGTCCCGGGAGCCAGGAACTGATTGTAGAGGGTGTCGTACGTTTCCTTCTGGAGCTGCGCCTGAAACGCCAAGTCGAAACCCGGATGCTTGTTAAGGTCCTTCGCAAGGTTGCCGCCGGTGAGAGCACCGAGATTGAACCAAACCGCCAAGAAATCATTAGTGCCGCGGGCCATCGCATCGGGGGGTAGCTGCTGATCGACGAGGGCGGCAAGGCTAGCTGAGGTGGGCGCGGGCAAGCCCCGAATCGCCTGAATGAAAGCGTCTGTGGGGGGCAGCTTGGTGATCCGGAACGACAGATACGACGCCATCTCCTCCGGGCTCATGGCGGCCGGAACGGTTCCGCCCACAGTGCGATCGATTCCTTCGGTCGCGTAGACGGACTTGGGTGAAAGGACCATCGCTCGCGTTGCGTACTCAAAGGCCGTTTTACCATCAGAGCGGCCAGCTACCTCGGTGGCGAGAGCGCCGAGAGCTGTCACGTCTGCCGGCGTGGAGCGGCCGCGGAAAAACTTCTTCGTGGCGGCTGTGAGGTAAGCTGACGTGCAGCTCGCGTTTTTCCCAAACTCCGTAACGTTGCATCCAAGCCCCACGGGAGCAGCGGAGCTCAAGGACGCGCTCCCCGTCGCTACAGCGTCCAGCTTGGTATAGCGATTCTTGTCCACCGTGTCGTTCAGCGCTGGGGCGACGCCGATGGTGCTCGCGGGAACGAAACCGGCAGTTGTCGCGGGATCAACCGGCGCGCCTGCCGCCACCGAGGCAGCGAACTCCGAGGGCGAAAGCAACATGATGCGACGTGCCGCCGGCGGAGCGACGGCGCCCGGGGCGCAAGCCAAGTTGAATGGCTTCAGTTGCTCTCCCTTGGGCACCAAAGGGGGCTCTCCGGTGCCACCGGTGACTCCAGTGCCACCGGTGACTCCAGTGGCTCCGCCAGTGCCCACCATCGTGGTGGATCCACCAGAACCCGTCGCTGCGACGGGGGGCCGATGAGGAGCGCCGACTGTCGCCGGTTGGCATCCTGTCGCGGCCAATAAAAGGCTCAATGAGAGTCCAGAACCTGTGACGACGGCGACGTTTCTTAAAGTTAAACTCATGTCCAGTTCCTGCGATGCAAATTTCCCAGCTGCTGAGTGTCGGGATTGTACTACACGGCTCAGGTCCGAGCCTAGTGTATCGGTAGATTCTGGGCTCGGCTTTGGCTGATTGGTACTAGCCTTGAAGCAAACAGAGTGCCACGAAGAGTTTCGTTCCCCCCGACACCACCCGGTGTCATGCGTTATCCCCCCTACGCATATCTGTCAGCCGGACTCGCTTTCGGCTCTGATGGATTTATCAACAGGCATCGGAATGCCGGCTAGCCTGGAGAAGCGCTTTTTGGCGGCAGAATCAGCGGGATCGGAGTGTGTTTACCCACCGCCATCCGACGAGGCAAAAGTCTCGAACCGGGCGACGCGACTTGGCATCGGTCCCCAGTCCCCAAAGCGCAATTTCTAACTCCAGCTCGTCTCCGGTGCGCAATGCCTGCGCCTTCTCGCTCGGAAGATTCGGGAGCCACTCAACGGCAGCCGCCGGCATCACACTGGGTGGCCGTGTACAGAATAGTCCTCAATGCGCTCGGATCGGGCTTGGCATCAACAACGGCACCCATGGACGCGTTGGGTTTGGGGTTGGGATGCACGTCGGCTCTCGACACCGGGTTCGGCGCTATCAATATTAGCGCCCATCATCATAGCGGGGAGCTTTGTTCATTTGCGCCTGATTAATGGCGGCTTCGAGCTTCTCAGTGTCGCGCAGGCAGGGGTACCAGTCACTGCGTTTATTCGCGCCGCAGCCCGTCACGCTGGCTAAGTCTTTGAGCGGCTTCAGGGAGCGCTCGTCGGCGTATCGAATCGCTTGATCGAGCAACTTCTTCGAGCCTTCGCACGAGTCAGCGGCCCGCAACGCCAAAGCGATATTGAGCGCCTCCGACCAATGTGGCTTAACGTCTGAGGAAAATAGCAGCAGCTTGGCTTGCCGTGTGGCTTCGGTCACGAGCGAGGTGGCGGCGTAAGTGTTGAACAGCAGATCGGCGCCATCGCTTTTTAGCTTACTGGCCGCAAAGTTCAGGATCTTGAGGCCAAATTCGGGCTTGTCGACGTGCGCCCGGAGACCCGATAGCAGCTTCGGGCTGAGGCTCAAGGTTGCATCCTTGGCAAGCGCTTGGTCGATAGCCTCTAACGCTTTCTCGATCGAGTGCTTCTTTAAGCGCCCTTCGGCGAGCGCCAGCCATTCTGCTTCTGAGCGTTCGCTGTCTTTACGCAATTCAAGTGCGTAGAGCGCGGTTTGGTCCCCCGTGCGAGCCAGACGCAGCAGGTTGCTTAACTTCGGCTCTAGCTGCTCATCCGCATTGGTTTCGCCGTCGGGATCGGAGGCGCTGCCGGTGGCCCTCACGGACGCCCCGCTCCGATTCTTCATGCTGCTTCGAGGGCCTATTCGGAAGACGAGCACGAGCGACCCTGCCAGCACTAAAAGGACCAATGCGCTGAGCGTACGCGCTCGGGAAATCCCGAAAAAAGGCGGCTTTGTCAAGAATGGGCCAAGGACCGGGACCTTCACACAACGTGCGTAAAGCCCGCTCGTTAAACGGCCCCAAGTGGCGTGTGCTCGAGTTACGTAAGGCTGCGCTTTCTCAAGCAGTCCGCGCTCCGTTGAAGGAGGTACCAAGAGTTCCGTGTGTGCACTGCCTCGACCCAACTCGGCGCTGCCAAGCGGCGCTCGGATCCCCAGCAAAACGTCTAACCTCGACACCAGGTCCTCAGCCGATTGAACTCTTGCTCCCACATCCTTCTGGAGCAGGTGCGCCACGAGTTTTTGAACAGCCTCAGGGACGTGAGCGGGAAGCGGCGGCGGCGCCTCCACGAGCTGCTTGCTCAAAAGAGCCATCAGATCATTGGCCTGAAAAGTTGGCGCGCCCCTGAGCATTTCGTCCAAGATGAGACCCAGCGCGTAAAGATCCGCCCGCTGGTCCACTTCATGGCCAGCAGCTTGCTCTGGCGCCATGTATTGGGGCGTGCCGAAGATGGCACCGAATTGTGTGACGGGGCCCTGCTTGGCGTCGTCACCTTTGACCTGTGCAATGCCAAAATCGAGCACTTTTACCAGCTCAACGCCCGCTTCGCGTTCAACGAGCATGATGTTGTCTGGCTTGAGATCCCGGTGCACCACACTCACCGCATGCGCGGCTCCGAGCCCGAGCGCCGCTTGGCGAGTGATGCTGAGCGCGCGCTCCACCGAAAGGGCTCCCTGCTCCTCCAGCAGGGCACGCAGCGTTTGGCCACCCACGAATTCAAGCACCAGGTAGAACGAACCGTCTGGCAGGCGACCAAAGTCCGTGGCCGACGCGATATTCGGATGATCAACGCGCCCCGCCGCTACAGCTTCCCTCTCAAAGCGCCGCACGGCCTCTTCGAGCGTTGTCATCTGCCGATGCAGCACCTTGACGGCAAAGGTCTTCTGCATGTGCACGTGCTCGGCCCTGTACACCGCACCCATCCCACCTTCCCCCAACAGCGCCTCAATTCTATAGCGCTCCGCGATCAACGTGCCGGGCGGCAAATATTGCCCGGCCTGTTCCGTCTCGGGGGCTTTCTCACTCATCAAAGCTAGTATTAGGCGCACGCTCTCGGCCATTCCACACCCCTGGCGAAAGGAGCCCGACGCACCGACCATTTCGGGCACAAATAGCCTATTTTCACCGCGACCCAGCTGCACAGCGCAGAATGTACGGAGGGGCAACCGGGGCGGCTGAAGACGAAAACCGGATGCTGGAAGTATCAAAAGGTTGATGTGGGGCGCACCCGCTGCTTACCCTGATTGGACATCATGACATTGAACGGCCAGGAGCCTGCGCACGACGACACCTTGGACGAAGGCTGGGACACCGAACCTCAGGCGCCCGCCTTGAGCCGAGCCCCGCTCACCCCGGCTGATCTCGACAGCTCACCCGTCGACGCCGAATGGGACAGCTTAGAGCCGCCAGCAAAGCCAAAACCCACGCCCACTCCTAAGTTTTCTTCTGCCAAAGAGCGGAAGCTTTGGGAACGCAAACAGCGCGCTCAAAGGGCCAAAGAGCAAGAAGCCAAAGAACAGCAGCGGCGTGCGCGTAAGGCCGAGCAAAGAGCCAAAAAATTTGCGGCACCAAAGCTCGTTAAATCCAAAATTGAAAAAACCAAACCGAATACCAAGGTAACGCCTGCCAAGCCGGTAGCGAAGTCCGCTACCCGACGTGCCGTCGAGCAGAAAAAGCGCGCCGTCGTGCGCACGCCACCACCAGAACTTGTCGACGATCAGGACGAAGGGCCCCAAAGCTCGGTTCGAAGTCTGGCAGCTGGGCCGCCCACACCCAACCAGCTCGATACGAGCACACTGATCGGCATCGGATTGATCTTGTTGATTGTCGTCGTGAGCGCCTGGTTCGTCTCGCGCCACTGATGGGCTAGTGCCACTGCATCGTGCGCGAACACTCGACCGACAACCCGGCTAACTCATCGTCACCAACTCTTCGGCCGCGGTGGGATGGATGGCAAGGGTGTTGTCAAAGTCCGACTTCGTAGCGCCGAGCTTCACGGCCACCGCAAACCCCTGGATCATCTCGTCGGCACCGCGCCCAATCACATGGACGCCGATCACGCGCTCTTTTTCTCCAACCGTCACGAGCTTCATCGCCGTACGACTGCGACGCTCCGTCACCGCATGATAGATGTTCGTGAAGCTCGACTGGTAACACTTGACGGCATCTCCGAATTCGCCGCGAGCCGCCTCCTCGCTCAACCCCACTGTACCTATCGGTGGATGCGCGAAGACCACCGTCGGAATATTGTGAAAATCAAGCTTCGCTTGGGCTTGCCCACCGAACAAACGATCCGCCAGCCGGCGACCGGCCGCAATCGCCACCGGTGTTAATTGAAACTTGCCAGTGACATCTCCCACAGCATGAAGCGTGGGGCAGCTGCTATCTTGAAACTCATTCACAAGAACATGCCCTTCCGAATCGAGTTGAACGCCAGCTTCGGCGAGGCCGAGGCCCTCGGTGGCGGGGGCTCTGCCCACGGCAAATAGCACACAATCGGCACTCAGCTCGCGCGCTTCTGCCGCTTTGCCAACGCTTCCGGACAAGCACAGGCCCGGTGGGCTCCGCTTCAACTCACGTAGCGCGAATTCCGTCACGATCCGGACGCCGGCCGCTTCCATCTCAGCTCTTAAAACCTCTCGTAGGATTTGCTCAAAGCCCCGAAGCAGCTCCGTGCCCCGTACCACGAGCGTCACCTCGGAGCCGAGCGAGTTCAAAATCCCCGCTAACTCCACCGCGATGTAACCCGCGCCAACGATCAGGGCTCGTTTCGGACGTTCAGTGAACGCAAAGAAATCATTGGACGTGAGCCCCAGCTCCGCGCCAACGATCTCAGGTTTTCGTGGGTATCCGCCGGTTGCAATCAAAATGTGTCGAGCACGCAGGATCTCTTCCCCAACCTCTACCTCACGCGGCCCAAGCACTTTAGCCCGCCCAGCGATGAGCGTGATGCCGTCCTTCGTCAGATTCCGAGTGTAGATCCCATTCAGTCGCGCCACGTAGGCATCCCGACGCTGCTTTAACTTCCCCCAATCCAGCCGATTCACGGAAAGTTCGAAACCATAACCTTCCGCGTCAGCTAACTCCTCGGCGCAGCACGCCGCATTCCACATGATCTTTTTCGGCACGCAGCCCAAGTTCACGCAGGTTCCTCCGAGTGGTCCCGGATCGATCAACGCCACCTTGGCGCCATACTTCGAGGCACGCCGCGCCGACGCCATGCCACCACTTCCGCCACCAACAACGACATAATCCCACTCGCTCATGCCGGTGACCCTAGAGCCGCGCCTCCCATAACCCAAGGCGCTTCACTGACAGATTGTCAGCCAGTACCCCGCACGAGCCGCCCACATGGCCAAGCTGGCAGTCTCAAGGCGGTCTAGCAGCACCTCATCAGTTAAAGATCTCGGGGAAAAACCGCTTACGACTCCGAATCGAGCTTCGCCTAACCGTGGCACGTGGCTTGCTCTGGCTAGCTGAGGAGTTGCCCGCACCCCATGTCTCAGCAAACCAGCGTGTCCAAGCCCCCTGTTATGTCCGAGCTCGTTCGACGTCCCCATTCCGCTCAAGTCGTTTCTGAGCGTCGCGCGCAGGCGAACGGTTGGACGTTGTTTGAAGCGGGGCTGGGAGCCAGCGTGATCGCGGTATTGGCGCTCGGAACGACCGCGTGGGCGCAGCACTCAAGCATTGATCAGAAGTCGGCCAGCGCCCGCCACTCGGCGCAGACGATCCATCGAGCCGCCTTGGAGTGGCAAAAAGACGGAGAAAAATCGGGCTGCCCCACATTTGTCGAGTTGGTGCACGAACGCTATCTGAAAACCACGGACGCAGGTGCGGATCCCTGGGGCGAGCGATTTCGGGTTCACTGCGAAGGCACTGAAATGACCGTTTATTCCGCCGGCGCCGATGGGGTACTGCAAACGGCCGATGATGTCCGGTTTCCCAGGTAAAACCTGAGAAGGTGCCTTCTTTACGGTCGCGCGCTAGAAGGTAGGGATGGTGCGTTCGCGGCTAACCCCTGTGTTTCTGAGCACTGGCGGCGAACCCAGCTTTCCAGATCCGCATCTGGCCGACGAAAGCGGGATGCTCGCCATCGGTGGTGACTTAACTCCGGAACGCCTGCGGTTAGCTTATGACCAAGGTATATTTCCGTGGTACGATGAGGGGCTGCCGCCTATGTGGTGGAGCCCGGATCCCCGCGCCATTATCGATCCATCACACCTCCGCATTTCTCGGAGCATGCGTCGCGTGCTCCATAAGCTAGGCTTTGCAGTGACTTCAAATCGCGCCTTCGCTCAGGTTATCCGAGCGTGTGCTTCCGACCGGCCCGAAGGTACCTGGCTGATCCCCGAAATGATCGAGGCCTATGAAGAGCTGCACCGTCAGGGTGACGCCCAGAGCTTTGAGGTTTGGCAAGCTGATGCGTTGGTCGGCGGGCTGTATGGTGTGCAGCGTGGCGCGGCTTTTGCGGCTGAGAGCATGTTTCATACGGTGACCAATGCGTCGAAGGTGGCGTTGATCGCCGCCGTCACTTCTCTGTTCGCTGCGGGCATTGAATTATTTGAGGTCCAATTCCTAACGGATCACCTGGCAAGCATGGGGTCGTTCAATATCGGCCGGGCTGAGTACCTCGCGCGCCTGTCAGAGGCTCGGTTGAAACCAATTCGGCTCCGCTAGGCCAGCGGCCGATCGCGCACGTCAGAGCCGGACCTGTCGTGTCCTCCGGAGATTTTTCCGTGCGACGGCTTGGTGTTTTATTACATTATTTCATATAGTTAGCTAAATCCCCTCAATTCCGACGAAATGAGTGATAAATCGCGCCGATGCAGCCCGCCTCCGTGAGCAGCCCTCACCCCCAAGTGACGCCCCCCCCGACCGTTGCGCTCTCACATCTCCGCAAGTTGGAAGCCGAGAGCCTCCAGATCATGCGAGAAGTCGCCGCCGAATTCGAAAAGCCTGTGATGCTGTATTCGATCGGAAAAGATTCTTCGGTGATGGTGCACTTGGCGCGCAAAGCCTTTCACCCCGGGAAGCTGCCATTCCCGCTCTTGCACATCGACACCACCTGGAAATTTAAGGAGATGATCCGCTTCCGCGATGATTTTTGTCGCGAACATGGCCTCGACCTTTTAGTGCATACCAATCAAGAAGGGAAGCGGGACAACATCAACCCGTTCGAGCACGGCAGCCAAAAGTACACGACTGTCATGAAGACGCACGCGCTCCTCCAAGCGCTCAGTGCGGGCGGCTACGACGCTGCCTTCGGGGGTGCCCGCAGGGATGAAGAAAAATCCCGCGCCAAAGAGCGCATCTACTCTTTCCGCGATCGTTACGGGCAATGGGACCCCAAAAACCAACGGCCCGAACTTTGGAACCTTTACAATAGCCGTCTGACCAAAGGCGAAAGCATTCGAGTTTTCCCGCTCTCTAATTGGACCGAGCTCGACATTTGGCTCTATATCCACCTTGAGAAAATCCCGATAGTTCCGCTGTATTTTGCGGCGGAACGCCCAGTGGTGGAGCGGGATGGCACGCTCTTGATAGTGGACGATGAGCGCATGCCGCTGCATCCCGGCGAAACACCTAAGCTTGAGATGGTTCGCTTCCGAACTCTCGGCTGTTATCCGCTCACGGGCGCCTTGCCATCGACGGCGACCACGCTTCCCGAAATTATCCGAGAGATGCTGCTCACCAAATATTCCGAACGCCAAGGCCGACTGATCGATAGCGATGAAGAGGGCTCCATGGAAACCAAGAAGCGCGAAGGCTACTTCTGAGCCAGCGCTACCCCCGCTCTATCCCCGCTCTGCCCCCGCTCCCCTCTACCCCCGTTATTGAAACAAGGCACCCTCAAGTGGCAATAGATTCTCAGACAGCCCAACCATCCATTCAACCCATGGAAGCCGTGGACGAGCAGAAGCTCATCGAGAGCAACGTCGAAGCTTACCTCGAGCGCCATCAGAGCAAGGAGCTGTTGCGTTTTGTTACGGTGGGCTCAGTGGACGACGGCAAATCAACGCTGATTGGGCGCCTCTTGCACGATACCCACGGCATCTATGAAGACCAGCTTTTAGCCGTAAAAAAGGCCTCCAAGCGCACGGGCGAAGAGATTGATTTTTCGTTTTTCACCGACGGGC
>JBBRRP010000028.1:0-53778 GCA_038246305.1 Polyangiales bacterium | reverse complement strand
GCTCTGATCATGCGATTATCCACGAGATGTTGCGCGCTGGCTGCTCTCTTCAGCGCACTGTGTGTCCTCACAACGAATCGGGCGTTGGCGACTGGCGCGTCCGAGAAGGCCTCCGCCGAAGCATTATATGATGCCGGGCGCACTCTGATGGGCGAGGGCAAATTCGCTGAAGCTTGTGGGAAATTTGAGGCCAGCGAACGGCTTGAAGAGGGCGTGGGCACGATGCTCAATCTGGCAGATTGTTACGAAAAAATGGGCCGAACAGCGAGCGCTTGGGCGGAATTTAGGGAAGCCATCTCAGCGGCTCACAATTCTGGCTCAGCAGAGCGTGAAGCGATAGCGTCCGCGCGCGCCAAGGCGCTGGAGGCGAAGCTCTCTTTCCTCACGATTGTTGCGAGCAAAGGGGCATCATCTGTTGTAACTTGTGACGGCGTCCAAGTGGATGCAGCCATGCTCGGTTCGGCGCTTCCCATGGACCCCGGTATGCATGAGGTGGTTGCAAGTGCTGCCGGCCGGCGAAAGTGGTCGACGAATGTGGAGGTGGGGCAAAATGGTGCTCGCGTCTCAGTGGCGATCCCGATTCTTCAAGAGGAGTCAACCGCCACTCCGTTGAGCCAACCCGCGCCGCCGTCGGCAGCGCCCGGCGATCACCGAGTGGCTTCGCCGGCGTCATCTCATTCCAATCAACGCACGCTAGCCATCGTGAGCGCGGGAGTCGGTGCGGCAGGGCTCATTCTTGGCGGCATCTTTGGCTTGGAAGCGGCGTCTCAGTGGAAAGACGCGAAGGCTCACTGCAGCCCGTACCCGTATTGTGGCAGCGAGGGGCTTAAGCTATCGAGGAGCGCAACCAAGAGTGCCACGGTTGCGAACATTGGATTTGTGCTAGGAGCCTTGGGCATCGCGGGCGGGGCTGTTCTCTGGTTCACAGCACCGGACGAACACGCTGTTTCAGTTGGGGCGTGGCCCGGTGGTGTCGTTGTGCGAGGGAGAATTTGAATGTTTAAGAATGTGCGCTCACTCGTGCCCCGCCTGATGCTGTTGGCTTCGGCGGTTGGCTTGGCTTGCTCCTGCGGAAAACTGATCGGAATTGAGGACCTTAGTTCTAGTGCGGCGCCCGGAAGCAACGCTGGCGGTTCAACTTCGGGGGTTGGTGGCTCGGTTAACAACAATTCGATGGGGGGAAGCGGGAAGAGTAGCGGAGGAAGCTCCGGAATGGGCGGGGCAGCGCTTGGCGGGAGTGCGGGTCAAAGTGCCGTGGGTGGAACAGGAACCGGCGGTGCTGGAGTCGGTGGCACCGGCGGTATCGGCGGATCCCTGGCAACGGGTGGCTCGGGTGGTGCTCCTCAATCGCCAGATGTCACGGGCAAAGTAATAGATTTTTGGCGGAGGCCGATCCCCAACGTTCCCGTCACGATTGGTGCGACCGCCGTGGTGACCGACGCCAACGGTGTCTTCACGGTGGCGGACGTAGCGGCCACCTACGACGCATCTCTCACCATCAGCACATCGGTTAACAATTCAGCCGCCACGTTTGGCTGGCTGTATCAGGGTCTCACTCGACGCGATCCAACGCTCCAGGTCTATCGCGCTTTTCCGAGTCAGAACGGCGAGCTCGATATGACGGCTAGCAACGTCTCGTTTCCGCTTCCAAGCACCCGGAAGCTCCCCATCAGCTTTGCGAGTCCTGACGGCGCGTTTGGGACTACGCTCGATGGTATGGCGCTCAATTACCTTTCAGGAGCATGGACCGGCCCCGACTCAACCGTCGGCAAAGCCCATGCACTCCTCTTCGATTTCTCAGGTCCTCAAAACCTCCCCACGCAGTACTTGGCGTACGACGAAAAGCCCGTCACTCTGGGCGCCGCCCCGGGTAGTGTTGCTTTTGATTTGATGAGCGAAGTAATAGCGGTGGGGTCCGTCACCGGCACGGTGACGCGCGCCACGGCAGATGCACCCGAGAACACCGTGTTCGTGCATTTCACCGATGGGGCTGCCATCGAGGTTGCCCAAGATGACGCGCCTACCGCCAATTTTTCGTATGTTGTGCCCACGATCCCGAATGCGGGGATCCTCGTTGCTGCCGCCACCGGCAGCTCTTACACGCCGCCTTACGCCGTTGCCTATCGTGACGACCTCGTCGGAGGACAGGCCGCCATTGCACTGAACGTTCCTGCGCCGCCCGCGTTGCTGGGGCCAGTGGCTAACGCTACGGGGGTGGGCCCGAATACCATGTTTCAGTGGTCAGGAGGGCAACAGGTGTTTCTGTTTTCTGTGTCCTTCGTCAATTCGTACGGGGCTATGTTCGTTGTGACCAGCGCTAAGCAAACCAAGCTTCCTGCTTTCCCTGCCACCTCCTTTTCGATCCCTGCGGGCGAGCCCTGCGATTGGAGCGTCGAAACTCACGGAACGTTCACGACTCTGGACGAGGCCGCGGGCCCCGAAGGCATGCTCGACACCCTCAGCAACGGTGAGCCTCGGGGCCCCAGGCGCGGTGCTGGCGTGTACACTGAATCCGAACACCGAGGCTTTACGGCTCAATGATCGGTACCGCCGCAGCCTCCGGGGAAACAGGGTAGTCTGTCCAAGATGACGTCGACCGTCCACCGTCTCCGTGTCTCACCAAGGTTCCGAATCTCGCGCCTTCTCAAAGGCGCCTGCTTGGTTGCGTGTCTAGTCGGTTGTGGTGAAAATACGTCTCGGCAAGGTGGGACCCCAGGTGGCGGCGGCGCTAGCGGCGCGCTCGGGGGCAGTAGCGCTTCGCCTAACAGCGGCGGAGCGATGTCGAAAGGTGCTGGGGGTACCCCTAGCGCCATGTCAGGTGGCTCTCAGGGGTTAGGCGGAGCAGCAGGGAGTTTGGGAGGGCGCGCGAGCGGGGGTGCTGTTAACCTGGGAGGATTCGCGGGGAGCAGCTCCGGTGGCGTAGCAAGCAGGGAAGCTGGCACGGGGGGGATAATGGGAACCGGGGGCATGATCGGAAGCGGCGGGCTCATGGGAACTGGCGGCAACGGTGCGCTACCGGCGCCGGGTGCGATCATTGACTTGAGTTCCTTTCACCTGACGTTACCTATTGTTAATCCGAACGGTGTTTGGGCCCTTCAGATCAACCAACCAGAACTCAACACGTTCATCCTGTCCCCCTACTTCTTGGTGACGCGTGGACCTGACGGCGATGCGATCCTATTTCAAACTCCCGTCGACGGTATCAAGACCAGCAACAGCACCAAATTCGCGCGCACGGAGTTGAGAGAGGACTACGCAGGCACCGTTAACTTCCCGGACACCGGGAACCACTCCTGGAACATGAACGACGGTCGGACGCATACACTCACAATTGTGGAGAAAATCACCTATTTATCGCTCAAGCACCCGGCTCAAGCGATGGGGCAAATCCACGATCCCAACGACGACACCTTCATGCTCCGCGCCGTAGGCAACAACGATGGCAACGGGCAACGTTCAACTGCGTACTCGCTCACGGCCCAATTCGACAATTCCTCGATCAAGAAGCCATTGACCCAACCGGGCGGAGCCGCACTGTGGATCCCATTCGACACCTACATCACACTCCAGGTCATCGTAAAATCTGGAGTCTGCACGGTGAATGTCACCTACAACGGCCAGCTCTATTCCGCGAGCAACTCCACGTGGGCAACCATTGATCCGACTCAGAATTACTTCAAGGCCGGCAACTATATTCAGTCTAACGTTGCCGACTACGCTGAAAGCCCGGGCGACTATTCCGAGGTGGTGATCAAAGCACTCAGCGTGACGCATCAATAAGGGCGAGTCAGCCAAGCCGCGAAAAACCTGTGAACGGACTATTTGGCTTTGGCTTTGGCCATTGCCACGTTCGCTCGCATCAGTGCTAAGTCCTTTTCGAGCGTGGATTTGGTGGATCTCAGCGTGTCGAGGGTGGCCGTATCGTAGGCTGCGATGTCCTTGGCGATCGCCTTTTGTTGTGGCGGGATCTTAGCGAAAATCTTATTGACCGCCAATTTCTTGGCTGCGGGAAGTGTGGCGAGTGCTTTGGAAACTTGGGTCAAGTCCTTGTTCAGATCTGCGAGCTTCACGCGCCCTTCAGCTTTGAACGCTTCACGCGCTTTACCCAGCGCGGCTTCTGCTTGCTTGCCTTGCTCTTCGGAATCCGCCCGGGCCTTTTCTGTCTCTGCGAGCTTAGCCTTGGTTTGCTCGAGTTCCGCCTTCACGGCGTCGAGTTCCTTCTGGGAATCCAGCGCCTTGTTGCGGGCCTGAAGCTCCGCCTGAGCCACCTTCGCGTCTGCAGCTTTCTCCACCTCAGCCAGCTTGGCGCGCTGCTTCTCTTCGTTGCCACAGCCCGCGTTGCCGAACACCATCAAGAAACCAGCAAGGATCCAGCCCGAAGTCCGCATGCACTGCAGGCTAATGGCCCCCGGGCCTCCGAACAACTCCCTTTCTCGATCTTCGGCGCGCTAAGCTAGGCCACGAGGAAAGATCCGGTCTCTCGAGAAGGAAGGCAGTCGGCAGCATGAACGAGTTATTGTGCGCGATCATTGGTTGTGGATCGGGAGCCCAGGGCAGGGGTGGGGCGCATTCGATTGCCTATGCTCACGCCTGGGCCATGTTGAGTGAGCCCAGAACGAAGCTGGTGGCGGCGGCGAGTCGTGCCGCTGCGAATCGGGACACCTTTGCCAACGAGTTCCCTCAGGTCCGCATGTACGCCGATTATCGAGAGATGTTGACCCAACAAAAACCGGACTTGGTGAGCATCTGTGGTTTTCCTCAAGACCGGGAACCGATGCTGGACGCGGCGCTCGCGGCGGGTGCCAAAGTGTTGTGGGTTGAGAAGCCATTTGCGCTTTCGCTGGGAGAAGGCACTCGCATGTGCGAGAAAGCTCGGGTGGCGGGTGCGCGCATCTTCGTGAACCATCAGCGCCGAATGGGTGTAGCGTTTGAATGGTTTAGGCAGGCAGTGGCTTCCGGCAAGTTGGGTGAGCTGTATGGCGTGGATGTGATTCAACCGGGGCCTTGCATTCTTGAATTTGGTCCCCATCTGATCGATGCGGCGTTGAGCGTACTCGGGGATCGCAAGCCGGCACAGGTCTTCGCCGCCGTGGACATGAGCCGACCCGTTGAGAACAAGGGGCTGCTCTTTGAACGCAACCTGCTAGCTACTGTGAGCTACGACGACGGGACGCGTCTCCACCTGCAGGCGGGTGAAATATCCTCAAAATCTCCCATTTTACGAGCGAACGGTAGTCTCGGCTTCGCCGAACTCCACGTTGCCGTTCCAGCCGGGGCCAATAGCATTTTTCGCATGGTCACCTCAGCGCAGGCGGGACTCGAGAACCCAGCGACGGACGAACATTTTCATCACAGCTCGAGCGACCCACAGATCTTTTACACTCGTTGCATCAAGCACATTCTCGATGCACTTCAAGACAAGCGCGCGTCGATGTTCGACGTCGAGGAAGCCATGAAAGGCGTCGAAATCACGGTGGGTGCGTTTGAGTCAGCCCGACTTCGAAAGCCGCTCAGTTTCCCGATCGAGCAGCAAGCGTTCCCCCTCCAACTGGAGTGGTGAGGGCGGGGGGTTCTTCGACTGGCTCGGGATGCAGTAGCTTTTGGAGTTCCGCTTCGCCGCGGTCCCGTGCGTTGCGCTTGCTACGGCGACCGCGCCAGCCGATGACATCATCCACCAGGCTGTGAATAACCGGGACGGCGAGTAGGGTCAGCAGGAGCGACAACGTTTGGCCACCGACCACGATGCTGGCGGTGGCTTTGTTGAAACCAGAACCGATACCCGACGAAAGCAGAAGTGGCGTCATTCCCGCCACAAACGCCACCGTGGTCATGAGAATGGGGCGCAACCGATCTCGGTTGGCTTCCATGAGTGAGTCGAACTGACTGCGTCCCAAGCGGCGCAAGTGGTTGGTGTGATCCACCTGGAGAATGCTGTTCTTCTTCACGACACCAAACAGCACCAAAAGCCCGAGCATTGAGAACATGTTGATGCTCTGGCCAAACAGCTTCAGGCTGATGAAGGCGAAGGGCACCGTGAGCGGCAAAGAAGCCAAAATAATGCCCGGATAGAGCCACGACTCAAATTGAGCCGCCAAAATCAAATACATGAAAATGAACGCCATGCCGAGCGCCAGCATGAAACCTGCGGCGGTTTCTTCTTGAGACTTGGAACGCCCGGTGGGGCGAAGTTGATACACGGGTGGCAGGTGGAGCTTGTCAAATTCGGCGTGCATGAGCGCCGCAACGTCGTTGTCGCCGGCGCCCGCTGCGGCGTTCGCCAAGAGTGTGATCTGACGCTCACGCGCGTAGCGATTAATGCGTGAGGGACCCATACCATCGGTCCACTTGACCACTGAACTCAAAGGGACGCTGCCGAACTTGGTGGAAGGCACAGTGATCAAGGAAAGCGAGCTGGGATCGGCGCGATACTTTTCGTCGGCTCGGATCCAGATTTCGTATTCTTCGCCGCCTTCCGGATAGGTGGAGGCCTTAAGGCCCGCGACCAGCATTTGCAGCGTGCTGGCGACATTGCTCACACTCACACCGAGATCGGCCGCGCGGTCGCGGTCGATGGTGACCTCTACCTCGGGCCGCCCTGGAATATTCGTGGTGTCCACGTCCACGGCCTTGCCGCTCTTCTTCAGAGCTTCGACGATCTTGCTGGCACCTTGCTCTAGCACCGAAAAATCACGACCCGACATGATGTATTGGACACCCTGTGTGTTGCCGCCCACGGCGAGGTCAGGCACCTCGGCGATATTCATTCGCAAGTTTTTCGGCATGTTCGGCAACACGAGCGCACGGGCCTGGTCCATGATGTCAAACTGCGTGAGCGTGCGCTGCCCCGGATCGAGCAAGTCCACGTATAGCTGGGCGTAGTTGCGGGACTTTTGATCATCTTCTGCGACGGTGATCAGAATATGAGTCACGGCGGGCAGCTTCCGAAGAAGTGCGCTGGCGCGCTCCGCGAACAGCAAGGTCTCTTCCGAGCTGGTGCCCTCGGGCGCTCGCAACGTGACTTGAAATTTGGCTTTGTCGTCTAGCGGTAGGAAGGAGCCCGGCAACGACTTTGCCACGGGGATGCACGACCCCATCGTGAGCGCACAGGCGACCACTACCACCCAACGGCGCTTGAGCGAAAAGCCCAGCATGCTCATGTAGGCGCGCTCGATGGGCCGGTAAAAGAAATCCACAATTCGAAGGAGAAAGCCGTCGTTGTTGTGGTTCACCAGCCAACGCGCCGCCAACATGGGGGTGAGCGAGAAGCTGACGAGCATCGAGACGGCAATTGAGAATGCCATCGTGTAGCCGAAGCTCTTGAGAAAGCGCCCGGGAATGCCGCCGATGAACGCCACCGGAATGAACACAGCCAAGAGCGAGAGCGTCGTGGCCAACACGGCAAATCCAATTTCCTTCGTCGCTAGCACGGAAGCTGGAAAGGGCTTCATGGCCTTTTGTTCGATGAAACGCACAATATTTTCGAGCACTACGATGGCATCGTCAATTACGATACCCACCGCCAGCGCTAGCGCGAGCAGCGTGATGTTGTTGAGAGTGTAGCCCTGGAGCCACATCAGCCCGAAGGTGCCAATCACAGAAACTGGGATTGAAAGAGCCGCGATCAGCGTGCTGCGAGCGTTACCCAGGAATAGCAAGACCACGAGCGCTGCGAGAACCGCGCCCACGATCAAGTGCTCGATCACGGAATGCACACTGGTGCGGATGGTTTGAGAGTTGTCTCGGATAACTTTGAGCTGAAGCCCGGGTGGCAAACCGCGAGTGATCTCTGGAATTCGCTTTAAAATATTGTCGACCACTTCAATCGTGTTCGTCCCCGACTGTTTGACGACTGACAGCACCACGGCTTCTTGGCCATCATAGCGCGCCAGGCTGAGCACTGGTTCGGCGCCGTCCTCAATCGTCCCGAGATCTCGAAGTCGCAAAATTCTGCCGCTTTGTGCGCGCACCACCAAACTTCCGATGGCTTCCACTGATGCCACTCTGCCATCAATGCGCAGCGTGACACTTTGAGGGCCTGTTTCGAGGTTGCCTCCCGGTGTCATCAGATTTTGTGATTGAAGCGTGTGCATCACATCCACCGCGGTGAGCCCCGCCGCACGTAACGCGAGCACGTCCATGTTCACGAGGATCTGGCGTTCACGAGCGCCAATCACACTCACTTTGCCGACGCCTAGGATGGTTTCTATACGCCGCCGTACCTTCTTGTCGGCAAGCTCCGACAAGTCCCTCAGGCTTCGCCCTTTACCTTGCACCCCGAGCACGCCGAGATACAGCACCGGGATAGCGCTTGGCTCCACCTTGCTGATAATTGGCTGTTCAATACCACTTGGTAGCTCACGCAGCACGGTGTTGACCTTGTCGCGAACTTCCTGGGCGGCGACATCCGTGTTCTTCTCGAGTTTGAATTGGATGATAACTTGGGAGACACCTTCGCTCGACACCGAATTCAGGTCGTCGATGCCTGAAATTTGGTTAACGGCGCCTTCGATCTTGTCAGTAACGTCGGTTTCAACCTCTTCTGGCGCGGCCCCCGGCAAGCTCGTGGTGATCACGACAATGGGAATGTCCACGTTTGGAAACTGGTCCACACCCAACCCTCGATAACCCACGCTGCCGAGCACGAGGATCACCAATATCAAAACGGAGGCTAAAACCGGCTTCTGTACGCATAATCGCGCTAACCACTGCATCTCGCGTGCCTCGCTCTTCCGTTGTTGGTCAGTTGACGCGTTGTCCGTTTTTGAGCTTTAGAACATCCTGGGTGACCACATGCTCACCGAGCGCGAGGCCCCGCCTGACCGCAATACGCTCGCCAAGCGGCGGTGCTGTTTGGAGCACGCGCTGCTCTAAGATGTTGCCAGTCTGCACCAGTACATTCTGCTTGCCATTCTGTTCGAATACGGCAGCGCGCGGCACCGAAGGCAAGTCCTCATAACCGATGGTCAGTGTTACTGAAGCAAACATGCCGGGAAGTAGCGACCGATCAGGATTACTCACTTGCGCGTCGATCATCACGTCGCGGGTTTCACGCACTGCGCCCGAGATGCGCACCACTTGGGCGGCAAAAACGCGACCCGGGTAGGCGGCCACTTCAAATGTCAGCTCCGATCCGAGTTTGACGTCGGGAAAGTTGCGCTCCGGTAGGCTGAACTCCAAGCGCAGCGCGTCTACCTCGGCAATGGAAACCACGCGTGACGAGGGCTGAACATACGCTCCGACTTCGACGTAACGCTCGGTGACAACACCCGCAAAAGGAGCGCGAATCATGCCGTCGCCGACGTTCTTGGCGGCGATGCTGTGGCGCACCTCGGCGGCCTCGACACCAAAAGGCGAGGTCCTGCATTTGGCAGCCACCTGATCGTACTCGTAGGCGGTAACAGCGTTTCCGGCCTTCAGTTTTTCAAAGCGGTCGCAGTCTACTTGGTTGATCTCTGCTTGCGTTTTTGAGGCTGCCACCTGAACGCGCGCCTCTTCGAGGGCGAGAGCTGCAGCGCGGACGTCGACTTCTGCCAAGAGAGCGCCACGTTCGACGCTCTGGCCGCGTTCAACCTCGGTTTTCAAAATTCGTCCCGCCACATTCGCAGCGAGATCCGTTTCCTTCGCGCCGCGCAGCGTGCCCGTGAGCTGTAACACCTTGGGCGTGCGAAGCGCGCTGACCTCAGCTGTCTCCACGTGAACCGGGGCTTCTTGCAACTGCGCGGCGGGCTCATCCGACTTCTTGCAACCGGGTATCAGCGCTAGCGCCAAAAAGACGAGCGACGCCAAACTTTTGGCTCGCCGACGTTGATGAAACAGATGCTTGAGGGGGACCATCGACATACTCAGGGGAGGGGCCAGATCTCGGGAGGCTTCCGCGTCGTTGTCGGTGGTTCGGGGCTTTGAAATCAAGCTCGCAATGGCCCCGCTGGCCCGAGAGGAACGCCGGGCCGAGTGAAAAAAGGGAAAAGCGAGTACAATTTAGTTTCGGTTGCGAGTGAGCCATGCCCGATTTGCCGAGGCTGTCGAAGTATTGAGGTAAGCTCGCGTGGTGACCAAGCGTGCGCGGCGCCATTCATCAGCAACCGTCCAATGTCCGTTCTGCGGAGAGGTGGACGAGCTTGCCGTCGACTTAGGTGGCGGTGAGCAGCAAACGTACACCGAAGATTGCGCCGTTTGCTGTCGACCGCGCATCGTCCACGTCGAGCCAGGCGAAGAACCGGGCGAGGTGCATGTCTGGGTCGAGCGCGAGGAGTGAGCGAGCGGCTCGCCAGGGCGGTGGGATTCCGCACGATCTTTTTGGGGAAGCAGGAAGAACTGCTCGGGTGCCCGGGTTAGTTTTACATGCGCGCACCTGCACTCAACAGTGCGCGAAGGAAGAGAAATATGCCGTTGCGAAGTCGACGCCCTTCATTGTCTTGCCTTCCACTGGCTCTAGGCGCATTGCTCCTATCCCTGACGGGTTGCAAAGGTTCGGTGGCCTCCACTAACGGGCACGGCCCAGCTGGCGCTCCTGCTCCGAGTGCCACGAATCCTGACGGCACACAGGTTACGCCGAATCCGAATGCGGGAACTGGAGGGACGCCAGCGACGACAACCACGACCTCGGGCCCTCTTGTAGCGCCTCCGTCGCCAAGTGTCTGCGCAACTGCGGCTCCCAACCCCGGGCCTTCCCCAATGCGCCGCCTCACGCACACGGAATACGACAACACCGTTCGAGATCTTTTAAACACCACTACCACACCCGCCCGGGCATTTGTGGCGGAGGAACGCTCGCTCGGCTTTGACAACGGCGCCACCGTGAGAACCGTCAGTCAGCTTTTGGCTGAACAATATGCCACTGCAGCACGACAATTGTCGACCGCTGCGGGCGCCAATCTTCCAACGCTTCTTGGCTGTGATCCTGTCGCTACCGGAGAAGACGCTTGCGCTACCAACTTTATCGATGGCTTCGGTAGCCGCAGCTATCGCCGTCCGCTGAGCGTTAACGAAAGAGCGCGCCTTTTGAGCTTCTATCAAGCGTCGAAGACGGAGTTTGGCTTCCAACAAGCTGCAGAGATGCTGGTGCAAGCCATGCTGCAGACGGCGCAGTTTCTGTACCGAATGGAAGTTGCTGACACCAGTGGCCCTGCGGTGGCAGCGGCACCGGGTGTGGTGCAAGCTGGCGGTTACGAGTTAGCGTCGCGGCTGTCGTACTTGCTCTGGCAGAGTATGCCCGATGCGGCACTCCTCGACGCAGCAAAGAACAATCAGTTGGGCACTCCGGCGGAAGTGACGGCACAAGCTCGCCGCTTGCTTTTGGATCCGCGAGCGCGGGGTGCAGTCGTCAACTTCCACGCTCAATGGTTCGAGTTCGGAGCCATGGATCACATGGCCAAGAGTGCCACTGTTTATCCCAATTTTACGGCGGATTTCGGCCCATTGCTGCGGCAGCAATCCGAGGCATTCGTGGCAGGCGTCGTCTTCGACGGCGGCGGAACATTCGGTTCGCTCCTCACCTCAACTCAAGGCTTCGTGAACGACGCGCTCGCGCCAATCTATGGTGTTGCAGCACCGGGCTCAGCGGCGCTCACCGCCGTCACACTACCGGCAACCGAACGCGCCGGCATCCTCACGCAAGCCGGCTGGTTGGCACTTCACGCCAAACCTGACCAAAGCTCGCCGGTGACTCGCGGATTCTTTGTGAGGGATGGGCTATTTTGCAGCCCTCCGCCTCCACCGCCTGCCAATATTCCGTCCATCCCACCCTTTGACCCAACGGTCAGCACGCGGCAGCGCTTCGCCACACACCGCACGGACCCCGCGTGCGCCGGTTGCCACAATTTGATGGATCCCATTGGATTGGGCTTTGAAAACTACGACGGCGTCGGCGCATTCAGGAGCCAGGAAGCGAACGGTCCAGTGGATGCGAGCGGTGCCCTAACGAACACCGATGTGGATGGCACCTTCAATGGCGCCGTGGAACTCGCGCAAAAGCTTTCAATGAGCGCACAAGTGAAGCAATGCACCGTGAGTCACTGGTTTCACTTCGGCTTTGGCCGCGGAGAAACCATGGCGGATGGCTGCACCCTGCGACAAATGCAGGATGCATTCAGCACGTCTAACGGCGATATTCGCGAGCTTTTGGTGACCATGACGCAAAGTGGTGCGTTTCTTTATCGGAACGCATCGCAAGCGGGAACGCTTTGAACTCCCTCCGCCCTGAAGCTCTAGAGCAGTTGGCGTAGGACAAAGGGCAAGATGCCCCCGTGACGATAGTAGTCGAGCTCCACCAGCGTATCGATTCTGCAGATAATCTGAAAGTGGATGACCTTTCCGGTGTGAGCGGTTGCCGTCACATCGAGTGTTTTCGATAGCGTGAGATCGTTTGCGATGCCGCGGATCTCGAATTGTTCCTCGCCCGAGAGATCGAGATTCGTAGCAGTTTGGTTCGGGAGAAACTGGAGCGGCAAAACGCCCATGCCGATCAAGTTGCTGCGGTGAATGCGTTCGAAGGATTCTGCGAGCACCGCTCTGACTCCGAGCAAGAGTGTTCCTTTGGCGGCCCAGTCGCGCGACGAACCCGAGCCGTAATTCTTTCCTGCCAGGATCAGAAGCGGTGTGCCCTCGCTGCGATATTGTACGGCTGCGTCGAAGATGAAAGTTAATTCGGACTCGGGGAGGTGCCGAGTGACTCCACCTTCGACGCCATTCGCGAGTCTATTTTTCAGGCGGACGTTGGCGAATGTGCCGCGAACCATCACTTCATGATTGCCGCGCCGAGCGCCATAGGAGTTAAAATCGAGCTGTTGGACGCCTTGTTGCATGAGATATTCCGCGGCGGGTGAGCGTTTGGCGATGTTGCCAGCGGGTGAGATGTGGTCGGTGGTCACCGAGTCCCCCAGGTTGGCGAGCACCCGAGCTCCAAGAATGTCCGTGAGGGGAATGGCTTCGCGCGGGATGTCTTCCAGAAAGCTGGGGCGGCGAACGTAGGTACTGAGCTCATCCCAGGCGAATTTCTTGTCGACAGGAACTACGAGATTTTGCCAAGTGGCATCCCCCGTTAGGACTTGTGCATATTCTTCCCGGAAGAGCTCCGCCGTCACGTGCTCTTTCACGGCTAGCTGAACCTCCGTGGGCGAAGGCCAAATGTCGCTCAAGAAAACGTCGTGTCCCTCCTGATCGGTGCCTAGGGGTTCACGCGTGAGATCAATATCCATGCGCCCCGCCAACGCGTACGCCACAACGAGCGGTGGGCTTGCGAGAAAATTGGCGCGCACATCCGGGCTGATGCGTCCCTCGAAGTTACGGTTGCCGGACAGCACGCTCACAACGACCAGATCTTGGGCTGAAATAGCCTGAGAAATGGCTGGATCGAGCGGACCGCTGTTGCCGATGCAGGTCGTGCAACCGTAGCCCACGAGATTGAAATGCAAGGCTTCGAGATCGGCCAACACACCTGCTGCTTCTAGGTAGCGCGTGACCACCTTGGAGCCGGGGGCCAGGCTCGTCTTCACCCAAGGCTTCACTTGCAATCCGCGCTCGCGTGCGCGCCGCGCCAAAAGCCCAGCTGCGAGCATGACCGACGGGTTGGATGTGTTGGTGCACGAGGTGATGGCGGCGATCACGACTGAGCCGTTCCGAAGATCGAAAGCCTGGCCCAACGCTTGGACGTTAGATACCTTGGAAACGTCACCATGCAACGGGCGCAGCATGGACTCAAGCTCCCGCGCCCAAACCTCCTTCACATCCACAAGTGCGATCTTGTCTTCTGGCCGTCGAGGCCCCGCTATGCTCGGCACCACGCTTGAGAGATCGAGTTCGACGATCTCGCTATAGGTTGGATTCGGCGTCTGCTTAGTTCGGAAGAGACCCTGTGCTTGCGCATAGGCGGCGATCAGAGCGACGTGTTCTGGGCTTCTTCCGGTGAGCCGCAGGTAACTGAGGGTTTGCTCGTCGATCGGAAAAATCGCGCACGTTGAGCCAAATTCCGGGCTCATATTGCTAATCGTGGCTCGATCCGCGAGCGGCAGATCGTCCAAGCCGTCGCCGAAAAATTCGACAAATTTTTCCACCACTCCGTGCGCGCGCAAGATCTGAGTGATCGTGAGCACGAGGTCCGTTGCGGAGGCGCCGACCGGCAGTTGACCGCTCAAATGAAACCCCACAACTTCGGGCAAACGCAAGCTGATCGGTTGCCCTAACATCGCCGCTTCTGCTTCGATGCCGCCCACACCCCAGCCGAGCACACCGAGCCCATTCACCATCGTGGTATGGCTATCGGTTCCCACCAGCGTGTCGGGATAGAGAAGGCCGTCCGTGTCAAACACGACGCGAGCCAAATGCTCCAGATTGACCTGGTGCACAATCCCCGTCTGTGGCGGCACCACCACAAGATTCTTGAACGCATTTTGAGCCCATCGAAACAGTGTGTAGCGCTCGGTGTTGCGCTCGTACTCCTTGCGCGCGTTGATGAACAGAGACTCGACGCTCCCGTAGGAATCCACTTGAACTGAATGGTCAATCACCAGCTCCAAAGGGAAGAGCGGATTGATCTTCGAAGGATCTCCGCCCATCCGCTGCATGGCGTCACGAAGCGCAGCCAAATCCACAATGACCGGCACTCCGGTGAAGTCCTGAAGTAGCACGCGTGCCGGGTGAAACGCGATTTCGCGTGGCGCACTCTGGTGTGGTTGCCAGGCGCCCAAAGCCAGGATGTCTGCGGGTGTGACCGCCTTCCCATCTTCACGCCGCAGCAGATTTTCTAGCAGGATGCGGAGGCAGAACGGCAACCGTGCGAGGTCGAGATTCGCATTCTTTGCGAAGGCGGGCAAGCTGAAGTAGCTCTTCGTTCCGCTGGATAGCGTTAACTCGCACTTGACTGAAAAGGAATCGTGGGACGCTACGGCCGTTGCTTCCATCAGGCTACCGGCTGAACCGGCGGCGGATCTTCGTATTGAGGGAAGGGTTTAGGATCCGGGGGCTCATTGGCCGGAAGTGGATCGGGATCGGGATCAGGTCCGCCGGGGTGGGGATAGGGATCTGGAACGTTGGGCCCATGGTTGGTGTGCAGGTGCATGGTGCGAAACGGCTGCAAGGAGTGAACCAGTTTGTTTCGCGTTGAATAATAATTCATTGCGACGTTGGATGAATGGCTCGAATGTTGCGAGGTCGTCTCCGAGACACAGGTACGAGCATGCCCCTGCAAGTAGTGAAAAGTCCCGGCTCGCTGGAGCCACCCAAGGCCGAACCAGAGATGCCCGTCGTGGAATGGGAGGGGGAAGGAGGTCAAATTCCGGGTGTTCCCACCGCCGTTGCCGATGGGAATCAGCTGCCTTCGCCCGAAAAGACGCCTAAAGCGCTCTGGCGGCGATTCCTCCGACAGTGGGTAAAGCGTCTGCGTGGCAAGCTGCCCCCATGAGGCGCCGCGCTACAGTCAATTTCGGCACCAAGGCGCAGAGATCGTTCAGGCTGCCTTATCCGCAGGAGCTGCCGCGCACACTCCGGGAACAGGAGCTAGATCTTTCCCCAGCAAAAACGCCGCAGGGCGGTAGGCGTTGCCCACTTTCACGAACAGCTTGGCGCTGCCCTGGTAGACGCAACCAGTGATCTCGCTCTCCCATTTCTCCGATCCGCCGAAGCGAAAATCGACAGCAAACGGGACGAACCTGCCGCCCTTCGTGTCCTTGGAAAGCTCGGCTTCCAAGACGCGCACGCGCCGCTCACGCGGCGGAGGCCGGCCGCGTGAAAAACGACTCCCTTTCTGTTCACGCGCGGCAAGCGGCTTAACGAGCCCCTGGTTGACTTGTACCTTCGCCCACTCAGCGAGCGATGGTTCAGCGGTGGCGAGCGATGGAGCGAGAAGAAGAACGACTGCGCACCAGAACGACGAGCGGATGGGGCCCATGATAAATCCTTTGCAACGTGTGGAAGAAATTGGTGAAGGAGAAAACAATCCGTCGCGATATCGCCTCCGCGACCACGGCGCTGAAAACAACAGGCACCCACAGCGCGATCACATAGGCTACGTCAGGATTGACCCCTGCAGCGTCGAAACCCATGAGCATGGCTCGCGACGTGACGGCCACGCTCATCTGCGCCACCACGTGCCGCATGGCATGCGCGTGTCCGATGAGATCGCGGCGCCGAGCCGCGCGGACACCGTAAATCATGGCACCTGCGACCACTGCACCCGAGAGCAAGAAACCAGCACTCACGCCAACGCCGCCCTTCGCATTGAACGCAAGTACGCAGCCGGAGGGCACTAACCCGAGCAGGATCAACAGCCCTGTTGCCCGCCCCTGCCAGCGGTGCCAGCGCGGGCGACGTTGCAACCAGCGCGTCGTCAACATCAGACACATTGGGAATGCAACTAAAGCGCTCGCCACGTGCAGCTTGAGAGCTGCAAGCCAGAGCGAGGCGAATGTCACGACTGGCAATCGTTCGACGACGAAGGGCGCGAGCGAAGCCGGATCAAAATACTCCAGGCTCGCCGCCGTGATTGCCGCTGAACCGGCAAACATAATAACCAGGAAGAGTCCCCGAAGAATTCCCGCAAAGAAGCGCATTTTGCCTTGGACTCTACGAAGGCGAACAAATTTGCTTCCCTGAGGCCTTTAAAATCGCAGGTTTTGCGCGCACCTGATTGAATGGGATGCCCTCCACCTACGTCCGCCCCCTTTGCCGACTGCGGTTGAGCCTGGTGCCTATCGATAGGCTCGGGAGCGCTCAGCGAGAGCTCAACGAGAGCGCTGAGATCGACGAAGGAAGACTTCCTTCAGCGCGATTTCGGCGGGCTTACCAATCGGCTCAAACGCGAGAGGGTGGCTGCAGCCTGGCGCACTCAGGCCCCAGACGCGAAACGAGCGGAGTTCTTCCACGTTGGACCAGACTTCGCCAAAGGCTTCGAAACAGCGGCGCTGGAGCTCAAGATCGGCGGCTTCGTGTTCGAAGTCAAAGTTCCACGGGCGGCATGCTGCAACTTCTGTTGCGGGATAGCCAATCTCAACAAAGGTGAGCGGCTTCTTGTGACGGCGAGCCACTGCCAGTAGGTGTTTCTGGTGAAGCCGCCAGCTTGCGGCGAGCTTTGAACCTGTCGCTCGGCGCGTGAACGCGAGTGGAAAATACGCTGAAATTCCGATGGAATCGAGCGCGTCATAGAACCGCAAGAACGGATACTGCGGCGCCACCGCCGCCACCGTCAGGTGCCCGCCAAATTCGCGACGGATCTGTTCGATCACGCGTAGCCACGGTCGGCGCCGTGAAAAAAGCAATGTGAGTTCGCTCGCCACGACAAGTTCACTCACTCCGAGGGGCCGCAGCTCCCGTGCAAGGCTCGAGAGGCAGGCAGCGTAGGTCTCAAACCAACGTCGCGGGTCGAGCGGGCTGATCCACTGACGATCGTTCAGACCTGGAACGAATAGAATTGGCAACACGCTTACCTTGTGACCGACGGCACGCGCGTGCGCAGCCACTTCTGCCAAGCGCAGCCGCTGTTGAGACGCAGCAAACTCTTGGCCATGTTTGGCGTTCGACGTTCGGGCGAACGCAACGTCGTGTGCAAATCGGTCCGACTGGCTCAATTCCACGATGATCGTGACATGGTGCGCACCGACGCGCGCGGCGTCGTTAATGGCAATCACGCCTTGATCGGTGGTCCAATCACCCCACTGAGTCAGTACGAAGCCATCTGTATCATTCATGACTGCCGCTCCCATCCTGTGGACTCCCAAATGGCAGTGCGGCTCTTACCTGGTTTTCAAGCGCTAGCCCTTGCGCTGCGGACCCCGACTCACGCAGGAATTGAAGCAGGCGTTCGCATCAATTGCTTTGTAGAAGATGGCACCACCGATGACACCGCAGGCTATCCCGCCCACGACGGTGAGGGCAGCAAGCCCACAGCCCACCGACACCGCAGCGCCTGCCCAGAAGCTGAGCTCAGCTGTCGCTTGATTGCAGGTGATGCGGCAGCGGTCCCTCATCTCAGCATCGGTCTCCGTTTTCGGCATTCCGGTAGGCTCTACCATGATAGCCAGTAGGGCGCGCGCATTTTCAGAGCCTATCGCCTGTCCGGTGGCCCCATCCAGGGTGAGACGGAAATCGTCGGTGTTAGCGCGTCCGAGGATACCTGCCGCGACTCCGTAATCCGACCAAGCCCAGTTATACTCGGTGGTCGTCGGGTGAACGGACTTCTGGGCGTACAGCTGAGGCTGTCCGTTGTCGTCATAGACATATCGCGAGATGACACCATCTTGCGTGCCGTAGCGCTCGAACGCGGTAGCGAACCAACGATTCACGGAGTAGTCCCAGTGGAGAATCGTCGCTGAACCGCTCGCTGCCTGCCCTGTGACATAGACAGAGGCGTGGCTCTTGGCGGCAGTGAGCTTTTTTGTGAATGTTTGCTGTTCGGAACTGAGGCCAGCGCAGCTCAAGAGCCCACAGTCATTGCTTTCGAGTGAGAGGCTTTGCGCGGCAACCGTCAATGGAACCAGCGTGGAACCCGTGGCAGATATAAAGGCGACGAGGGTCGAAACTGATACGGCGCGTCCGTATCCCGAAAAATGAGTCATGGTTGTCTCCAGGTGAGTGTCGTCAGTTGCTAGTGAAATGCCGCCAGAGGGCGTGCACCCTTCTTTTTGGCCGGCTAGATGTCTTTGCCCCGGTTGTTATTCACAATCCAAGAGCTCGGCTGGGTACCAGGATAGAAGACACCGCCACCCATGTTTCCGCGGAAGTCATTGTGCGTTATCCATAGATCCATATAGGCGCCGCCGGTATTGTGATAAATCGCAAACACCTGAGTCTTGTAACCCGTTGGGCGATCATCCCGGAAAGTGTTGTTCCGGATCATGAGTGTGATCGATGAAGTGGAAATTGCTTCCAATATGACGGCGGCCCCTGGGTTCGCCCACGAGTTTTTGATGATGTTCCCGCACATTCGACCGTTCATGAATCCGCCGGTGATCGTCGACAGGACGCAAGCCGCGGCGCCGACCTCTTCTATCAGGTTGTCGTCGAAAATCAGGTCGCTCACGGACTTCTCAATTTTGACGCTACCGCCTCCACGAACGTGGTTGCCCGTGATCGAGGCGCCATCCACCGGCCCGCAAACCTCTATCGACGGCCCGGATCCCGCATCAGCGATCTGGTTGTCCTGAATGCTCAGCCGCTTTAACGGTGCTTGTATGCCGTCGAATGGAACGACACAGATACCGAACTGTCCGGCGACTTGGCCGCTCACCAGATATCCGCGGAGAATATTTCCATGAATTTGTATGTCGCGCGACGTGGTGCAGTAGCGGACCAAAATACCCGAGCCGGCTGCACTGCCCGAGCCGAGAGCATCCAGGCCCCAACTTCGTATGATATTGTCTGAAATTATCACCCGCTCCGCCGCTGCTGGAGCGCTCGTCGAGTCTTCCACTCCGACGTAAATCCCGCTGTCGAGCGCACTATCGATTTGGTTGCCAGAAATGATCACGTCCCTGACGGAAGACCCTGCTCCAAAGCAAACGACGGTGATGCCGCATTGGTATGGGTTAACCAGGACATTGTCTTTGACTATGAATACTGAGTTAGATGACCCGCCCCCGGCGAGACTGAAGTTGCATCGATAGGTTCGGTTGCGGATGATCCGAATGTTGGACTTGCCGCCGGTGCCGCCGCCGCTTATTCCCGCGACGCTGACGCTCAACGGAACCCTCGAGTCCAGATTCTCGAATATACAATCCTCGACCAGTGCGTTGCCAGACCACAGGGACACAGCCTTGTGACCAGCTACCATCGTATTCACGTCGAACCGGAGGCCCCGCAGTTCCACGTTGTCTCCAGTTATGAAGAATATGGTCTGGCAGGTGGTGTGCGCCTTGATCTGTGACGCAACACCATCACCGACAATGGAAATATTGCTCCGGTTGATCCAGATGCCGATGGAAGATTCGGGCGGCGCCGTGTACCCGGATTGCGCATAGATCAAGTAGCTTGCGGACGTCGGGGGCACGTAGATCACGCCGCCAGTCGCCGGCAGTGCACGGATGGCCTTGAGGAAACAGGGTCCATCGTCGGTGCCAGTCGTGACGTGAGTGGTTGAGTCGGTAGCCCCGTCGCCTTTCGCTCCAAACCATTTTACGTTCAGTGCCCCGCCCACCCAAACGGAGTTGTTTCCGGCGGTTCGGCCCAAGCGCTTCCACTTGCCGTTACTACCGCCGCTGTTCGGGATTACGATCGTTCCTGTGTCTTCCACCTCCGAAGAGGAAGTAGAGGTCGGGTCCCAGTAGAAGATCCCGCCACTGCCGTCTCCTTTTTGTAGGCATCCGAGGACGTTCACCGCGCCGCTCGTGGGATAGCCCTTGAGTTGGGCGATCGTATCGACGGTGTCCAAGGTCAGTGCGGAAGATGCCGTCTCCAGAGCCTCCGGCGTCGCGTCGGCATTACAGGCAGCGGCAAGAAACGCTCCTCCCGCGAGCCAGGGCAGTGATCCGAGAGCCGCACGGCGGTTGGTTCTGTCTCGACTTTCGTCGATGAGAGCCATGGGAAATTCGCCTTTGTCAGGGTCTTGCATATTGGTTTCTCCTTGAACGTGTACTCGAACGCGATAGTGAATTTCGGTCAGCGAACGGCACTCTGTTGCGCGCACGTTTTTATGTGCAGACGAGGGCTAACGCTAATCCAACCAGGGCGGCGCCTATTGTTCTGTAATCGCCCTAAGCAAACAGCGTGCCCCACATGCGCTCCACCTTCAGTGGCAGGAGCGGACTAAAAACCCCTTAGTGGCCGTCGATAACAAAGGGTGCTGACACGTTTGCCTGTCGTGTCAGCACTCTCAATGACACACGAACGCCTGTGACGCCGGCATTCGCACGCGGCCGCTGGGACGCAATCCGGAGCACCTCAACAATCAGCACTTTTCGCTGAGTACCAACGGCGCTGTCCTGCAGAAGACGCGCAACCCGACCGGGCGGTTTTCCCCTAGTGGTACTGCTATAACGTGAGACCGGGGGGAGCGGAGACACGGCGAATGGCCCAGCGGCTCTTGATCTTCAAGGCGTCGGGCTCACAGGAAGCGTGGTTATGCGGCGTTGGCTTTTTGGTCAATGGTAATTTGTTTAGGGGCAGCCTACCCGTTGGCCGAGTGCCGCAGAACTCATGACCTCTTGCCGCCGGGGTCAGGCTCTGCTTAAGGTTCGTGTTGTCTTGGGCGCTGCGTGCTTCGCGCAGTTGCAGGTATTCAGAGGAGGCATTCATGGATCCATTGACGCTCGTCTTTAACGCTATCGTCGCCGGTGCCGTATCGGCCACGCAAGAAACGGCTAGTAAGGCCATCAAAGACGGCTACCAAGCTCTCAAAGAGATCATCAAGAGCAGGTGGGAGCGATTTTCTCTGGAGTCGTTTGAGGCCGCTCCGCAGTCAGAGTCGCGACGCGCGGTGATCAAGGAAGACCTAGAGGGAGTTCAGGACGCTCTCGCAGCGGATCGGCAGCTGCTGGAACACGCCAAACGGCTACTGGATCTGATCGCCAAACAACCCCCGACGACACTGGCTCAGGCCGGCGTGGATATCGGGATGTTGCGCGCCGTTGGAGAGCTGAAAATCGACACAATCATGGCTGCTCAGGGTGGTGTGCGCGTGGGAACCATCGAAGGCCACAACGTTCACGTGGGAATCATCGGGGGCGAGCCCACGCGGCGCTAGTTGCCAGTTGCGCGGTAGCGAGAGGCATCACCATGGCAGTCGAAGGTAGTAACTCGGGCATCAAGATCGACAAGATTCATGCTGGGAACGACGTCCACCTGGACGTCAAACTTGTCGTCCCTCCGCGCACGGACGAGTACATGATAGTGCGCGGCCACGACGCTCACCGCGCGTTCCTTGAGCGACCCGGCGAACCCTGGGGCGATCCGGTGCGTGGCCCCGTGGAAGTGTCGGCCCTGCGCGCCCGATTCGTCGACAGCCAAATCAAGCTTGAGCAACCCGTGCTGATGACGGTCACCGGTACATTCCTGCCGTGTGCTTTGTTGTCGAGCGGTTGGTGGGAAAAGCACGGACGCGCAAGCGTGAAGCAGGATAACTGGCGCAACGAAGTGCAGGCGTGGTTATTCCACGGCTTCGAACTTTGGGGACCGTCGTGGGATTTTACTTTTGATCTCGAGCACTGGAATGACACTAACGCACGGCCATACTTTATCGGCCAACTCGGAGAGGGCGATGAAGCCAATTCGATCCCAGTCCTGCTCCCGAAAGAGAAAGCCCGACGCATCCTGGATTATGTATCCGATCGCCCCAAAGGCTCGGGTGGATTCGAAGCAGAAATTACGGGTCTGCTTGGCCATCGGCATCATTTCGCTAAAACCAGTGGCGCCCAACCGCTTGAGCTGTTCGGTGGCCTGTTTGACTACTGTTTGTGGATTGACGAAAGCAACCCGACCCATCGGTTTGTTGCCCGCGCGAGCGCTGCCACCGGCGTTTATTCGGGATACCTGTGGAAGTGTGTTGCCCCTAAAACTTTCCTACCCGCAAACGGCCTGCCCACTCTGCGCGACGTGTTCTTTGTGTGGGAACACACGAACTTCGCAAGCGCTAGCGCCGTCGCTTTCAACCTCGAGGCTCTTGCGACCAAAGAGCGGTTCCTCACCCGCGAATTCGGTGAGCTGGCGCTGGTCCAGAAATCGAGCGACCTCGTGCCCGGTGAACCGTTGTGGTCTTCGAACGAAGTGTACTCTTCGCTGATCGGCAAACGCAGCGTCGCCCTCTAGGAAGCACCGATGGTTATCATCGTTTTCCGCACTCGTCTGCGCCCGAACATCAGCGACCCGCGGCTCGAAGTCGTGAGCACGCGCATGTACGAGCTGGCGACCCAAATGCCCGGCTTCGTCTCGTACAACGAATACGGTGCTCCAGACGGCGAAAGTGTGAGCGTGGTCGAGTTCGAGTCGCATGCGACCCTTGCTGCATGGCGCGCGCATCCAGAGCACGTCGCGGCGCAAGAGCTGGGCAAAACCCTGTGGTTCACAAGCTACCGCATCAGCGTGTGCGACGTGGTGCGTGACTACTCATTTCCGACGTAGCCTGCTGGGCAACGGGGCAGGCCAGCACCGGTACTGGTCGGAGGCTCTGTGGCCCAAGAATGGCCCAAGAACGAAAAACGCGGAGGGCTCACTGCGAGCTAACTCCGCGTTTTTACTCAGATGCGCGGGGAGGATTTGAACCTCCGACCTTCGGGTTATGAGCCCGACGAGCTACCAGGCTGCTCCACCGCGCGACAAGTTGGACGGGCAACATAGTCAGCAAGCCTTTTGTGTCAAGCGTTAGGAGAAGTTTTTTGGGGAGCTGAAGATCGCGGCAAAGGTTGAGCGGTAAACGCGGAAAAATAGGCCAAATGGCATGCTTGGGGGCGCGCGCCTTTTTTGATGGCGCAGTCGCGGCGTTTGGCCCTGAGATTGGGCGTGGGTGCACCTGCTGAGCTTGCGCAGGGTCGTGAGTGCAGCCACGCTCGCAGGCGTTTCGTGAAGCGCCCGATCTACCTCGATCATCAAGCCACGACGCCTGTGGAGCCGCGGGTGCTCGAAGCGATGTTGCCGTATTTTACGCAGCACTTTGGAAATGCGGCGAGCAAGGCGCACGCTTTTGGTTGGGCCGCTGAAGGGGCGGTCGCTGAAGCTCGAGAGCGAATTGCTAGAGCGATTGGCGCTGAGGAACCTTCAGAGATTATCTTCACTTCGGGGGCTACTGAAAGCGATAATCTGGCGTTGCGCGGTGTGGCCCTTGCGTACGCTAGGAGCGGCGCGGCCTCGCGGGGGCATTTGATCGTGACGGCGATTGAACATCGCGCGGTGTTGGATCCGTGCGCGGCACTGGAGCACGAAGGCTTTGAGGTGAGTTACGTACCGGTTCCGAAAAACGGCGTGCTGGAGCCTTCGCAGATCGAAGCGGCTTTTCAGGACAACACGCTGTTGGTGTCCGTGATGGCCGCGAATAATGAAATTGGGACGCTCCAGCCGATCGCTGAAATCGCCGCGTTGTGTCGGGCGAGAAATGTTCTATTTCATACGGATGCGGCTCAGGCGCTCGGGCAGCTGCCGCTCGCCGTGCACAGGGATGACATCGATCTCGCCTCTATCTCAGCGCATAAGTTCTATGGTCCCAAAGGAGTAGGCGCGTTGTACGTACGGCGGGCTCCCCGCCAGATACGGCTCGTGCCGCAGCTGCTGGGGGGCGGGCACGAGTTCGGGCTGCGTTCAGGAACGCTCAACGTCCCTGGGATTGTTGGGATGGGTGTTGCTGCGGAGTTGGCGGTAGGCGAGCTGGAAGCTGTTAACGCTCACCAGCTGCGTTTGCGGGAGCTGTTCTGGCAACGTCTCGTGGCCACCGTGCCGGCTATTTCATTGAATGGAGACAGCGAACGGCGTCTTTCGGGAAACCTCAATCTGCTGATCCCCGGAGTGCGTGCCGATAAGTTAATGCTTGCTCTGCCACTGCTGGCTCTCGCGAGTGGTTCTGCATGCAGCTCGCTCACGGGTGCTCCAAGTCATGTCTTGCGAGCGCTTGGCTTGAGCGAAGCAGATGCCGCGTGTTCGATCCGGATTGGGATGGGTCGCAACACCACCGAGGAAGATGTTTTGCTCTCGGCCGAACGGCTCGAAGCGGCCGTGGCGCGGTTGCGGGGAACACCTCAGACTCCCTAAAAATCGCTAATTCCCTAGGGCGATTGGGCCGCCGGCCGAGGGAGGTCGCGTCAAATGTCTGGCGGGGCTGCTCGTGCCTAAGCTTCCGAAGCACCCGGCCGTTCTTTGTCTCAGCGAGAGATGAGAGCCCACAAGCTGATTCAAGGTTTCTGCTGCGTGCTGTTGGCACTCGGGTTGCCGACGCGTCGGGCTTCGGCGCAGCCGCTACGCTATCACCTCAGTTTAGATGCCGCGCGGGCTGTCACGGGGCATCAGGCTAACGAGTTCGGTTGGGGAACGGGTGTTTTCGGAGTAGGCGAGCTTCCACTGTTTCGACAGTTGGGACTTGAGCTGGAGTTCGGTGGGATTTGGTTGAGTGAAGGTCAACCCCCGTCGAATCCCATGTTCCAGGCCCAGGGCGCCGCTTCAGGTCTTACGGCTGCACTTGGACTGCGTGGTCACCCGTTCTTGGGTGAATCGAGACCAACGCTCTTCTCGCTTGGCGGACTCTGGTTATCCGTGGGAGCGGGTGCCACTAGCACGAAGAGTGTTCTCGGCACGACGCTGAATGCCAACCTCGGTTACGATGCGCAACTAACCGAGCACGTTGCGCTGGGCCCAACAGTCGGATTTGTTCATATTTTTCAGCCAAATACGGCGCTTCGTCCCGATGACGCCAATCTGCTTCTATTGGGCTTACACGGTACGTTCGACACCGAAGACGCCCAGCGGGCAAGCAGTGATCGCGATCACGATGGCATCAGTGATGAAAAAGATCGCTGCCCCGACCAAGCAGAAGATCTTGATGGCTTCGAAGATCAAGATGGCTGTCCGGATTTTGACAACGACAAAGATGGCGTACCCGATGCAATCGATAAATGCCCTCTCGTTCCGGAAGACAAGGATGGTTTCGAGGATGCCGATGGTTGCCCCGATCCCGACAATGATAAAGATGGGATACCGGATGCCCAAGATAAATGCCCACTAGAGGCAGAAGACAAGGATGGTTTCGAGGATACCGACGGCTGCCCCGATCCTGACAATGACCAGGATGGTATTCTAGACGCCCAGGACCAATGTCCTAACGAGCCCGAGACTATGAATGGTTACGCGGATACCGACGGCTGTCCTGACGACCAGGACATTCGCGTGGTGGGCGACAAGATCATTCTGGATGATCGCGTGCATTTCTGGAAAAACAGCCACTTGATCCGGCACGAGAGCGACGACCTCTTGCGGAGAATTGCCAAGCTTATCAATGCCCATCCAGAGTACATTCACGTTGAGATCGAGGGGCATACTGATAGCCGAGGGCCCGACAAGTACAACAAGCCTCTGAGCGAACGCCGCGCTGCACAAGTGATGAATGCTCTAGTGAAGAATGGCGTTGAGGCTTGGCGTTTGGGCTCTGCAGGTTTCGGTGAAGAGCAGCCACTCGAGAAAGGCGATTCTGAATACGCCATGTGGATGAACCGTCGCGTGGATTTCCGTATCACACGCCGACCCTTGCCTGAGAAGCCACCCGAGGCGGCCGCAACGCCGGGATCCGCAGGGGCGCCACCAGGAACAACGACACCCGCTGCCCCGCAAACTAAAGAATCGGCAGAAAAATCTGAGAAAAGCTCGAATGAATCACCCGACGAAGGAGAGAAACCGTGACCCAACGATCGCGCTTGTTGAGGTGGACGTTGGCGTTAAGCTGTATCTTGTGGCTGGCCGGTGCCTGTAGTGGTGGCGGGCTCGTGGGTGGTGATTGTCGTGCAGGACTCAATCAGTGCGACAAATTGTGCGTAGATCTCAGGAGCGACGTTGAGAACTGCGGGGCGTGCGGGATGACCTGCGCGGCGGACCAATTCTGCAACGTCGGCGTGTGTCGCCTTCATCCTGCAGGCGATGGCGGAGCAGCAGGTGGAGATGGTCTCGGCGGTAACGCTGGACTTGCGGGTGCGGTGAACCTGGGAGGCTCCCCGAGTCTAGGCGGTGCATCAGGCTCGGGTGGCGCGTTCCAGCCCGGTGGCGGCGGGCTCGGGATGAGCGGCGGCGCTGGCGTGTCAGGAAGCGCTGGTGCGCCTAATTTCGGTGGAACTGGCGGCGTTCTAGCTTCGGGCGGAAGCGGGGGCGTTCTAGCCACGGGCGGAAGCGGGGGTGGGGCTGGGACAGGCGGCGATCCGAATCCCCCACTTTTGTGTGACCTACCGACGATTGCGTGCGGGCAGTCTTGCGTCGACACCATGACGGACCCTGGGCATTGCGGCGGTTGCAATCAACCCTGCGCTTCTGGCCTCTGTACCGGGGGCTCGTGCCTGGGCACAGCTTCCGGCCACATCGTCTTGCTCTGCACGAACATGCGGCAATCCTCGACGACTTCGAGCTTTGGCGTTCTGCTCGGGAATGCGGAATTCTTATCGCTCAATAATTTTCCGCCCGGCAGCCCGGTGCGAATTCTCGGCTATTCTAAGTACGCCGACGCACCGAGTGTGATCAGCACCAATGCAGCCCTCACCTATGCAGCGGCTCAACGCGGACGCACTATTCAATTAACGTCAGTGACGGATGATGCTCAGCTTCTGACGCAGCTCAACGCGCTGAATCATGAGGTCTTTGTCATGTACGATCAGCCCAATGCTCCACTGAACGCCATGGCTCAGAACGGTTCGCTCTGGGCTATCTCGATCGACAAATTCGTAGGCCGCGGCGGAACCGTGATCATGCTTTCCAGCGGAACTTCCGTGCGCGGAGATGGGGACATGGACGAATTTGCTACCAACGCCGGTTTGCTCAGCATAACGGGGGAAACTCAGGATAATCTCCAGCCCTTCTACAATCGAGCGCCGACGGATGCCGTAGGAACAGGCGTCATTTCTACATTTTTAGCCGTGCGCGACAGCTGCACATTCTCGGTAGCGTCGGCATTGGATGCCAAGACAGTGGTGGTAGTGAGCGATACCGCGCCCGCTGATGGACCGGGAAATGCAGTTGTGGTGCACCGGATCCCTTAGCGGATTCAGGTTGGGTTAACGCCCCGAGTCGGCCACCTCACGCTGCAGGTGCTTGGAAGGAGTGGTTTCGGGCTTGGATGGGGGGCTGAAGAAATGGCGCTTCACCGCCTCCAGTTGGGTCAACAGGCCCTTACCTGCCCGTGAGGCTTCCGGGGTGGCCAGAATTGCTTTCGCGTGCTCCAGGCCTGTGCGTTCTCCGAGCGGCACGAAAAGAAACCCGAGCAGCGCAAAGACTGAAATCACGCTGCCGAATAGCTGCCGCCCGAGTCTCGCAATCACGGCGCATTCTACGCGGCTGCGCCCAGATGGGCGAAAAAGCGGGGCAAATTTCGGGGCAATCTACGTTCGGCGAGCCCACTTATTGCAGGCAGTGGCCGGGTTCACGCAGGCGGGCCAGCAGAAACTGATGATTTTCTAACGTCACCCTCCGGTTGCAGTCCGGCAACTGCTGGGGGTTGAACAGTGCGCGATCGACGATCCACCAACCGGCTGCGCGCCCGGTGTGGTTCTCAGCGCGCGGTCGGGGATCGTGGGTGTCTGCACTCTGAGCCAGCCCCGGGCGCGCCAGATTGGCCAAGATTGCGAAATAACCATAGTCGGTCGTGAGCACCTGAACGGGATCTGAAGCTGGGATCAGCAAGGAGGCCCGCGCTGCGATATCTCGCTCCGCACTGCGTGGCGCAAAAGAACCGAAGCCGCCCCAGTTGAAGCGGAAAGCGATCCCAACCGCGACAATACAGACTAACATCGCCTTATCGCGTGGGGTCAACAGCACTCGCAGCTCGCCCAAGCCGCGCACCACGAGAATCGCGGCGAGCATCCACAGTGATAGCGAGGTGCGTTCGGCGTGGTGAGTGGCGGTGCTAGCGCGCAGATCGCCCCAAACCAGAAACAGAAGCAGCGCCAGGCAGGCAACCCAACCGCCCCCAGCTAACGTTTTGGGCGCGATGCGTTTAGACGCAGTCAACAGCGCTACGGCGAGCGCCAGCAGCATGATTTCTGGCTCAAAACGGACGAGCGCGAGCGGAGTTCGAAACCCATTGGCCCATGCGGACGAGGGCGCCAAGGCGAGCGCTTTTTGGTACTGAGTCACGCGCGCCACAAAAAACAAAGCGTCCTCGTGGTGCAACGTGCCGTGCAGCATCCACAGCAAAGGCTCGAAAATCGCTAGAAAAACCGGGCCCAAGAGCGCCACGTTCCGCAATCGAACGGCACGTGCCAGCACCACGAGAGCGAACACTAGCGCCACGGGCCAACTCTCGTAACGGCTGAGTGTCGCGATGCTGAGCGCAGCGCCACCCAGCGTGAGCGGTGCCAATTCTGAGCGGCCCAGCGTGAGAATAGCGGTGGCCATCAGAGCAGCGCAGAAAGCATCCGGCGGAGTCGCCGCTCCCAGTACCACCGAATACGGAAGGAGGCCTGCCAGAGCTACACCAAAGGTTGCCTGCCAGCGCGTGGAACCCCCAAAACGAGCCGCAAAATAGAGGGGGAGCAATGCTGCGGCACTGAGGAACACACTGGTCGCTTGTGCGACCTCGAATGAATTAGAAAACACCCGAAGCGCGCTGCCTTCTAGCCAAAATGGGAACGGCAACCAGCTCGTGCCGCTCGGATCCCAGCTGGGTACCGCCGCGAATCCCTGAGCGATCACCACACGGGAATAGTCATCGTCGCTCAAGGCGACAAACCCGGTGAGCAAGAAAGCAGTAGAAGCCAACAGCTTCACGACGCCGGCGAGTGCACCGTACCGAAGCTCTTGGGAGAAACTCAACAACGGAGCATCGCCGAAATTATTTGCTGGGTGCTTTTTTCTCGGGAGCTGGCTTTGCGGGCGCCTTGGACATTCCGCCGGCGCGATGTAGAGCTGCAGCGGCCTTCCTCTCAAGCGAAGAATCACTTGAGGATGACATATAAGCCAAGGAAACACTCGTGATGAAGAAAATGCTGCCGGTGATCCATGTGACCTTCGTCATCAGATTGCCGGCCCCGCCGCCGCCAAAAACCTGTTGAGCTGCGCCGCTGCTCAGGGCTCCCATGCCGCCGCTCTTGCCGGGCTGGATCAGAATCACCAGCATCAGAAATAAACAGGCGATCACATGAATGACGGTGAACGGAGTGGTGAGGAACTCTGCCATGGGTCAGCTTTCTGCGGCGCGGATAATACCGGCGAAATCCGTGGCGTCGAGCGCAGCACCCCCGACGAGCGCTCCGTCGATGTCGGGGCAGCTGAGCAACCCCTCAGCATTGCTGGCTTTTACGCTACCGCCGTAGAGCAAACGGGTCTGCTCGGCCACGTCCGAATTCAGCGTTTTCAGCCTGCCCCGGATCGCCGCGTGAACCTCCTGGGCTTGCTCGGGCCCAGCCACTTTACCGGTGCCAATGGCCCAGACAGGCTCATAGGCAATCACGGCAAAGCCTGGGCGAGCTTTGAGCTGCTCAGAAAACGCATCCAGCTGACGGAAGACCACTTCGAGCGTCCGATTGGACTCGCGCTCTTCCAGCGTTTCGCCGATGCACACGATGGGGCGCAGCCCGGCTGAAAGCGCTGCGGCCACTTTGAGACTCACCAACGCGTCGTCTTCCTTAAAAATCTGACGCCGTTCGCTGTGGCCAACAATTACCCACTTGCAGCCTGACTCAAGCAACATGGGTGCGCTCACTTCACCGGTGAACGCGCCATTGTCTTTCGGATACAGGTTCTGGGCCGCAACCTCGACGGGAGCGCCTCTGACCTCCTCAGCAACCGCTGCGAGCGCCGTGAAGGGAGGTGCGACGACAACATCCACACCTTTCGCACCCTTCGCAGCTTCCGCGACCTTGGCGGCAAGATCGCAAGCGCTTGCGCCGCCGTTGTTGAGTTTCCAATTGCCGGCGATGAGGGGAGTTCGTTTCACGGAGTTTCCTTTTAAGCTCGGAGCGCTTCGACGCCCGGCAATTTACGTCCTTCGAGCAACTCAAGCGAGGCACCACCACCTGTGGAGATGTGGCCGATCTTGCTGACCACCGCTTCGCCGGCGAGCATTACGGCCGCGACGCTATCGCCTCCGCCCACCACAGAAAAAGCGCCAGACGCCGCGAGTGCGTGCGCAACGCCGTTCGTGCCCATCGCAAATGCGGCGTTTTCGAAGTAACCCATCGGCCCATTCCAGAGCACTGTCTTCGCTCCGGCGATCTGTGCGGCAAACGTGGCAACGGTTTCGGGACCCACGTCGAGCGCCATCCTACCCGGAGGAATTGCATCGGCCTTAACAATCTGACCTTCCGGATCGTCCAAACCTTTTCCGACCACCACGTCTGTCGGCAACAACAGCGCGACACCGCGATCACGAGCTTGCTCAATCAACGAACGGCCTCGCGCCAACCAATCTTGCTCGATGCGGGACGCTTGCAGATTCACTCCGCGTGCGGCCAGCAGCGTATTCGCCATTGCGCCTCCGATACAGAGTGCGTTGCACTTGCCGAGCAGCTCCTCGATCACCTTGATCTTATCCGAGACTTTCGCCCCGCCCAGAATCACGACAAAGGGCCGTTCCGGAGTGCCTGTGATCCGAGCCAAAGAATCGAGCTCCTTCTTCACGAGGAACCCCATGCCGCGCTCCGGCATCATGCGGGGCAGTGCATCCACCGAAGCGTGGGCACGGTGCGACGAGCCAAAAGCATCGTTCACGTACACATCACACAGCTCGGCAAGCTGCCGGGCAAAGCCTTCATCATTCGCTTCTTCCTCGGCGTGAAAACGCAAATTTTCGAGCAACACGACTTGCCCATCTCGGCAATCCTGCACCACCTTTTTGGCGGCATCGCCGATGCAATCGTCCGGGAGCAGCACATCCCAGCCCGTGAGCTCCGAAAGCCTAGAAGCTGCGGGCTCGAGGCTGGCTTTCGGATCTTTGCCCTTGGGTCGCCCGAGGTGAGAGGCCAAGATCACTTTCGCCCCTTGCTCCACGGCATATTTGAGCGTGGGCAGCGCGGCCCGGATCCGTTCGTCGCTGGTTACCTTTAGATCTTTGTCGAGTGGGACGTTGAAGTCGACCCGGATGAACACGCGCCGACCCTTTAGGTTCAGCTCCTCGATCGAACGAATACCAGTCAAGCTTGTCATAAGGACTCCGGGGGAGGGCGCGGGGGACGGAACAGAGACAGTGCGAAAAGAGGTGGCCTTTCGACCACCCCTCAATGCTTCAGAACTTTTTGACCATGAGCTGCGCGAGATCGATCATGCGATTGGCGAAGCCCCACTCGTTGTCGTACCAAGAAAAGACCTTAGCGAAGTTATCGCCCAGAACCTTGGTTTGCGTTGAATCGAACATGCTCGACCCGGGGTGACCAATGAAGTCTCCCGAAACCAAATCTTCCTCAATGTAATAAAGGTAGCCCTTGAGTGGGCCAGATCCCGCGGCTGCTTTCATCGCTGCGTTGATCGAGGCCACGGTGATGTTCTTTTCGGTTTCGACGGTCAGATCAACCAGCGAGACATCGATGGTGGGCACACGCACTGCGAGCCCGTCGAACTTGCCTTTGAGCTCAGGAATCACTTCGCTCAGAGCTTTTGCCGCGCCCGTGCTGCTCGGGATCATGTTGACAGCAGCTGCGCGTGCGCGACGCAGATCGCCTTTGCGATGCGGCAGGTCGAGCAAATTCTGATCGTTGGTGTAGGAATGGATGGTGGTCATCAGACCGCGCTTCACGCCGAAATTCTCCAGCAGAACTTTCGCAACGGGTGCGAGGCAGTTCGTTGTGCAGGAGCCATTCGAAACAATGTGATGCGAGGCGGAGTTGTACTTGTCGTCGTTCACGCCCATCACCAGGGTGATGTCGTGATCTTTGGCGGGAGCGCTGATGATGACTTTCTTAGCTCCTGCGTTGATGTGCGCGCTCGCGGAAGCTTTGTCGGTGAAAAGTCCGGTGCACTCGAGAACGATGTCCACTCCGTGGCTCTTCCAAGGCAAATCTTTCGGATCTTTCAGAGCCGTGACAGCGATGTCCCTGCCGCCGATCACGAGGCCCTTCTCGGTGTGGCCGACAGAAGCCGCCTTGAAGTTGCCGTGAACCGAGTCGTACTTCACAAGGTGGGCCAGCGTTTTGGTATCCGTCAGGTCGTTAATGAGGGCGATCTCGATGTCGTTCACTTTGCGCTCTGTCAGCGCTCGAAGCACGCAGCGACCGATACGACCGAAACCATTGATGCCAACTTTGATAGCCATGCTGTCTCCTCGGGAAGGTGAAGAACCCGAGCACAAAGGCGGAAATAATGGCATTTTGCCGGTCCGCTAGGCGCTGGGGAGCAGGAACCTAGCGAGCAGGGGGGAGACGGTCAAGCTCGTGAGCGGCGACTCGCGATGACACAAAATTGAACTGAGCCCCAGAGGGAAGCAACCTGCCTTTGGACGTTGCAGTTCTGCAATATGAGACGCTAGGCGACGAAGGCGCCCAGGTTCCGGAACCGCTGATAACGTTGCTCCCGGAGCTGATCGGGGGAGAGGGATTCTAGCGAGCGCAACGTTTCGAGCAACGCCGCGTCCAGCTTCCGTGCAGCCGAGTCGTGGTCTTGGTGGGCTCCACCTGCCGGCTCTTCAATGATGCTATCGACCACACCCAGATCGAGCAGCTGCGGAGCGGTGATTTTGAGCCTTTCGGCGGCGATCGGTGCGTGCTCTGAGCTTTTCCAAAGAATGGCCGCACAGCCTTCGGGCGAGATCACCGAATAGTAGCTGAATTCCAGGATAAGAACGCGATTGGCGACCGCGAGAGCTAAAGCTCCACCGGAGCCGCCTTCACCGATCACGGTCGTGATCACAGGTACGCCGACTCCCGCCATGACCTCGATGGCCGCAGCGATAGCTTCGCTCTGTCCGCGTTCTTCAGCGCCAATTCCTGGAAACGCTCCGGGCGTATCCACGAATGTAATGATCGGTAGGCCGAAGCGGTCCGCCATTTGGTAGAGGCGGATGGCTTTGCGATAGCCTTCGGGATTGGGCATTCCGAAGTTGCGGTGCATGTTCTCTTTGGTGGAGCGGCCCTTCTGATGGCCGAGCACCATCACGCTGCGCCCGTGGAAGTGCCCGATGCCACCCACAATCGCAGCATCTTCGCCAAAGCGACGATCACCGGCTAATTCTGTCCAATTGTCGAACAAACGCTTGATGTAATCGAGCGAATACGGACGCGCCGGGTGCCGTGAAAGCTGGACTTTGTTGATGGGCGAGAGATTGGCGAACATCTCGCGTGCCAGCTTATGTGCCTTCTCTTCCAGACGCGAAAGCTCCGGGTTCAGCGTCTGATCTTGGTCGGCAAGCTGGCGAAGCTCCCGCACACGCATAATGAGATCGACTACTGGCTGTTCGAAGCTGAGAATGTGAGCCATCGAAAAAGGGCGACTATACTTGCCTTGAATCGCAAGTGGCGTCGAGAGACGTGCCACCAGAATGGCAATGTCGGCGTCGATTCTGGCGCAGTGCGTCGCCGCTGGTTGAACCTTTATTAACGCGGCTTAAGCACCGGGAATGTCGGGGCTGAGATTGCCCCCGGTGACTGCCGGGATTTGCACCGTCGCTGCGGGGCGCAGCAGATTAAACACGCGAAACGGCTTCTCTTTGTTTTTTAGGTGCGCGGGAGGCAGTTCCTCGACCTGGAATTTCCCGCCGAGCTTCTCGAGCGTGGCCTGGCTGATCAGGATCTGACCGCCGGCCGCAACTCCGCAGAGCCTCGCGCTGGTGTTGGCAACGTCGCCGATCACTGTGTACGAAAGTGCGCGGCTGCTCCCAATATAACCTGCGACCACCGGCCCCGTGTGAATGCCCATGCCAACGGCGAGCGGCGGGAGATCCGCCTCCATTCGCTTGCGATTGAATCGACCGAGGATCTCCATTTGTTCGACCGCGCAGCTCACGGCCCGCAGGGCATCGTCCGGGTGCAAGACGGGCGCACCCCAGAGGGCCATGATTCCATCGCCCATGAACTTGTCCAAGGTGCCTTCGTACTTGAACAAGGTTTCCACCATGTGCTCGAAGTAATCATTCAGCATCTCAACGATGACTTCTGGCTCCGCCTTCTCACTCATGCTGGTAAAGCCACGAATATCAGAGTTGAAAATCGTGCACTCTTGCACGAGCTGGCCGCCTTTTTTAACTTCCAGCTCGCCAGAGAGTACGCGCTCGGCGACATTCGGCGACAGCAAGCGGCTGAAGCGTTCCCGATTTACAATCTCGCGTTCGATCTTTTTTGCGAGGATGTTGATCTCGATGAACATCGCGGCTTGGGCTGCGATGGCCGTTACGATCTCCATGTCCTTAGGCTGAAACTGCGCCAACGTTTCGCTGTCGAGCCAGAGCACTCCTAGGATGTCGTCGTTATGTAGAAGTGGCGCGACGATCGCCGAGCTGATCCGGTTCAAGATCATGCTCTTGCCTTTCGAGGCCGCGAAATCCATCGCAGCATCGTGCGTCAGCACTGTGGCTCGCTCCTTGATCACGTGATTCATAATGGTGGATGACACGGGGATCGGCTGATTTGTGCCATCTCTGCGCTGCGTTGCGCCGGGGATCAGCTCCCCATCGTCCATCAAGAAAATCACACCGCGGTCGGCGCGCACGAAGCGAAAAATCGTCTTCAGGATTTTCTCAAGCAAGGTCGATAGATCACGTTCGAGCGCGATTTCTCGCGAAAGCTCGTGTGAAAGACGAAGCCTTTCATAGTCAGCCGAAAGCTGTGCAGTATTTGTAGCGATCTGATCGTACGGCAGGAAGCCCTTTTGGATCGCGGCGATTTGGGTGCCGATGGCCCGTGCCTTATCGGTGACATCGACGCGAGTGCCCCCGAGCGGCGGCAGCGGCGACCCCACGGGGCCTCCGAACACCGGAGCCAGCGGCGGCACCGGTGCTTGTGCGACAGCAAAACCGGCGTTCTGGGCCGCGCCTGCGCTGGGCTGAGGCATGGCGGGTCCAGGATTCCAGCTGGCAGCCGGCGGTAACGGCGAAACAGCGGGATCATCCTCAAAGCGGGCGCGCGTCATGCCGAGCGCCATCTCATCGTTGTGGCGAAGCGGCCGTTCACCCACCACCCGCTCCCCGTTCACATATGTTCCGTTCAGGCTTCCGAGGTCGCGCAGCACAAATGAAGTGCCACGCCGTTCGATGATGCAGTGCTCCTTCGAGACGCTCTTATCAAGCAGCTGAAGCGAGTTGCTGGGATGTCTGCCGAGCGAGTTGTGGGCGCGAAGTTCCACGGATTGCTGCCCTTCGGGCGTGATGAGGAACAGGCGAGCCATTGGCGGAAAGGCTACCTTCCGGCCCGCGCTGGGACAAGCTTCCCGAGGGGCAAGCGTCTGCTAGGCTGGACTTGACGTGCCTCAACACCTTCTTGCAATCGATCAGGGAACGACCGGCTCGACGGCACTGGTCCTTGGGTTGGATGGCACCACGCTCGGTCGGGCGAACCGCGAGTTCCCGCAACATTTTCCGAACCCGGGCGAGGTCGAGCACGAACCCGAAGAGATTTGGCTCAGCGTCGTGGGCGCTATTGCAGATGCCCTGAGTGTGGCCCAGGTCCGCGGGACAGACATCGCCGCCATCGGTATCACGAATCAACGCGAGACGACGTTACTCTGGGAACGGAGCAGCGGAAAGCCAATTCACCGCGCCATTGTCTGGCAAGACCGGAGAACGAGTGCATTTTGTGCCGAGCTGAAGCAGCGGGGCGAGCTTCAGAACGTTCGGAGCACGACGGGGCTGGTTCTTGATCCCTATTTTTCTGCGAGCAAGCTGCGGTGGCTCCTCGATCATGTGCCCGGCGCTCGCGCTCGAGCCCTGGCTGGTGAATTGGCGTTCGGCACGGTGGATAGCTATCTGGTATTCCGCTTGGCGGGTGGAGCTCTGGCCCAAGCGCCCCACGTGACGGATGTGACGAACGCATCGCGCACCTCGCTCATGGATCTTGTGAAACGTGAATGGGCGCCCGAGATGTGCCGCCTGTTCGATGTGCCAGAAGGCGTACTGCCGGGGATCGTCTCGAGTGCGCAGAAGGTGGCGTCCACGCGGGGTGTGCCGGGTCTTCCTGATGGGATCGTCGTTTCAGGGATTGCAGGCGATCAGCACGCAGCGCTCTTTGGTCAAGGCTGCTTCGAGCCGGGCGATGTGAAGTGCACCTACGGCACAGGCGCGTTTGTGTTGATGAATACGGGTGCCTCGCCGCGTGCTAGCCAACACGGCCTGTTGAGCACGTTGGCTTGGCAAATTGGGGATAAGCCCGTGTATGCGTTGGAGGGGGGCTGTTTTGTGGCGGGTGCAGCGGTGCAATGGCTGCGTGATGGCCTAAATATCATCGATTCAGCCTCTCAAATTGAAGCGTTAGCACAGAGCGTTCCAGACAATGGCGGTGTCACTTTTGTTCCGGCATTGGCTGGGCTCGGTGCGCCGCATTGGGATGCCGAGGCTCGCGGCCTTATTTGTGGGCTGACGCGTGGCACATCTCGTGGGCATTTGGCGCGGGCCACGTTGGAAGCGATCGCGCTTCAGGTGCATGAACTCGTGGCAGCGATGAGCCAGGACCTCGGTGTCCCAATTCAGAGCCTCAAGGTGGATGGCGGTGCCTCGCAGAATAACCTCCTCCTACAGCTCCAGGCGGACGTGGCACGTGTGTCCGTGGAGCGTCCTTCAGAGCTTGAGACAACCGCGCGTGGGGCCGCGATGCTCGCTGGTATTGGCGCGGGACTATTTTCTGGGGCGGAAGATGCGGCGCGGCTACTGACAACCGATCGATCATTTGAGCCCACCCTCCCCGTCGAAGAGCGGGAAAAGCTGCTCAGCCAATGGAGACGTGCCATTTTGCGGACATCGAGCGCAAACGGCGCGATAGACTGAAAGCCGGCTATGTCAACACTTTCCCCAGCCCCAATTCGGATGCGCGAAGTCCCAGTGGATTGGGACGCGCTTGAGGATGCCTTCGAAAATAACGCGCCCGAGGTGCATAGCTATCTCCACCTGGAAGCCGGTGAGGTGCTCAGGGTCGTCGATGGCATCGCCGATCCCGAAATGCATTCGCGCATAGCTACGGATGGGAATTACCTGCGGGTGGAAGCGGTGAGCTCGCGTGAACAGTACCGTTGGATGGAGCGTTTTATCCCCACGGTAGTGAGCGAGGAGCTGCGTCGAGAGCTTGAGATGGCGATAGATGGCAAAGGTGCCTTCCGTCGCTTCAAAGATGCGCTGGTGGCACGGGCTGAGGAACGTGAGCGTTGGTTTGCGTTTCGAAGTGAGAGGCTACGCGTCTTCCTCGAGGCTTGGCTTTCCGCGCATTCTGTGGTTGCGGTGCCACGGGTCCCGTTGGCGCCAATCCTAGCTCTCCAAGAATTGCCCGCCATCTCCCAAGCGGAGTTGGTCAGTCGAAGAAGTCGAAACGTCGAAGCCCTGCGCCAGCAGTTGGCGGAAATCGTTAGGAACATGGGCGCCAACGATCTCGAAAAAGTCACGGCCTTCGCTGAGTTCACGCGCGCCAGGCGGGCAGCCCGGGGCTATGTGGAGCGCGCATCGGGCAATCCAGCAGGGTTTCACGCCGAGTCGTCTCCGCCGAGCTCAAAGGACGATTTTGAAAAAATGGACGAATGATCCGGGGAGCGACGGGGGTCGTTGCGTTTCTGGAAAACTTCCCGGAGCCGAGCTGCAACGCCGTCAGTTGGCTCGGCTTTTCTTAGTGGTGGCCGCGGCGGGGTCTGTCGAAATCTTCCCCACGATCTGTGAGGCTAAGATCGTGCAACTGGAACGCGCAGTGGTCCGTTTCGCAGCGCCAGAAATCGGCGGAATGGCTACCCCTGAGTTCATTTTTGAGCGCGAGTTGAGCTTCGAGGCTCGACTCGAGGCACTCGCCGACGTGGGTTTCGAAGCGAAGCCTTCGGAAGCATATCGCGAACGGCACGTTGTCGTCGCCCTGGAGCGGCACATCGCGGAGACGCTGCTCGCGCGTCTGCCGATTGATCCCGAACCCACTCGGGCTGTTCTCGATCGGCAGACGGGTGCGGCGCGTGTTCAACTCATTCAAGCAGTCGGTGGGCCCAAGGCGCTTGCGAACGCAGAGCTGGCCGAGGGGATGAGTGTCTCTGAGCTTGCACGGATCCTCAGGCGAAGAGCCCGGGCGAGCCTCTACTTGGACCAGATGGTGGCCCCCATGCTGGAGCCCAGCAGTTCTGAGCTGCGTGCGGCTCATCGGGCTGCCCCGCTGCCGCTTCGTAGTCAGCCTTTTGCGAACGTTGTAGAGTCGGTGAGGCGTTGGTATGTCGGACGCAGATTAGCTGCATCGGCGAGTGCCTTCTATCAGAATGCCCGTTCGCGGTTGCAGGTTACTTTTCTTTGATTTCGCTTACCACCTAACGGTGACGGTCGGCGGCTGCACTTCAACATCGGCTCTTGCAAGGTCGACGCTGAGCTTCACGGTGCGCGAGCCGCGCTTGTTGTCTTTAGCTGTGAATCCGGGCAGCGCGCCAACATCTGCTCTGGGTACGACCTGTTCGGCGCGCAGCGCTTGGATCACTTCGGGTGGGCCAACCACCGTGACGTCGACGTATGAAGGATTCGAAAATCCTGCTGGCACACCAACCACACTCACCGGCCGATTGACAAATTTCATTTCGCTCATGTGACGCGCTATCGTGACGGTAACGTTCACCACCACCGCGTTGTCGCTTGAGGTGGGCTCGGGGCCGCGAAACTTAACGCGCTCAGGCGGCGCGTTCACCTTGATGCGTCGACGGTGCACGCCTTCGGTGAGCCCGGTCAGATTAAAGGGCTCAAGGCTGGCAAATTGGAGCACTTGGACAATGCTCGAAGGCCCGGTGGCCACGAGCTTTCCGGGCGAGACAACCGGCTCACCCTTCACCACGAAGCCTTCTTGTGGTTGCCCCGTCATGGCAACTTCCAGCGGGATCTCGCGTTCGACGACGGCCTGCCATTCCAGATCGATGCTCGGTGGATCGATCAAAAGGACGGTAACATCGGGCGGCAATGAAAACAGGCGCTCGTTAAAAGTCACTTGCTTGCGGTTGCCGCTTCGAAGGTCGAGCTCAAGCGGAGCGCTGTTCTGACTCAGTCGATCGATCGTTCCGATGGGGCCCTTTAGCGTGACGCCAATCGCGGACGGCAGGGCAGTCAACAGTGCCCATTTCGCAGAATCGGGAGGCAGCCGAGCGATCACGTCGAACCGCACGGTTCGCTGGTGGTTATCACCCTGGCCGTGAAAGTACGCAAATAGACCGAGCGAGAAACACAGCGCGAACAGCTTCAGACTGAAATTGTTCGTGACATATTCACGAGCCGACGACCAACCGCTGGAAATGGGTTGAATCACTCTTGGCCCCCCACTTTGCTGGGAGGGGTGCTGTCCCTCGCGTCCCTGGCGGGAGTCAACCGATCGGGGATCTCAACGCGTGGCATCGGGTGCGGTTCAAAAAGAACCGGTGCGGTTTCGTCAGAGTCCAAGCTCTTGCTGTGCGCCACTGCAGATTTCTTGAGTTGCCCGTCCCGCTTATTGGCGGGCCGTCGGAGCGAAGGGGCATCGAGGAGGGTAGTACGCCCCTGCAGGTCTGGATCGGATGGGCCCTGGGTACTCTTCGGCTGCGGATCGGTTCGTGGAGATTGTGGTGTGGTTCGCACTTCGGGTGGGAGGGGCGCCGCGGTTCGGCGTTCGCTGGTGGGAGGTGGCAGTGAGGGCAGAGGAAAGATGCTGCTGCGCCGCGAAGAAGTGGCGCGACGGCTTTTCTTTCGCACGTTGGGATTGAAAATAGCTTCCAGCATCGTGCGCAGCTTGGGGCCGTCGAGATTGGAGGCGATGTTGCCGTTGAAGCAGAAGCTGATCGTGCCGCGTTCTTCGCTCACGATCACTACGACGGCGTCTGTTTCTTCGGTGATCCCGAGGGCGGCGCGATGCCGTGACCCGAAACTGCTGTCGAGTGAGCGTTCTGGCATTGGAAAGAAAACGCCGGCCTTGGCGATGCGGAGGTTGCGAATGATAACTGCGCCATCATGCAACTTGTTCAAGCCCTCAGGCACAAACAGGGCCACCAAGAGCTCGCTCGAAACCTTGGCGTCGAGCACTTGGCCCTTATGGGCTCCGACAAACTCATCCAAATTGGCGTCCTGCTCGAAGGTGATGATGGCGCCAATTCGATGGCGAGCCAACTCGGTAGCCGCCTCAACCACTTCATCGATAACCTGTGCTTCCTGCGTTCGTGAGAAGCTAAACCATGCGCTGCTCCCAACGCGTTGCAACCCGCGCCGGATATCGCTTTGAAACACCACGACGATCACCAAAATGATGTTCGAAACCAGGGAGCCCATGACGCTGAGCAAGGTGAGCAGCTGCAGCCACTGCGCGACGACGTACAGCAAGAACACAAGGCCAAGCCCGAGCCCTACCTGCATCGCGCGTGTGCCCCGCATTACCAAGAGTACGGCGTAGGTGAGCGCTGCGACCGTGACGATGTCGAACGCGTCGCGCGCGAACTGCAACAAAGTTCTGTCCCTGAAATAGAAGAGCAGGCTATCCAGCACGGTGCGCCCCGAAACTTGGGTTGGCGCGGCGCATGGCGGCCAAGGCCTGCACCACGGGCTTCACATCATGCACACGCAACACCGAGGCTCCGTGATCCACTGCGAAAAGACAGCACGCGATCGTGGCGCCGAGGCGCTCCTCCGGCGGAGAAGCATCAAGCGTAGAGAGGAAAGATTTTCGGCTGGGACCGATCACGATAGGCACACCAAGGCTCTGGAACTCTGCCAATCGTGTCAGAATTTCCCACGACTGACCTGCATTTTTGGCGAACCCTAGGCCAGGATCAAAAAAGATCCGCGTTCCGTGCAGGCCGGCGTTTTCGGCCTTTTCCCTGGCCTGACTCCACTCGAACTTCACCTGGGCAACGATGTCGTCGTAGGCGGCCTCAGGATAGGCTGAGAAGGCTGTCATTTGCCTCTGCGCTTCGAAGCCCCGCGAGTGCATCAGAATGAGGGACGCATCGTGTTGGGCGACAGTGTGGGCCAGGGCTGGGTCTTCCAAGCACGAAACGTCGTTGATGAGAGCAGCTCCCTCAGCGAGGGCAGCCAGCGCAACTTGTGCGCTCGCGGTGTCCACAGAAACAGGGACACCTCTTTTTACGGCGCGCCGGAGGGCAGGTAAAATCCTTCGAATTTGCTCCGGGGCCGATACGGGCAGCGCGCCGGGGCGCGTCGACTCGCCTCCGATGTCCAGCAGATCAGCGCCGCACTCCAGCAACTCCTCGACCCGACGCTCAGAGGCAGCAGCCTCCCAATGCAATCCGCCATCCGAAAAGGAATCAGGCGTGGCATTTAGGATGCCCATCACCACGGCACCCCGCTTTTCACGTGCTGTTTGGAGAAGATCAGCGAACCCCACCGCATGGCCGTAGCAAGATCTGCGCCCCTGAACAACCGCTCTTGCCCGCCGCGCAGGCAGCCAACGCCGTCAGATCTTGACGTCGATGATCCATTGCAGCGTGCCCCACTCTCGGAACCAGGCTCCCAGGGACGCAAAGATGGGCTCTTCGGGGACTTCGCTGATGGCTTGCTCGGCTGCCGCCACCACCGAAAAGCCTGCGTTGGCGGCCGACAAGAGCGCAAAAGCCCCCCGGGAAACGTTCCGATAGTACAGCCCGCGATCGGTGCCTCGGTAAAGCACCAGCTGTTCGGGTTGAGGCTCCGGAATGGGCACGGACTCATCTTCACCAGCCTCGCGCAAGTTGCGTCGGAGAGCGGCCACTGGGTACTCGACCTGGAGCAGCTTCAGCGCAGGATTCATGACTAGCTGTGCCTCGGACCAGGCTTCGGGTGGAATGCCAGCCAGCTTGTTAGCATCCAGCTCGCCACAATCGGGGGCGTCGAACAAGTCTGTGTAGGCCCACTCGAGCCGAGCCATGTCACGGCAAAGCGCTTGATGCGGCAGCCAGCCACACGATTCTATGAAATTGGGCAGCTGCTCGCCGAGGTCGCGCAGCGTGTAGCTCGTGGGCACCACAGCTTCCAGATAACCCTGAATCAACTGATCCCAATCTTCTTGCCCTAAAATGCCCGAAAGACCGGGAAAATCCTCCAACAGCGAGCCGGAATGGCGGAGCCAGAATTGTTCACGGTAAATCTCGACTTGCTCAACCGGCGAAAGGCGAGGGTTTTGGCCGATTTTGGCGGCCGCCTCGCGCGTTGTGAGCGGGTCTTTTTCAAGGCTCGTTCTGCGGCGGAGGAGTGCACTCATCCACAGCTGGAGTTCCGTGAGCTCCTGATCCAAGAGATCTGTGGTCACAAGTCTTGCCCCGCCGACTCTCTGGGGCCGCCCTGGCGCCACGGCCCAGACTGAACCTCCAGATGCGCCGGCGTCGGGGTGTGTGCTGGGATTGGAGCTGCTTTGCCTGCGCGCTCGGCGAGGCCCTGGTTGCGAACGGTCCGGGCGCGCTCGGCCTCGGCCAAAAGAATGTCCAGCGTGGGAATTTCATCATCCCACTCAATCAGCGTGGAGACTGGGCCACTCAAGCGGATCGTCTCGCGATACAAATCCAGAACTTCGTCGATCACCTGACCGCGGTGCGTATCGATGATGTAGTTTTCAAGCTGCGTGTGGCCAGCGAGATGGATCTGAACAATGCGTTCGTGCGGCACATTGCGCACAAATTCCAAGGCATCGAAACCATGGTTGAACGCTGAGACATAAACGTTGTTCACATCGAACATGAGTCCAATGTTAGCTCGTTCCACAACCTCCGAGACAAATTGCCATTCGGTCAGGCCACTCGCGGTGTACGTGAGGTAGCTTGACGTGTTTTCAAGGGCGAAGGGAACCTCCAGGAAATCTTGGAGCATAGCGGCGCGGCGTGCCACTCGACGAATGGAGGCTTCGGTGTAAGGCAGCGGCAAGAGGTCGTGCAGATGCGCACCGCCCGCGCCACACCAACAAAAATGATCGCTCACCCAGGCTGGCTTAACTTTGCGCACGAGCTCCTTGAGCTTAACGAGGTAGGCACGGTCCGGCTCGGTGGGCCCCCCGATGCTGAGCGAAACTCCGTGCAGAATTACAGGATAACTTTCGAGAATTCGTTCCAGGTGGTAGCGCGGCTTGCCGCCGGCACCCATGAAGTTTTCGCTGATCAGTTCGAAGAAATCGATTTTTGGTTGCCGCTCCAGGATCTCTCGATAGTGGGGTACGCGCAGGCCCACGCCGACTCCAAGATCAGGAACTCCCACGCTTTCCTTGAACGGCATACTGAGGCTCCTCGTTAGCCGCGTGCCCTTTCGACACGCGCTTCTGCTTCAGCCATCACTTCAGCCCAACCCGCGTCCACCCGGCACACGAGGTCCTGAAGATCGGCCGGTGTTGCCTGATTGACGAGTGCCAAGCGCGCTGCATCGGAGCCGGTGAGCAGATCGAAGGCGGGGCGCCCAGTTTCGAATTCATACACATCTGTCGTGAACTTGAAAGTGTCAGGTGCTTGCGCTTTGGCAAGTGCGAGCAGCGAAAGGTAAGTTGCGACGGGTCGAAAGAGCCGCCAGTTGGTGACTTGGATGAGGACACCGTGGCACACCGCACCGGCGTGTTTATCGAACGTCGGTTGGAAATGGATGGGACGGATCTGTGCGCCCGGGGCCCCAAGCTCAGCGCACGCTGTCGCCAGCTTGGCGGCGTCTAGGAAGGGCGCGCCCACCATTTGAAAAGGCAGCGTGGTGCCACGGCCTTCAGAAAGATTTGTGCCTTCAAGCAGGCAAGCGCCCGGATAGACGAGCGCCGTTTCCAAAGTGGGCATGTTCGGCGAAGGCGGCGAAAAAGGCCTATTCCAGGCGCTCGCGGTTTGATGACGTTCCCAGCCAAGCACCGGCACAACAGAGACGGCACCCTCAGCGCCGAGTGTCACGCCATCTCGCTCCAAGAAGAGACAGACGAGCTCTCCGAGCGTTAACCCGTGCCGCACAGGCAAAGACTCCAAGCCAACGAAGGACAAATACTCAGCGTCCTGCGGCTTGCCCTCGGCGAGCGTTGGCGTGCCACTGATCGGATTGGGTCGATCCAAAATCAGAGTGTGTACTCCGGCTGCGACGGCGGCTCGCGCGGCCAAGAGCGCTGTCCACACATAAGTGTAGTAGCGGCTTCCAACATCGCAGAGATCGATCACCAGCACATCCAGCCCTTCAAGATCCTGTGCGGTCGGCGTCAGTGATTCCTTCTTGCTGCCGTAGAGGCTCACGAATCTCGGCTGGTCAGGGCTCGGCGGAATTTCAGAAATCGGCACCTGCGCCTGGTGCGTGGGGAAGAAGCCGTGTTCAGGAGTGAGTACGACGGCGGGGCTCGCGCCCAGCTCGTCCAGGGTGGAAACGGCATTGCGACCGGAGCGATCCACGGCTGCTGCGTGCGTGAGAATTCCTACCCGTGCACCCCGCAAGCGTTTGCGGACGTTGTTGAGCTCACCTGAAAACACCTGGTCTAATCCGCAAAGCATAGGAGCGCAGGCCTATCAGGAAGGGGGCTCAGCAGGAATCCCGAACTCGGGGAGCAGGGTACGAACTTCTTGCGTAGCGCCGGTGGAACGTATAACCTTTTTGCGTAGTGAAAAGGATCCTGGTCGTCGATGACGAAGAGAACCTCCGCCTGGTTCTGCGTACGCTGCTGACCCGCCAGGGTTACCAGGTAGAAACGGCTGCGAGTGGCGAGGAGGCGCTGAAGCTCGTGGATAGCTTTGGTCCAGATTTTGTGTTGACGGATGTGAGGATGCCCAAAATGGGCGGTCTGGATCTGCTGTCGACCTTACGGGCAAAACGCAACGAAGCGACGGTCATTGTCATGAGCGCCTACGGCAATACCGACCTTGCGCTCGAAGCCATGAAGGCGGGCGCCTACGACTATATCCAGAAGCCTTTTCGGCAAGATGAGGTCGTTTTAACGCTGCTCAAGGCCGAAGAACGGGAGCAGCTTCGCCGTGAGAATCGCGCGCTGCGCGATGAGGTTCTGAAAGAACATAAGTTCGAAGAGTTTGTCGCGAAGAGCCCCAGCATGCAGCTGATCTTCCGAACCATCGCCAAGATCGCTGACTACAAGACAACGGTGCTCGTGAATGGGGAGAGCGGAGTCGGCAAAGAGCTGGTAGCGCGGGCCGTTCACCGACAGAGCAATCGGCGTGCGGAGCCGTTTGTTGTGGTCAATTGCGGGGCGATCCCAGAAAATTTACTGGAGAGCGAGCTTTTCGGGCACAAACGCGGATCATTTACCGACGCGATCGCCGACCGGCGGGGGCTGTTTGAAGAAGCTGATCGGGGGACGCTGTTTCTCGACGAGATTGGTGAGTTGCCGCTGGCACTGCAGGTGAAGCTCCTCCGAGTGTTGGAGGACGAAAAGATCCGACGCGTCGGGGAAACGCGCGATCTCCAAGTCGATGTGCGAATTATCGCAGCGACTCATCGAGACTTGCAGCAAGAAGCCAAGGCCGGCCGCTTTCGCGAAGATCTTTTCTATCGGCTCAACGTGTTACCGATCTTGGTGCCTCCGTTGCGCGACCGACGCGAAGACATCCCACTCCTCATCAATCATTTTGTGGCTCGAAATAACAAACGCCTTGGAACCAATGTACAAGGCCTCGATACCGAAACACGGCGGCTGTTGTATGAGTATTCCTGGCCGGGCAACGTGCGTGAGCTCGAAAACACCATCGAACGAGCCATGGTGTTGGCAGAGGGAGACCGCATTTTTGCGCCAGACTTGCCCGAACGCATCCGTGAGGCGCGCGATCCCGTGCAAGTACAGCTCCAAACAGGTGAGCTGAGTGTCAAGAAGACGATGCGTGCCGTCGAGGAGATCTTGATTCGTCGCGCGTTGCAAAAGACGCGTGGAAACCGCACTCGGGCAGCCGAGGTGCTAGAAATCAGCCACCGGGCCCTTCTGTATAAAATCAAAGATTACTTGATCACGGATCTTTGAAGCCATTCTGTTGCAACGAAAGTCTTAGGAAGCGGCTTCAAACGCGCCCGGGCTCACGCTAGTATCCCGCCCATGCGATGGTCAGCCTTGTGCGTATTGGGTCTTGGATTTGCGGCGTGTGCTCCGAAGGAGTCGGGCATCCGGACGCCCGATGAGTACGTTGCCGAACAAGAAAAGCTCGCCGATGAGCAGGCCAAGGCCAAAGCGGCGCGCGGCGACGATAAGCTTGGGGCCGATGATGCGACGGACACTGAAGAGAAGGCAAAATGGGATCAATCCCAAGCTGAGCTTGAGCTGAAGCGAGCCACACGCTCAGCGCAAACCTGTCCTGAGGCCTTACCGGCCGAAGAGCAAGCCAAAGTGGAACGCGGAGTGGCGAAGGTCACACTCGTGTTTGCCAATGCGGGTCACGCGAAGACGGCAACCATCGATCCTCCGTATGCGGATACTCCTGTTGGCAAGTGTGTGTTGAGAGCCCTGGCAGCGGTGATCGTTCCGGCGTTCGTGGGTGATGAGCAGACAGTAACCTGGGAAGTGGACCTCAGTAAGGTTGCGAATGAGGCCGATAAGAGCAAGGACAAGGGCAGCGCTCAGGCTAAGAAGTCGAAAAAGTAGTTAGCGTGTTGCGACACTGAGGGGCGAGGTCAGTTTTGGTTGGGCCTGCGGCGTACTGATCAGTTCCAAGAAATCACGGCCGAGTTGCGCACCATTCTGATCCGCAACTTCTACACGAAGCACGTCGGGTTCACGCAGGGCGCGTGGCTCCACGGTTCCCACTAAGCGATCACCTTCTTCACGCCAGTTGACGGCGATCAGTTCGTTGCCCAAGGTCACTTTGGTCACGAGCGTGTTCAGGTTTTGCCCTCGGGCTTCGCCCAATAGACGGATGGATATTTGCACCGGATCTGCGGGCCAGGTGGCAAGCTTCGGTCCGGCAAAGACCTCCGCACGCAAAGACTGCGGAACGAGAAGTGCCACCGCACAGTCCAGGGAGCCTGGCTTGTGGAGCGCCACCGCAGTGCGTTCGTTTTTGAAGAGCCCCACCGGCAAGGTGGCAGGTCGAGAACTTCGAGCACCGGTAGCAGTTTGAACCAGGCCGTCTGCGTGAATGAATTGTACGGTTTGCGAATCCGTTAGATGGATTCTGCCAAGCTCATCCACGCGCGACCCTGCGGGGAGCGTTATGCCGATAACTTGAAGTGTTTCCTCGGGGGACGCCGCAGAAGGGATGCCGAGTTGGCTGACGGTTCTGAGGAAAGCGCCGTAAGTGCCAGGAGGCAGATCAAAGTCAAAGCCTCGCAACGGGTCGCGGGTCACGATGCGCTGTTCCGCCTGACCAGCCTCGCGGGGCCGTAAAGTCAGCTCGTATTCCAGGGCATCTGTGACGGGCGGGACGCTGACCCCTCTGATTTTCGCTACGCCAGCTGGAGCGAGCCACAGCTTGTTCGGCAAGCTGATCGCCTGAGCTTCCTTGAGAGCGCGCCGGACAGGCGCCTCATCCAGACCCTGAAAGTCCACTTCTGTGGCTTGAGCGAGTTCCGAGATCCGCCCCTTTGAGATCGCTACGGAAGACCCTTCAATATTTGCCGCTGCAGTGTGCCCTCCGAACGTACCGATCACTAACCTTCCACCCAAGCAAATGGCTCCACGGCGGTCGGCGTCGGTGATCAGCACCGCGCGGCGTTGGCTTTTGGCAACCTCAACTTCGATGTGTCCCGATGTGGCGATCACAGTCCAGGTTTTGATTAAAGGGCCGGACATCAACGGCAGATCTTGAGAGCGAGAAAAGACCCGTGCTTCGGAATTGGTACTCAATTTTAGATTAACACCAGTGGATAGCGGATAGCTTCCGGACAGCGCGTGAGTTCGAACCACCCCCAAGCTGTCGGCGACCAGTGTCGTGCCGGCTTCTGCCTTGGCCTTCGGGCTCAGGCTGAGGAGGCAGCTCGTGAAAAACAGCAGGCTGAGGGAGAGGCGCCACATGCTACACTCAACGGCAACTCTCAGACTTATTTGAGTCCTCCGTGCCTGCTCATTTCACACCGAAAAACTAGGTGCGATAGGCCCGCCAGGAGTGCCGGGATGCCTTACCACAGGAGTTGCACTCAAATGAGCCAGGCGCCAAGCACACACAAGCAAGCGACGAGCGCCACAGAGAGCATCGCCAGGGCAACCCAGCCTCGATCTTGAGGGTCTTTCGCGCGCAATTCGATCGAGGCAAAACGACTGGCCTCGTGCTGACGGCGGCCCGAAAGGGCGAGGTTGGCTTCTCGCAGTGCTGATTCGGCGGACTCAGGCTCTCGCATGCGCTCCCAGTCCATTCCATGCTTTCGACCCAGTTGTCGAGGGGGCAATCGCCCTCAGCGGGAGGGCGCGCTCCCACGTTCAGGTCGCGGGCTAGTCGAAGCGGGACTTGCCCCGGCTCTCCCACCAGTCTCGGTAGCGTTGCTGGGCTCGCGACCGTTCGCGTTTGGGCAAGTCCTCGTAGTAGCCAAAGTATTCTTTGGTCAGACTCTTCAGCTCTTCAGAAGCGGCGCTCCGCACGCCGCTCGTGTCGCTCATGAGGGCGTCGATGAGCCATTCGATCCGGTGTCGATGACTATTCTGCTCCCACCATTTCTGCCAGCCTTCCGGAAGGCTCCCAAGATCTTCTCGGGTTAACGTTAATAAGGCAGTGTGAGCCGCTTGTACAACTTTGGGATTCTCCGCTGCGAGGAGCGCAATCAACGTGGGGACACCCTGCGGCTCGCGCAACGATTCGAGCGCCGAAATGGCGGCCATGCGCACGCCTTCTGGAGCGTCGCGATTGGCCGCGTGTGCAGCCAGCTGATCCAGGAAGCTCAGACGAGCGGCGGAATTGGATTGCATCGAGCGACCCGCAGAAATGGCCACTTTTCTGACTTCGGGGTCGTCGTCGAAGAGCCGTTTGACGATGGCCCGTGCGGCATCGTCGCTTGGCATTTCGGCGAGCAGGTGAGTAGCCCAAGCTCTCGCGGTAGGGTCGCTATCCAGGGTGCGAAGTGCCACAAAAGGGGCGGCTTGCGCGCCGAGTCTGCTCAGGGTTCGAAGGAGTGGCCCGCATTGGGATGCGCGCACCTGGATCTCACCAAGAGCGTTCAGGTAATCCATTTGAATCGGGCCAGGCAGCCGTGCGGCGAGGGCGCTAGCGGCAGGGCCGCCGATCTGGACGAGTTGATTGCCAGCCTCCAAATTCCCGGAAATCAGCTCTGAAACCAACGTCTGACAGTTGCTGGCCAAATCGACAATGACCGTCGGTAGGTTGTGTGAATCCGATTTTCTCCCGGGGCGCGGCTCGAGCGCCGCTACGGAAACAGTGCGTGATGCTGCACTTGCGCGCTCCGAGTCAGCTTCTGCGACAACTTCCAAGTGTTGCGCACCGAGCGGCGCGGCGCCGCTGGCGTCCCAACCGGATTCCGGCGGCTCCTGCGTACGGAGTGGCGGTTTGCTCTTGGTGAGCGGGATGGGAAGTGGCTCAGAATACTCTGGTTTTGGCCGGCTCGGCGGCGGCGCCGGGGGTAACGGCGGACGCAGGAACGGTGGAGGATCAGAGGAGATAATCTGAGAATGCGATACCGGCTGAGTTCGAGGTGTCGGTCGTGCCTGCGTGCTGGGCCGCGGCGGGGGCGCGGAAGCCACGATAGGTGTGCCCATCGGCGGAGTGACATCGATGGCGCGGGGTAGAATAGATACTGAGGGGGCCCCGCTCAGGCCGGGCAACGTAGCGTGCCTGTCTTGCTCAAGGAAGGCATTCACCGCCAACGCATCGGTCGCGTTTGGAGCGGAGTCGCCTAGCGCGGAGATCAGGGCCTGCGCCTGGTCTTGTCGAGCGGGTCTCACGAATTGTGAACCTGGACGCGGCAATGGTCGCACGGAAAAAAGGTTCGAGCCGCCCTCGCGCTGCTGTGACTTCCTCGAGACAATCATGCGTTCGAGTGTGCTGCCCACCAACGCACCAAGTGCTAGCACATCGCCGATATCTGCCAATTTCACGTGGTTACGGCCGTGATCTCCAAAAAGCAGCAGCACTGAGCGCGCCTTAACTGCCACGGGTAGGAGGAGTACGCGCCGCCCAGTGGGGCGCCCCAGGTCTTCCGCAAGTGTTGAATCGACACCGGTGTTGGCCAACGCGGCCAGCTTGAAATGACCCGCTCTGTGGGCCGAAGAAAGGACGCTTTCAAGGTCTAATGGCACACCGAGCTTCTGGATTTGCTCCGAGCTCGCACCAGGGCCACGAGCCAGGCGGCCTTCGGCTAGCTCGCCATGGACCACAAAGAGTGCGGTGTATTCAAAGTATTGGGCAGCAAAATCGAACAGCGCGAAGAGAACCTGGTCACGCGATTCAGCCGTAAAAAGGTCACGTTCCGCCATGCTGACGGTATAGGGGCCCAGCCGGCGAGGTGGCTTTGCGGGAGCCCTGGTTGGAGGGGGGGGCCTGGTACTCGTCGGAGTGGGCTCTCGCTGCGCGCTCAGCATGGGTTCTGCCGCTCGGGGACGAAGGGTGGAGCGTTCTTCAGTGATAACCCGCGGTGGTAAGACGGATTGGGGTCGCGGTAAACGCCCTAAGCCCCGGCTCTCATTGGGTAACGCAGTGGGAGTCAAACTGGGATGGGGATCGTTTCGACCTTCGAGCTGTGCCAGCACCCGAGCGGTGCGCTTGTCGAGTGGGCGATCGTAATCGCGGGCGATGGCCTGCCGAATCCGGACCAGTGGAGCCACCCGCTGGAAGATGCGCACCCCCAGAGAAAACACGAGGTCCTGTTCGATCGCTGCGGGCAGCGGCTCGAAGACCGCGAGATCCAAGCGCCCCTCCTCAAGCTTCAGCGGGAAGACACTGTAGAGTAGCGCGACCTCAGCCCCGATCAATTTCTTAACCTCCGGCATCGCCACCGGAAGTACGCCGGGCGGTGCAGGCTCAAGCCCGAAGTTCTCTGCCAACAAGTTCACCAGGAGTGGCTCGCTCACGGCCGAAAGCTCCAACAGGTTCGTCACCAGATCCCCACCGTAGAGAATCTGTCGTGCTAAGGCCTCTTCGACATCCGGGACGGATGCGAGCTTTCGACGAACGATGTGCGAGCTCAACGTGGGCATCGGAACGGACAAGAAGCTCGGGTTCTGCGGCAGGGGATTGGGGAAGTCAACGCGGGCAAGCCTTCCCTCGAAAGCTATCACGCCGAGAGCGCAGGGAAAATCGGGCTGGCTCCAAGCGAAGCGTGTTAATACCTCGCAATGCCCGGTGTTCCAGACGCGCAGCCTATCTTGGGACAGGCCGTCAGCGTGAACGGTCGCGGCTACGCCCGGGTTCAATCAGGAGCCCGATATTTCTTAGCAAAGGGGCCCGTGCCCGGTGACCGGCTCAGCTTCGTGCCGCCTGAGCAGGGCCATACGCTCAAGGAGTGGGAGTTAGTGCAGGGTGCCCACGGGCGCCGCAATCCTCCTTGCGTTGTCGCAGCGCTGTGTGGGGGCTGCCGCTTGATGTGTCTCGGCGAGACGGCGCAGCACGCGATTCAGCGAGATCGAGTCAGAAACGCTCTGTTGTCGCAGGGGGTCGATTGGACGCTGCTCCCCCACGAAATGGAAACGGGTTCGGCGCTTCGGTACCGGAATCGGATTCGGTTACAGGTTAATTCAGTGGGTGCGTTGCGCTTTTTCAATCCGAACAAAGCGATCAGCTGTGCGGTGCTCGAACCAGAACTTGCAACGCGTGTGGTCGAGCTCACGGCGCGGGTGTTCTCTGGTATGAGCGAAGCCCTTTTCGTGGAGGTTCGCAGCCGAGATCTCGATGGTCAGTTCGGTGTTCACATTGTCCCTAACAGACAGCAGAGTGGAGGAACAGCAGAGTGGGCCAAAATCCGCGCTGAGCTCGGTTCAGAACACGTGGTGGGTGTGGAAGGTGAGGGGGAGCCGCCAGTTCAGCGATTTTCGCTCACCGAAGGGCTGTTCTTTTACGCCCCGCTCGGCAGCTTCATGCAAGTGAACTCTGCGATGAACGCCCGCCTGGTTGCCTGGGTCACCGAGCGCGTTCTTGAAACCGGTGCAGGCGTGTTTTGGGATCTGTTCTCGGGAGTGGGTAATTTCTCCTTGCCCTTGCTTAAGCTCGGTCTCCGCGGGTTGGGCGTGGAAATCGACCCGCACGCCGTTGCGGCAGCCGCACGCGGAAGCCACGAGCAGGGGTTGAAAGGGCGGTTTATCGCAGCGGATGTCGGCAGTTGGCTGCAACAGAGTCAGTCTGAGCTGCCGGACGTCGTGATCGTGGATGCGCCGCGTGCGGGCGCACAGGCAGCCCTCAGCGTGATAGCCCAGGTGGCGCAGAAATGTGTATTGATGGTTTCGTGCTGCCCAGAAACGTTGGCGCGGGACATCGGGATTCTAGAGCGCGGGGGTTGGATGTTAACCTGTATGCGTATGTTTGACATGTTTCCGCAGACCCACCACATCGAGGTTGTCGCCGAACTTGTTCGCGCGCCACGTGTGTGAGGAGGTAAGCGGTAGTCGGCCTACTATCTAGCGGCGTGATAATGTTTCGGTGGGGCTGGTTTTGGACCCGCGAATTGACACAAAATAGTTCCGATCTTCGGTCGCTGAGCAGGCAGACTCCTGTAGGCTCGTTGAGCTGCCCGCTCATCTCGCGGAATTCTCGCCGCACCCAGCAGAAGGAGCCTAGCCCGTGGTACCGAATCGACGAATCCTCAAAGCCCTTGCGCTCGTGGGAAGTACCCTGGCAGTCGGGTGCGAAGCCCAAGTTTCCACCCCCGGACTACCCGCTGATAAATCCTCGCAGATGGGCGCGTCGCAGCCTCCCGGGACGGGCCCAGCCAACATCGCTCCGCCCACGGCGGCGGCCTGCGAAGCGGCTAGGTATCCTGGCCCTTCACCGATCCGGCGTCTGACGCGCCGCGAGTACAACGGCACCGTTCAAGAACTCCTCAAGGACACTTCGGCGCCCGCACAGGGCTTCGTCGCTGAAGAGACGGCGCTCGGTTTCAACAACAACGCCCAGGCCCTAACAATCTCGACGCTCCTGGTCGAGCAGTACATGGCGGCGGCCGAGAAGCTGTCAGTGGCGGCAACCGCTGATCTCACGCAGCTGCTACCCTGCGATCCAACGGCCGATGCCGATGGTTGTGCGGGCAAGTTCATCTCTGATTTCGGGGAACGCGCGTTTCGACGCCCCATC
>JBBRRP010000027.1:0-53815 GCA_038246305.1 Polyangiales bacterium | reverse complement strand
GATCACCTCTGGCGCGGCGTACAAGAAGATGTCGCCCGCTTCGCGCGGGCGTGAATTGAAACACGAGGTCTAAGCCGATCCCTGCGAGGTCCGCCGTCGCCCGCTTCGCGCGGGCGTGAATTGAAACCATTACCGACGAAGAACGCGAACAACTGGAGGAGTCGCCCGCTTCGCGCGGGCGTGAATTGAAACGCCTCGGGAGTGGGAGGCGTGGGTTGTTCAGGGTCGCCCGCTTCGCGCGGGCGTGAATTGAAACGTCGCGCTCAATAACTGGGCGTCGCCTGAGATTGGTCGCCCGCTTCACGCGGGCGTGAATTGAAACCTTAGTGCAATCCATTCGCCGACGGCGAAAGTGAGGTCGCCCGCTTCGCGCGGGCGTGAATTGAAACAAGAGCACGATCAGTGACCAGGCCATGGGCGTGGTCGCCCGCTTCGCGCGGGCGTGAATTGAAACACGACGCCGCGGACAGCGTTCCGGTGCTCGGCGTCGCCCGCTTCGCGCGGGCGTGAATTGAAACCCACCAATCCCGCCACCACTCAAGCCATCGACGGTCGCCCGCTTCGCGCGGGCGTGAATTGAAACAGCTGGGTGGCCCCGAAGTCGATGGCAACCGCGGTCGCCCGCTTCGCGCGGGCGTGAATTGAAACCGATTGCATTTCAAGCACCGTCGACGAAATAGGCCGTCGCCCGCTTCGCGCGGGCGTGAATTGAAACTTTTCAAGGCCTAAAGCGGTGTACGAAACGATCGTCGCCCGCTTCGCGCGGGCGTGAATTGAAACATTGCCCGAACCTCGGGCCACGCTAGGCGCATCGTCACCCGCTTCGCGCGGGCGTGAATTGAAACTCAGGTATACCCGAGGCCTCGTCTAGCAAGTAAAGTCGCCCGCTTCGCGCGGGCGTGAATTGAAACATAATCATCGTTCCCGAGCGTGCCGCCCGTGATGGTCGCCCGCTTCGCGCGGGCGTGAATTGAAACAAGGCCAAGCGCGATAGTCTCGAAGCGGACCTGAGTCGCCCGCTTCGCGCGGGCGTGAATTGAAACGCCGAAGGCAATCCAGCAAGGAGAACAGCCAAGGTCGCCCGCTTCGCGCGGGCGTGAATTGAAACGTGCCCGTTTGGTCCAAGCCCGCCGTATCGACTGTGCCCCCCGACGTTCGCACCCGTGTGGAAACGGCATCCGAGGGGGCATGCAGAGCGTTTGTTGGACGCCACTTCATTTGAATGACATCTTCCAACCCTCAGCCATCTATTGCGTCCCCGACGGATCGATGGTAGGACAAAAGTATGACAACCGCGAAGGTCGCCATTTCTCTTCCCATCGAGGTCTTAAAGTCCGCCAAGAAACAGGTCACCACGGGTCGAGCCAAGTCGCTGAGCGCGTTTATCAGGGAGGCGGTTGACGAGAAGCTGCGACGAGATGAGCTTGAGAAGCTACTCGACGCACTGGACGCGCAACACGGAGAACCCAAGAGGGGCGCACAAAGATGGGCAAAGAAAGTCATCGCTCGGTCGTCCTCGACGTAGGTGCGCTGATAGCCTTCGAGCGTGGCGACGAGCGTATGCGAGCGCTCTGTCGCGAAGCGCTGCGGACTGGCACGCGGCTCGTGATCCCTGCCGGTGTTCTGGGACAAGTGATGCGCGACCGCGGACGGCAAGTGCCTCTTCGTGCGTTACTCTCAGGATCGACCACCGTAGTTCCACCGCTTGATCGGATCCTTGCCGAGGCGGCGGGGGTTTTATGTGGACGCTCCGCAACAACGGATGTGATTGATGCGTCGGTGGTATTGCTCGCGATGCGTGAAGGCGCCGTCGTCGTCACCAGCGATGTCGCGGATTTGCGCCGCTTGGAGCCGACGTTGAAGGTTGAACGTATTTAGCGGACTGGTGTTCGCTGAATTGGCCAAGGGTTTCCCCCAATACCCAATCTCGCCCGATCGCGGTATCTCCACGTCAAGTTGGCCGAGCCCGAAAGAAAGATCTTCCCGCACGATGCGCTCGTACGGCGCGAATTCGGCATCCCAGAGCACGCAGCGGCCCAATTTCGCTCCACCCTGCCGCCAACAATACTCGAGCATCTCGACCTCGACACGTTGCGCGTGGAAGACAGCAGCTTCGTCAGCGAAGAGCTTCGCGGCACCGTCGTGGACGTGCTCTACAGCGCCACCTATCGAAATCGCCCGGCTTTTCTGTACGTGCTCTTTGAGCATATGAGCACCGTTGATCCGCTCATGCCGCTCCGTGGGCTCAGTGGCGCCATTCACGTGTGGGAGCGCCACGTGCACAACGCCCGCGCTCGGGACACGGCGATTCTCCCTCTCCCTTTTGTCCTCGTTCAGGTGTTGCACCACAGCGCCTCAGGCTGGACCGCTGCAACGCGCTTCGAACAACTTTTCGATCCCGCAATTTTAGGAGACCCAGCCGTACAAACCTTGATCCCCCATTGGGGCTTTCTGCTCGACGACATTAGCCGGGTCGACGACGCGCATATCCACGCGCGGCACTTGGACCCAGTCGTCACGCTCACGCTCGTTCTCTTGCGTGATAGTCGAGCCGGCAAGGCGCTCGTCCACACGATTCACGCTCACCAGAGCGAATTTGAAGAGGTATTTCGCTCCCCTGGCGGCCGCGAAGCCTTCCTCGTTTTTGTGCTATATGTGCTGACTGTGACCCAGGGAGCAGCAGGTCGTGAAGCAATCGAAGCCCTCAAAGCCGTACCGGGAGCACGAGACGTCGTCATGACATACGCAGAAGAGCTAAGAGCTGAAGGCAAGGCTGAAGGCAAGGTTGAAGGGATGGTGGCGGCCACCCGCCGGATGCTCCTCAATCTCCTTACGCTCAAGTTTCAAACTGTACCCCCCGACGTTCGCACCCGTGTGGAAGCAGCATCCGAAAGCGAGTGCATGGTGTGGGCCGAGCGTCTGTTGGACGCCACATCGGTGGGGGATGTTTTCGCAGATTAGGCCGCAAGCGAAGCTTCTAGTTGGCGTTCATTTCCGCCGTTTACTAACGGCGGCCCCATTGAAGTCCCCGCTATAGAATCGCAGAGCATCGCCGCCCTCATTTTCCCCAATCCCGAACTTGCTGCGTGTTTTCATGAGCGCTTCCTTCTACACTCGGACTTAGTTGCGATCGAGTTATCGGACAGGCTCGATTAACACTCGGAACTTCGCCACTACCTCTGACATCGTTTCTTCGGACACTCTCCCAAACTTCCGAGCGCTCTGTGCTCGCCAGTCCAGACTCTTGGCCTGGTCAGCAAGCACAACACTAGGCCCAGTGCTCTTTGTGCTTGAGGTAACTTCTCCCGACTCACAGGCTCTCGCGACCCTTCACTTCGCCAAAATCAACTTCACCGTGCAGGTTCGCTGGAGTAGGAGTAATAGAGTTCAGCAGAGCCTTCAGATCGTAGCTGGCCCTGCGTTCCACGACGAACCGCCCATTGTCATTCTTGACATCAATCATGGCCCCCGCTTCGAACCCGAGTTCGCCCGCGATCCCCGCTGGAATTCGCACAGCCAAACTATTGCCCCATTTCGCAAGCACAGACTTCATGAGATGAACCCTTTTCGACCGAAATAACACCCGGCGCTCAAGGAGCCCCCCCCAATGACTCTGCGCAACGTCACAGCCGAACAGTGGAAATCAGGGACTGCCGCCTGGCTTGGCTGGACGTTTGACGGCCTCGACATGCATTTGTACACGCTGGTGTACGCACCGTTCGTAGCGCAGCTCTTGGGCGTCACAAGTACCCTCGATCCCAGCGTCGGCCGTTACGCGAGTATCATTCAGGGTGCTTTTTTGTTGGGTTGGGCGCTCGGTGGGGCCTTCTTTGGGCGCATCGGCGATCTCTTGGGGCGCAGCCGCACGCTATCGCTGACGGTGTTAACCTACGCGCTCTTTACCGGTCTCTCGTGTCTCTCGCAAACGTGGTGGCACTTGATGATCTTTCGCTTCTTGGCGGCCCTCGGCATCGGCGGTGAGTGGGCCGTGGGGGCTTCTTTGCTCGCCGAAACATGGCCACGCCGCTTTCGCCCTTGGCTCGCCGCTGTCCTACAAACGGGGGTGAACGTTGGCATCCTGTTGGCCGTGGTTGCCAATCTGGCGATGTCGAGCATTGTCGCCACTCAGCCGCGCTGGATTTTTGTAGTCGGCATCTTGCCGGCGTTGCTGGTGTTCTGGATCCGGCGCGCAGTTCCGGAGCCGGAAGAATGGCACCAAGCCAGGCGTGCAGCAGATTCTCAAACACCTCGCATTCAGGATCTATTTCGCGGCGGGGTACTTAAGATCACACTGCTCGTGATCTTGGTGTGTTCGCTTTCGTTGACGGCGCACTGGGCGTTCATGTTTTGGCATCAGCTCGAGTTCAAGAATTTGCCAGATGTGATCCAGCAACCTGCAGCGGCGAAGAACGCTTGGGGCATGAAGCTGCTGACGCTCATCATCATCGCCTCCACGGTGGGCAATTTCATGGCAGCGGGTTTAGCGCGTTGGTTGGGATACGGGAAAGCCATCGCACTCATGTGCTTCGGCTATTTCCTTTCGATGCTTTGGGTGTATGGCACACCACGAGCCCCTACCGAGCTCTTTTGGTGGCTCGCACTTCCCGGCCTTTTTCAGGGAGTTTTCGCGCTTTTCACCATGTACTTGCCACCCCTGTTCCCAACTCTGCTGCGCACCACGGGGGCGGGATTTTGTTACAATATCGGCCGAGTGTTCTCGGCCGCAGGAGTGATTTCGTTTGGGCTCTTTCAGCATCACGGAGATTACCGACTCTCGCTTTTCTGGGCGGGTTGTTTGTTTTTGCCAGCCGCTGGTTCAGCCCTGTTCCTGCCTGAGCTGCGAGACGCTTAGCTAGGCGCAGCCATGCGGGTCGTCGCAGTGCAATCAGGGAGCCACGCTCGAGCTGCCGTGTGTATGCGGATGTAGTGCATCCAGCCCAACTCGGCGATTTCTAACGGGTTCGAGCCCCGCGCGTGGACGCTTAGGCGAGAAGCTGGTAGCGTTAGAGTTTGCCGGGGTTCGTGCGACCGCACGGCTTCGGCGACACATCGGAGGACAAGGGATGCTTCATCAACAGCGTCGTGGCAAGGCCGGGCTTTTTGTTTTTTTTCTCATCGGCGCATGGGCCTTCGCCTGCAGTTCGGGCGAGCAGGCCGGCGGTCCTCCCGCGGTAGCCAACGCCGGTTTCGGCGGGTCGACAGGGTCGACGTCCGACGGCGGCTCGACTTCTGGCGGTGCTGTGAACTCGGGCAGCGGCGCGAGCTCCAGCGGCGGTACGACCCTCTCCCAGGCGGGCTCCTCATGCACTCAGGCGAGTGATTGCCAGAGCGGCACGTGCACGGGAGGGCTCTGCTTGCCGACCGCGGCGCTGCCCAACACCACCTGCGCGACGGGGCCGGATTGCGCGAGCGGAGTTTGCACCGCTGGGGCGTGCAAAATCCCACCCGGTGCTTCGGGTGCGGTAGATCCGACCGATTGCGCAGTCGGGTCGCTCGGATGCTCCTGCCAGCCAATGAACAAGTGCAAACCCGGGCTCACGTGTACGGGCGGCATGTGCTGCAATTCCAAGACCGGGAGCTGCGCTCCGGGGACCGCTCAGACGGGCGCAGGGGGCAGCTCCGGCGGCACCGGCGGTACTGCGCCAACAGCCTGTAAACCCGGCGTGGTCGGGCCGGTCATCACCGAGTGCGGTTACCCGTTCGCGAGCGCCAATCCGCTCACGGACATCCTCTTCAACGAGAGCGCTGTCCTTGCGGCAGTCGTCCCTTCGGGCGGTTACCCCTTCGCGAGCATCCAGCTGTTCTACAACGATGAACACGCGATGACGCTCGGCGTTCATGAGACCGTCATCAACGGCGTCTCCACTTCATTCCCGGTTTCGCCCCTGACGAAGAGCCCTGACATCGTCAACGCGCCCAAGACGGGTACGAACCTGATCATCGGACAGCAAACAGGCGTTGATCCGGTGGGACGTCCGATGTGGCCGGCGCTGTTCATCACGGACATCACGACCGACGCGAACGCGGTGGGTGGTGACTGGCAATGGGGCGGCCCGCCGGTGAATCCGACCTATGTCGCCGGGACGTGGAAAGGCGCGGTTCGGACCGTCGACGCGACCGGCGCGTCGATCACCCCGGACGCCGATCCCATCAAGAACAACCAGAACTACGGCAACGGCCACACCGCCCCCGTCGGCACGCTCACGAAGGCGGAGGCGTATGGGGCCGAGGTGCGCTGGGACCTCCGACTGGAAGTCGGTCACAACTATCGTTTCCAGGTGATGGTCCACGACGGCGACCAGAACAAGGTCGGCGGTGACGCGGGTGAGGCGTGCATCACCTTCTGCGCCGGCAACATGTGTCCGCAGGGGCTAAAGGCCTGCACCGCCAGCACCGACTGCACCAACGGCGACGTTTGCACGGGCGGTTGTTGCATTCCCCCTCCGCCCCCTCTGACTCCTCCGCCCGATGTCAGCGCGTGCCCCCCGGGCTGGAAGATCTACGTCCAGCCCGACGGCGTGAGCTTCTGCGCCCCCGCACCAACGGATGGCGCATGTCCCACGGGCTATGTGCTCACGATAAAAGACAATCAGCAGTATTGTACGCATGCGGTGATTCGCTGACTGGTCAGCCGGAGCGTCCGGGTAACAACACTCGCGCGGCGTTCATGGTGGATCCTGCCACACCTGCGGCACTTTGGTGCAGCGGCTTCAGCGAAATACACCTTCTCGCCCGGCGGTTCACGCTCGACCCCCTGGCACGTCGCATGCTTAACGTCGTCACGAATTGCCGAAGCAGGTGTTGCTGCCTTTTTCGTCGAAAGCTTGCCCAGCGGGGCGGGGCTAAACGCCTCACTCCCCTTCATCTCTCGGGAGCAGACTTTTATGGACTGCGCGTGTGTCACCATTTTGGAGAAGAATTGCGTAGAATCCGCGCTTGAAAGTCCCCGAGCGGCCTTTGGGAAACGCTTGAATGGCCTCGTGTGCGCCACCGTGATTCAGGATACGGGAGAATCGGTTGAGAGCTTAACGCGGCGTGTGGGGAGACGACTCTCGCTTATCGCTCCTCATCTTGCCCAATGCCTTCGAGTTGTTTATCGCGTCGGCCGGGACCATTCCGTAGCGGCTCGAGCTGCTCGCATGAGGCTTTGCCACGAAGCGATGGGCTGGCTGGTACAGTGCAAGGAGGGCGCCCAGCTCCTGCTCGTTCTGTCCGAGCCGCCAGATCCCGCGGTACGCCAAGAATTCATGAGTTTGATTGGAGAATTGAATCGCAATGCGGGAGGTGTTGCCATCTCGATAACATTTGACGCTGCTCCTCGCTGGCGCACATCTCACACCGGCCAAGTGAGGTACGGGCGCAAGCGCTCAGGCGCTCGGTCTGCCTCCGTAGCAGCGTAACGTCGAGGCGGCGAGGCGGGCACGGATCCGGGACACCCTGGTCTGCTCGGCGATCTGCGGCGACGGCGACGACGAAGTCGGGGCCGAAGAAACCTGATACATCCTTGTGCCCCAGCACGACTCTAGGCCTATGCGTGAAACTACCTTTGGGGTTGTGGCGGCCTTGTGTGGGCTTTTAGCGTGCACCGCCGAGCTCACTTCGCCGAAAAGAGGTCTGGGGTCCGTGAACGGACCGAGTTCCGCGAACGGACAGGGAACCGGAATCGCGGCGACGGGGGGAGCCGCTTCGGTCGGCGCGGCGGGTGGAACTCAAAACGGGACAGGGGGTGCTTCAGCACCGGTCGACCTAAAACCTGGTCAGATCCAAGCGCGGGCCTGGCGGCTCAACAAATTGAACTACCTCAATTCCATTAAGCAGATTGGGCTAAATCCTGATCCTATTGCTGCAACGTTCCCCGACGACGTTTTGGGCGCGCCTTTCATCGCCAGCAACAGTCTCAATGTGCAGCAGGTGTTAGCCCAAAAATATGCTGATGCCGCTGAGGTCCTCGCAGGTCAGGCCAAGACCCAAGGGGAGGCCTACTTTAAGCAATATGCAAGTTGCAGTTGGCAAGATGCAGCGTGCGCAGGGACGTTCATCAGTTCTTTGGGGAGAACACTTTATCGTCGGCCGGTTTCTCCGGAGCAATTGACACGTTTGAATGCGATTTTCGCTGCTGGAAAGGCACTGTCTGGAAGCGAAGAAGGGATGCGATATGTGGTGCAAGCCATGCTGCAGTCACCTTTGTTTCTTTACCGAACCGAAGTCGGCCCAAGTTCAGTCGCCGCAGGTAGCGGCACGCTGACATCGTTGACTTCGTTTGAAGTCGCTTCGCTTCTATCCTACATGGTCACAGACGCTCCACCCGACGCCGAATTGAGCAAGGCAGCGGATGCCGACCAACTGCAATCGCCCGCCCAGATTCAAGCGCAGTTTGCACGCCTGAACAAAACTCCCGCGGCCGCGGAAAAAACAACAGCATTTTTGGAGGGGTTGTTGGGTGTCAACGCAACCTCCAACGTTGTAAAAGATGAAACGTTGTATCCGAATTCCGTGGCAATTCAGTCAACGCTGCAAGCTTCGTTTCGCTTAGATGCGCGGTATCTTCTTGACTCCACAGATCCCAGTTGGTCTGCCGTCATGCGCTTGAGCTCTTTTGCCGTCAATTCGGTCACCGCGAACGTTTTTGGAATTGAAGGCTTGAGTGGAATGGATTTCGTGCGAAGGGACGCTCCTCCAACCGAGCGAAAAGGGATGCTCACTCACCCAGCGGTCATGGCTTCCTTCAGCCATGCTGCTGAAAGCGCGCCTGTTTTCCGAGGAAAAATGGTACTTGCGCGGCTTCTTTGTAGGCCACCCGGCAGCCCGCCTGCCAATGCTTCTACCATGCTGATGGCAGACCAGCTTCCCGCCACAGCAACGCGTCGCGAAGTGTTTGATGCGTTGATTGCTCGGCCAACTTGCGCGGGCTGCCATGTATCCTTAAACGCCATCGGATTTTCGCTTGATAACTATGATGCCTTGGGGAAGTTTCGGACCGCCGACAGCAAAGGACCGTTGGACGTAAGAGGTGAAGTGAACTCTTTGCGGGGGGAAGGATCAACGGACGGAGCAACGGAAAGCTATGTGGGTGGGGTAGAACTTGCAGAGAAGCTTGCCGGTTCCAAGGTTGCGAAGGAGTGCGTTTCGTTGCAGTCCTACCGCTTCTATCTGGGTCTTCCAACCTCGGACGTTACCTTTGATTTAGGTACCCGAGCAGATTTTGTAGATGGAGGTGCGCAACTCACGCAGTTGGCCTCGCTGATTTCAAGTTCGCCAAATTTTAAGGAGCGCGTAAAATGAAACGAACTTCAATTGACGTAATGAACCCTGGGCTTTTTTTAGGACGCCGTGGATTTCTTCAGCTAAGCGGAGCGCTCTCCATTCTGCTGTCTCCCATTGTGAGGAGCCGAATCGCCGAGGCTGAAGGCTCGTATCCGAAGCGTGTGATTTTTCTGCTGACGGGCTCCGGCCATCATACGCCGGCTTGGGGGGCACAGGGCACAGAAACTAATTTCCAGCTCAAGGAGATATTGAGTGAGCTCGAAAAATACAAGAGCAAAATGATTGTGACATCCGGGCTCGACTTGATCAGCTGTGCCAATCAACCCGCAGGTCATGAGCGCGAGCGGGCGATTCTAACGAACGCTCCGAGCGATCAAGTCGGTGACAACTCGAGCGCTGAAGGAGCGTCGATCGATCAACTGATCGCTTCTCAAATAGGAATGAGCACGCGTTTGAAGAGTTTGGAGTTCGCTTTCAGCACTTATCAGAATGGTTTTGCGTATTGCTCACCGTGTTATTCTGGGCCTCGGCAGCAAATTGGTTTAACCGAAGACATGGGAGAGATTTTCGATCGAGTGTTCAAAGGTGTCGATCCCAACGCCCAGCCAGTTGCCGACACCAGCGGTCCCAAACGCGCGCTCATTAACAAGAGCATTTTGGACAACATTACGGCCGATCTGGTGGGGGTCCAGAAGGAACTGACAGGGGAGGAATATAGTAAATTAGATGCGCACCTCTCTGCGATTCGGGCAATGGAACAGGGTCTTCAAGCCGGTAGTGTGCCATCGGTGCAGCCAGCGTGTGCTATTCCCTCGCGGCCGAATGGAGACCAAGCCACGCGCAAAGCGATGGAGGTTTTCAAAATTGAATCCGACATGGTTGCCGCTGCCATTGCCTGTGACGTGACGCGCGTCTTTACCATGCAGTGGGGCATGGAGGGCTCACATTCAGGCGGGCATTGGCCTGAAGCAGCTGGCAGCGCCTATGACAATGACTGCAATCACAACATCTCCCATCTCGCAGGGTACTCAGCTCAGGATTACATCGACTTGAGCAAGCTCAAAGCTCGCGGGGTCTTGACCCTTTGCGACGCGCTCTCCGCTATCCCCGAAGGGAACGGAACAGTTTTGGACAATACCGTGATCATGTGGAGTTCCGCCAACCGAGATGGTGGCCACACTTCGGACAATCTTCCGACGGTCCTCATTGGAAGCTGTGGAGGGTATTTCTCAACTGGAAGATTTCTGGAATACCAGGGCGAAAACCATGCGAAACTTTTGCTGAGCATTGCGGAAGCCGCTGGCGCCAGCATCGGCGAGCTTGGGCATCTGAATGATTCCAAGGCAACTTCTGTTCTTCCGCGTTTGAAAGCATAGCCTTCCTACTGGCTGAGCTCGAGTACGAGCCCTGCGAGGGCCTGGCGTGTCAGCCGCACATCACCTTCACGCTTGCGGTACGCGAGGTAGTCGCCATTAGCGTCGTAGAGCATTGCATAGCCGGCAAGCAGTGCCTCAAAACGTGCGCGTTGTTCGGGCGAGCCGCGCAAGCCGAGGAGCCTTTCGGCGGTCAAGGCGTAGCGCAGATCGTTCACACCGGCACGATAGGCCTCCCAAGTGTAGCTGGGGAGCAGCGCCCGCCGGGTGACATTGCCGGTGGCGTCGTGAAATTCTGCTGGAAACGCCGTGGCCACGGCATTCGGATCAGTAAAGCCGTTGGTGTCGGTCCCGTGCGTATAGCCCCAGGGCATTCCGCCATCGAGCCCCGAGCGATACAACCAGAAGCCCATGAGCAGCCGCGCATCGAGTGGCGCCTGACCATTGAACACTTCAGCGTAGTGGGACTCGATGCCCGCTACGCGCCGGCTCGGCTCCGCGCGCAGCGAGCCAAGATGCTCCAGCAAACCGTCGAACTCGCTTGCGAATAGACTGGTATCGAGTGTGTAGAGCGACAGCGTATGGGCCCAAAAATCCACGGGTTCACTCGCGCGGATTTGCTGGAGTGCCAGCCAGCGCATGGCGCCTCCATAGAGCGCACCGTGAGCGTGCAATTGTTTCGCCTCTAGCACAGCGCCGTCGATGTCGGAGGGAACGATATCAGTGCTGCCATCGAAGAGCCCGGGCTGTGCGAGTGTCTCCCCAAACACGTAGGGTTCGTAACCTAAGCGTTTGATTTGTTGGAGCTCCGCGTCTGACAGGTTTTCCCGCGTATTGATCGCCAATCCGAAACCGTGCGCCCTCAGGCTCAAGTAATCGTCGGGGACGCTGAGCGCGTCGCGCAGAGCGTTGACGCCATGCCCGGCGAGATCTTCCAGCACCGCTTCCCTGAACTCGGGCGCCACGGGGTCCGCGCCAGTCATGACGCCCGCGTGTTTGCCATGGGAGATGAGCGTATCCAGTTCGATATTCAAGGCCTCAATTTTTAGCGGGATAGCGAGATGAGAGGCGCCCGACGTGAGGGTGATGTCCCCGGTGAACAACGTGCGAGGAGCGTTCAGCCGTTGAGCAATTGGCAAATTCACGGTGAACCAAAACTGCTTACCAACGTTCGGCTCTGCGTGCGCTCGTGCACCACTGGTTTCGTGCAGTGTGATGTGTCCAGTCGCCGTCGCGGCCTGGGCTAGCGCCTCGATCTCGTCCGGCACGATCATGAGCGGAACGAGCGGTAAGTGCTGGCGGCAATCTTGGTGAAAGCCTCGTGGATCGCTGCTGCCCACTCCGCGCCGGATCCCGTCTTTCCAGCACATATCCAGGCGATTGGGCGCATGTGCTCGCTCTCTAAACAGCACGACCCCAACGCTCACCGATTCGGGTGGGAATACGGATCCATCGGCGGCGCGCAAGTCTCCGACTTTTACCTCGAGTTCAGAGACTGCCGCCGACGGGACATAGACGAACGTGCCGGCTTCGGTTTGGCCGCGCGCTACGCTGATGTGCACGGCGTCGTCGATATCGTCGTAGAAGCCTTCGTCCGGGTAGTGGTAGTCGAACGGTTCGACGAAATGCACCCCCGGTACGGCGATGGGCGTTAACCGGGGTGCTTCGACCAGGGGCTCAAGCTTGCCGTCGCACGCGTTCAGCGTGAAGAGCCCGACCAGACACACGGCTACTCGGACCATGTTCGCTCCAGAGCTAAGCTCAGCTGGGCAATGGGCAGGCGAGCCTTGGCAGCGGCCTGATTCGCAAACACGATCTCGAGGGTAGGCAGAGTTTGTTCGACCCCAAGCCCAGCACGCACCCCTAGGGAACCAAAGAGTGCCATGCGCGCAAACAGCTCCAACGAGACCATCGGCAGCCAGGTCAGATCACTCCGCGCAACAAAGCCAGGTTCTGGTTTCGCAGTTGCCCAAGCCAGAAGTGCGCCGGAGCCGATAGCGCCGCCTAGTTGGAAGGTGCGCGCATTCCAAGCAACCAAGCCCAGCGCCAATTTACTGCGTGCGAGCCCGATTTTCGCGCTCCCCGCGGGGGCTTTGACTTCCGCACTATCGAGGGCCGTAAAGAGCTCGGCCTCTATGAGCCATTTCCCGGAGGGGCAGGCGCCGCCGAGCAGGGGCCCGACGAACGTTCCAAGTTCACTTCCGGTATTGGCCGCGAGCGCTCCTAGACGAACCGCACAGCCGTCCGAGTGAGGTTTTGGTTTTGCAACGGGCGGCCTGGGGGGAATGCTCGGATTTATATTCGGCCGAGCTGGGTCAATGTCCATCATGCTGGCGTGCAGCACCTCGACGATACGCAGAGCAAACAGCGCCGGCGCACGCGCGCGCTCCTTGGCGGATGCTTGTAGCTGCGTGCTAGCCGTCTCGGTAGTGCGCGCGTCGAACATGAAGATCTCCGCGTTCGCTGTTTGCGAATTCTTGGCCACACGCACCGCAGCGCGACCATGCTGATTTTGCACGATCTGAGCCAGCGTGAGCTCCGTTGATTCGCTCGCCGAAATGACCTCAAAGCCACTCGCCCTGAGCTCACCCATCACGCGTCGTTCGGCTGCCTCCCAGCGTTCTGCAACGTCGCTCGGGTGCACGAGCACCACCCGCGGCTTGGCGAGCTGAGCGCTCAGGGAGGGAGCAAGGAGAAGGACGAGACACGCGGCCGCGCCTGCGAGCGCCCCTCTCACTTTCACTCGCGCAACCGCCCACCTTGCAGGATGCCGCGGGCTAACTTCGCCGATGGCCCGTTCGGGTAAAGCGCCAGGTATCGCTCGGCTTGGCGCTCGGCCCGGGCACGCTGTCCTGACTGCAAATAAGCCTGAATTAAGCGGCCTTGGGCCTCGGGGGCAAGCGCTCCTTTTGGGCTTTCCTGGAGGTACGTTTCGAACCAGTGCGCTGCAAGGGTGGGGTTGTTTTGTAACTCACTGGCTAACCTGCCCAGGAGAAAGCTAGCCATGCCCGCCTGAGAGCTCGCTGGGAAACGTTGCCGTAGCGCGCTCAGCACGGTCTGTGCTGTTCCGAGAGCTTGCGCATAGCGCGCAGTATCTGCCAACAGTTGGAGGTCGACGAGCGAGCTCTGGTCGATCACCTGTGAGAGCCCAAGCTTGGACACCAGTGCGAGCGCGGCCGCCTGCTCACCAGCGCGAGCCAACGTGCGCCAGTCCGGAGCTGGGGCTGTCGCCACGAACTCTTTGGGCTCCCCCGACGGCGCTGCCGGCCCTGCCGGCGCTACACCGGGTGGCACACTTTTAACCACGGGTTTCTCACCGTCGGTGTCACCGAGTGCGGCGGTTCGGTGGGTGAGCAACGATTGCGCTCGCCGAAAATCACCCTCGAAACGCTCGCCTGCCCGGACGCGAACGCCGTCACCTTCTAGCTGCCCGCCGCGTACGCGCACAATCCCCTTATCGACGCGCACGGCGATGCGTTCCTCTTCGGGATACCAGTCCACCCCGAACACGGTACCCACCACTTGGACGCGATAGGGCCCCGCTTCAAACGACCAGGCCGTGCCGGTGTTGGGGCGGATGTGTGCTTCCATTCGGCCCGCTTCAAGATCAACGCGGACTCTCAATTTCCCAATTTCCGTCAGCCGAGCGCGCGCCTTGGCCTGCAACAAAACGCGTGACCCATCCTCGAACGCCAATTCGCGCGAAGAAGCCTCGGGCGCCGAAACCCAGGCGCCTTCCCTGAATTTTGCCACAGATTCCGCTGCCACGTTGCCCGGTGCCGCCTGTGGAAGCACTCGAACGACGAGCAACATCAACACCGCGACGCCCACTCCGGCCAATGACCATGCCCCTCGACTAACCCAAAGCGCGCGCGCGGAGCGAACTTGCGCGCTCGCGACGATCCGTTCGCGCAAGGCTTCGCTCCGCGCACTACCCGGACCCTCGCCCACATTAGCCGCCGCTTCACGACCGAGCGCTTGCAGCGGATTCATACTTCCCCCCACCGCGGACTTTGCCGTAAGCGCTCGGAGAGTGTCGGGTCCTTGTCTGCAAAGAAGCGAAACCGGCGTTCTGCGCGCGCGATGCGTCGATTGGCGGTGGCAAGCGAGCAGCCACACAGCTCGGCGACCTCAGCTACCTTGTGCTCTTCCATGAAGCGCAACACGAAGGTCACGCGCTCGTCCGCCGAAAGGCGCTCTAACACGGCGTACGTACGCTCCACCAGAATGCGCGCCTCGTGGTCATCGATGTGGACCCATTCACTACCGTTCGGTACTTCGTCGCGCGCATTGAACTTGAACCAAACGCGCCGCCTGCGAAGCTCGCTGCGAGCCACATTCACAGCAATCGCCACGATGAAAGAACGCAAGCGCTCGGCCTCCCGTACGCTGCTCACGGCCCGGAAGATCTGGGTGAAAGCCGCCTGCACAATGTCGTCGTGCTCAATGTCCGCCCCGAGCACCCGCCATACCAGGCGATGCACATCGCCACTGAAGCGGTCGTAAAGTAGCCTGCCGGCCTGCGGTGCCCCACTTCGGACGAGCTCCAACAGCTGCTCGTCACTGCCCCGCCATGGCAGCCGGGCAGTCGCGGGTGGGACTCCCCCGCTATTTTCCGGCAGGCCCTCAAGTGTGGGCAGGGCTTTGTCGCGCGTTCGCATGGGCAGTCAGTGAGTCGTTTGAGGGGCCGAAAGCGTATCAGGGATTTTTGGGCAGTCGAGTGCTGCTCGACCTTGATGCGGGGGCCATGGTCGGGGGCGAGGGCTGGCCGCCCATCCAGGTAACGTTCCATCAACGAGACCGACAGGCCACACTCTATCATCAAGAGGTCGAACACCTGCTCCTTGGAGGTCTCATACTAATCGGCTCTGCCCAGGCCATGCTCGAATACCACCACCGGGCGTGAGCGGCGGCACCGGATCCATCGGCATCTTTCAGAATTGCGCAGCTTCTCTTTCAAATGCGTGCAGCAAAGGCTTTGCTAGGGTGATTCTGTCCACCGACACCCAGCGGCGACTTGTGTTAACGTTGGTGAGTGGAAGCGGTGAAGTTACTCTGGCGCACCTGGCAGCAGCCAGCCTCGGGCATGCACGCGTTCAGGCCCCAGTGCGCGTTCGTCTGTGTGGATCTCGTCGAAGCGGAGGATGTCTGGCTGTGTGAGCCGCACGTTCACAGTGACGCCTTCGAGCTCGTGCATGTGGTTCGAGGCACTTATAGCTGTCGCGTGAATCACACGGAGCTTCAGCTGAGCCCGGAGCAAACGCTGATAATTCGCCCCACGGACGTGCATGAGGACACGGTGCGCTTGCCTTGCAAGTTCCTGGCTGTCCGATTCTTGCTGCTCGGCAGCCAGCGTTATTCACGCCGCTTTGAAATATTTGCCAAAGCTGTCAGTCCAGCCGATCTCGTTTTTTCCGACACCGGACCCCTCTTGCTCCCCTTCCACGAACGTGTGTCCACCGAGCTTCAAGCCCTCACGCTGCTTTCCGCCGCTTTTTTGGACGCACTCACGCTCACGCTGTTCTTAGAACTTCTTGGGCGCCTTCCAACCCGCATGCTTTCGGGAGATATCGGTGCTAGCGCCGAACACAGCTTTGAGGCCCGTTTGTTGGCGGTGTTCCAAGAACACCGTGAATCGAACCTAAACGTTGGAGCGATCGCAAAGCAGCTAGGCATGAGCGTTTCTTCCCTGGAGCGCGCCTGCAAACGCGAACTCAATGTCTCCGCGGCGCGAGCGCTCATGAGCTTTAGGATGCAAGAGGCGCTTGAACTCGTTCGTCATACCTCAACGCCCATTAAGGAAGTGAGCGAGCTTCTAGGGTTCAGCAATCAGAATCATTTTTCGTCGGCATTCAGGAAACACTTTGGGCGCGCCCCGACCCATTTTCGGGGTGACGAGGCGGCTCCTCGCCTCGGCGAGAAGTAGAGGTCGCCCACTGGGAGAGCGAATTACCGTTTCCCAAAGGGGTATAACGTTCGCACTCCGGCCCTTGGACGCTATCTTGAGCCGTGCTTTCGAGGCCTCTTCTTATTGAGCAGCGCCGAGAGGCTATTCCAGCTGGTCGGTTTGATCAGGTGATCGTCGAAGCCGGCCTGTTCGAGCCGTTCGGAATCGCGTTGGTAGCCGGTGAGTGCAACGAGCAGAATCGCTCTATCCTTGTGCTGCTCACGGAGCTTCTTGGCGACCTCATAGCCGTCCATCCCGGGTAACCCGAGGTCGAGAAGCACTACTTCCGGGTCGAAAGAAGCGACGGCGGCCAGCGCTGCGGCGCCGCTGTTCACCGCGATCGCCTGGTGACCCCCCTCTTCCAGGAGCTCGGCGAGGATCGCTGCCGTTTCTTTCTCGTCGTCCACCACCATGATGCGGCGAGAGTGAACCTGACCTGATCGAGGAGGGATTGATTCTCTATCGCGTCCGTCCGCTTCAGCTAAGGGAGGCTGACAGGTGCACGGAAACGTAACAACGAAGACACTGCCCTTGTCCAGACCCGGACTGTCCGCGGTCACCTCTCCCCCATGCATCTGCACCAACCTCTGCACCAGAGGCAGCCCCAGCCCCATCCCGCCCTTCGCGCGGTCGAGGGTGCGCGGAGCTTGCGTGAATACCTCAAAGACGTGAGGAATAAGCTCGGAACTCATTCCAATTCCATTGTCTCGGATGGTGATCCGCGCACGATCGTGATCGGCTTCAAGCATCAGTTCAATCTTCCCCCCTTGGTTCGTGTATTTGGCGGCATTCGTCAGAAGGTTTTCAATGATCTGCGTCAGCCGCACCGCGTCCCCCACAACGAAAACGCGCTTATCAGGCGGCAACATCAGCGTGAGCTTGTGCTCTTGTTCTTCGAATAAAGGCTGGACGGTTTCGACTGCGGCCCTTACCGGATACGCCAAATCGACCTGATCCTGCGCGAATTCCGACCCGAAGATCTTCTGGCAGGCGGCCAATCCGGATCTGTCCAGTCTTCTTCCGTCGGCTTCCGGTCCGAAGCCTCGCGTTCGGCATCACCTGCCAAGAACACCACGTCGAACCAATCAGCATCGAGCTCAGTGTCAGCTTCCCCTGAGAAGCCGGGCTCCATCTCGACGGGACGGTCGTAAGTTTCGACCGTGTCGAAGGAAGGAGGAGCCGGGAGCGTTACTCTCTCCGACGCCGCTGAGACCCGTTTGGCCGCATAGGCGAGCATCACCGCAACACTTCCTATCGCAACTCCCGCGCCCATCATCAACGATGCATGTCTCATTTGATCTTCTCCTCTCTTAAAATCCTTAAAAAGACCTCCAAGTGCATCTTTCAAGTGCAACGGCCATGCCGACTGAACGACCGTACGGCCGCGTTAACATTCGTTTCACGCTCAACGGCGCTGTGGCGCCTTGCCGAAGGCGAGGGGGCTTAAGTGAGACGGGAACAAGCGCGCCGCAGCGTGCACGCTTGCGGGAACGGAATCAGTTCCCGTACCAGTCCCAGCCGCGAACGGGGCGTAATGCCCCGTAGCGTCCGTATGCCGCGGAATGAAGCTGTGTTCATCTTACGCCGGTGGCTTGCGCTCGCCCCAACAGCGCAATTCACGCAGCTGCAAGTACCACCTTTTCGCATCCGTCAAGCCTATTGTTGAACAGATTGTAGCCCTCCGCTGAGGCCGACAAGGGCAATCGATGGGTAATTACAAAGCTCGGATCGATTTGCCCGCTCACTATGCGCTCAAGCAGCGGGCGCATGTAACGGTGGGCATGGCACTGCCCAGCTTTAATAGTAAGCGAACGATTCACGACGGCCCCCATCGGGAAGTGGTCGACAAAGCCGCCGTAAACGCCGATCACCGATACGACGCCGCCGTTTCTACAGGCGCGAATTGCCTCCCGAAGCGCCAATGGACGATCGTTTTCCAGCATCATCGCCTGCTTGGCTCGGTCCACGGCATACATCAGCCCTGGCGAGTGCGCTTCCGAGCCAACAGCGTCAATACAGCCGTCAGGCCCTCGCCCGCCCGTTATTTCTAGCAGCGCCTCGTGAACATCCATCTTTTCGTAGTTGATAACATCCGTCGCACCGGCCTTCTCTTTGGCCATAAGAAGTCGATATTCGTAGCGATCAATGGCTATAATTCGCTCTGCGCCCAACATACGAGCGCTAGCTATCGCAAGCTGGCCGACTGGACCTGCACCCCACACAGCGATCACGGAACCGGGCTTAATATCGCACATTTCTGCGCCCATGTAGCCCGTGGGGAATATATCGGACAGGAAGAGCACTTGCTCATCGCTCAAATGCTCGGGCACTTTTAGTGGACCTACGTCCGCAAAGGGAACCCTGACGAATTCAGCCTGCCCACCGGCGTAACCGCCGAGCATATGCGAATAACCGAAGATGCCACACGGTGAATGCCCCCACAGATTCGCTGCGATCTCCGCGTTGGGATTCGAATTCTCACAGAGGGAGGTGCTCCCAGCTTGGCACGCGCCACACTTTCCGCACGCGATCGGGAAAGGAACGACAACCCTGTCGCCGACCTTGAGATTCGAGACGGATTTGCCCACCTCCATGACCTCACCCATGAACTCGTGACCCAATATATCCCCCTTTTCCATGGTCGGAACGAAGCCGTTGAACAAGTGCAAGTCAGAGCCGCAAATCGCGGTGCTCGTGACGCGCACAATGGCATCCCGCGAATTGAGAATTCGGGGGTCCGGTACTTCCTGCACCTCAACGCGTTTTTTGCCCAACCAACAATTTGCTTTCATGACGTGTACGCCTTTCCGAATGCCGTCATTTTACCCGTAGAAATTTCCGGAGGGCGTGCCGCATGCATTGTGCGATGTATGCTTGCGTCCGAATGTACGACTTCGCCGATCTCCAGAACTTGTTTGAGGCGCCTTAGATCGCTAGCAATCTGTTGGCCGGGCTCTTCACCGAAGAGCTTCGCAAACGCCTGAGTGAGCACGCCTCCCGGAGGATCGTACTTAAGCTCCACCAGCACCTGGGTGCCGCGTCCACCTGGGGCCGGGAGGAAGCGCACGACGCCCTGATTTGGCACCCATGTTCCCTCAACTGAACGCCACGCTATCGCCTCGTTGGGCTTGTCCATCACGATCTCGGCTTGCCACTCCACGCTGGCGCCGGCCGGAGCCTTTGCGCGCCAGGTGGACATCCCGTTTTGCACCAGCACAGATTCAAGGTGCGCCATAAAGCGCGGCAGATTCGCGAGATCCCTCCAGAATGCGTACACCTCCGCCGGCGAACGCCCTACGGTGATGCTTCTTACGACATGAATGGGCGCCGCCAGCTTTTGAAGTGATCGCTGGCGGCTGAGGCGCGCCGCGCTTCCTGCGTCCAGCGCCGCCAAACCGATAACTGCGCAGGCCGTGGCTGCGAGCCGCGCTTTGTTATTCCCAGGGCGCGACAGCCTGTGGGCGAGCAGACCAAAATCCAAGATATCTCCCGCGAGCCGGGCCCAAACCAAACCCGCTTGCGGACGCGCGAGAAGCCCAACGCTCGTCGCTAACTCACGGACGCCGAACGCGACCAGGAGCGAGCGGGCTTTGCGCGTATTCCGCACTCCAATAGTCCGGGCCAACGAGCCTGGTGCGACGACTTCGGCCAGCCCAATTCCCAATCCCAAAAGCGCTAAGGTTTTCGCTCTTCGCTCGGCGTTAGCTCGTATCGCTGTACGGCCGAGCCCTCTGTCCATGCAGGTGTCAGTCTTGGGAGTGTTGGTATTCATCGGTGCCTTCTCCTCGAAATGTACCGATCACTCTGCACGGCTCATGCCAGGAGTGGTGGTGCCATTCTCGGCACGGGAGTTGCTGAGAAGCTCGTCTCCCACCGGCCCGGCGCTAAAACTAAGCGCGGCTACTTCTCCCGGGCTTGTCCGGAGGGAAGGGACCTGGGCACTAGGCACAAGTCCTGCAAGCAACGCTCCCGCACACCACTGGAGTAATAGTTATGCAACGCCATTCATTCACACGCGCCGCTTGGATCATCACAACACCGCTGGCTCTCAGCATTGCCTGCAATCATGAAAGCCAACACGAGGCCAATACGCCCGCGACAGACATGGAACAGAAATCAACGAACGACGCCCAGGGCCGAATGGGAGCGAATGACCAAATGGATCATAACGGAATGGCAAATGACGCTAGTTCCGAAGACAGCGGCTCGCATTCCAACGGAACGATGGACACGGAGCCAACCAGTACGAGTGCATCGACGCACTCAAGCGGTGACAGCGCCAGCTCCGACACGTTTATTAACGGTAGCGATCACAGGGAGCCGATGACCTCCACCGGCGGCGCGTGGGGCGCTGGCGGGGGATGGGGGATGACGGGCGGCCGTTCAGGTCGGGGCACGGGGGAAAGTCTAACGCAATTGGTAGCGGCGGTCGTTCCTCCTCGCACCATCTAAAATAGCATCAAGCGCACCACGCTCGAGAGCAGATTTTGCCATTGCGGGCCGCTCAACGACTGCGGGCCAAAGGGAAACACTACATGTTTATCAACTTGCAGGAGTGGTTGGGAGACGTCTCACCGATTGAGTTTCGCAAAAACTATCTCGGGAAAAAGCCGCTTGCGCGCCCCGGAACCACCTCGAATGCTCAAGCAGTCCTGAGCCATGCTCACCAGCATTTTGCAGGCGCGAAACCCACGGCCCAACGGGCTCGTAGTGGCGGGCGGCCAGCTTCTAACGCTCCCCACGCCACTAAACGTCCGCCAAACGCGCGCATATTTTAAGCGTGGTGTTGGGTTAGCCATGCGCCACACGCAGCACTGCGCGGACGGGCTGCGGCAATTGGCTGACGAGTTCGAGCGTGATTGGGGGGAAGCGCAGGTGCAGATTTTCGCGACCCCGAGTAATACCCATGGGTTCGCATGGCATTACGATGACGAAGACGTCTTTATCGCTCAAATCGCAGGAAAGAAAGATTACTACCTTCGCCCGAACACGGTAGCCACCCACGTGCCCGCTGCCAGTGCAGTGTTTTCGCGCTTCAAACAAGAACCTTCCCAGCTGCAAGCCGCCACGCTCATCGCTGGAGACTTTCTGTACATACCCGCGCGCTGGTGGCACATGGCGATTTGCCACGAAGATGCTTTGTCGCTCTCCGTAGGGGTATTTCCACGCGGTCTCGACGAGGCTGATGCACTTTAACGACGTAACGTCAGGCGGCGACCCCTTGTCGTGCCGGTGAAGTCACCCTCGTGGAACCTTCGCCAACTCGTGCCCGGCTCCCATCCGCTACTGCTAGCCAACACCTTGGGGTTCTTCGGAATGAACACGATCACGCGGCGTGAGTACGAAGGCCCGCCAGCAGATCATGCACCGTCCGTAGTTGCCCTGACGAGGCCTCCCTGTGAGCTCGTAGCGAAACGCCTCCACAGTCGAGCTTCCTCCGCAGCGGTCGCGTCTCAGCGTCGATGGTCTCATCTGTGAGATCACGTTGCGGACGCATCGCTATACGGCAGCGTGAAATTGCCGCCGAAGGTGGCCGCGCATCACACGGTGGTCGGGGCCGCGAAGAGAATGAGGAACGAGGAGGCGAAGAGGGTGAGGAGTCGGGCTCACAAGAAAGGCAACGTGAAGGCGCCCCCGAAGGTGAGCGTGCCTCGCAAGGTGGTAGATAAACCTAACCAAGGTGCGGCCAAGGCACGGGCGTGGCTTCGATTTTTCGAAGCTGCGTCCATCGTCCGAGTAGCAAAATTGGCCGTTGATCCACCAGGAGCGTTGTGTGGGAAGCCCACGGGGCGATTTGCCCCACCCGGCGACGTTAGTGACTATGCGCGAATGAGTGGGCCTGCGCGCCTCTGATGGCTGCCGCTGTGTTACGCTGGGTCTCTGCAACAGCACGCGAACAGCGCGCGCCGCGATGGGCGGGCGAGTGAATCTAGGCCCGTCCCCGGGGTGGGCGTCCATCTTCCATTAGCGTCAATTTCTTAAAATAGTCCCGATAATACCCACGATCGCGGGCGAGGAGACGATCAGCGTGCAGCGTGGCGTGGGCGCCGATGAGGAAGTCCGCAAGGACTCGCACGGAGGCGCTGCCTTTTTTGACTCGCCGACGCCGCGTCAAGTAGCCCTGGAACATCTGCCCAGCAAGCAACGCACTCTCGCGACTGGAAGGAATGAATTCGATTCCGAGATCGTCCAGAAACTCTTCAGCTTCACCGCTAGCGAATGCAGGTCGAATCTCCGCGACCACGCACTCGCACACAACCAACGCCCCTTCAGCCAGTGCGCGCCGAAGGGCCCGCTCAGAAGCATCAGCGAAGCGGCCTCCCACCAACAAGTCTAAAAGGACGCTCGAATCAACCGCCGTTCTCACGCGCCCTCACGCACTCGCTTCAGGTACCCATTGGTATCCAACCCCAACGGGAGATGCCCTCTTCCTCGCCACTTAGCTACGGGCTCCTCGCGCGACTTCTTGGTGCCGATCAACTGACCTCCGACCGTCCGAAATTCAAGCTCAGAACCGGCACGCAACCCAAGGAGATCTCGAATTGCTTTAGGAATGGTAACCTGGCCCTTTTCCGAAACCACCGATTTCATACCCTAATAGTAGGATTTCCTACCTGGAGAGTCAATATTATTTTTGGTGCCCGCCCCCGCTGCCGCGAAGCGGCAGCTTGCCCCGCCCCGATGTCTCCCGACGCGGGATCCATGGGCGGGGCGCCGAGTCCGGCTAACGCCCAGCCTGCGCTAGCTCCCAAAACACTTTCACCACCTCTCGTTGCAGGCTACGGCTGCGTGCGCACAGCGAGACATCGTAACCTGGTGGTGGCTTGAACTCCGAGAGCACAGTTACGGGCAGCGGGCTACCATCGAGCACCAGCCGTGGCACCAGCGCCAGACCGCCACCCAAGCTGACCATTGCGATGATCCCTTCATTGCCGCGGACCTCGGCAACAATGCGGGCTTGGGCTTTCTTAGAGCGAAACCACGCGTCCAGTCGCTCTCGCTCAAGCCCCGCGGGTGGTGCAATCCAGGGAGCGTTCGCCCATCCACCGTCTGCCATCAAGCCCGTCAGGAGTTGGCGGTCGGCGGGACCAATGAACGCAAGCTCCGTGCTACCGAGCACACAGCTCGCCAATTCGCTGCGACGCTTGGGATCGGTGGGGATCACGGCGAGGTCCACTTCTCCGGCCTCAAGCTGGAGCAGCGAACGCGATGCATCTTGAGTCACGAGGCGTAGCGTGATGCGGGGATAGCGCTCTCGGCAGCGTGCTAAGAGGCGTGGCAATAGCGAGTGGCAGGCCGTGACGGTGCAGGCCATGCGCAGCTCTCCCGAAGGCGAGCCCTCCTCTTGCAGCAGTTCGTTCTTCAGCTGCTCCCACTGCTCAAGCTCGTGACGCGCATAGCGACCAAAGCGTTCGCCTGCTCGGGTTAACCCCACTTGGCGCTGGTCCCGATTGAGCAACTCCACCCCCAACTCCGCCTCCATGCCCTGGACCCGGCGCGTGAGTGCGGAGGGACTCATCCCGAGGGCTCGGGCAGCACGCCCAAAATGCAAACTCTGGCAAAGCTGCTGAAAAGCTGAAAAATCAAGTTGTTCCATGCGTCTACCTCAATGTACGGGATCCTGCGCCTGTTGCAATATTCGCAATACTGAGCCCACAATATAGCAATTGCCGCAACACGAGGCATGCCGTAAGCTCATCCCGTTCGCGATGCTGCTGATCCCAGCCCCCTTCCCCCCAGGAGTTCTCTGATGGCCCGCAACAACTATTTCAACACCCTCACCATGGCCCACAAGCTCGACCAAATCGGTCGCTGTCGCTTCATGGCACGCTCCGAATTTTCACAGGGCGTTGAGAAGCTGCGTGGCAAGAAAGTCGTCATCATTGGTTGCGGCGCACAAGGCTTGAACCAGGGCCTCAACATGCGCGATTCGGGTTTGGACATCAGCTACGCCCTCCGTGACAGCGCGATCACGGAAAAGCGCGCCAGCTGGAAAGCCGCGACGGACAATGGCTTCCGCGTCGGCAGCTACCAAGAATTGATCCCGAGTGCCGATCTGGTGCTGAACCTCACGCCCGACAAACAACACAGCCCTGTCGTTGCTCAGGTGATGCCGCTGATGAAGAAAGGCGCCACGCTGGCCTACAGCCATGGCTTCAACATCGTCGAAGAAGGCATGCGGATCCGAGACGATTTAACCGTGATCATGGTCGCCCCCAAATGCCCGGGCACCGAAGTACGCGAGGAGTATAAGCGCGGGTTTGGCGTCCCTACCCTGATCGCGGTTCACCCTGAGAACGATCCACAAGGCGAGGGCCTCGAGATTGCCAAAGCTTATGCCGCCGCCACAGGTGGTGATCGTGCGGGCGTGCTCGAAAGTTCATTCGTTGCCGAAGTGAAGAGCGATCTGATGGGCGAGCAGACGATCCTCTGCGGTATGCTGCAAACGGGGTCTCTGCTGTGCTTCGACAAGATGGTCGAAAAGGGCGTTAAGCCGGAATACGCAGCACGGCTCGTCCAATTTGGTTGGGAAACCATCACCGAGGCCCTGAAGCACGGCGGCATCACCACCATGCTGGATCGCCTCGATAATCCCTCAAAATTGAAGGCCTTCGAGCTTGCCCGAGAGCTCAAGGATCTCATGCGCCCCCTCTACAACAAGCATCAGGATGACATCATCACCGGCGAATTCTCGCGCTCGATGATGGAAGACTGGGATGCGGGCGATAAGAATCTTCTGAACTGGCGCGCAGCCACTGCGGACACGGCGTTCGAGCGCACCGAGATCCAGGCGGCTCCGATCCCCGAGCAAGAGTTCTTCGACCACGGCGTGCTCATGATCGCCATGGTCAAGGCGGGCGTCGAATTGGCATTTGAGTCCATGATCGCTGTTGGGATGAAGGCCGAGAGCGCGTACTACGAGTCGCTTCACGAGGTGCCCTTGATTGCCAACTTGATCAGCCGAAAGAAGCTGTACGAGATGAACAAAGTGATCTCGGACACCGCGGAATACGGCTGCTATCTCTTCAGTCACGCTTGTGTGCCGCTGCTGCGAAACTTCATGAGCCGGCAGGATGCCAATGTGATCGGGAAAAAGTTCGGCACCGGGAGCAACGGAGTGGACAATCTCACGCTCATCCAGGTCAATGGTGAAATCCAGTCGCACCCGGTGGAAACGATTGGGCGCACGTTGCGCGGTTACATGACTGCGATGAAGTCGATCAGCGTGAGCGGCTAACGCGCGTATTTCGCCCAGCCGGGGGGCGGGACCGGGGCAGGCGGGGGGCAGGCGGGGGCAGGGCAGCGAGCTTCTTAAAGCTCCTTTGCCTCAATCCTTCGATTCTCTTGGCGCCCAGCATCCGTGTCGTTGGGCGCTATCGGGCGCTCATCGCCATAGCCAACGAACTCGATGCGGCTGCCTTCAATACCCTTCGAAATCAGGTAATCGCGACAAGCCTGAGCCCGCCGCACCGAGAGCGCTTTGTTGGCCTTCGGGTCGCCGACATTGTCCGTGTGGCCCGAGATCTCGATGCGAGCGCTCTTCTTGTGGGTCATGTACTCGACCACGCTGTCGAGGCGCGAGAATGACTCAGCTTTGATCGTCGCCTTGGCCGTATCGAACTCTACACCCTGCAGCACAAAGCGCGGCTCCGTGGCTGAAGAGGCTCCGCGCTTGGCCATAAGTGGAGGTGCCGGCGTGAAGCGCTTATAGCGAAGTGTTAGCCTGATGTTCTGATTCGCTTCATCGCTCACCGGGACCGTCGCGTTGATTTCTTTGCGGCCCAAACTCAAATAGACCACTTCGTATTTTTGGCCTGCAGGAACGAGCACCTCGGCGTAGCCCTCCGGATCGGTCTCTTCGGTGTAGTATTTCCTGCCATCGGGGGCGGTGAGTGAAATGACGATGCCCGGAATGGGACCTTTTTCCTTATCCACCACCGTGAACTTCATTGCCGCTTCAGTTTTCGTGGGCGCGATCTTGGAAGCCTTGGCGCCATGCGCCCCTTTCGCGGTGTCCGAAGCCTTGAGCTTGAACTCTTTATCCGAGTTCGCGTCGGCGCTCGCACCAGGTTCATTTGCCTGGCCTTCGGGCTCAGCCGTCGGCCGCGGGGTTCCTTCAGCTGCCGCGCCAGCCTCGGGAGACTTAACCGGTGGCGCACCTCCACAGGCAACCAGAGCGAGCGTAAGAATGGTGATGGGGGCAAAATGACGCATAGGGATGATTCATTCAACCTGACGCCTCGCCTCAGTGAAAGTACCAAAGTCGACTGACTTCGGGTTCACGACCCGGAGGCCACGTTTTGTCTCGATCAAGAAAGTAAGCATGCTTACTTTCCTACCGGCGCCGAATGACAGTCAGGCGCTTCGAGGCCCAGCGAACCAGGTTTCACTGGGCGACAGGATCGATCCGCTCAGCACCCGCACCAGGTGGCTCACCCAAAAACTCAATCCAGGCCCGTTTGGCGCAGGGATAATTCTTTGCCGCCTCGGCTAACGACAAAAATGCTTGAACCGTTTTCTCAAAGCGCGCTTGCAGCGCAGGATCCGAGATACGGTCACCCTCCAATGTCTTGTGAGCCATCGCCAGGGAAAACATATCGGGAAAGATCCGTGCTCCGAGGTGTTCCAGCGGCATCCGGAGTGACCACAAACCGCGATTGCCTCCCGACATGGACGGCGATGCTGAAAGCAATAGACCGTGACGGCCATCGAACGGCTGTGGCCGAAAACGAGAAGTCCAATCGATCAAGTTCTTGATCACGCCCGGCATCGAGCCGTTGTATTCCGGAGAGCTGAGGATGAAGGCATCACTCTCGCTCATGCGACGCCTCAGCTCCTCCGCACCTGCCGGAAGCCCCTCTGCCGTTTCAAGATCCCCGTCATACAAAGGAACATCAAAATCGCGCAATAACGCCAAGTCGACAGTCGCCCCGTACTGCTCGGCGGCTCGTGCTGCGAGCCCCGCGAAGCGCTGATTCAACGACTCGGCCCGAAGTGAAGCCGCAAACACTAACACCTTGAGCTTGGGCGGGGAGGCCGGATTGTTCATAGTTTACTCAACCTAGCACAGACTCCGGCTCGGCACGAAGAAGCTAAACGGCTCGCTTCGCCAGCCACAGAAAGTGTCGAAAGCCCCAGTTCCCGTGGGCGGCGGGGCGCTCCACTCGAACTCTGAAACCCGCGCGTTCAAGACGCGTTGTGAATCTGGGTTCGTCGGCGGCGGACCAGACGGCGAGCATGCCTCCGGGACGAAGCGCACGCGCTGCACGAGCCAAGCCACCTGAATCATAGAGGCTCTTATTAGTCGGCACGGTGAGAGCGGCGGGGCCGTTGTCGGTATCGAGCAGGATGGCGTCGTACGTTCCTTTGCACTCAGCCAGAATTGCCGCCACATCGCGTTCAATCACGTGCACGCGTCGATCATCGAGTGGCCTCCCCGCAAACGGCGCCAAGATTTCGCGATTCCAGCGCACGACGGCGGGCACAAGCTCGGCGACGTCGACGCGCGCGCGTGGCCCCGTGCGATCGAGCGTGGCGCGAATCGTATACCCAATTCCGAGACCGCCGATCAGCACCCGAGCATTGGGGGGTGTCGACTCGGTGAGCGCCGCTTCTGCCAGCCTTTCCTCGGAATTGTGGCGGCGCGTTCCCATGAGCTCGGCGCCATCTATGCGAATGGTGAACTCGCCGTCGTGCTGGTGTAGCGAAAGCGTGCCTCCGCCCGGCACAGCAACCCGCTCCAGCTCAATCCACGGTTTCATGTGTGGAGCGTAGCTGCGTTCCCGATCAGGGTCGAGCGGCCCCAATCTCGGAATATTCGGGCTTTGTCGAGGGACTGAGCTCCGCTAGAAGATTTGCTTGGATGTTTGATTCTGAGGCTCACCCCCGTCTGCCGGGTCCCTTTGCGCTCACTCCTATTGGCTGGGTTCGCTCCCCGTATCTGAGGCGTTTCGGTACGCCACAACAGGCTTCTGCCGTGGACTCCGATCTCGAAGCGGTGCTCGAGCTTGACCCAACACGCATTCCGCCTCTGGCACTCGCAGATCTTCAGGGAGTCGAGCGGATCTGGATTTTGAGCTGGCTTGATCGTGGAGAGGGTTGGGCGCCCGAGGTCCGTCCGCCGCGCGGGGATCGTACACGTCGCGGCGTGTTCGCTACACGTTCCCCTGATCGACCTAATCCCATCGGACTCTCCGCTGTTACCCTGGTTCGCGTGGAGGGGAACCATTTGCGCGTGCGCGGCATTGATCTGCTGGATGGCACACCAATCTTAGATATCAAGCCGTATATTCCCTACGCGGACGCGTTCCCGCACTCCAAGGCAGGTTGGATCGACACCATCCCGGGCGACGAACTTCAGTTTGCGCGTCGTCCCCCACCGGTCGGTGAGCGCTAGGTGGAAAAAGAACGAGATGCACGCGAGGAACGCACGGCTTGCTGTTTGGTGAGTTCGTTTGGATGGAACACGATGTCGTTTCAGATCCTGGCACCAGGTTTCTCCTATTGGTTCCACGGAACATCCGCTTGCGTCGGTTATGTCGATACCGGAAGTGCCTGGGTCGCAGCCGGGGTGCCCGTCGGAGCTCCAGAGCTGATCGGAGCCGCAGCACAAGCATTTGTGCATGCAGCGCAACAGGCAAAGCGTCGAGTGGCCTTCTTCGGAGCCGAACGGCGCTTTGTTTCGGCAGTGCCCTTCGAGCGACTGTTGATCGGGCACCAGCCTTGCTGGGATCCGCGTGCCTGGTCGGAGACTGCCGAACGGGATAGTGGGCTTCGCGCGCAGCTCAAGCGCGGGCGCGCCAAGCGCGTCTTAGTGCGTCGCGTAGCTGCCGACGATGGCGCGCCTGGCAGTCCGCTGCGCGGAAGCTTGGACGAGATGCTGTGGAGGTGGCAACGCAATCACCCCATGCCGCCCATGAAGTTTGTCGTCGCGGCACACCCGTTCGCGCACGCCGAAGAGAGGCGTATTTTTGTAGCCTTCGTGGGGAATGAGCCGGTGGCGTTTGCGAGCATGACACCCATCTACGCGCGTCAAGGTTGGTGTCTCCAAGAGCTCATTCGTGACCCGCAGGCCCCCAATGGCACCTGTGAACTTCTGATTGATGCGGCGATGAAGGACGCCTGCGCCCTTGAGAGCTCGTACGTGACGCTGGGCCTCGTGCCCTTGGCAGGAGCGCAGGCGCCATGGTTGAGGTTGATGAGGCGCTTGAGTTCGCGCCTTTACAACTTCGCCGGTCTTGAGGCCTTCAGAACCAAGTTAAAACCTTGCGAATGGGCGCCAGTCTATGTCGCGTTTCCAGGCACGGTGAGCCCGCAGCGCGCAGTACTCGACTGCCTCGCCGCATTCGCGCCTGAGGGACTCATGCAGTTTGGTTCGCGAGCTTTGCTAAAAAAGTGTAGGAGCTGGGCGACGCTTAGCGACATCCGGCGAAGAGCATGAATCGCCGAGCCCACACCCGGGGCCCCGGAAGCGCGTGGAGTCGCTCGCGAAAGCGCTGAAACCTTTCGGCATTCATAGCTGGGCCGATGAACGAAATACTCTGAAGAATGCCTTCGAGCGTGGCTTCATCAACGGGGGTTTCGAAGCACTGTTCATTCACCCGGACGATGCCTGCCACGTTGAACACTTGCGTCACAGCGGCCGCCACCGCGCGTGGCCGTCGTGGGGCTGACTCGTCCATCAACGCTCGCACGGCGCGCATCCAGTCTGTGTCAGCAAACTCCACGGTAACAATGGCGAGTCCCCCATCCGGGGAGAGCACCCGGGCAATTTCCTCGGCGGCCAGCGTGACATCTAAAAAGTGCAGCGCATCCGCGACAATCACCCAGCTCACTGCGCCGGACGAAAGCGGCAACGCCTCAGCGACCGCGTGGAGCGCATTTAGGCTCACGCCTTCACGTTCAGCTCGTCGCTTCAGTTGCTCCAACATTGCCAATGCAGGCTCTACGGCACTGATCTTGAGTCCACGCGCCGCGAGCGGTACTGACACGTGCCCAGTACCCGCGCCTATCTCCAGCACCGTTCCAGCGCCAGGACCTGCGAGGCTCGCGAGACAGTCGAGTAGCACCACAGGATAATCGGGCCGTGCGGAGTAGACTTTCGCCATGCGGTTGAAGACCCACGCAGTTTCATCGCAGAGCTGAACTTTGCGGCGCCCAAGACTCATCGCTGAAGCCTTAGGCCCTCCCCTCGTTTCGAGTCTTTGCCGTGGACTCGCTGGAACACGGTCAACTGAAGCGCTTCGTCGACCTTCAGCGTTCCACTTGCCGTTTGTAAACCTGAAACGAGCGATGGAGGCGCTGATGTCTGACGCCAAGCAGCCGTCGGGAGCGCTGAGCTGGCCACCTCACGACCCATTTGATGAAGCTCATAATCCACCGCTTCAACGGCCTCCTCCAAACGCGAGTAGCGCGCCATCGAGCGACCGCCGAGCGTGACCTCCCATAACTTGCCGCGCGACCCATTTTTCAAGACTAAGGCTTCGGCCCAGCGTCCCTTAGGCCGTTCAAAATGGAGCCCGACTCCGTGGCGCCCCAAGGAGAACCAAGCATTGCCAGATATCGCACGCACGTCATCGTGGAGCGTGAGCGTGAGTGGATCAAAAGAGAGAGAGCGCTTCTGGATCTCCGCCAGCGTGAGCGCCCCAGGTTCCAGCTCAAAACCGGGGTTCTCCGTCTCGATCTTGAGCCACGCGCGCCGAGCCTCGCCCGCATCCCCACCACGCAAATCGAGATCGCGCGGAGAACCAAAGAGCGAAGGCAGTGTGCACAACTCCAAATTGGAGAGATCCACAAAGTCTAGAATTAAACAATTCTGTTTTCCCTCGTGCAAGCGAGTTCCTCGACCCACACACTGCGCATACAGGCCAGCAGAGCGTGTCGGGCGCGCCATGGCAATGCAGGAGACTTCCGGATCATCAAAACCTTCCGTCAGCACACCGACATTCGTGATCGCCTGAAATTTACCACTTCTGAAGTCCGCCAGCGTGCTCGCCCGGAGCTCACGGCTCATTCCGCCGTGCACGATGCCCGACCTCACACCCACGGCATTCAGTGCCTGAGCCAAATGCATGGCGTGCTGCACCGCGACACAAAAGGCAATCGTTCTGCGATCGCGAGCCAATTCTTGAATCGAGCGTGCCACCAGCGCATTCCGCTCCTCAATATCCACGATCTCCGCAAGCTCTTCGTCTACAAAGTCCAACCCAGAAGCCCCGAGGCGCCGAAGATCGGCGTTCGTGGAAACCCGGTAACCACGAAGCGGGACCAAATAGCCATCTTCGATCATCTCTGGGAGCGAACGCGAATAGACAATGCGTTCAAAGACTTCATTCAAACCCTGCCCATCGCCCCGCTCTGTCGTTGCCGTGAAACCGAGCAGTGTGCCTTCCCAATCGTTATCAAACGCACCCAATTGTCGCAACACGCGGAGATTGTCGGCGGCCGCTGCGTGATGACACTCATCATAGATCACTAGGCCCAAGTCTCGTCCACGAAGCACACGAGCTAAACGCTCTTCGTGCAGCGAACGGATCGAGCACACGATGACTTTCGCGTCTTCAGCAGCTTTGGCTTCTCCGCGTTCGATCCCCACCACCGCTTGGCCACCCATGGCGCGCACCAATTTTTCCGCGGCTTGCTGCAACAGCTCCTCTCGATGCGCCAAGACAAGAACCTGCTTCCGGGCCAGCCCGGCAAGGTGCGAAAAGATGACCGTCTTCCCCGAGCCCGTAGGCAAGCTCACCAGCATTCGGCGGACTCCGGCGCGGCGTGCGGCTAGCACCGCTGAAATCGCCTCCTTCTGGTAAGGGCGCAGCTCGGGCTTCGAGGATGGGCGGTGGGGCTCCACGCGCCGACAATACCTGCTAGCCTGCTCCGATGTGTCTGATTTGTATCGACTTTGATCGCGGTGCGCTGAATCCACGTGAAGCGCGGCGTGCACTGGGCGAAATGCGCGCCAGCCTGGACGAGACCCACATAAAAGAAATTGAGCAAAAGCTGGACGAAGCTGAGGCTGCGCCTTCAGTACCGCCTAGCACCCCCTAACTTTGGCATCTCCGAGCAGAGCGCGCTCAGCTCAACTTAGACGTTCGGTGACGCGCTCACGGAGGCTCTGGCTGGCTTCGTCGATCAACGCTGCTGAGCAGGCAACCAATGCTTGAGCCTCAAGAATCAGCGCAGCGATGGCATCTTGATCACAGCTCCCGAGGTACAAACCTTCACGCTTAGCCAGAGCGTTGCCGAGCACGATGAAGTTGGTCGCCGCATGCGGCGTGGAGGTATCCAGTTCGTTAGAATTGCGGATCGCACTCACCACCAACTCTGGCATTTCCCAACGGATCGCCAAGGCGATCCCCACTCGCCGATGAACGCTGGCAATCCATTCAATCCATTCATCCACCACGATCCAGGCACGCTGGGCCTTGCCCCTCAGCCGCCGTTCCGCATCGAGCAACAGGCCGGCCACCACAGGTTTACCGATGTCGTGCAACAGGCCACCTAGAAAGCCCGACTCTGCCACGAGATCGTTGCCGGTTACCGCTGTTCCGAACTCCCGGGCCAAAAACCCAACTGCCAGCGAATGCTGCCAAAGCTGCTGACAAGCCTGATTGATCGCCGGATCCTGAGACGAAAACACACGCTGCGCGCCAATCTCTATCAACAAAGACTTCAGCCGCGAGGCTCCCAAGCGCGACGCGGCTTGCGCAATCGAGACGGCTGGCTGAGGCGCTCCAAACGCCGCACTGTTGGCCAAACGCAAAATCCGCACCGCGACCACCGGATCGGCCTCCAAGGTTCGCGCCACTTCCCCCATGTCGTAGTCGGCCCGCTCCAGAGTCTTCAAAGCTTTGACCACGACGGCAGGCAAGGTGGGGATCACCACCGAGTCACTTTCGAGTTCGCGCAACACCGCCTGTTGAAGCTCAGCGTGCCGTTTTTCGTCCAGAGTCACCGCTGTACTCTGCCTCAATCCTTCCAAACCCCGGAGGCCACGAGCTCGTGCCCGGGGGCCGCTTTCCCAGCGCCAACGTATTTGACGAGCACCACCACGACGTCGCCGCTCTTGAAAGCAGCCTGTTTATAGCCTTCAACTTCAGACACCGTCACTGGGAACCACTGCTTGCTGATGCCAATCGTATCGCCAGGAACGAGCGGAGTGTAAACGATCCCCATATCGAAGCCTTCCGCTGTCAAGTTAACCGCATTGCCCGAAAACAGGATCCATTTGCCCTTGGCCACTTTGTCAAACGCCGGGCGCGCAGTCTTCTCGTCCTTCAGAGCTTTGTTGCTCTGCAGCTTCTTTTCAACCTCGCTCGCGACCAGGAAGCCTTTCGCCTCGGGATACTTGGCTTCAACGGCGCTACGGCGCTCTGCCGTCACCTCAACGTTGATCTTCTCTGGGCGCGATGCTTCGGGTTTCGGCTCGGGTGCTGGAGCCGGGGCGGGTGTAGGTGCTGGGGCCACGCTTGCTGCGACGCTCGCGGCGGGGGCCGGTTTGTCTTCTTCACAGCCGACAAGCGCAAAAAGCAGTACGCCGGCAGCCAGCGTTCGCGGTGTGATCGTCGAGTTCAGTCGTCGCATAGTTCCACGATTCTGAGCACCTGTCCCAAATTGACGCCGGGGGCACTCTGACCGCGGCGCGCTGCAACAACTATCAGGCTTGATGCAGAAAACCAAGCAAACCCCAATAAAACTCGCTCATTCTGGGTCGCACAGAATTTTCCCCCGCCACCTCACGAGCGGCATGCACGCATTCCGTTCAAGAACCTCGGGCGCTGGGCCGTTCCTCTTCAGTGACGCACACTCCCAAAAATGGAGCGCGTTGAAGCGAGATACTATGGTCGTCAATAACAACGGATGTTCGAGCGTGGAAGTCGGCGCCATCATGGCGGAGCAGACACTCAAGGCGATTCGTCAAGAAGGGCAACAATCAGTTGAATTAATTCAAGCCGCTGCGCCCGCAAGGCCCCTTGAGCCGCACCTTGGGAATAAAGTTAATCTAGTTGCGTAGTTAGATCTGTCGGCCACTGCTCCTCTGGACACGGCAGGCGTTGCTGGCGCGCCTGTGATAGCGTCGCGTACGCCGCCGGGAGCCATGCGTTGAAGTACTCACTCCTATTCGTGATCGTCGCTGCGGGCTGTTCATTCAGCGATAGGAATCGGCAAAAGCCTCCCAACCTCGCTACAGCGGCTGACCCGAGCTCAACCAACGGAATCGGTGGGACAGCAGCGGGCACAGCTCTGTTCCACAGCGGGCGGTTGCCCGTGGCACCCCACAGTGGCACTCCAGCGGGAGTTCCTTACGTAGGCAGCTCCAGGTTACTTTTTCGAGATCGAACACCAGGCAGCGCCGGAGATCTGGGAGGAGCCATCTGGCTTAGCAGCGCGGGGTCACTCGCGCTCACTGTTTCGCCGGATGCGGGGTCGACTTGGCATTGGGTTGAGCCCGCCAACAATGGGATCGTTGGCACCTACCCGCCACAGAGCCTGTGTCAGGATCGCAACGGTAAGGTGCACCTGTTGGGCCAAGCAAATGGCGGCGCAGGCCTGGAATACAGCCGAATAGTGCTCGCCCACGATGCCGCTGGACACATCACCAGCTTTTCCCCGGAAACGAATGGCAGCGTCATCAATCGAAGCGGCAACATTAAATGGGCGCACATCATCGACGGCATCGATGCCAACGGAAATGCAATCCTATTTTACGGGCTGATGATCGAGCTGAATGGCAACGGCAACCGTGTGGTCGTCGCGCGCACGCTCGCCGGAGCCGGCCTTAAACCGCAGACCTTCGCAGATTTTGGGGATTTGTTGGGCGCTCCCAGTGTCTCGGCAGCTGCGCCCGCCACCAGCACCATCGACAGCGGCAGCTACACTGCACACAATATGGACATGGGGCTCGCACAGAACCCCGCGTCAAAAGATCTGTATATCTTTAGCGGCGTCACCAATACGGGTGATATGGCGCCACCCACACCGGGCATCCAGCGCTGGCGCTACGCCCTTTCTGGCTCTAGTTGGGCCCCAAGCGGCGGAGCGCTCCAAGTTTCCGCTGATGCCCAAAGCACACCGGCCTGGGGCAGCACAACGGCGAGCGAGCGTTACGTTTGGTACACCTATTTCGACCCCGCGCTCGGTATCACCATCAAGCGCATTGATAGTGCTGGCACCGAAACAGCACTGCCAAGCCCTGAAGGGAGCATGGCCAAGCCAGCCTGGGGCTGGGCAGCGCTGGCTGTGGATCGCAGCGAAACAAAACTCTGGGCAATCTGGCTCCGCACTCTGCTCAACAGCCAAGGCGGCTACAACATTTTTTCTGGCTTCTACAACGCCAAAAGCTGGACAACCTTCAACGACACCGGGGCCGGCTACAGCGACCCCTGGGGCTTGATCGGCAGCGTGGGGTGGCGCGGGGGGCTTGCTGTATTTAGTCCCGACGGCACCGCGCTGCCCAATGCAGTGACGTACCCAGCGTTCGCGGTCGTGATTCGCGGCGGCAATTGAACGAAGTCCAGCTTGCTTCCGAGGCCCCGCCGAACAACCCTCCCCTTGATGACGGCAGTAACCCTGGCAGCCCAGCACGTGAGCGACATCCTGAGGCTCGCGTTCGACCACACCCCAAGCCACAAGTCACTCATTGTGTCGGACGCTCGCTCAGAACTCGCGATTTTGCTCTCGGAAAGCTATCGCCTGTGCCTCCCCGAGGCGGATGTGATCGATTTTGACGCCGTCTCTTCAGAATTCATCCTAGCCGCATTTGACAAGCTTGGGCCGTTTGATCTGGTGGTTCTCATCCAATCCACCAGTTTTCGTCTCGATGCCTTCCGCGTCCGCGTTGAGCTCTTCAAGCGTAAGCTCAAGGTCATCGAGCATCCTCACTTGTTCCGCATGGTCGGGAAGGATGCGCTCTGTTACATTGATTCGTTAGCCTATGACCCACTTTATTACCGCGGAGTGGGTCACAGGCTCAAGACACTCATTGACAGTGCGAATTCAGCCACCATTGATAGCGGTGGCGAAAAGCTGGTCTTTCCAGCGGGCTTTTCGCCGGCCAAGTTGAACATCGGCGACTATGCAGGAATGCAAAATATCGGCGGCCAATTCCCGATCGGCGAGGTCTTCACCGAGTCGAAAGACCTAGAGGCGGTGAATGGCCGCGTTCGGGTGTTCGCATTCGCGGATCTCAACTTTCAAGTTAACCTCCCTCCAGACCCCATCACACTCAGCATCGCGAACGGAAGAGTCGTGCATGCGGAGCATGCAACTCCGGAGTTCGAGCAGGTGCTCCAACACATCCGTGCGGATGAGAACGAAATCTGGGTTCGAGAGCTCGGTTTCGGGATGAACCGGGCCTTCACTCCAACGTCCGTTGTTTCGGATGTTGGCACCTATGAACGCATGTGCGGCATCCACCTTTCGTTGGGGGCAAAACACGCGGTCTTTGTGAAGCCTGGCTTCACTCGCCGTTCTGGCAAGCATCACGTCGATGTTTTCGCTGTCACAGAAAGCGTTCTGCTCGACGAACAAGTGGTCTTTCGCGACGGAGCCTGGCAAGTCTCGTAAGGGCCCAAAAGAAGCCCTTCTCAGCCTCACCCGCCTCGCGTAAGTACTTCGCATGAGCGACTACAAGACCCAACATGGAGACACCTCCTGGTTCACTCACGATCGATTGGGCCTTTTTATTCATTGGGGGCTCTATTCCCTGCCCGCACGCCATGAGTGGGTGCGCAACAACGAGAACATCCCGACCGAAACCTATGACGCCAATTATTTTGGGCGTTTTGATCCTGACCGATTCGATCCGGAAGCTTGGGCCGATGCCGCCGTTCGCGCCGGCATGAAGTACGTGGTCGTCACCGCCAAACACCATGAAGGCTTCTGCCTCTGGGATACCCAGCACTCCGACTACAAAGCCACCAACACCCCTGCCCAGCGTGACTTGCTCAAGCCGCTCTTAGCCGCCTTCCGCAAACGTGGCCTCCGCACGGGCATCTACTATTCACTCATCGACTGGCACCACCCCGACTTCTTGCTCGACCCACACATTGGCCCGTACCGAGCACACCCCGAACGCGAACAGATGAATATCGGCCGTGTACCAAGCCGCTACGCCCAATACATGCGAGCTCAGCTCACGGAGCTATTGACCGACTTCGGGGATATCGATGTGCTGTGGTGCGATTTCAGCTATCCCAAGCCCGATGGCAGCGGCAAGGGTCACGCGGATTGGGAGAGCGATGAGCTGTTAAAAACGGTGCGCGGCCTGCGCCCAACGATCATCATGAACGATCGCCTCAATCTGCCTTACGGCTGGGACATGAAAACGCCGGAACAGTATCAGCCTCGCGCTTGGTTGGAGCACGAGGGCAAGCGCGTGGTGTGGGAAGCGTGCCAGACACTCTCAGGTTCGTGGGGTTACCATCGCGACGAAAACACGTTCAAGAGCGTCGAAATGCTGGTCCAGATGCTGATCGATACCGTGAGCAAAGGCGGAAACCTCTTGCTCAATGTGGGCCCCACATCCCGCGGCGAGTTTGATCAGCGCGCGCTGCGAAGCTTGGCTGGTATCGGAAGTTGGATGCAAAACCATAGTCGCTCCATTTATGGTTGCACGGCCGCCCCATCTGATATCGCCACACCCACCGATTGCCGGCTAACGTACAATCCCGAGACCCACCGACTCTACGTTCACTGCTTCGTCTGGCCGTTCAAATATCTGTGGCTCGATGGCCTGCGCGATCGCGTCAAATACGCCCAATTTCTCCACGATGGCTCGGAGATTGTGCTCGAAGCCAAGGATTGGACGGCCGTGCAAGCTCGCGAAACCGCGGGCGAGGCGAATTCGCTCTTGTTGGAGCTGCCGACGCTCAAACCCGATGTCACTGTCCCAGTGCTCGAGTTGTTCTTAGACTGAGCGCGAATGACTGCGAACCTGGCGCCCCTTGAACTTCAACTGAGCAAACTTCCGTCGGGTGACGATCTCCCTGGGGACGCTCTCTTGGAGCCGTTCCTTGAGTACGTGCAAGGGCTCGGGCTGGATCTCTATCCCGCGCAAGAGGAGGCTATCTTAGAGATATTTGCGGACAAGAACCTTATCTTATCCACCCCCACAGGTTCTGGGAAGTCACTCGTTGCCACCGCCCTCCATTTTCGAGCGATGGCATCGAAGCAACGCTCCTTTTACACCTGCCCCATCAAGGCCTTGGTGAACGAGAAGTTCTTTGCACTTTCGGCCGCGTTTGGGCCGGCGAACGTGGGGCTGATGACGGGAGATGCGAGCGTTAATCCGGAGGCGCCCATTATTTGTTGCACCGCGGAAATCTTAGCGAATATCGCACTCCGCGACGGCGAAAAGGCTGATGTGGGGGCGGTGGTGATGGATGAATTTCACTACTATTCGGATCGAGATCGGGGCACCGCGTGGCAAGTTCCGCTCTTGACGCTGCCACAGGCGAATTTCCTGCTGATGTCGGCGACGCTCGGCCCCACTCAGTTCTTTGAACGTGAGCTCACGCGACGCAACGGACAAGCAACGGCCGTTGTCACCTCATCGGTGCGCCCTGTGCCGCTCGACTACGACTACCGCACCACGCCGCTCCACGAAACAATCCAAGAATTGGTAGCGGGTTCGCGCTACCCGATTTACCTGGTTGCTTTCACGCAACGCGCTTGCGCTGAATTCGCGCAAAATCTCATGAGCAGCGATTTCTCGTCCAAAGAAGAGAAGCGCGCCATTCACGATGCGCTCGTGGGTGTGCGATGGGCGAGCCCCTATGGCAAAGAGCTGCAAAAGTTCCTGCGCCATGGAATCGGCATTCATCACGCGGGCCTCTTGCCGAAGTATCGATTGATCGTGGAGCGCCTAGCGCAAACGGGCCTGCTCAAGGTGATTTGCGGGACCGATACGTTGGGCGTCGGTGTGAACATTCCGATCCGAAGCGTGCTCTTTACGGGCCTCTGCAAGTTCGATGGCGAGAAAACGGCCATTCTCAGCGTGCGCGATTTTCAGCAGATCAGCGGACGTGCGGGACGCAAGGGCTTTGATGATCACGGCAGCGTCGTCGTGCAAGCCCCCGAGCATGTGATTGAGAACTTGCGTCTGGATGCCAAGCTCAGCCTAGACGGCAAGAAAAAGAAGGTGGTGAAGAAGAAGCCCCCTGAACGCGGCTACGTCCACTGGGACAAAGCCACTTTTGATAGGCTAGTCACTTCCGCGCCTGAGCCGCTCGTCTCGCGGTTCTCGGTGACGCACGGCACGCTCCTCAACGTACTGTCCGGTAACGACGGTTGCCGCGCCATGGCCCGCTTGATTCACCGCTCACACGGGCGCCGAGCGGAGAAGCGCGTGGCAGCAAGGACGGCGCAGGTGCTGTTTGATTCCTTACTTCATGCTCAGGTTCTCGAGGTGTCCCCCGATAAACAGGTCACTGTCAACTTGGACTTGCAAGACGATTTTTCGCTCAATCAGACGCTCGGCCTCTATCTCATGAGCACGCTAAAACTGCTGGACCCCGAAGATCCCGGTTACGGCTTGGAGGTGCTCACGCTCGTCGAATCCATCCTTGAAAACCCTGATTTTGTGCTAATTCGCCAAGTCGATAAGCTGAAGACGGCGCTGATGGCGGAGCTCAAAGCCCAGGGGGTTGAGTACGACGAGCGCATCAAGAAGCTGGAAGAGGTTGAATACCCCAAGCCCAATCGAGACTTTATCTACGATACGTTCAACGCCTTTGCCAAAGAGCACCCGTGGGTAGGCACGGAGAATGTTCGCCCCAAATCCGTGGCTCGCGAAATGTACGAAAATCTTCTCTCATTCCCGGACTACATCAAAGAATATGGAATGGAGCGCGCCGAAGGCTTGCTCCTCCGTTATCTGTCGGAAGTCTACAAAGCGCTCGTGCGCAGCGTTCCGTTGATGGCCCGCAATGAAGCTGTGGATGATATCATCACCTACTTCGACATCATGGTACGCGCCGTGGATTCGAGCCTGCTCGATGAGTGGCAACGCCAGCGCGAAGGCAAGCTGCAAACGAGCGAAGAACGGCTCGAAGAACCGATCGACACCACCGATGTCACGCGCGACAGCAAAGGCTTCACGGTACTGGTCCGGAACGCGGTTTTCGGCTTGGTGCGGGCGCTAGCTCAGCGCGACTACGCAGCCGCTCTGGCACTCCTTCAAGCCGGAGAGGAGCCATGGACAGCCGCCAAGTTGGAAGCCGCACTCCTTCCATTCTGGTCCGAACACACCAGCCTGTTGGTCGATCCGAAAGCTAGAAATCCCCAAAATACACGGATCCAAAAGCTTGAGGAGGCCTGGATGGTCGAACAAATCCTGTGTGACCCGGAGGAGGCCAACGATTGGCGCTTCACCGTCCGTATCGATCTAGCGGCCTCCCGTAGCGCCGGCCGGCCCTGGTTCAGCTTGCTCCAGCTCGGAAGTTAACTGAGAGTTTGGATGTAGTGATCCAAGGCGGCCAAGATTTCAACGTTCCCCGTTTGAGAGTACTTGGCGAGTTCTTCTTCACATTTCGGAATGGCTTCCACAAACTCTAAAACGTGAGCCGGATCAGCCAAGGAGGGAGCGGTGCGGCCATAACCCAGGCGTTCCAAATACTGGGCGTTCAAAACTTGCTCGAATTGGCCTCCCACTGGTACGGCCAACATCGGCTTCCTCAGATAGACCGCCTCACCCATCAGCGTGAAGCCTCCGCCGGCAATCACCCCGCGCGCTTCGGCGAGATCGCGCACGAATCCGGCTTCGCTGAACGGTTTGAATCTCAAATTACCTTCGACCACTTCTTCTTTGAGCTCGCGTCGCGCACCATACACGCGGCATTCGAGGCCCGTTTTACTCAACGTTTCCATGAGTGAGGCGCTACCCTCGGCTGTTTGGTACACCAACAAGTGGTCGCCGCGCCGGGCCTTGGCCTCGATGATCTCAGGGCGAAGAATCGGGGGAAAGAGCGAGGTATTCGGTTTGCGGATCGGCGGTCGGAAGAATGTCGTGACGAAATAGTGATCGCAGAAGGGCAGCTTGCTTTTCACAAACGCCTTGGTGAGCTCAAATTCTCGCCGCTGGCTGGCTATGAAGTCCTTAGGCAACTCGCAGCGATTGATCACTTGCATGTTGTCGATGCTCAGCACGGGCAAACGATGCAGCTTGGCGTATTGGTAGGTCCAGGACTCGAAATCACTGATCACCAACTCAGCTTTGAAATGCGCGATCAGCTCAAAATAGGCCGCGATCTGGCGCGGGAGTGCCGCGACACCGGTCAACACGTTGGACCACAGCGTGGAGCCCTTCCGCACGCGATTGTCTTCGTAAACGATGTGCATGCCATGAATGCGATGGACCAATCCGCGTTCGGAAAAGTGCTTCCGGAGAAACTCAACCGCCCGCCCGGAAGCGACGATCTCCACTTCATGGCCAGCTTGAAAAAGATGCTCCAAGATCACACGCGAACGCATCGCGTGCCCCATGCCCTCCCCCACCACGCCGTACAGGATCCGCATCCGGGCAGCCTATCCGAGGCGCCCCTTCAATTCATCGAAATGGTTGCGCTACCTGGGAACGAGCCTTAGCTTACACGCGCCCACGTTTCGACGACTGACCCAGGGAGAGCTGACTTTGTCCAAAACACTTTTAATCGTTTTAGCGGCCGTAGCAGCTTTTGTGCTGCTTCCTGTCGGTTGTTCCGTCTCCACGTACAATGGCCTGATCGGCCTGGATCAGGGCGTGCAGTCCCAGTGGGCCCAGGTGGAGAATGTCTATCAACGCCGCTTGGATCTCGTGCCGAATCTGGTCGAAACGGTGAAGGCTGCGGCTGCCTTCGAGAAGAGCACCTTCATCGAGGTCACCGAAGCTCGAAGCCGAGCAGCCTCTCTATCCAGCGGGAGTTCGGGCCGGGCACCCACCGACGCGGCGGAGCTCAAGAAATTTGAGGAAGCTCAGAATCAGCTTTCCTCCTCGCTTTCGCGGCTGATGGTGGTCGTTGAAAAATATCCGGACCTCAAGGCAACGCAGAATTTCCGGGATCTGCAAGCACAGCTCGAAGGCACCGAAAATCGCATCGCTGTCGAACGGATGCGTTTTAACGAAGCCACGCAGGAATTTAATACCAAACGCAATACTTTCCCAACGGCGATCATCGCCTCATTTTTTGGGAGCCGCTTTCAGGAGAAGGGCTACTTCCGTGCGGATCCGGGCGCAGCAAAAGCACCCAAAGTCGCGTTCTAAGCGAAGCGCCAATCACAGCTGGCCTTGGGCGATTTTCGGGCTGTTTCTCGCAGTTGTGCTGGCTGCGTCCGGCGCAGCGGCTGACCAAGGGATCCCGGCTACGCCTCCGGTCCCCGCGCAGTGGGTGACCGATAGCGTCCGTCTCCTCCCAAGCGAGACAAGCCAAAAGCTGAACGCACGCTTGGGCGCCTACGAGCGCAAGACGGGTCACCAGGTCATCGTATGGATTGGCGCCACTTCCGGCGTGATCCCAATCCGCGACTTTGCTGTGAAGACTTTTGCAAGTTGGCAGCTGGGTCAGAAGAAGCTCGACGATGGGCTTTTGCTGATGGTCCTTGCCCAGGATCGAAAGATTGCGATCGAGGTGGGCTATGGTCTCGAAGGACGCGTTCCCGATGCGACAGCCGCTCGGATTATCAATGATGTGATGGTGCCGAAGTTGCGCGCGGGTGATGCGAGTGCTGCCGTAGTACAGGGCGTCGACGCCACGCTCCAGGCTATCGATGGCGCCCCTTTCGTGGACAATACCGCGGAACTTCCACCCGATGTGCCACCGGCAGCCAAACCAAGCTTGCTCCGTTTGGTCCTATTGGGGCTTTTGATCCTTGGGTTTATCGTCCTCGCGCTCACTCACCCCGGCTTGGCGCTCAGCCTACTTTGGGTGCTCGCAAGCGGCGGCCGAGGCGGCGGTGGGTTTGGTGGCGGTGGCGGCGGCGGTGGGTTTGGTGGCGGTGGCGGCGGGCGTTCAGGTGGCGGTGGAGCTTCAGGCTCATGGTAGAGGAGAATCTGTAGTGCTCTGGTTTGGCCGTCGGAAAAACGCACGCTTAGTGGATCGGGAGCTCTTGCGGCAAGCGATCGTCTCGGCGGAGCTTTGTACTTCGGGTGAGATCCGTGTGTCTTTGGCTCCCTTCTTTTGGGGCAATGTGCGAAAGGCGGCTGAGCGCGCCTTCGTCCGCCTTGGGATGACCAACACCCGCGACCGCAACGGGGTCCTGTTCTTCGTCGTGCCCTCGCGCCGAGCCTTTGTGGTGCTGGGGGATGCTGGCATCCACGCGCAGGTGGGCCAAGCGTTTTGGGATGATCTTGCTCGGATCTTAACGACCCACTTTAAGAACGCTGAGTTTACCGCGGGTCTCGTGGCGGCCATATCTCTGGCGGGAGAGCAGCTAGCTAACTACTTTCCGCACCAGAACGACACTGACCGCAACGAGCTGCCCGACGAGATCGACGGCTAAGCCAGGGGCCGCCGCTAGCGTTTTTTCGCAGTCTTTTTCGCCGATTTCTTGGCCGGTGCTTTTGCGGCCGCCTTCTTTGAAGGTGACGCCTTGGCAGCTTTCTCTGCCGGAGCCTTGGCAGCGTTCTTTGCCGGTGCCTTCTTCGCTGGTTTCTCAGCTGGCGGCGGAGGCGCACCTGCCCCGGCTTGCCAAACGCCAAGACCGGCCCCACTCGGATCAATGAAAATCCCGATCGCACCCATGCTACCAATCTCTTGGTAAGCCACGACAACGCGAGCGCCACCCTTAGCGGCTTTGGCGATCGTTTTCTTCACATCGTCAACCTGAACGTAAGGTAACCATCCAGTGGGTTGCTCGGGCATCTGCTTCTTCGTCATGCCTCCGCCGGTTCCCGACCCGACGTTGATCATCGTGTAGCGCATTTCAGGCACGTCAGTGAGATTCCAATCGAAGAGCGATTTGTAGAACTTCTTGGCCTTGGTTAAGTCATCTGTGCTGAGTTCAATGTGTGCAAATGGATTTGGCATAGTGGGTGTTTCCTACGACTTTGAGAGAGATCTGTGGAGTACGAGCCGTTCGCGGCGAGGCCATGCTAAGCCGGTCGAATAGGCGTCGGCTAGATCCCTCCGCGACCCCCACGCGACCCCCTAACAGCTCCCCCAGGAAAGCCCGCCCCCCGTGCGCCTAGTTACACCCGATTCGTTCGGGGCCGAAGGCGATATCGTCGTACCAAATGTCAGTGAACGGGTCTGGATCGTCGTGAGCGAAGTGCGTCCAGCCCACGCGAATCTCGGTAAATCCTGGCATTTTGAACATGATGGTGTCGTCCTTAGCGAATTGAACTCCATCGATCCAAACGCTGTTGTTCACACCTTCAAGCGGGCGGAGGTTCCATTCCAAGCAAAACCACTTGCCCACTGGCACCGGCAGCCGACCCAAGGAGGGCGATGAATACTCCTTAGCCGGATTGTCCTTAAAGTAATTGATGTAGAAGTACCGGCTGCTCTCCGAAAGGCTCATCCAGGCGGCACCTCCCTGAATATTGCCCAGCCCCTCAAACATGAACCCATGAACATTGCGAGGGTTGACGGCGAAGTACATGTACATTCGGCCGTAGAGATTAGGTCCGAGAAATTTGTCCGTCGTGAGTTCAGCGTAACTCCCCGCTGAAGCCAGGGTGTGTGTATGCATCGCGAATTTCCCGTGTGCCACGCGATCTTGAACCACCTCCAGCGTCGCATTGGGTGCCTTAATCCCCCACACCGCGGTATGGATCGCTCCTTCCTCAAAATCCTCGCAAACCACCGCCGGGGCAACGCAAGTTTGAGCCGGCAGCACAGGCGCCTGCGTCGGCATCGACGCTGGATTGGTTGGCGCTGGGCTGGTGGGATCTGGGGTCGTGACCGGCGCATTAACGACAGACGAGGTTGGAGCCGCACCCCCGCTTTCCATCGGGGCCTCGTCACTCAAAGGCACACCATTTTCGGCATGCCCACAGCCAAGTGCGAAGCAACCCATGCTTAAGATACCCTCTAGCCAACGAACTCGTAGCTGCATGCGATTCTCCGATTGACGCGAAAGTTTCTCTTGGCGTCGTTTTCGCGACGAAGTCTAATCGCCCAAAGTCTAAGCCTCCCCGAATGAGAAAATCAGGCCAATTTGACCCCAATCCGTGGACTTTTGGCCCATTCGCTCGGCAGTCCGAGGTCGCTCGCGTTGAAGAGATAGGCCAATTTCGGCTGTGGCGGGAGTTTGACAGTCCGAAAGGCTCTGCGCCGAGCTATCACGCCTGATTGTCAGCTCTCAAACCGCCAAGTATGCGGCCTCAGCATGACGATTCATTCTCTCGATGGCCGTTGGTCCTTTCGCTGCCCACACCAGCTCAGGGGCGAGACTCCGCCTTCGCTCGGACTAGGGAAGTTCATGCCAGCGACCATGCCAGGCACCGTCCACTATGCCCTTCAGAAGCTGGGTAAGATTTCGGATCCCTACCACGCGCGCAACGAACTCGACGTACAGTGGATCGACGAACAAGATTGGGAAGTTTCCCGTAGCATTCGCGTGAGCGAAGCTGATTGCCGGAGAACGCGCCAGGAGCTTGTCTTCGATGGCCTCGACACCATCGCCACGATTCGCCTCAACGGAAAGAAGGTCGGCCGCTCGGTGAACATGTTTCGCCAGGTGGTGTGTGACGTCTCGGGGGTGCTTCAACCGGGCGAGAACCAGCTTTCGATCCTCTTTGAAAGCCCCACCGCCTACGCGGCAGCTGAACACAAGCGCCATGGCTCGCGCGCCAGCAATCAGCAAGATTTTGTTTGGCAAACGGGCGAACGCAGGAAGACCTGTCGCGAATGGATCAGAAAGACTCAGTGCCATTTCGGCTGGGATTGGGGGGTATATTTGGCCACTTCAGGCGTGTGGCAGCCCGCACGCCTCGAATGCTCCGACGCACCCAGAATTGCTTCAACCAAGACCCACCAGACACATTACGGCCGCTCCGGTGAACCCACTCGGGTGGATCTCGAGGTCACCACGTTTCTCGATTCTCCCATCGCGCAACGTGGCCAGCTGAGCCTTCGCTGTGGCGATCAAGAGGTCACGCTAACGGCACGCCTCCGGGCTGGCGAGAATCGGGTGAAGGCCAAGCTCAGCGTGAAATCCCCCAGGCTCTGGTGGCCAGCGGGAGAAGGGGAGCAACACCTCTACAAGCTCTCCATTCATTGGCTGGGTGAGGATGGAGGCCAGACAGCTCTCGAGCGCCGGATTGGGCTCCGCACGGTCGAACTCGTGACTGAAAACGATGCCAAAAAGGGCGCAGAAGCCGGACAGTCGTTCTTCTTCCGTGTGAATGGTCGAGCGATCTTCGCGCGAGGCGCTGATTGGATCCCGGTCGATCAATTCGTGGACCGAGCCCAACCTTCCGTCTACCGGCACTTGTTGGGGAGCATGCGTGAAGCGCACATGAATATGGTGCGTGTCTGGGGCGGCGGTTGGTACGAGCAAGAAATTTTCTACGATCTCTGCGACGAACTCGGCCTGCTCGTTTGGCAAGATTTTATGATGGCGTGCGCACTTTACCCGGCCCACCCAGCCTTCATCGACGAACTTTCGGCAGAAGCCCAATACCAAGTGCGCCGCCTCCACGACCATCCGTGCATCGCGCTATGGTGTGGTGACAACGAGAACGCGGCCGGCCTCATGGAGTGGTGGGTCAAGAAGCCGAACTTCAAGACCCATTGGGCGGGCTACAAGCGCACACTCACCGCCCTCAGGAAAACCTGTGAGCGCGAGGACGCCACCCGCCGCTTCTGGCTATCCAGCCCGTCGAATAACGATTTCGAAGCGCACCCGAACGACCCCAAGCGCGGGAACGTGCACTATTGGGATGTTTGGCATGGCAAAAAGCCATTCTCGAATTACTTGACCGTGAGACCCCGTTTCGTTTCCGAGTTTGGTTTTCAGTCTTTCCCTGAACCACGAACGATCCGGAACGTCGTGCCCGAAGAACACTGCAATCCATCGAGCCGGGTGATGGAACACCACCAACGCTCCGACGAAGGCAATCTCCGCATCACCAACACCATGGCGCGTGAGCTGCCGATCCCTAAAGATTTCGATACGTTTTGCTGGGCTTCACAAATCAACCAAGCACTGGCGATCCGAACTGCCGTGGAACACTGGCGTCGCTTGAAACCTTATTGCATGGGTGCCCTCTTCTGGCAGATCAACGATTTATGGCCGGCCGCATCGTGGAGCTCCATCGACTACTACGGGCGCTGGAAAGTACTCCAACATGAGGCTGCACGCTTCTTTGCACCGCTGTTGGTTTCACTCCAACCCGAAGAGGGCAAGCTTAACGTTTGGATTACCTCTGATCTGCCCGAGGCGTTGTCGCTTTCGGGAGAGCTGGTTGTGGTGAGCTGGGAGGGCAAGCGGATCACCAAAACGCTGCTCAAAGCTCGGCTCAGACCCGAGGAAAGCCGAAAGATTGCCAGCATTCCCTTCGACAAGCTATTGGCCGGCAAAGCAGAAACGCATGAGGTCTGCTGCTTCGTCACACTCAGAGGGTCTGGCCACGTCGCGGAGAACTACACCGCGCTTGTGCCCTGGAAGTGGATCACGCTCCCCAAACCAAAAATTAAAACCACCCTGCGCGAACGAAACGGCAAGCTCGAGGCCGTAGTGCAGTGTGAAGCTGTGACGCCCTTCTTCCATGCCGAGCTCAGGGGAACCGAAGGACACTTTGCTGGCGACTGGCGCGTGTTGCGCCCGGGCACCCATGTCCTGCCCTATGTCTTCCACGACGAACGAGGAAGCCAAACGCTCACGCTGGCCGGAGCCAGCAAGCGGCTCTCGTGCTTCAGCTTTTACGACTTAAGCGACCACGGTTCCCAAGCAACCAAGCCTCAGTAGCGGTCCTGTCGGACTCGCAACTCGCCTCCGCATTTCGTTTTTCGTCCATCTCCGACTCTCCGCTCAGCGAGCGCCTTCGGTTAGATGGAGTCTAGACGGGCGCGCCAAGCGCCCCCGTCTAGCATCACTCAGTGCTGATTCGTACTGAGCCTAAGCTCAGATAGGTCGCACACTGATTGCACATGGGCCCTTTTGGCCCTGACCCTCAGTAAAGGACACACGCTGTCCCTCTTCTAAATCCTCGAAACGAGCTCCTTCGAGCGCTGACATGTGAAAGAAAAGATCTTTCCCACTGCCAGTGTCAATGAAACCAAATCCGCGGTCCGTTTTTCTTTTGATTTTACCTTCAGCCACTTTTGCATCGCCTTTGAAAATACGCCGCCGTGTTGCCACCAAAGTGGCAGCAACTAAAGCCGCGTACATATATCCGGGCACCGTAGCCTGAATTGGCCTGAGCGTTCCATGCTTTATTCGCAAAAGCCGCCGGAGGTGGTCGAGGACGGCATAAATCCCGAAATATTCGCCACTTTGCTGGTCACCGCGAACGCCCGTAGCCACCGTTTAGCCCGAAGAAGTGGGTTGCCTACATGTTCATCCCCGGGCTCTATTGCCGGGACGGGGCTTGGGAGTGAGTCATGGAACGTAGATCTTCGGAATATCGGTTGTCTGGCCTAGGCGAGCAGGCCTCCCATGAGTGACACCCAAACCCAGGCCGAAGCGGCGCTCCGAAAGCTCGATGGGCTTTGGAAACGAGAACTTGAGGCTGCTCGCCGGGTTGAGCAGGAGCAACGGGTGGCCACGCCGCTCGCGGAGCGTGTTCGGCGTGGCCACGCGCTCCAGAAGCTGAAACTTGAGGAGGTGGACGCCAAGATAGGCGGCCGGGCGCTGCTCTGGTTGCGGCCAGGCCAGCCCAAAGATCTGCAGGCGTTCAAGTTGAACGGCGGGGAACCTGTGTTGTTGTGGCAGGGGCACCCTGATCCTAAGACAGGTGAGCGTGGCACGCTCGTGCGTCGCACGGAGGAGCGCGTCGCCGTGATGGTGAGCGCTAATTACGCTGACTTCATCGAGGACGGGAGCTTTGAACTGGACCGCGAAGCACCAGAAACCACCTTTGAGCGCGGCAGGGCAGCGATCGCGCATTTCTTGGCAAGCAAGGATCTGAAAAGCGGCCGGGAGGCGTTGTTTGGGGAACGCGTGCCACGCTTCGATGCAACGCTACCGGAACTGACGTTCCGTGACCCCCATTTGAACGACAGTCAGAAAGAGGCAGTGCGATTTGCGATGTCGGCACAGGAGATCGCACTGATTCACGGTCCGCCTGGAACCGGTAAAACCCAAACACTGGTGGAGGTCGTGCGCCAAGCGTTGCTGCGCGATCAGAGCGTGCTGGTGACTGCTCCGAGTAATACGGCGGTCGACAATCTTACCGAACGGATGCTGAAATCGGGACTGAAGCCACTGCGCCTTGGACACCCCGCGCGCATATCAGCGGCCGTCGAATCCCGCACGATGGATGTTTTGATCGAACAAACCGAGGAAAGCCAGCTGGCTCGCAGGTGGCTGGCCGAGGCGCGAAACCTTAGGAATCGCCACAACAATCGCAAAGCTCGGGGCAGTCTCAACCGCGCGTCAGGTCGCGACTTGCTGGCCGAAGCGAAAAAGCTTTCCCAAGATGCACGCCGAAGCTTTGACGCGGCGCGGGCCAAGGTGCTGCGGCGCTGCCGGATCGTGTGCACCACCTGTGGCGGCGTGGATGTCGGCTTGCTCGGCGAAACTCGCTTTGATGTCGTGATCATTGACGAAGCCACTCAAGCTCAAGATCCGATCGCCTTGGCGGCCCTCGAACGCGGGAAGCTCTGGATCTTGGCGGGGGATCCGCAGCAGCTCTCGCCGACGGTACTCGATCGTGATGCTCTCCTAGAGGGCCTTGGCACCACGCTGTTTGAGCGGCTCGCAGCACGATGGCAAGAAAGCTGTACACGCATGCTCACGGTGCAATATCGAATGCACGAAGGCCTCATCGCCTTTCCCTCGCAGAGCATGTATCACAATCGATTAGCGACGGATTCGTCAGTTCAGGGTCGCAGTCTCGAGGAAGTGCTTGGGGCCACGCCTGATCCTGACCGTCGGGGGCCTTTTCTTTTTTTGGACACCGCCGGCATGGGGTTTATGGAGAGCGATCCGAGCGAAGATGCCAGCACCAGCAATCCTGGCCAGGCAGAGCGCACTGCCATTGAAGTCAAAAGATTGCTCGCGCGCGGCGTGCCAGCTCAGGAAATCGCCGCTATCACGCCCTACTCCGCTCAGGTGAAACGGCTCCGCGATCTACTTTCGTCTGAGGTCGCTCAGGGGCTCGAGATTGGGACGGTGGATGGCTTTCAGGGTCGCGAGAAGGAGGTGATCGTGTTGGACCTGGTGCGTTCGAACGATAAGGGGCAAATTGGATTTTTGGCGGATGTGCGGCGAACCAATGTTGCCATCACACGCGCGCGCAGCTTTCTACTGGTGATTGGCGATGGCGCAACGCTTGCTGGACACGAGTACTACAAGAGCTTGCTTGAATTTGCAGAAACCAGCGGCGCCTGGAAAAGCGCCTGGGCGTAACTCCACCCCGAACGCTACTGGCCAAGCCGAAACGCTACGCCCACGCTGCTGTTAACCACGGGATACGTTTCGAGATGGCGGTTGTAATAATGTTTGTCAACTACCGGCGTCGCCGCGCCCAGATCGAGAGCCAGTCGGAATCCAGCGTATTTACCCCACCATACGGCTTCCGTGGCCGCGAAAAGCTCTCCAAGCTCACCGAGGTAGCCACCGCGCGGACCGTCAAACAACCAATGCGAGCCCAAGCCTGGCCCGACCGCTAGCACGACGCGCTTTCCCCGATAGACTGGAAAGCGATACTTAGCGGCCACGCCGATCCCCGCCGTCTCAAGGAGCTGCATCGAGACGCCACCTTCGAGAGAGAAACGCCCGCCGAGAGGATGGACTTCGAGCGTAGCGCCAATGGCATCGGGAAACGAGAACAGCGGGCGCAGACCGAAATCAACCAACCGCCAAGGCTCGTGCGTTGGCTCAGCTTCCGCCGGCGCCGCCCCTTCCGGCGTTGGCTCAGCCAGTGCTGACCCGTGCAGGAATAGGAATCCCGGAACTAAGAACCGAAGGAAACCTGTAATTGTCCGACTCTGCGCTTTAGACTGGGCCCCCAACGCAACTGACATTCAGGCGTCGTTCTGAAGCGCAAAGTGCCTGTCTACACTGACTTCTGGCGCGGGCGCTACAAACTCTGGGCCGGCTTCCAGTGTGGGGCATTCCTCTCCCGACCGGGGGTCCACCAGCATCGTATAAGTCTTATAGACACGCGGCGAGCGATGCAACGCTAAGAGCGCTCGCCCAAGCGGGAGCGATTGGTAGTGCCCGGGCCACCGCGAGCGCAACAGGGCGCGCACTTCGCGTCCGTGACGGGCGCTCATCGCAGGGAAGATATGGTGCTCCACGTGATACCCAAAGCCGAGCGTCAACCATTCGCACCAACCCGGCAGAGTCACGCTCAGTGAATTGGCAAGTGGATCATTCACGTCAGTGAGTGGGCTTAGACTGTGATTCGTGAGAATGAAGGCCATCACGATGCTATTGGCCACCACCAACGGCAGGAGAAAACACAACAAGAACGGGACAAGGCCGATCGAAAACCCGAGTGCACTCCATAGCGCGACACCCAGCAGCGTCTCAGCGATGGCTCGCCGATGCTCCGCCTTGGAAAGCAACTTCAAGCGCCGTGCATCGACCAACATGTGCAAGCTCTGGATCGTGAAGCCAATCCAAAGGCTCATCACACCGAACGGGCGCCGTCTGCCTGGCGCCATGATGTCCGTCATCCAGCGCAACACCGGACTCCCGTCATACTCAGCGAGGGTTGGGTAAGCGTCCGGATCAATGCCCGGACGATTCGTGTTCCCGTGATGCACCCGATTGTGCCAAGCGACCCAGAGCGTGGGCGAAACCACAAATGGCGAGAACCCAATCCAGCCAACGGCCTTGCGGAGCCAGCGCGTGTGCACGACGGCTCCATGCAGCGTCTCGTGACCGAGGAAGGTGAGCCCTGCAAAGCTTCCTCCGATCACCAAAGAAAGAAACAACGAGGCAGGCCACGGCACGCGCTCGGAAACGATGGCCGCCATCGCGAACGCGATCACCGAAAGGTGTACGGGCAACCAAAGGAGTCGCGAATGCGCGGGGGCGAACACGCCCGGAACGAGCAAGGGGCGGATTTCGCCAGCGTAGGTGGATGATGAATGTAGGGACAATCTACGGAAGAGGATTGCACCTGCGGAGGGCCATCAGCGTCACGGTTCGGTCACCTCGCAAAAGTGGCGCCTCTTTTAGCGCAAATCGTAAAAATATGCCGTGCAAGCTCACACGCGGTTCTGGCGCCGAGCCTTCATTTCTGAGGGGTGCCGAGAAGTTCCGTTACGATTCCTCACCTACTCACATCCGATGCGCGAACTCGCCACCGCTACGTCATCAATCCACACGGTGAAGCCCGGAGGTGCATTTTGGTAGTTATTCAGCCCGATGCGGAGCTCGCTGAACTCGGTAGGGATTTCAGCTCCCGTGAAAGCACCAGCTCCTTTGGTGAAGGAGATCTGTTGGGTGCCGTCCCAATACATGCGGTAACTTTGGTCGCTTGCATCAATGTACCATTCGGCACAGTGCCAGGCGCCGTCGAACGCACGATCGTAGGCTGTGCCTTCGCCGAACTCGGCACTGTTCTCAGGTTGGACGTTGTACAGAAACTGGTAGCGTGAACCCACATCGGGCGTGTTGATGGCTTGTTTTACCGTATCCACCACGCGATATTCTGCGGCTCCGATCGTGGGCCCTGACCCGGAGAGGGCCACCAACGTCGAGTGCACGAACGCATCGGGAACGGGCAATTTCAGCTTGTAGAAGATGCGCCCCCAGTGTTTGCTACCGAAGCTCTGCGCAGGAAAACGGATGCGACGCGCACCGTTCGTCGCGGGCTCGACCTTGAGCGAGTGGGTCCCGTGGCGAGCTTCGTCGGCTGCCACCTGGGCGTTTCCGTCTTGCGCCCAGCCGGCGGGGATGGCGCTGGGCTGAGTGCCTTCGAAATCCTCGCAGAGCATATAATGGGTGCCAGCGCAACCAGCTACGACCGGGCCGCCACCACTCGGCCCCTGGTTACCTCCGCCTGTGGCGCCGCCGGACGCCGTGCTCGAGCCTCCCATTCCGCCCACCCCAACGACGGCGCCGCCGCTCCCGCCGCTCCCGCCGCTCCCCAGCGCGACTCTTGAACCTCCGCTGGCCGAGCCCCCAACAAGAG
>JBBRRP010000026.1:0-53854 GCA_038246305.1 Polyangiales bacterium | reverse complement strand
GGAGAATCCGAGAACTTGTAGCCGCGATGATTTGTTCGCTCTATACGAGGCGAGTTACTGAGAACGCGGTGAGTTGCTGAGAGCCGAGAGTCGGGCTTCTGGGGGACCTGCGGTGACACCGGATCAATCATGACTCGCTAGAATTAGGCTTCCTGGCCGTTGGGTAATTTGCGCGGAACTAGGCGCAAAAAGGATGAGGCGCGGAGGGTTCCATGCCACCATGCGCGGGCTTGAGCGGCTGGGTGGCCAGCAGCCCGCGCGCTTCCCACGTGTGTTACCGGAGAATCATTATGAAAATTTCACGACAAGATTTGTTGAAAATTGGCTTCGCAACGGCAGTGGCAGGCGTTGCTGGCGCGGCTTGCAGCAGCGATCCCGCGACAACCGGCAGCGGCACCGGAGGCGGCGCAAGTAAGACAGGCGGCGCGAGCGGGGTTGGCGGCGGGAGCGGCACCGGCGGTGCTAAGTCAGGCGGCGCAAGCGGCACTGGCGGCGCTAAGTCAGGCGGCGCGAGCGGCACGGGTGGCGCTACGTCAGGCGGCGCAAGCGGCACCGGCGGCGCTACGTCAGGCGGCGCGAGCAGTGGCAGCGGCGGTGCTCAGGGCGGTGGCGGGAAGTGCACCGCGGCCCCCGTCATCACCATGGACAAACACACTCACCCAGTGACTGTGCCGCTCGCTGATGTGGTCGCTGGCGCCGAGAAGACGTACATGCTTGAGGCGGGCGCGACGGGGCATACACACATGATGACTGTTACCGCACCAGACTTCACAACGCTGAAGACAACTGGGACGGTCGACGTGATGAGCACGTTGGACAGTGGTCACATGCACAAAGTAACGCTCAAGTGCGGCGCTTGACATAAGGCTTCAGGGGCAACTGCAAGTAAGGGTGTTCAGGCCTGCCAATAACTTCTTGGTGGGCCTGGCCATTTGTGGTGATCAGTGAGGGGCATCCACGGGTCGTTTTGGCGATATTTCGTGCGAGAAACGGTCGGAAGCGTTCAGCTCTGAGACGCAAGTTTTTCGTTTTGGTGTTTCCCCCGCCTGAGCGGAGCGACAGGCCAGGGGGAGACCGCCGAGCGCTCGCGAGGCGAGAGGGGGCAGCTGAATGCTATTAGCGAGCGTCATGGTTGAGAGCTATAGTCGGAGGCTGTGATTCCACATCAGCTGAGGCTTTCTGGGCTTGAACCAGCGTGGCGTTGTTCCGCTTGGGTCGGCTTTGTCGGCTTGTTACTGAGTGTCGCTAGTTGTGGGAACACTCAGGAGACACACGGCGCGGTGAAGTTGGAACCGCTCAGTTGTAGCGCGTTGCCGAGCACGTGTGGGGTGAATCAGAATGAAAGCTGTTGCGTGAGCTTGAAGGTTCCGGGAGGAATATTCAATCGCAGCAGTGATCCGATGTTTCCCGCGCAGGTTGCTGATTTTACGCTCGATAAATACGAAGTAACGGTGGGGCGTTTTCGGAAGTTCGTGGATAGCTTTGATGCTTGGCGTGCAGGCGGTCATCCAGCCTTGGGCGAGGGGAGTCATCCTCTGATTAACGGCACAGGTTGGGATGCGGCCTGGAACAATGAGCTGCCGGCAACTGCGGATGATTTGCGACGCGTGATCAAGTGCGACGCCACTTTTCAGGCTTGGTCGGATGCGCCTGCTGAGCACGAGCAGCGCGCGGTGGATTGCATCAATTCGTTTGAAGCTTTTGCGTTTTGTTTGTGGGATGGCGGTCGTTTGCCGACGGAGGCGGAGTGGAACTACGCAGCGGCCGGTGGGGATGAGCAGCGCAGCTATCCCTGGGGCGAAGCAACTCCCGATACTGACGCGACATTAGCTGTTTACGGCTGCAATTTTCTTGATTCGAGCTGCAAGACGTTGGCTAACAGCGAGGTGGGTTCGCTCCCTCGGGGCTTTGGCAGATATGGGCACGCTGATTTGGCGGGTGGGGTCTTTGAATGGAATTTAGACTTCTACGCTGATTACATCCGTCCGTGCGTGAACTGCACGAACACGACGCCGTCGGTCTATCGCTCGATCCGGGGCGGATACTTTGGTTCCGACGCCGGACGGCTCGCGACGAGCTATCGCAGCAACCACACACCGGACAATCACATTGACTATGTCGGGATCCGTTGCGCTCGTGATCTCAACAAGTGAGCGCTAGCAAGGAGCGCTCGGGTTTCGGCTGGCGGCAGCCTTCCGAAGGCTGCCTTGCCAATTTGCTGTTTTGAGCGGGAAAAGGGATTCGAACCCTCGACCCCAAGCTTGGGAAGCTTGTGCTCTACCAACTGAGCTACTCCCGCGAGGAGGGCCAGAGCATAGTCAGGAATCCGCGTTGCACCAGAGATTTTCGAGCCGATCGCTTGACGCTCGGGTTAGAAGGCCAGTATCCCCTTAAACCAGCATGAAGGTGGCGATTATCCGTTCGGTTTGTGAGTGCGAAGCGCGGCTCGTGGCAGAAATTGACCCGGGTGGGCGTGCGGTGAATGGGCGCGCCCAAAAGCAGGGCCAAGCTTTGGTGGCGCCAGCCAACGCGCTCAACAATGAAGATGAGTACTTCGATGTAGGCTGGCAGTGCCCATTTTGCGGGAGGAATACGCTGCGGTCATTTTATCGAGGTGCGTTAGCGTGGCAACCCGTTAGTTCCGATTCGGCTGCGTGAGTCGCGGGACCTCTTACACGATGACATCCCCCGATCTTGAGCGTTTGCGGGCCGCTTTTCGTACTGAATACCAAACCGAGCCCCGAATTTTCTCGGCCCCTGGACGCGTGAATCTGATCGGTGAGCACACCGATTATAATGATGGCTTCGTGTTGCCGATGGCGCTCGAACATCGCACCTATGTGGCAGTAGCTGCGCGCAAGGATCGACACGTGCGCGTTCGTTCTCTGGACCTTGGGCAAGCGCGCGAGTTCGATTTAGATCGTCCCGGACCGAAGAAGCGCGGAGCGTGGATTGACTATGTGGAGGGAACCGCACAGGCCTTGTTGGAGCGAAGTTTTGCGGTAAAAGGCGCGGATTTGGTGATCATGAGTACGGTGCCGCGCGGCGCCGGGCTTTCTTCGTCTGCGGCGCTCGAGATCGCGATCGCGCTCACGCTGGCGACGCTGGGATCAGATGCTGTACCCGATCGCGTGCAGTTGGCACTCTCCGGGCAAGCCGCCGAGCACCAGTACGTGGGGACGCTGTGCGGCATCATGGATCAGTTCATCGCGGCGCTGGGCAAGGCTGGCCACGCGCTACTGATCGATTGCCGCAGCTTGAGTGCCAAACCCGTCCCGATGTTGCTGAAGGATGCTGTCGTGCTGATCGTGAATACGCTCGTGCACCATGAGCTGGCTTCGTCGGAATACAATCAGCGGCGCGCTGAATGCCAGGAAGGTGTGCGGCTGCTTTCGGAGAAGCTGCCTGGGATCCGTGCCTTGCGGGATGTGAGCCCGGCGCAATTTCGCGAGCATCAGGAGTTGTTGCCGGATGTGGTGCGCGCGCGCTGCCGCCATGTGATCTCCGAGGATGAAAGAACCCTGAATGCTGTAGCGGCGCTGGAGGCCGGACAGTTGGAGCGCTTCGGGGAGCTCATGTTCGCCTCGCATGCTTCGTTGCGTGACGACTACCAAGTGAGCTGCAACGAGCTGGATTTTTTGGTTGAAAGAGCGAAAGCGCAGTCAGGAGTCTTGGGCGCGCGCATGACCGGCGGGGGCTTCGGCGGCTGCACCGTGAATTTAGTCCAAAAGAGCCAGCTTGAAGCCGTTACAAGCGCACTCAAGGCTCAGTATCACACGGAGTACGGCAGAGAGCCTGAAGTGTTTGTCACAGAAGCGGGCGACGGCGCACGCGAAGAAGCTTAGTTAAACTAAAAGCTTTGGCTCCGCCGAGAGGGCAAACTCGGCATTCTTTCTCATTGGGTCGGGAAATCCGTTGGTGCGCAGGCGAGCCGGAAAACTATCCGCGCGTTGGTGCGCAGCCGAGCCGGGGATTTTTTTGGCTGAGAGATAGTAAGCATGCTTACTATCTGATCTGGTTAAATGAGCAGGCTCCCCGGGCATGGGTTCCCTGCTTCGCGTGGCCCGTGCTCCCAAGTTAATTAAGGACCGCCGCCCGATAAAATAACGTAGCCCATCGGCACACTGGCTCCAAGCAGAGCGAGGACGAGGCCTCGCCCTAAGAGGCCTTTTTTCCCGGGGATCATGAAGAGGCCAGAGAGCGCGAGGTAGAGGAGAATCACGGCGTAGCTGTCGGCGACGTAGCTCCAGGCTTTCTTACCGCGATTCAAATGGAGCCAATTGGCGAGCCTTAGGAAGAAGCGGGGCTTCTGGCCTTCTTCGAAGACTTGTGCGGCTTTGGCATCGAGGTGCAGCGTTCGATGTTGCAGCGTTATGTCCAGACGGTCGGGAGATGCACGATAAACATCCGTCGGTTTTTCGCTGATCCCGAGTGCCTTCAAGACGTGATCGGCGGCAGCTTGATCATTTGCCGGAAACGGGCCGGCGATTTTGTGGGTTTGCTCGACTTGATGAAAGTTGGGATCCCAATCGGCGATGTGATTTACCGCTAGCCCCGAGAGCGCGTACACAATGGTGAGGCCGACGACGAGGTAGCCGGCGTCGCGATGAACTGCGCGGATCCAGGGGCGAAGATTGAAGGGGCGTTTTTGCTGAGGCGAGCGGAGTTGAACCATGGAAGCCTGAGGAGAGGGGCCTTAGCTGTACCGCTCTTCGCGCCAGGGATCAGCGTGATTGTTATAGCCGCGAGTTTCCCAGTAGCCGGGTTCATCATGCTCGACGAAACGAATGCCCGTGAGCCACTTGGCACTCTTCCAGAAGTAGAAGTCCGGAACGATATTTCTAACGGGAGCCCCATGCGCGCGACTGAGAGGTTCTCCATCGAGACGATGCGCGACCATCACCTCGGGCTTCAGGGCGTCTCTTAAGGAGATGTTGGAGGTGTAGTCGTGTGCCGCCTCGAAGATCACGAAACGAGCTTTCGGCTTGAGCTTGGCTTTGTCGGCTAGGGTCTTCAAAAGGACGCCCTCAAATTTCGCACCGAGTACAGTCCAACCTGTGACGCAATGGACATCCAATGCCAGGGAGGCTTGCGGAAGCTTCAGGAGTTCGGCAAAGCCGACTTCAAAGGGTTGCTCCACTTCACCATGCACCCGCAGCTTGAAATTGCCTGGGCTCGGATCTCCCGGTTGGCCACCCATCGGCTTCAGCCGTTCCAGCACGCGTTGACCGGGCGGCAAGCGGGGTCGGCCGTCCTTGCGCGTTTGGGCTTTGGCCTCGCGTGTGAGGTCATCACTCAAGAAATAGGCAGCTCCGAGAGCTGTGACGACAGTGCCAGTCGCGGCTTGGGCAATGAAACGGCGACGCGCGCGGAGTTTGTCCAGTTCGGGATCACTGTAGCCGAATATCTCATGTTTCATGAATCTCGCCTCAATCCTTACCGAGCCCTCACAGAAGGTGCGTTGTATCTCGGACTATGGCAATCTTTACGCAAGCCTTCGGCGATTGGTTACAAGCTCCCATGTGTCGACTGTTCGGATTTCGCAGCGTCATTCCTAGTCAGGTTCATCGCTCACTTTTAGCGGCAGAAAATGCTCTAGGCGTACAAAGTAACGCCCATCCAGATGGCTGGGGCGTGGCTTATTACATTGACGGCTCGCCGCATTTGACGAAGTCCCCGCTCACAGCTGTGGGTGACGTGCTGTTTCATCGACTGAGCGGTGTGGTCTCTTCCGAGACTGTTCTTGCTCATGTCCGAAAAGCGACACAGGGCGCAAAGACGATCATCAACTGCCATCCGTTTCAATATGGGCGTTGGGTGTTTGCCCACAATGGAGATATTCCGAATTTCTCAGTGTGTCGGGAAGCGTTGTTGGCGGAGGTTTCGCCAGGATTGCGGCGCTTCATCTTGGGAGACACCGATAGCGAAGTGGTGTTCTTCGTGTTCTTGAGTCGGTTGCAAACGCTCGGTCCGCTCTCGCGTCGCTACTCCACGGAGGAAGTGTCGCAAAGTTTGGCGAATGCCCTGAGCACTGTGCGAAAGGTTGCGGCACGGGCTGAGCTTCAATTACCCAAAGTGAACGTAGATGGCAGCGAGAGCTCGGCTCCAACGGCACCTTGTGAGCTGACGGTGATCGTCACAGATGGAGAAACGCTGGTGGCCACGCACGGCGGGCGAGGTCTTTTTCTCTCTACCTACAAGCGCCGCTGTCCGGATCGGGACGAATGCCCCAGTCTGTCGGGTGCTTGCGAAGCACCGACCGAGGTAGGGCATGTGAATCATCTGATTCTGTCGAGTGAGCCGTTGCAGGGAGAAAATGTGTGGGAGCCGCTTAAGCCCGGCGACATGGTCGGCGTGGATTGGCGGATGCGGTTGATGCGTTCCCACATCGACCAATTGCGCTTACCGGTTCTCAACTGAAACGTGTTGCGACGTTAGAAACCACGCTCTCTCGATGAGCGGCGGGCGCAGCCGACGATCACCAGCGGAACGGCTACTGAGGCGGTGATTGGGGCGTCAGTAAGCTTCTTCCGTCAGGCTATTGGGCAACAGCGGGCTGGGGCGGCCTGCGCTCATCAGCCAAAGTTGATGTGCGGCGCGCGTGGTTGCAATGTGGAGCAAGTGGCGTGATTCGTGGTCCGGTGGGTACACGGCTTCGGAGACCTCCACCACGACGACATAGTCGAATTCAAGGCCTTTCACCTGTCGCACGTCGGTGACGTCCACCCCCGGTTTGAAGGGGAAATCTTGATCGGCAATACGCCGAACTTGAGGGATCTCCGCTTGTTTCAGTGCGTGGTAATAGGCATCCGCGTGCTCGGGATAGCGCGCGATGACAGCTACCGACGCGCGTGGTTCTTCCACCAAGAGCTCACGCAGCGCTTCAGCTAAAAAGCTTGCGGCGTCACCCGTGTGGGAGAAACAGAAAAGCTCCACGGGCGCACCATCGCGCGTGGCCACGGGGGGATCTTCGGGGGCAAGCGAGCCCAGCACGTGCTGGGCGAGCTCAATGATTGGGTGGGTGGATCGGTAGCTGAGCTTCAGTGGCTCCACTTCGACGTGCGCGAGATCAAGCTGGCCCAAGACTTCCTTCCAATTGCTGAAGCCATTGTCTAAAAGCAAGCGCTGGGCCACATCGCCGGCGAACGTGACACACTTGGCGGGGCTCACGCAATCCAGCACCACTGCTAGCTCTACGGGACTCAAATCCTGCGTTTCATCGATAAAAACGTGCTCGTAGACGATGGCCTCGCGGCTCTTCGAATGTCTGAGTAGCGGCCCGCGCAGGCGCTGACCTAAACGCAACAGGAGGGCGTCGTCTTCGCGATCGAGCGTCACGCTGTCTTCGACGGCACGCCCGTCGATACCCTGTGAACGATCATCCTCGGGCTCTTGTTCGCCTTCATCGTGTTTCTTTGGATGCTTGGGGCGTTTGGGCTCTGGGACGACTTCCTTTTCCAGCGCTTCTTGCTCGGCAGCAAGCTTGTCTTCGTGGAAATTGATCACCTCAGGGCACTGCTGCACGCACCACTCGTGGGCACGCTTCAACTCTTCAGTAGAAAGCGCATCGGGCGCAAAACTTGCGAAGGCTTGCTTCAAGCGCAGGAGATCGGTCAGCAAATCGGCCCATGCCGACAGCACGTCGCGCGAAAGGCTGGTGCCGTCGCGGATCACGCGTTCCATACCGACGCGTGCGTTGGTTGGCAGATCCTCCAGCTTCTGACGTTCAACCGCCGATTTTAAGCCGACAACGCGGTGATACAAGGGCTTGTACTGGCTCTCGCGCCAAAGTTGAACGAAGGCGGCCGCCATGTTTTCCGCACCGGCACGCTGCAGGGTCGTTCGAATTTCGTCCTCAAGGCGCGCTGCAAGGGCGACGACATAAGCGTCGATCAGCTTCAGCATCACAGGATGCTTTTTCAGCTTCGTCACGTTGCCGGGCGTGAACTCGTTGTACGCCTCGGGCAAGTGTGGCAGATGCTGCGCACGCATGCGCTTCGCCCAATCTTCGTAGGTGCGGATAGTGACGCCCCCGACGCCAAGCTCAGGGAGAAGCTGGGACATGTAACGCGCGAGAGCGTCGTTGAACACGATTACCATCATCTTATCGGGCGAGAAGCGGTGCTTATCGTGGAAGGCCAAATAAGCCATGCGATGGAGCCCCACCGTTGTTTTGCCGCTGCCCGCTCCGCCTTGAATCACCACCACACCCGAATCTGGGCGAGTGATCAGCTCAAATTGCCGAGGATCGATCAGCGGAGTGATTTCGCGGAGCCGCTTATCATCGCTTGATTCGCCCTCTTCACCGATCCCAAGCCGGCCGCGCTTGCGTTCGGGACGGGGCGCGGCACCTTCACCCCCTTGCAACCTTGAGCTCTGCGCATCCAGCCGTCGCCAGCCTGATTTCCCCCGGACGAAGGAACCCTGTGGCGCGACAATGCGACGCAGCTTGGAACTCGTGATCGTTATCGCGCGCCGTGTGCGAACCACACCGAGCACTTCGCGTTCGCCAAACGATTCTTCATAATCGTCCCCTTCATCGTAACGATAATAGATCCGGCTCACCGGAGCATCGCGCCAATCCACAATGCGAATGCCCGCCTTGGTATCGAGATAGGTGCCCCGGCCGATCAGCACCTCGCGCTCGCGCTGATTCTCCTCCAGAACGAGATGCCCAAAATAAGGCGACCGGGCGTCAATATTGCCCTGGATCGCTTGCCCCCGACGCGCAGCCAGCGCTTGCAGGCGCGTCATTTCTTCGACCAACGGTGCCAAATCCTCTTGGCGGGCCGTCGAGATTTCATCACGGAGCGAGAGCAATTCAGCGTCGTAGGTGACTCGGACTTCGGCAGGAGCTAGTGACCGCGCTTCTGCGTGGCTGAGGACGCGCTCAAGGCAGGCTTCTTCCTCGCTGACGAGTCGTTCGCAATCGGGGTCATTGGGGGGTAGGGTGGTGTCCTCGGTCGAGTGGGTCATCGGCGATTCGGGGGTTGGAGGGCGTAGCACGAAGCTTGCCCTTTCAGCCATTCGAGTTTTGGCAACTTAGGGAGTGGACGGGGCGACGAGCGTTTCCCGCAAAAAGCCTTCAAGGCCTGACAGGACATTGCCACTCAGCCCGTGGCCGCCATTGAACGGAATAAAGCGCACGGCAAGCTCGGCTGCCTGCATAGCCGCGTGGAGGCGTTCAGCCAAAGCGAAGGGCAAAATGGGATCACTTCGGCCGTGGCTTTGAAGAACAGGGAGGCCTTTGCGGAGTGGCAGCCGTTCAAGCCATGCACGTCGATTGATGAGAGTGCCGCTCAACACGGCAAGCCCGGCGAGCTCAATATCGGTGCTGAATGCAAGTTCACAGCTCAGCATCGCGCCCTGCGAAAAACCACCTAAAACTAAGCCATTGGGTGGCACTTGGAGCGCCTCGGAAAGTGCAGCCAAGTGTTCACTGAGCTGAACCCGTGCCTCCAGCATACCTTGAGGAATGTGCTCGGCCATGGTGTCGTATTTGTTCGTCATCACCGCCTGTTGGAGGCGCAACATGTCGAGTGGCCACCAAGCGCGCCCCGGCTCTCCCATTCCGGATGCCAGGACTATGGGCGCCTCCGGGAAAGCGAACCGCACGTGTTCTCCAACGTTCACCTCTCGCGACAGACCTACTAGATCCGTGCCGGGCGCTCCGTAGCCGTGCAAAAGGACCACCAAAGGACCATCACCCGAGCCATTTCTATCCACTCCACCAGCGATTCGAACCGTGAGGCCCGCGAGTTTCTCGATGCGCATCGTGCCACCAGCCTACCACGGAGCTGGCACGGCTCTGACCATTTGACGGGGCCCCGCGGGCATGGTTGCCTTCCCGGCGATGAACCTCAAAGGCTTGGTGGAAGGTCTACTTTCTGAGCTTCAGAAGGTGAGCGAAAGCGACGCCGTCGTCGGTGCGCCGCAACCAGCGGGCAAAGCGACGGTCGTACCATTGAGTCGCATCAGCATCGGATTTGGCACGGCAACCGGACAAGTGGGTGGACGCGCCGCGATCGAAGCCAAGGAAGGCGGAGGCAATGCGGAAGCCGGTGGCGCCGGTGGGGCGATCGTGGTGGAGCCGCGTGCATTCGTGATCGTCGGCGAAGATGGCCATCCGTACATGATGGCGTTGAAGAAGGGCAAAGCCGCCGTGATCCGGCGCGGGGTTGCGATTGGACCCGATGCGGAGGCGGCGCTCCTCGCAGCGAGAACCCGCGGAGAATTGCCGGCTGAGGGCTCGCTCGGCGACGAACAGTGAGTTGTTCATCTCGTGTGGTGGTTGGTTGTGTTTCTTGCTCCGGTAGCGCTCGCGTTCGGAGTGGCGTTACGGCTGATTCGGATCCGTTTTCACCTGGAGGGTCGCGGCACGCCGGACGGACGCTGGGCACTGGCTGGCGCCGTGAAGCTCGGGCCAACTGTCGCAAGTTTTGTGCAGGCAGCTCACGTCCCGTTGAGCGTTAGCCTGAGTGTGTTCGGGATCCGTCGCACCGTCTGGCGGCAAGGCCCGAATTCCGAAATGAGTGTGGAGAGTTCGGTTCCGTCGAAGGCGTCAGAACGTACCAAAAGAGCCTTGGTTTCTCAAGCAAGTCTGAGCGATTGGCTCCTCTTCATACTGAACGAAAGACGTCGCATTCAGATCAGCCGGTTGGATTTCGAGCTTGATTATGGCTTCGCGAATGTTGCGTTGACGGGACAGTTGGCGGCCGGGCTGTACGCGATATCGGGCGTATTGCCAGAGCCGATCCATTTACAACACCGCCCAGCGTGGGTAGCGGAGGATCGCGCCTCATTTGCGGGTGAGGGCGCACTCAAAATCTACCTTTTGGCCTTGCTGTGGGACACGGCAAAGTTCATGCTGAGGCCGCGTCAGAGGAATTCGGAGTCCCCATGAGCGACCAACTAACGGAAATTGTCACGAGCTTGCTCGATGGTGTTCACGGTATTTCGCGCAGCCAAACGGTGGTGGGCAAGCCTCAAGCCGTGGGGGACGCCACGGTGATCGCCGTACATCGGCTGAAGGTTGTATTTGGCGCCGCCAATGGGAGCGCCGGCGCCCACGCTGCGAAGGTGGGTGGGAGCACGGGCGGCGCGGGCGCAGGGGGCGCGATCGAGTTAGATCCCGTCGCAGCGATCACCGTGGATAAGCACGGCCAAGCTCAGCTCTTGAGTGTCGATGCAGACGCGGGATCCTCTTGGGCTCAGCTGATCGAGGAAGTCCCTGAGATGATGGCGAAAGTTGCCAAGGCCTTGGGCGATCGCGTGAGCCACGAACTCAGAACACCCGCCGTCGTGACGACTGAGGTTTTAGGGAAGTCACCAGCGTTAACGATGCCCAAGCCCGAAGAAGCCAAAAAGGCCTAGCTAGTCTCGATCGCACGCCGCACAGCGTGCTCGAGGCGCTGTAAGCCGAGTTGAATGGCTTCGCTCGGAACGCTCAAGGTGGGTCTGAAACGAATCGCATTTCGCCCACTCGCCAGCACGATCACCTGATCTTCAAAACAGGCGCGAATCACCCGATTTCTGAGCTCGGTGTTCGAAACATCAATGGCACACATGAGCCCCGCACCCCGCGCATTCGAAAGATGGTCAGGGTAGCGAGCTTGGAGCTGCGTGAGCCCAGTTTGCAGCTCTGCTCCCCGCAGGGAGGCGTTGGTTAACAGATTCTCATTTTCAATGATCTCCAAGATGCGTGTGCAACGCACCATATCCACCAACGAGGCGCCCCAGGTGCTGTTGATGCGGCTCGGCAGCCTGAACACGTTCTCCTCGACCTCATCGATACGCCGGCTCACGGCAATTCCCCCAACCTGCATTTTCTTTGCAAAACACAGAATATCTGGGCTCACGCCATGATGTTGGTAAGCCCACCATTTCCCGGTGATACCAAGGCCCGTCTGCACCTCGTCGTAAATCAGCAGTGCCTCGTGGGTGTCTGCTAATTCGCGTAAGCGCGCGAAGAATTCAGGACGGAAATGTTGATCGCCGCCTTCACCTTGAATCGGTTCGATGAGGATTGCTGCGATGTCCGAGGGGTTTGCGGCAAACGCGTGTTCAGCTGCTGAAATGGCAGCATCCTCCGCGATTTGTGCCCGATCCAAAGTCTCCTGGGAGAGCGGGAAATCAAGCTTGGGTGAGGGGATCCGAGGCCAATTAAACTTGGGATAGTGGAGCGTCTTGTTCGGGTCAGTGTTCGTGACGCTGAGCGCATAGCCGGAGCGCCCATGGAACGCGTGTTCTAAGTGCAAGATCTGGTGGCCCTTTTCGCCGAGCCCGCGTGCGACGTTCTTACGCACCTTCCAGTCGAAGGCAGCTTTCATGGCATTTTCAACGGCAAGCGTCCCGCCGTCGATGAAAAAGTAATGTGGCAACTCTGACGGTGCGGCGCTCCGAGCGAACGTATCCACAAATTCCGCCATGTAGGTGCTGTAGTAGTCAGCGTTCGAAACTTTCGTCGTAGCCACTCTGGCTAACCGCGCTTGCGTCTCGGGTTCGATCATTGAAGGGTGGTTGAACCCGATAGGATTTGAGGCAAAGAACGAGAAAAAATCGAGATAGTCTTTGCCGCTGATAGCGTCTCGGAGGTAAGAGCCCGCGCTTCGGTCGAAGTCAATAACGATCGGGTAGCCGTCGACCAACATGTGCTCGCGCAGCGTCTCGTGGACATCTTCTGGGGCAATGTCTCGACGCTTCAGCATGGGGCTCGCCTCTCGGGTTATGGAAGTTGGGAATGGCGCTAACCTTCAAGTGTACGGTGCCCCCGGCAATCCGCCAGATTTGAGCGGGTCAGCGGGTCAGCGGGTCAGCGGGCTGGGCCCGCACGGAGGGTTGCGCTCCCGGTCCTTTGGCCGTCATCGCGCGGGTTTTCTCTGATTTCGTCGAAGCGTGGTCCGCGTCGGTGATTATACTCGCCGCCGCCATGGCGGATCCCAAAGCAATTCTCGGAGCGGTTTTCGGCCACCTTCGAGCGCATCCTGAAGAAATCCTGCGAGCGCTGAAGAACCTGATCGCGTTCCGTATGGGTGTGCCGTTGGCGGCGTTGCGGTGGATGGCTTCGCAGCCGCGTCGCAAGGGCCCTCAAGAGATCGAGATTGAAGCCGTGCCGCCCGGGATCCGGGTGGCTGCCAATATCGATCTGATGGGCACTCCGGTCCGCGCAGGCGCAACAGTTTTCGTGGAACGCGTCACAGCCAACGATGCAGAGTTTCTGGTCGAAGTGAGATTCGCTGACGTTAAGATGAAAGTGCTCGACGACACGATCGAAAGCCCCGTCGCAGCTCTCTTGCGCTCGGGTGCGCTGGATCTGAGTAAGCCGGGAAACTTGGTGGCCTACATGCCGAAGCGCCCAGCACTCTTGATTGAGGCCAAAGGGGACCGCGTGGTGGTTGATCTCTTCAAGCTACCGAAGGTCGCCAAGAGCGCACGTGCACGAAAGGTGCTTTCTCTGCTTCAACCGCTGATCACGATCGGTGCCGTCCAGACTGATCAGGCAGGGCACCTGGACGTTGAATTTCGGCCGTTCCCCGCAGGCATCGGAAACGTAGTCCAAATCTTGCGTTCGCGCTTCTAGAGTAGGTTTTCGACGAAGCTACTTGACCGCGATGGGCTCTACCAGCTCCGGCACCTTTGCATCCCGAAGCTCAGGCTTGCCTTCCCACCAAGCCATCAAACGCCCCAAGGTCAAAGGTCTTGAGTACGCGGCGAGCAAGAGCACGCAAAAGATGACGAACTGCCATGAAATCGCATTGAATTTATCGTCGAACCAGTAGAACTGATTCAACAGGATCTGGCTGCCACCGCTCACGGCCAAGAAAACAGGCATGAGCTGCGGGCGCTGACGAGCCAAGACCGCAACCAAGATAAACATCGAGTAGTAGTAGCAAGTCAGATTCAACATGCAGACCACGAGCGGCACGCTCAGGGGCAACGCGACCCAGAGCAAACGAGTTCGCCGTACGGCCCACCAGATCCAAAACATGCAACCCAGAATGATGGCTTGAGCGAGCAGCTTCAGCTTCCCGAAGCGCTCCAGTCGGCCATCTTTCCAGGCCTCAAACGGATCATCCATGTTGTCGTCGCGAGCGAAACGCATGCGTCCGTTCCAGTCGTGCGACATGATCGTCTCCAGGCCCATGTGATTAGTGAGTGGAGTACTCTTGTGCACTGCGATATGGCCGACAAAGTCGGAGTACGTGTTAGCCCCAGCGACGGTCATGCTGGCAGGTATTAAGACGGCGCCGGCCACCACACAGCCGAGAATTAACTGCTTGTGGGAGGGGTGAAGCAATGACAGCAAGCCCAGCTTGATCCCAGTACGTTGCTGCATACGAAACTGCTGAAACGCGTAGCTTGCGATCATGGCGACCCAGCCAGCGAACAGGATCATCGGAAAAACACGCAAGAGCGAAGACCAAGTGAGCGCAGCACCCGAGAGCGCGAACTTGCGCTTTTTGGCCAGACACACGGACGCGACCAAAAAGAAAATCCAATCTTGGCGCATGAACGCGCCGCCCGTCCAATAGAAATTCGCCGGCGAATTGCAGCCCCACCAGACCGTAGCGATCGCCATCACACGAAAGCCAAACGCCCAGCCGAGGAGCAACACGATTCCTATGTGGAACCCCACGTCGAGCATCGACAACAACTTGAAGAATTGGTCTCCCGCGGGTGCTAGATCGGCGAAAAATTTCCCGGCCATCGTCCAGACCGGCGGCGGATTGTAGCCGTGATCCTTCTGCATGTTTTCCCAGTACTCACCGGCAGCAGAACGTTGGAACCAATCCACATCCTTCTTCCACGCTTCCCAGCGCTCCTTGGTGAAGTGTTTCTTGCAGTGATCGGGATTGCGGATCACGTCGCTTTTCGAAACCGGCGTGATCAGATTCTTCGTGAGGTCACGGAGCTCACGGTTAGCGACCGAGGCGCCCCGCCCGAGATCTACTTCGGCGACCAGCGTGCACTCGTACAATCGAGTGTAGTTGATTTCAGCGAAGTATTTTGAGCCCAGGTAGTAGTGATAAAACTCGTGGCGGTGGTAGTATTCGCGGTAGCGGGTACTCGGATTGAAGAAATCAAAATAAGCGCAGAAAGCCACTATGGTGAACGCGATGGCGATGCGCTTCTGAGTTTTTTTCGAGACCTTTTCACCCATGCGTCGCGCGCGTTCCGCGAGAATCAAGAGGAGCGCTGCGGTTACAGGCAGTGCCACTCGAACAAACAATAAGAAGCCCTCAAACTGGTCCTTGTCGCAGAGGCGTTTGCTGACGACTGCCGAGACGGACTCTGGCGGAACAAAGAATGCGAGTGCCGCCAGCGCAGCGAGCCCGACGCCGATATACTTTTGCGTCTGAGCGCTGGCCAACTCCTCACGGCGCCGCGCACGTTCCGCTCCAACAAAGAGGATCGCCGTCAGCGCGATCAGGAAGAAGCGAATTACATTGATTGGGCTGGAGAGCGTGCCATTCGTCCAGTCAGCTGGGCGACACATCGAGTCCCAAACGTCGTTTGGAAAGAAAGGGACGATGACGTCGGGAGTGGCGGCGGCAACCAAGTGAAATAAGCTGTGAAATTCCATGCGCGCGAAGCTCAGCAATCAACAAGAGAAGGCGGGCCAACCGTTGTCCCGGCGGGAGGCTATCGGGCTTCGCGACAAAGTCACCCCAAAAGGAAAAAGAACAAGCCGGGCAGCTTGCGCCACCCGGCTTGTTACAGAGAACCCTCGACCTACTCCGGGGGCCTAAGAACGAACTCGAAAGATTTCAGCAACACTGAGTCTCACGAGTGGCGCTCAGACCTAAGGCAGAGGGGCACGGCACATGACCGCGTCTCGGACGAGCTCACCGGCACCGGGAGAGAGCCTCCAGGTAAAAGGGATTATTGCTACGCTGCATCGTCCTTAACCTCCTCCGGCACAGTGACCGGACGCCCAATAAAAAAGCCCCGCTGGGAGCTAGGCTCGCCTGGGGGCTTTGTGAACTCTGGGCGTTTCATAAAGGGAATCGCGCCCTACGCAAGAAACGAAAGTAACCTTCCGTCGGAGAATTCCGGGATGAAATCCTTCCTGCGCGTACGTTCAGAGCATAGCACGCACAAACCAGGGCCGCCAAGCTCGGATCGCACTTTTTTGTACCAGTCCCCAGCCTGCTCGGAAGCAGAGAGCGTTAGCTCAGCTCGCCGAAGCGTCGCTTGGGGCTGACTTGAGCTTCTTAGCGCGGCGTTGAAGCGCCTGTTCCAAGCCAATTCGCAGGCGTTGTCGGCGCTTGATGCGTTTCTTCTTAAGGGGCTTGCCTAGCGATTCGTGCTTGAGGCGCACATTCCAAAGGGCTCGGTTACTCATGTCTAGCCGGCGGTTATTAGCGGAGGCCCAAGTGAGGCGCAAGTGGCAAAATCCGCACCAACCTTCGAACGGCGCTGTTAGAACCGAGCTGGATAAGGGCGCACAGAGCCTGCGCGTGGCCGCTGGGCCGTGAAGACGCTAAGGAGCGGCTCGTTATGACAGAAGTGACCCGGAGTGAAGACTTAGAGACCCCCGCCGATAGGGTTTCTTCGCAGAACCTGAAGACGACCCTCAGCGTGCTGGAAAAGCTCGTTGCCGACCCGGAGGCCTTTGCCGCGGTGCCAGTTCTAGAGTGGAAGCAGCTCCTGATACTTGCAGGTCAACTCTCGCGGCCCAACCGCGATGAGCGGCGCCAACGCACCAAGTCGATCCAACGCCTGCGTAAAAAAACGCAGCTCCAAATGGATGGTGTCGTGCGGTCCGGCACCCGGATCCGAGAAGAGCGAGGCGCGCTTCTGGATCGCGACGGCCTCCGGGTCCTCGCAGCACCACGGCTTCCTGGCGCGCAAGTGGAGGTTCCGTTGGATGGTGAACTCCGGGAACCACAGGCTTGCTACGTCTGCAAGGTTCCGTACACGAAGCTCCATCCTTTTTATGATTGTCTGTGTCCACCCTGTGCAGAATTCAACTGGGGCAAACGCTCACAATCTGCCGATCTCACGGGGCGAGTGGCGCTGGTAACCGGTGCGCGCATCAAAATTGGATACCAAGCGTGCTTGATGTTGCTACGAGCAGGTGCTCGCGTGATCGCCACCACAAGATTCCCGAATGATGCGGCGGCGCGCTATGCGCGGGAGCCGGATTTCGGGGATTTTAAGCAGCGCCTTAGTCTATTTGGCTTGGATTTGAGACATTGCCCAAGTGTGGAACTGTTGGCTCAACACTTGACGCAAACGACGGATCGTTTGGATTTTCTGATCAATAATGCAGCGCAAACGGTGCATCGTCCGCGTGGCTTCTACGAACATCTGCGGCCGCTCGAAGAAACACCGCGTGAAGCCTTGCCGCCGGGTGAGCAAGCGTTGCTCCGGGAATATCTTGCGCTCCGAATAGAGGCAGCTGGCGCGCACGAGCATCTGCTTTCTTCGGGCGGAGCCTCGCGAGAGCTTTCCGCGCAGGGTGAATCACGCCACGGTATGACACCCTTTTCGCTCACGTTGGGCCTGCTACCGGCGGAACTCGATGCCGAGCAGTTCCCGCCCAATCGCTTGGATGCGGACGGGCAACAGATAGATCTGCGCAGCGTGAACAGTTGGCGCATGAAGGCCGCAGATGTGGACACGCCGGAGCTGATTGAAGTGCATCTGGTGAACGCAATCGCGCCGTTTATTCTTGTTTCCAGGCTAAAGCAGTTGATGGAGCGCACGCCCAATCGAGACAAACACATCGTGAATGTGTCCGCGATGGAGGGCTGCTTTTCGCGCCGCACGAAGACTGACCGCCACCCGCACACCAACATGGCGAAAGCCTCGCTCAATATGCTGACGCGCACTTCAGCCAAGGATTACGCGGAAAGCGGGATCCACATGAATTCGGTCGATACCGGTTGGGTTACCGATGAAGATCCGCACCCCGATCAGGTGCGCAAACGCGTGGACTACGATTTTCATCCACCGCTCGACGCCATCGACGGTGCCGCCCGAGTTTGTGATCCAATTTTTGTGGGGTACCAAACGGGAGAGCATGCTTGCGGCGTATTTTTCAAAGATTATCGCCCGATTGATTGGTAAGCGAAGCGCGTAGGCGTTCCTCGCGGATCACTGGATAAAGCGCTGAAAGAGGCATTGTGGTCGCGCTGATTGTTGCGTAGGGTTTGCGAGTTAGTCCCTTTACACGAGGGGCTGACCACGGGTCGGGCTGCTCGCCACAGCGCCGGCCCACTTAATTTAGGGTGATTGGAGCTGGAGTTTCGCCTTCGCCGAATTCCAAAGGCAAAAGTGCCACCGCAACGAGCGAGGATCTCACATTAAAAAGGGCCAACCGCGCCCTTCGCCGCCACAGCTACTCCTGCCCCTTCCGTTGTCTATCGAGACGGCTCAGATCGAACAACCAACTAGGACCCATAGGGTTGACGATGTTGCTGTTGTTGGGTACCTTGAATTTCTTTTAGGGAGTGACCATGTCGTACAGAGAACTGCGGAGTCTTCGCGCCATTGGCGTTGGCTTCTTCCTGAGCCATTGCGGAGGGACCAAGGTTGAAGGTGTCCATTCCAGCACTGGAGGGGCAGGATTCGTGACGGCTGAGTCCGGCGGCCACAGTGCGACCGGTGGTTCGCTTGGGTCAAGCGGCGCTGGCCCCGCTTCGATCGGCGGCGCGGGCAACCCACCTAACCCGCAAGCGGGTGGAACCGGCGGCTCTTCCAATAGCGGTGGTACTGCGGGACTTGGAGACGGAGGCTCGCATGCTGTCGCTTCGCTGGGAGGGGGCGGAGCGGCAGGCAACGCAGGCACATCCCATTCGGCAGGGGCAGGCGGCACCCGGGTAACACCTCCCACCACCGAACAAATCGGTGAACGTCTCTCAATCTCAGGTGGTGGCGTTGGGTTGGCATTTCCCGGCAACGTGATCACCGGGTCAAGCAGCACCGGTCCATTCCGCATTGCCAAATTCCCCGTGACCCGTGGACAGTTCGACGCATGTGTGACCGCGGGTGGATGCGAGCAATCGGACATCTGTCTGACAGGACAGAACGCTGCCGCCAGCAGGCTAGAACCAGCCACCTGCGTCATTCCAAAGTTGGCTCGCCAGTACTGCGCGTGGGTCGGCGGGACGGTGGCGAAGCTGGAACAGTGGTGGTTCGCTGCCGGCCCCGGGCCGTACCCCTGGGGAAGCGACTCTGCCACCTGCGACAACTATCCGCTTCCTGTCTATTGGCCTTGCCCGGAAGATCCACAGAGTATGGAGGTCGGCCGTCACCCAGCGGGCGCATCACCGCTCGGCATGCAGGATGTCTTGACGGCACAAGCGGAGCTCGTGGGGGGCACCGCGGCGTCACCCTGGGGGGTCTGCATGGGCGAAGGGGGGCTATGCCTATTCCAAAGCCAGATAGACGGCGCCTTCCGAGGAGTTGGACCTGCCAACCCCGACTTTGGTGGTTTCGCATTTCGATGTGCATGGGCTCCGAACTGAGAAGTCGCTAGGCCTAATACCAATACAGTGGCATTCGTCGCCCGTAACGTTCACTTGCCAACCACATCAAGGAAGGGGCGTTTTGACGCCTCTCGCAAGATAATACTCGTCCTAATCTGAGGTCGGATTGTCAACTATTTGCAAGCCACGCTGAGCTGTCTAGCTCACTTGACAGAAAGCGCCTTCAAGGCTACCGTTCTGCGTGACTGCTCGTGAACTTCGGAGGCTTCTTCGTGTTTGCGGGTGTGTTGAACTCAGGCAGAAGGGTTCCCACCTGGTGGTTCGGTGTGGTTCCTGCCAAACAGCAATTCCGGTTCACGCTGGAGAAGATATTGGACGCGGCCTGCCTCGCAGCATCGATCGAGATCTGGAGCCGTGCCTTGGGAAAGGTTGGATGGCAGAATGAAAGCTCAAGAACGATACATTGTTGACTACGTGCGTGACAAGGACGGCTGGTGGGTAGCCACCGCGCGGGATGTGAAGGGCTGCCACACTCAGGGGAGGACCATCGACGCTGCTCGAACGCGAATTCGAGAGGCGCTCTCACTATTCATTGGTGCCAAGGCGCTACGCGTCGCACTGGTGGACGCAGTGGCCTTGCCCGCATCCGCTCGGCGTGTCCTGGCCCGTCATCACAGAGCACGCGAACGCTTAGCCAGCATCGTGAGTGAAGCTCATCACGAGAGCTTGGAAGCTGTGCGAGTCCTTGCCGAGGCCGGACTGAGTCTCACCGACGCTGGCGAGCTCCTTGGTCTGAGCCGCCAACGGGTTCATCAACTGCAGCGTTCGGCATAAGAAAACCTGTGACGCTAGCAATTGACGCTCTGGCCACGACTGGCATAAAGGTAGCGGCAGGTGTGCTCGCCTTACTCGTTCTGGTTGTCGTGGTGTGCGGCGATCCCGGGGAAAAGTTTGTCGTCCGCAGTGTCGATGGTGCTGGCAAGCGAGTGGGCGGCGTGAAGTTGGAGTTCTTTTGTCCTGGGAACTTTTGGCGCGCGGATTCTGTCGATCCGCTCGGAAAGACCAATGAGAACGGTTTGTTTGTGCAGGAAGGAATCGGCTCAACTTCGAAAAAGTGCATTGTAAGAGCAGTGGGTCACGTGCACGGAGCGCTCGTCCGAGAAGTCTGCACCAGCACACGGCCTCTCTTTGGCTCGTGCCTGGCATTCGATGCTGTTGTTTCTGTCGCGGACTAAGGACCACCGGCGGCTCCGCCGTCTGATCGTGGCCCTGCCATGCCACTGCTACCAGCAGCGTCGCCGGCGGAGCGGCAGTACGGAGTGGTCGGGACCGGGCAGGAACTGACAGCCGCGGGGCCCGCGAAGTACGAGCCACACGTCATGCCTGCGACGGGCAACCCCCAAAGAAATCCACCCACCAATTCACCTGTCGCGACGTCGTAGGCACATCCGATACGGCCATCGTGACCATAAGCGTAAAGACGGAAGGCACCGCAGACTTCGGCGTTCCCCAATTCTCCACCGAACTCGGGGCCACACAATCCCGCGACGGCATTGGTGTCGTTTGGAGCGCATACCCGATAGCCATTATTCACAAATGTGGGCAGCGCGATTTCACAAAGCTCGCCACCTGTTGCCCCGGCGCTGCCTGTTCGAGTTCCACCCGCGCCTGCGCTACTTCGTCCAGCTCCACCCGCCGCGGTGCCTCCCGTTCGAGTTCCGCCCGCCCCGACGTTTATCGGAGTACCCCCGCCTGCTCCCGCGCTAGCATTTCCCGAAGGCCCGCCGGTTGGGCTCGTCTCCGCATGCGTTGCGCCGCACGCCACGGCGAGCGCACCCAGAGCGGGAACCACCCGCCCCGCAAATACCCTAACCTCAGTCATCGTCGTCTTCATGCCGCCGCTCAAGCAATGTGCGTGCCGATTTAATTTCGCCGTGTTTCCTAGGATCTGAGCAAGTACACGCGCTTGTTGGCACAACCTGGCACACAAGGAGATATCGGCGGCCTCGGTTGAAATCGTCCATTGACGTCCCCGTGGCGACTGAGAACGCGCGACGAGATTTTTTTAAGGGTCGGGGTGAGTGGATTTGAACCACCAACAACCGGCACCCAAAGCCGGTCCTCTACCAGGTTGAGGTACACCCCGATGGATCGGGAGCGGTTTCGTACTGTTCGGGGACAGGTAGCGCAAGGGTGAAGTTTCAATCGGGAACGGGGTCGAGCTTCACGTCGAGGAAGATCGGGGCACGGTCGGCGACGACGATTTGATCCCAGGGGAAAAAGCCTGGCTTGGTGACGCTGATGCGGTGCTCGCCCACCGGGAGGCGGATGCCGTGAGCGGCCACGTAGCTGAGCGGGCCGATATATTCTTCGTCGATGATCACCGACGCGTCGCGCGGCGTGGCTTTGCTGCGTCGGAAGTTGAGGTCCACAGCTGCCCGGAGCCCTTGCCCGCAGGCCGCTACTAGCCCCGCAAGGGATACGCTGAGCGCGTTCCCCCAGAAAGCCCGGCGCGAACTTAACACAGCCCTATTATTCCCATTCGATCGTGGCAGGAGGCTTCGAGCTGATGTCATAGGCCACCCGGTTGATACCACGAACTTCGTTGATGATTCGCGAACTGATGGTCGCGAGTACTTCGTGGGGTATCCGCGCCCAATCGGCCGTCATTCCGTCGGTTGAGGTTACCGCCCGTACCACGCAGGTTTCCTCGTAGGTGCGATCATCGCCCATGACACCCACGCTTCGGACTGGCAGAAGTACGCCAAATACCTGCCAAATCGATTCATACAAGCCGGCCGCACGGATCTCTTCGTCGATGATCACCTCTGCGCGGCGCAACACGCTCAGCCGTTCTTCGGTGACTTCACCTAAGCAGCGAACCGCCAAGCCTGGGCCCGGGAAAGGATGTCGCCAGAGCACGTCGTGCGGCATGCCCATCGCGGCGCCGACCGCTCGAACTTCGTCTTTGAAGAGCTCTCGCAAAGGCTCAATTAACTTGAGCTTCATGTGCTCAGGCAAACCGCCCACGTTGTGGTGACTCTTGATCACCGCACTCGGGCCTTTCACGCTCACGCTCTCGATCACATCAGGGTAGAGCGTGCCTTGCACCAGATAGCCGGCGTTCTCGATGTCCTTCGCGTGTTGGTCGAATACTTCGATGAAGACGCGTCCGATGATCTTGCGTTTCTTTTCCGGATCGGTGACGCCTGCGAGCTCTGTCAGGAATTGTTGGCGTGCGTCAACGGCACGTAAATTCACGTGGAAGCTTTCTTTGATGGTGTGGACGACCGTTTCGAATTCGGTGGCACGCAACAGGCCATTATCCACAAAAATACAAATCAATCGATCGCCCAGCGCACGATGGCACAGCACTGCTGCGACTGCGGAATCCACGCCTCCGCTAAGCCCGCAGATCACGCGTTCGTTCGGGCCTACTTGGGCTTGGATCCGAGCTATCGCGTCATCGACGAAAGAACCCGGCGTCCAATTCGGTTCGAGGCTTGCAACCTCAAACAGAAATGAGCGCAAGAGCTCAATGCCGCGTGGCGTGTGCGCTACCTCCGGATGGAACTGAATGCCAAACAGCTTCCGTTTTAGATCGGCGATGGCCGCGAACGGCGCGTTGTCGCTCGCGCCGATCACTTGAAAGCCTGGAGGGAGAGCGGTTAAGCGATCGCCGTGGCTCATCCAAACGCTCAGTTGGTCGTCCTTTTGAAACGGCGAAAAGATCCCGGAGGCTTCAAAGACTCGAACTTTCGCGGGGCCGTACTCACGTTCCTCGCTGGGCTCCACTTTGCCGCCAAGTTGGTGGCTGAGGAGTTGTTGGCCGTAGCAAATGCCCAGCACCGGGACTCCGAGTTCGAACAAACCGGGATCACTTTTTGGGCTGTCTTTTCCGTAGACGCTCTGGGGTCCACCGCTCAGAATGATGGCGGAAGGTTCAAGACGTTTGAGCTTTTCAAGCTCAATGGTGCAGGGGTGGATCTCTGAATAGACGTGGCATTCGCGTACGCGCCGAGCAATGAGCTGGGTGTACTGGGAACCGTAGTCCAAGATGACGACTGATTGACGGGCGGCCATGGCGGCCGAGCTACCACGTTTGCGCGTTTGCGGGGAACGCTCTACGCCAATTCTGAGGGCTTGCTAGGGAGTTTGGGCTGCCGGCAAAACGACGAGCTGTTGCTGGGTGCTGAAAAGGCGAAGCGTTGCCTGAAGGGTTCCCGGGCTCGGAGTTCGCTCGGGCACGGCCGCCCACGTCTCGGTGAGCCTCACGCGCGGATCCATCCGGTGCACTCGGTCGAGCGCGCTGAGCCTTTGCTCCGCCCAATTCAGGTCCTCCCGGGTGACCACCGCGAGAGCGAGGCTCTGTAGTGCGTTCCGAACTTTGGCTGTTGCGTGGTTGAGTTCGCTGGGCGGTGCCGTGATCCTTACGACAATCACTGAACTGGTCGCAGCGTCGAAGCATTCTGCGTGCACCGCGGAGCCGTCCACTTCCGATTCGAAGGTGCGCACGAGGCTGCGATTTAAGAGCAGCGTGGTCAAGCGTGCAAGCCGCGGCGCAATGGTGGAAAGCGGGAGTGCTACGTACGCGGTGCCTGGGGAAGGAGAGATGGCCTGCGGCACCCTGAATTCGCCGACGTTCCAAGCGGGCACTGCGGATTCACGGCACTTGAGCGAACCGGGCGCGTAAGGCAACAGCCAATCCCGGAGTTCTGTAAGGGCCGCTTCAGGTTGCGAGGCGGCTAAGTTGCTGAGCGTCGCCACGCGAAGGGGTTCAGCTAAAAGGAGCGCACGGTGACTCGCCAGTGGGCCTAGCGCCAGCCCTGCGAGCGTTTCAGGTGTCGTCTGGGGCGCGAGAAGAAAGGGCTGCTGGGCCGTGAGTTCATCCAGCCACCACCACCAGCCTGAGTCAGCCGATTTGCTGAGGGAAGCCTGTTGGTCGGCTCGAGCAACGCCAAAATCCTGAGCCGTTAAACTCGAACTGGTGAGCACTTTCCCTAGACTCCTTGCTACCCGAGTCGCAAGTTCAGCGGGTGTTTCGTCGAGTGTTCGCTGCTGAGCGTGCCCGAATAGGCCTGAACCTCGGGTCGAAAACCAAGGCTCCAGGCTAACGCCGTCCACCTCTGAAAAGCGGCTGGAGAGCGTCCGTAACCAGAGTGTGTCGGAAGCCACGTTGAGCGTTGAGTCAGGTTGCGTACTGCAGGCGGTCCCAACCAACATCCAAAATTCCGGCTGCCCCATCTCTGAAAGTGAACGCGGTTCAATCGACAACACCCTGTGCTCCAAATCTAGTAGGAGTTTATCGATCGAAACTTCAGCTTGCCGCTCAAGACTCGGAAGCGCGGTAGGTGTCTCGAGTACGGCGGCCATGCCAGGCGCCAACGCCGGGCTCGATTCGGCGATCAGGCCTGACGCCGCTTCGGAAGCGAAGGCCCGTGGATCGGAAGTTGCTGGGATCGCCCGAACGCTCGCTGCGTTCGAACGAGCGGCTCTCCCGGGGTTCGATAATGCAAACGCAGCTTTCAGGGCAAAGCTCGCATCTTCCAGGGAAACACTGCTTGCTGAGGACCAGTTGAGGCTAAGGCACGCTCCCCCAGGCAAGGTCGCCACCTCGGGTTTCTCGGCGCGCCACTCTGGTTTTTGGCTTGCGACGAGCGAAAGTACCGGGGATTCTCCGCTCTCGGCGCGGCGTAACAGCTCGAATGCTTGAGCCAAGCTAGGGGTGAACAATGCCAATCGCAGCCGCGAAAGCTGCGTGTCGGAACGGGTGCGTGCGATGGTCTGTGTATCGTGCGGGGGTGAAAGGGGGCGTAGCTCGCGAGCCGGGAGGCGCGTGAGAGCATCGCGTGTGGCCTTCAGAATATTAGCGGAGCCAACGACGGCCAATGCAGACGGCAAGCTGGAAACGAACGCAATAACAGAGCTGAGGTCGGATTCTCGGAGAGGCTTGCGCGTTGTGGTTGTGGCATAGGGCTCGTGCCCACACCGGTAAACGGCAGCGGTCGCGGAGTCTGGGTCGACGACCGGGAGACTATCTAGCCTCAGCCTGGAACTTGGAACGTAGCCCGACGGAGCGATGGCACTCACTCGCAGCGTCCTGCCAATGAACTCGACGAAACGCGCGGCCTCGGCGGGAGTTGCGATCAGCGCCTCAAGCTTAAGCTCCACGGCATTAACTTGCACGCGAAACCTTGGGAGCTTTTCTTGTGTAATTCGGTACTCGAGCCAATCGGCGAGCGAAGCCGCCTGAATGCCTTGCAGGCCGTGGGCCACCACATAGCTCACACCGGCGAAGGGATCGCCCGCGCGCTCGATGAGTTGGAGAGCTGGACGCCCGGCATAACGCTGAATCGTAGGAGTGCCCAGCGTGTGCGGCAACTCGCTCGGCCGTTCCTTCTGGCAGCCAGAAAGCTGAAACGCCCATAGCACCACTCCTAGGATATGAAGCTCAAGAAAACGGCGCTGGCCCAACTTCACTCAGCTGTGACTACCACACCTGCCGCGAACCCGCGCCCCCCCTTCGGCTGCAATTCGTGCTTTCATGCGGCCAACTGCTGCTCCAGCAGCAGGCTCTCCAGTCGGCCTCGGATCTTGTGTTTCTTTGAATACACGGTCTTGATGTTGATGCCCATTTGGGTTGCGATGACTTCCGGGCTCAGGCCTTCACCGAAGTAGAGCAGAATGAATTCCTGATCCTTCGCGCTAAATCCAGCCATCAACGCGGAGATTCGGGCGGCTTCCCGGCGCCACAGGGCTACCTCACAAGGATCGGGCCGTTCGTAGGAAACGTCCATGGCATCGGTCAGGGTTGTGCTCTTCGGCTGGCGTTTTAGCGCGCGCAGGAAATCATAAGCCGCGTGGGTCGCGAGCATGCCCAGCCAAGTGCCGAGCTTGTTGCCGCGCGTCTCGTCAAATGAACGCAACTTGTGTTTGTTGTTCGCCAAGATCTGCAAGCAAAAGGTGGCGTACACTTCGCTCGTATCATCTTCAGAGACAACACCTCGAAAGCGTCTCACAACCTTCCCAATGCAGCTGTAGATTAAGCGCGAGTAGCGAGTGTTGAATTCCCGCCAGGCGCGCGCATCGTCCACCAGGAGGCCGCTCAACAACACCGTGTCGCTGGCGTTAGAGAAGCTCGGTGTGCTGTGGAGGGTCTGGATGGCGGTTTCGGAAGGGTAATAAGTCATGGGGTAAACTCTCCTTGCGTCAGCGCAATGTTGGCTGACGAGGGAATTAAAGCAGGCGCCATGCCATGACCTAACTATATGAAATCATGTGGATATGTGGCGTAACATCCCCGCCCGATGTTGCGTGTTACGCGTAACAGTCTCCTCGATCGTGACGCGCTGGCTGACCCGCACATGCGGGCTGAACACCGGCAGCAGGCAACAGTCAGAGTTACGCTGCGAGGCGTTCTGCAATTCCCTTGGGTCTCACTGCCTGAAGTCAGGTACCTTTGGGATCGCCTATGAACACACGCTTTAAAGCCGGCCTACTGCTTGCGTGGGCACTCCTGCGTCTGCTCCTACGTCGTGTGTTTCGGACGGGCCAAGGCTTGGCGTTGTTTCGAGCAAACTATGACGCAGATGGCCTGCCGCCCGTCTCAGGCCCAGAGCGCTCGGGATTTGCCGCGTTCAGTGGCTGCATTGCATGTGGTCTTTGTGATCGGGGAGAGGCCTCCCGCATAGAAAACTCAGGTGGTGCCTATCGTGGGGTCATGGCGCTCGTGTTGGCGGCCTCACGGAGTATTCCCGATTTTCGTGCTGCCGCTTACAGCTTTCATTTTGTTCAGGATGCGGTGCTCGCTGAGAAGGAGCAGATTTGTCCGGCCCAAGTGCCTTTTCGTGCGCTTGCCAAGTTTGTCAGAGACAAAGCGAATGAGGTGGGGGGACCGCTCCTGCTTCCAGAACGGCTCGTCAGCCTCCGACCCAAAAGGCCCTGACGGGTCTCAGGTTTTCACGAGAGAAAGCCTGGGGGCGGCGCCAAAAGCCGCGATGTGGCCGCTCTCTTCGGCCACGTAAACATCTGAGCGATCATCGACGCGCACGAGATCGGGGACGAGATCCGTCGGAACAGTTCCGAGCATTTCTCCGGTCCTGGGGTGCATTACGTGAACCTGATGTTGCGGCACGAACAGCGCTCCACTTCGGAGCACTGGTTGGAGGCGACGCGGTTGATCCGCCTCCACTTGGTGCGAGAAGGCATGAGAGAATCGGATGGCGCCCGTGTTGGCGTCGAGCCCGACCAGCATTCCGGTACTGCTATTGGCGATCATGCAGTCATCGACCGCGGTGAACGCGGTGGTGGGCGAGCCAAGGCCTGGATCCTGCTCCCAAGCAGGTGACCCCGTTTCGCGCTTGAAGGCTTGTGCTCCGGTGCCTCGACGATCCCGGGTCGGAACAATCACCGTTTGCGGCGTGAGCAAGGGCATCTGGCCGCCGAGTGGGGCTGTATTGAGTTCCTCGGTCCAGCGCACTTTGCCGGACCAAAGATCCAGGTGGTAAATCTTGGCGGGTCCGACTGGGCCTCCGCAAATGGCAAAGGCACCGTCTCGGTCTAGCGCAATATCCCCGGTAAACGGGACCCGTTCGCGGATCCGCCAGACCACGTCTCCGGTGCTGACATCTAAGGCGAAGAAGGCGGAATCGCCCCCGGAAACGAGCAGGAGCTTTCCCGCTCGTTTCATTCGGAAGTTAGCCGGACGTCGGGACGTGTAACGCCAACAAAGCTCCCCACTTTGAAGGTCGAGCGCACAGATCGAACGCTCGCCCTCTGCGACGATCAGTAGCTTGGGGAGTCCTGGCGCGTGCACCACGGCACCGCTTGGGCTCCCTTTCGCCCTGGGGGTGATGAAGGTTCCGAAGCGCACGTGGCCCGAATCGAGTTCGTGCAAGCACAACATTCCGTCCTGGTGCCAGCGGACAATTCCCATCGGCGTGAGAACGGTCGCCCCGGGGCGGGTTGCGGCTCGCCAAAGGATGTCGCCGCTTGGTGCATCGAGGCAACACAGTTCGCGAGCTGCGCCCACGACGAGTCGTTCGCCATGCAGAAAGACGGCGCGCAGGTCGAGCTCGGGCACCGCTGCAACCCAGCGCGCGGCGAAGCGCATTTTTCCAGCCGCGGGTGTTTGGCTCAGTGGTTTTTGGGGAGCTGGAAGCCCAAAGGAGCGATAGGCCGCGGCGTTGGTGTTGATCAGTGAATCGTCGGAAGCGAATTCGTCGAGTTGATCCTGAAGTGTTCGTGCCTGGACCTCAAGATTGGCGAGGCGCAAATTCTTAGACTGGCTCGGATCGGTGGCTTTGAGCGCGGCGCTCAGATTTAAAGCGAACGCGCTGGCGGCTTCCGCGAATTTGAGCGGAGAAATCTTCGGGAAGGTGAGTGCACCTCGCTTGCTCGGACCCGAGACGGTGAGTCGAAAGGTATCCTCTAGATGGGTGCGTTGGATCCCGAGTCGCAACGGTGCGGCGTCAACCCGGCGAAACAGCGGACGCTGTGAGCGCAGCGATTCGAAAACTTCCTCGCCCAGCAGCAAGAAACACTCAGCAAACAGGAACGGATAGACTCCTTCGAAATCATAGTCGTGACCGTGGGCGGTGACTTTCAGCGTACCGCGGCACAAAAGTGAGTGAAGATCGGTGCGCTCTAGGCGTTCCGCAGCTGAGGGCATCTCGGCGATCGGCAGCGGAGCGCGCAACTCAGTGCGGACGGCAACCGAAAACGCGCTGTTTTCGCCGGAGGCTACGCTCGCTGGCGTCATGCAGCGGCGTGGGCGACCAGTGAATGGGCGAACGCGTCCGAGTGTGCGCCTTGCTTGGAGGAGCGTGCCCGTGAGACCGCGAGGTGCTTTGGCGATGGGTGCTGCGTCGAGAAGAGCGGTGAGTACTTCAGTAAAAGCCGGGAATGAAACTCGGCGTTCATGGACCGCAACTTCTGGGGAGCGGCCTGCGGTGTAGCTCGACAGTAGGAGCTCCTCACCGTCCACCTCGAGGCCGAGCTCCCACGGCTGTTCACTTGCGTAAAGCCTTACGGTATGTCGAAGAGCGCTCCCCATTCCCAATGCCGTTACGGCTTGGCAAATCTCAGCAAGCACGCCAAAAGCGTCTTTTTCCTGCATTTTGACGTGTTCGCGTTGGCCCTCAAAGAACCAATCGAGGAGTCCCTCAAGGGGTGCCAGGGCGTTCGCTGGGTCAGAGGAAGGTGATACTGGGGCAACAACGTGAAGGGCTGTCATCGGTGCACACATGGTAGGTAGAGTTGTGCCGCGTGCCCCACTTTTGAGAGAGGATTGCTGAGGATTGGACAACTGATGCCGATTCGAGTTAGGCGCGCCGACATCGAGAAATGGATTTGGACGTTGTTTGCTGGCGTCCCTGTGAGTCTGTGGTTATTCGGATTTACGGTGGATGATGCGCTGATTAGCGTGCGCGTCGCGCAGAACCTGGCCAACGGTTCGGGTTATCGCTTCAATGCTGGCGGGCCCGTGGTGGACGCGGTAACACCGCTCGGTTGGGCTCAGGTGCTGGCGCTGCTGAACGAGCCGAGCCCCTGGGAGATGTTGTTTTCAGCGCGGCTGTTAGGGCTCCTCGCGTGGTGGGTGGCGTTGGTGTTGCTAGGAAGCCGCATCTCCACGCTGGGCCAGAGTCCGCGGCGTTGGTTGCCTCTCTTGCCGCTGGCCCTGTCCGCACCGCTTGGCGCGTGGTGCAGCTCCGGAATGGAAACGGGTGTGGTGACACTGCTGGCAACCATCGCAGTTTGCGAGGGAAAGTGGGCGCTCCTGGCTGCGGGTCTCGCCGCCGCTTGGCGTCCGGAGTTGCTCGGTTGGGCAGTGGTGCTGGGGGTTGGGAAGGGCTGGAGCGGGCTGGAAACGGGGCGTATTCAGCGGTTGAGTGTGGCATTGGCGAGCGTGTCGGCGCCGTTCGTTCTTGTGGCCGTCGTGCGTGTCATTGTGTTTGGGCAAGCAGCGCCGCTCAGTGCGATCGCAAAACCAACGGACCTTGAGCAAGGTATGTTCTACGCCGCGGGGGCATGGCTTTGGACAGGGTTTCCGTGGCTGCTAGTTAGCCCATCATTCAACAAACTCGCACCCGAGTTTCGAATCATCGGCGCAGCCGCGCTCGTTCATTTTGCCTGCGTCGGGCTTGTGGGTGGTGATTGGATGGCGCTCTATCGTCTGGTCGTTCCCGTGCTGCCTTCGCTGGTTTTGTTGGGTGCGGCGGTCTGCGAGCAGAGTAGTTGGCGCGGCTCCCTCGTTAGGCTCGCGCTGGCAACCGCTGCGAACGCTGTGTTACTGGCCCGGTTAGGTCCCGTTGCACGGAACGTTGTTGAGCAGCGAACGTTCCTGTCCGAACAGGCAGAGCCGTTCTTGAATGCGGGCGGCACCGTTGGCACGTTGGATGTTGGGTGGGTCGGCGCCGCGGCCCACGGTGAAATTTTTGACTTTGCAGGCGTCACCGATCCTGAAATTGCACGCTTGTGTTGCGGGCATCATGCAAAGAAAATCGACCGCCAATTGCTGGAGCAGCGAGGGGTCACCACCTTGGTCCTTTTGCTCGCACCGAAGGCTCAGGTGGCGTCGCCCTGGTGGCAGAGCGAGTTTGATCGCTTCTCTGAAAACTACGTGGCGCGCCAGCTGAAGGAACAGAAGTGGGCCGTTGTTGCAGAGCTTCCTCTAAAGAACACTGAGCAGCATTACGTGATCCTGCGTCGAACGGACGCTGCCATGGTCAGAATGTTGGGGGAAAAGCATCAGGGGCTAGAAGCCGTATCTTTGGCGGCGCTTCCGGCGAGAGCCGCGAGCGCATGCTTAAATGACCGCACATCGGCAAAGCGATCCCGAGCTCGGTAGGCCATCGCCTTTTCAATCACCTCGCGCCATGGCTCTGGTAGTGCCTCCGCACTCAGAATTACCCCGCTTTCCAGGCGCGAAATGGACTCAGGAGAAGGCCATCCACCACTGCTGGTCACAGGCGGTGGCCTGCCGCACAGGCACTCGTAGATAACACCGCCGAGGGCATAGATGTCGGCGCGCCCGTCGACTTCATGGCCCTGCTCTTGCTCAGGTGACATGTACCCCGGCGTCCCAAGCGGACCCTCCATATTGGTCAGGCGTGTTTCTGCCCACTCGACGCGAGCCACTCCGAAATCGAGCAGCTTAGAGCGTTCGCGGGTGGGCAGCTGCGTCAGCGATTTTCGCGCAGGCTCCTCATCGTCCAAGTGGTGGTCGATGGACAAGAATATGTTACTGGGCTTGAGATCGCGGTGGATAATGCCGGCAGCGTGCACAGCTTCCAACGCGTCGCAAACCTGCAACGCAATGGGCAAGACCTCTTCGATGGTGAGCGTCTGCCGCCGCCGCAAGCGGGTCGCCAGTGTTTCGCCAAACAGTCGCTCCATCACCAGATAGCTGGTGCCGTCCGGCAGCACACCATCGTCGTAAACCTCGACCACATTCGGATGCCAAGCGAGGCCGAGGGCCTGAGCTTCGCGCCGTAGGCGGTCAGCTGCCACGGTGTCATGGGCAACAGCGGCGCGCAGCAATTTAATCGCGACCGTCGCACCATCGGCCAGGCGTTGCGCTTCCCAAATCGTCCCGCTCGCACCTACGCCCAGCTTCACTCCCAATCGATAGCGGCCCGCCACGACGACGCCTTCACGAAAGCCAGCAGCACCGCGTTCGCGAGCGTCGCGGAGCGTCGCGGAACGTTCCAGCGCCACGATTCGATTCAGCTGCGTACACGTCTGAGTTTTCCGCCGCCGCGCACGTAGAACAGCGAACCCAAGGAGCGGCCCTGCCAAAAGTGGCCCCATCGCCAATTCCCAAAAATTGCCCGATCTAAAAAACCAGCCCACCCCAAGCGCGCCAACAATCCCCGAGAGCCCCCCTAAGATCAACGGCAGATGACCGGGAACGACGTAGGTAACTTCATACTCCTCAGCAACCGAACCGTCGCGTTGCGTCGTTGTCGAGATAAGCCGCGCTTTGGCCGGAGGAAGGCCAAAGAGGAGCGGCACGGCGCAGAGTTCCGTTGCACGCGCCAGACTGCACAGACCATCCGCCTCTTCAGCGGCTGCATCATGGACCACAATGCGCCCGCGCCAGATACCTGGCCCCGTGTGGAGCGTTTGCCAACTTTCGGTCATCACGTGCTCGCCGCCATATTGGTCGAGCTGTTCAAACGCTAAGCTCGGGGTCTCGGTGCCACGCAGCACACGTGTCCAGACACCCAGATTCTCCGGGTGGACGATGAATGGAATGGTGGAAGAAAGCCTTTGTTTGCCCCAACGTGAAGCGAATGCAATCAGAGCAGAATGCCACACATCGGCGGGCAACGGACGCGTCTCGTCGTCGATGTATTCACGATCGAGTCGAGTAGTTTTCAGGAATGCGTCGGCTTCGGCAGGGCCAAACTGCTGTTGTACGTATAACAGCAGGCTTTTCACCCTTGCAGTGGTCGTGTTTCCGAGTGCGCCCCTACGTTGCATTCTCATTAGCCTATTTCAGTGTCGCCAACGGTCAAGAACAAACTCCCGTGCTAAGCTATGCGGAGGTGAAAGGTATGAAACGTTTCCTGATTAAGTCCGCCCTGGCAGGTGCTGTTGGGTTGCTCGCCTTGCAACTTCGGCAGCCCGCTCACGCAGATCCTCTCGCTGTCGTCGCGGGCCAGCCGCTCGACGTTCAGGCGAACAAGCTGGATGTGAATATCGCTGAGGGAACGGCGCTTTTGGAAGGCGAAGTGCACGTCACGATGGGGGAGCTCAGTGTGGCGTGTGCAAAGGTGGAAATTCGTTACGACGAAGCTCCCCAGGTGAAATGGGCGCGCGGCAGTGGCGGTGTTACAGCGAAGCTTCGCGGAATTGAGGCCAAGGCCACTAGTATCGAAGTAGATGTTGCTGCTCGTCGGTTGACCATGCTGGGAGATGTTAGGCTTTCTCGGGGCAAAGGCTGGGTTGAGGCTGATCGGGCGACGATCAACATGGTGACCCAAAAAGTGACGCTTGAAGGCGTTCACGGTCAGATCCCAGTAGACGCACCGACTCAGTGAGTGCTGAATCACGAGCGGTCGATAGGCCGCCGGGCCGACGCGTGGCGTACAAACTCCCACAAATTCGGCGAATTTTGCTGGCGCGGGTTTTGCTGGGGGGTGTTAGAGTCTCCTGCTAGCGCTTCTCGCTGCTGCGCCATCATGGAGATCAAGCAACAACTTCGCATGTCCCAGCAGCTGGTGATGACACCCCAGCTGCAGCAGGCGATCAAACTGCTGCAACTCTCGCGCCTGGAGTTGATCGAGGAAGTTCGTCGAGAGCTCGATGATAATCCCGTGCTCTCGGAAGATGAGCCCGGGCCACGTCCACGCAGCAAGGAGGCCGAGGACTCTGCCCGCGAGATCCGGCAGGAAGCGCTCTTTGAGAGGGATGGGCGAACCGAGGAAGGGCGAAGCACTGAGAAAGCGGCGCGCGAGGTCGATTGGGAGAAATTCCTAGAGAATCGCACGTTGCAGCAGTCTGCGCAGGGTACGGGTTCATCGAGCAATTACGAAGATTTACCGCCCATCGAGCAGAATTTAACGAAGCCCAGAAATCTTCATGATCACTTGATGTGGCAGCTGCAGATGAGTGATTTTAACGAGACAGAGCGCCGCTTCGCGGAGCTCGTGATCGGTAATCTGGATGACCAAGGGCACTTAGACCTCAAGGGGATTGATCGGCCCGACGGCACGCGCACTTCCGATCTCACGGTCGATGATCTCGCGGAGGAGGCCGGGTTGCACCCGGATGATGCGCCATTAGTGCTCGAGATGATTCAAAATTTCGATCCAGTCGGAGTTGCTTCAAGGGATTTGCAAGAGTGTTTGCTGATTCAGGCCAAGGCGCTTGGCTTCAGTGATGATGACTATGAAGTGCGCATCATTCGTGATCATCTCGTGCACCTCGAGAAACATAATTATCAAGCTATCGCCCGCGAGATGAAGATCTCGCTCGAAGAGGTCTATGAAGCGGCAAAAGAAATTCAGTCCTTAGAGAGCCGCCCCGCACGAAATTTCACGGACCAAGATGATCGGAGCGTTGGAATCACCCCCGATGTTTACGTCATCAAGGACGGAAATGATTTCGTTGTGGTGGACAACGATCGGGGCGTTCAGAAGCTCTTCATCAACGAGAGTCTCACCAAACGCTTGATGCAAGATCCCAAGGCGAAGGAATTTGTTGGTGAGAAGCTGCGCAATGCTCAGTGGTTAATCCGCGCCATCGAACAACGCAGGAAGACCATCATCCGGGTTGCCGAATGCATTGTTGAGAAACAGCGCGATTTTTTTGAGAAGGGCGTCGCTTTCCTGAAGCCCATGATCTTGAGGGATATCGCCGAAGCCGTCGGGATGCACGAGTCGACGATTTCGCGGGTCACCACTAATAAATACATCCACACTCCCTCTGGGTTGTTTGAGCTCAAGTACTTCTTCAACTCCAGTATTCGGCGAGTCGCGAGCGAGGACATCGCGAGCGAGAGCGTAAAACAGGCGATCAAGAAGATGATCGAGGGTGAGGATAAGGGTAATCCACTGAGCGATCAGGTGATTGTTAAGATGCTTGAAAAGCAGGAAGGGATTCGGATTGCCCGGCGCACCGTCGCAAAGTATCGAGAAATGTTAGGCATTTTGGCTTCATCCAAACGCAAACGCGTGTTCTAATCTTCACCCTGGAGTTAGTATGAATGTGAACATCAGCTTCCGACACTTTGAGTCCACTGATGCAATTAAGAAACATGCTCGAAGTAAGTTAGAGAAGTTGCAGCGCTATTTAAGGGACCCGATGACCGCGAAGGTGACACTCTCGATCGATCAGCGTCGGCACGTTGCCGAGGCTCAGATTTCAAGTGGCAGCGAGCATCTGGAAGCCAAAGAAGCCAGCACTGACATGTATGCCTCCATTGACCGATTGGTTGATAAGCTGGAGCGGCAAATCCAGGGCAGCAAAGGCACTGTGGAGTCCAAGCGGAGAGTAGCTGCACTGGCAAAGCTCGCGAAGGCAGTTGCACCGGATGCGCCGCTGAAGCGGTCGATCAAGAAGAAAGCGCCTACGAAGAAGGCTCCCGCGAAAAAGGCCAAGGCGAAAGCCTAGCCTCCGACCCAAAAAAGCGGCCGTATGCAACTTTCACAAATCCTTATTCCCGATCGCATCCTGGTGGATCCGGAAGGCCGCAGTATCGTTGACAAGCCGACTGCCATCCGCGCTTTGGCCAAATTATTGTCAGGGTCGGTTGGAGTCACCGAAGAAGAGCTCGACGCACTCTTGGCAGATCGCGAGCGCTTGCAGTCGACAGGGATCGGGGACAGCGTGGCGATTCCGCATGCTTCTGTCGATGGATCTGGCAGCCAGGCGGCAGCCCTGCTCCTCTGTCGGCAGGGGATCGAGTTCCAGGCGATCGACGCGGCTCCCGTCATGATCGTGTTCGGCGTCGTGGGTCCGAGGCGCGCCACGGGAGAGCACTTGAAGGCGCTCGCCTGCATATCACGACTGCTCAGAAACCCAACAACACGTGCGGCTCTTCTGGCGTGCGCGGACGCGGCAGAGGCCTTTGCCCATGTCATCGCCGAGGAGGCGACGGCCGGCTAACGTGAGCGAGAGTGGATGACGATCTACGAGCCCCCTGAGCACGTTATCCTCGGTATCTCGGTCGGGGAGCTTCTGGACGATCCTGGGCTTGAGCTCAAAACGCGCGTCGTGGCAGGCGCATCGGGCCTCGGTCGACAAATCACGCATCCACGCATCCAGAAGTCCGGGCTTGCGCTGGTAGGCCATTTGCACGGCTTGGTTCCCACGCGAGTTCAAGTCCTTGGCGAAACGGAGCTGAGCTTTGCAGAATCTCTCGACTCTGAGCGACAGAAGCTCGCCGCCAAACATCTGTTCTCAGCCAACCCCGCCTGCATCATCGTGACGAGGGGTGCCGCTCCGCCGGCTTCGTTTTGCGAGGAAGCAGAAACTTCTGGAACTCCGCTCGTCGTGTTTGAAGAGCGTTCATCAGCAGTTATCCTGGCTGTGCACACCTTGCTTGATGAACGGCTCGCGCCCCGGGCCAGCATCCACGGGGTGTTGGTGGACGTGTTCGAAGTGGGAGTGCTGCTGCTCGGCAAAAGTGGGATCGGCAAGAGCGAATGCGCGTTGGAGCTGCTCATGCGAGGTCATCGATTGGTGGCGGATGATGTGATCGATTGCGATTATCGGCCGCCAGGGATGGTTTTCGGGCAAGCCGCGAATCTCTTGCGACACCATATTGAGGTGCGAGGGCTCGGGATCCTGAATGTGAAAGACCTCTACGGCGTCACGGCCGTGCGCGAACGCAAACGACTCGATTTGATCGTTCAGTTGGAGCTCTGGGATCCGAATGCTACCTATGATAGGCTTGGGCTCACTGACGAGGTTCTCCCCATTCTGGGCGTGCCCATCAGGAAGTTGACGGTGCCGGTACGACCGGGTCGTGACATGAGTTCAATCATTGAAATTGCCGCAAGGAATGAGCTGCTAAAGCAAGCCGGACATGATTCGGCGAAGGAGTTTGTGGCCAGAATTGAGCAGCAGACGCGGGGAGGTATGGACGGCAGCGAGCGCCGTGCACGTGGCTTGCGTGCGAATCAGTCGTTCAATGAAAGCTCAGCGCCGCCGCCAGTTGAAGGGAGGCGCAAGTGAGTCGTTCGCTGGTCGTGGTGGTCACAGGGATGAGTGGGGCCGGCAAGACGACCGCCGTGGAGACGTTGGAGGATCTCGGCTTTTACTGCGTCGATAATCTGCCGCCCCCAGTTGCCGAGCAAACACTCCTCGCGTGCGAGAATGCCGGAATGTATCGCGTTGCGCTTGGTATGGATGTGCGCGTGGGTGGCTTCCTTGATCGCGCATCGGGTGTGATCACGGCTCTCGCATCCCCGGAGCGGGATGTGGCGGTGCTGTTCCTTGACGCCTCCGACGAGGCCTTATTGCGGCGTTTTAGTAGCACCCGCCGTCCCCATCCACTGTCCACGTTCGCGGAGCTTGGCGCTGAAAAGGCTCCGAACGCGGTACTGGATGGCGTTCGTGTAGAGCGCGAACTGTTGGTTTCTTTGCGTGGGCAAGCAGACTGGATCTTGGATACGACCAGGCTCAGTGTGCACGAGTTACGCCGCAGAATTGTGGCTCACTTTGCTGAACGCGTGGGCCCCGTGCTGCAGCTGCAAACGCGGATTATGTCCTTTGGCTTCAAGTACGGCTTGCCGATTGATGCGGATGTGCTTTTAGATGTTCGCTTCTTAGACAATCCCTATTTTCAGGAAACGCTCAAAGATCTGCCAGGCACCGCAACGAGCGTTCGCGATTGGGTACTTCAAAACCCCGAGAGCCAAGAATTCGTACGGCATGCGGCGGGTCTTCTGGAATTTTGTCTGCCGCGCTTTGAGCGTGAAGGGAAGAGTTATGTCACGGTGGGTATTGGGTGCACGGGTGGGCGTCATCGTTCTGTGGTTATCGCGGAGCATCTGCGCGAAGTCTTAGCCCAGCGCCTGAATCGTGAACTGGATGTTGTGCACCGGGACGTGGATCGCGTGGTAGCCCCCCAGGAAAAGGGGCGTGCTCTGGGCCGGGGTGAGTCACCATGAGTACGGTGGAGGCCAGCTTCGAAGTGGTCAATGTCCTTGGCTTGCACGCACGAGCCGCCAGTCGCTTGGTGCAGCTTGCTTCGCGTTTTCCCTGCGAAATTGAGGTCATGAATGGTGCGCAGGCTGCGAATGCCAAGAGCGTCATGGGGGTCTTGTTGTTGTGTGGTGCTAAAGGCACCTGGCTTCGGGTTGTGGCGTCTGGTGAACAAGCGGAGCGCGCTGTAGCTGAAATCGGCACATTGATCGCTGAGCGTTTCGGAGAGGCCGAATGAGTACTCGCGACCCGTCCGAGGGTGTTAACGTGCCGATGAGCGACCCCGTATCGTTCGCTTCCTTGCCTCTCCCGTCAGTAGTGCTGGCAGGGATAGCCGGATCTCCCGGCTACGCGATGGGGCCTACTTGGGTCGTGGATGTTGAACGTGCGGGCGTGGTGCATCGAGCCATCAGCCGCCAGCTTGTCCCCGAAGAGATAGAGCGATTTGCCATGGCTGTGGAGCAAACCGCCGCCGATCTGCGGGATGTGGTGGCGACCTCCCGCGTGGGGCGAGGTGAGACCTCGATTCTCGAAGCCTATATCTTGATGGTGTGCGATCCGACACTCAAAGAGAATGTTCAGAGTCGTATTCGAGGCGAACGTAAGTGCGCTGAATGGTCGCTAGATATTGAAATTCGAGAGCTGAGCCTGGCGCTCCAGGAGAGTGAGAATTCCTATCTCGCGGAGCGAAGCCGAGATATTGAATTTGTAGGGCAACGCATTTTGCGCGTTCTCACCGGAAAGGCCTCCGGCATCACGCTGCCTGAAGGTCCGACGCCCTATATCCTGGTAGCGCATGACCTCTCCCCGGCTGAGACAAGTGGGCTCAGCAAGGATTGCGTTCTCGCCATCGTGACCGAGGTCGGGACTCGCACGAGCCACACGGCTATTTTGGCAAGAGCGCTCGACATTCCGGCTGTGGTCGGTGTCGAGGAAATACTTTCAAAGATCAATCCAGGCGAAGTTGCTTTGGTGGATGGTTCGCGCGGAGTTGTGGCGTTGCGTCCTACCGAGCAGGCGATCGAGGCCTCTAAATTGCGGGATGAACGCTACCAGGCAGTGGCGTCCGGCCTTTGGCGGCGGCGCAGTCAGCCAGCGACGACGGAGTGTGGCGTTGCGGTTCAGCTGAACGCAAATATCGAACTTCCAACGGAAGCCCGGTTGGCATTGGAGAAGGGTGCCCAGGGGATTGGACTTTATCGGACGGAATTTCTGTATCTCGACCGACCGGATTTGCCCTCTGAGGACGAACAATACCAAACCTACGCGCGGGTTCTCGAAACGATGGCTCCGCTCACTGTCACCCTCCGAACTTTCGATATTGGCGGCGATAAACTAGCTTCCTCCTTCGCAGCGCCAGTCGACCTGAATCCGGCGCTCGGGCTTCGCGCTGTCCGACTAGGCTTGGAGAGGCCGGAACTCTTTCTTGCACAGCTGCGGGCGATGGTGCGAGCTTCTGCGCATGGCCGAGCGCGTATCCTGTTACCGATGATCTCCGCTGTTCACGAATTTCAGCGAGTTCGCCTGTTGTTGGATCAAGCGATCCGAGAGGTGGATGAGGCCAAGCAGCCCCGTGCGCCATCGATCCCTCTTGGGATGATGGTCGAGGTGCCTTCTGCGGCGATCTTGGCGCATATCTTCGCTGAGGAAGCCGAATTCTTGAGCATCGGGACGAATGATTTAGTCCAGTACACGCTCGCGGTGGATCGCGGGAATCCTGTGTTAGTCAAGCTTGCCTCGTTTTTTGACCCCGCAGTGTTGCAACTGATAGCGAGTGTGGTGCGGGCGGGCGAGCAATGGAGTCGCGGTGTGGCCGTGTGTGGAACGATGGCGAGCGATCCGTTGGCTGCAATTCTATTAGTTGGAATGGGGCTGCGGGAACTCAGTATGGAGGCCTCGGCCATTGCAACGGTCAAGGAAACATTAGGCCGCGTTTCGGTTGCGGAAGCCGTCGTTTCCTGGCGGCGCTGTGCCGGGCTCGCAGATGCACAGGCCGTTGAAGCAGAATTGGCGATGCAATTTGCCCCGAGGATTTCAGACCTTTTGGGTCGCGATTTCGAATAGCGCCCGATAGGGCAAAGCACGAGCCGGCTCGCTCCCGCGCGTGTTGTCTTCCTTTGGCGCACATCTTTGGTGCACGACCTGCCCTTCACGTTCAAGCCATGGATGCGCAGGTCGTTCATAGGGTTAGACCGAGGTATCCATTGTCCGAACCGTTCAAAGTCAACCGATCAGCCCGCATGCAGCTCTCAATTTCGCCCTCTCTGCGCGCCATGGCGCACACGGTACCGCCAAAGGTTACCCTGCGGTTCGACAACCACCCTCAGTCTCCCGAGCCAAAACGCGACAAACGTGCGGTGAGTCTGGTCGCACTGGCTCTTGTGGCGGTGATCAGCGCTGGAGCGAGTAAGGGCGAAGTCGCCGCTAAGCGCACTGATCTGAAACCTACGTTCGTGCACGGGCAGGCTCTGCCTAAGCTATCTGAGAGTGGTCGCGCTCAGCACTGGGCGACAAAGAAAGTTGTCGTCACAATCGACGACTCTGTCGACAAACTCGGACCCTGGGCTCGCGGCTCAATTCAGGATGCTTTTGGCACGTGGCTTTCGAGCGGGATTCGCATTCCCGATTTGGCATTTTCGGCGAGTAAGGGCCAAAAATTCGAGCTGAAACAAGACGGGGTGAACAGCGTCTTCTACCGCGAGATCGACATTCCCGGCCATACCAATGACCTGGCAGTCACGATCGCCTATTCGGATCCTCAAACCGGTGAGGTCGCCGAGAGTGACATCATTATCAACACACGGCATCCTTTCGCTGCACTCGACAAGCTGGCGAACGAACGCGCTGACAGCGACGCCAAGACGGTGAGTGTGCAGGGCTCCATATCTCCAACTTCGAGCAGTGTGACGCGTCAAGCGTCTTGCAGCGGCGCCGTCGCTGGGCATTGTGGGGGTAAGTTTGACCTGACCAGCGTGCTCACGCATGAAGTCGGTCACTTCTATGGCCTGAGTGAGGATTTCACCGATCCTTACGCCACGATGTTTGAATGCACGAGCCCGTGCGAGACTCACAAGCGGGTGCTCGCAGACGACGACTTGGCTGCGATGACCGAGATCTATCCAACTGTCGTCCCTGCTGCGGCGCCTGAAACTACCAATGCGAGCGCAGCGCCAGGCTGCACGGCCACCCCCTCTCAGGGTACGGGTGGTTCACCAATTTGCCTAGGTGTGGTGATCGGGGCGCTCAGCCTGCTCCTTGGGCGCCGCAGGGCTCGCTAGACGTTTTCGTTGAGGTCCGTCGCGCCCAGACAAGCGAAGGTCCGCGCTCTGGCGGTTTTTACGGTAAATCGGGCTCCAGAGAGGATGCCCTTGCCAGAGCGTTCCGGTGTGGGGTACGCACGCCCCCTTCCGAATTGACCGGAAGACGGTGCCGGGTCCGCCCGCGCCCGTAACGTTTGGAGAACCGAATGGCATTAGAAACCGAAGCAAGGCAGGCGATGATTGCGCAACACCGTACGCATGAAGGCGATACGGGTTCGCCTGAAGTACAGATTGCGCTGCTCAGTCAGCGGATTGGGCATTTGACGGGTCACTTCAAAGTCCACGTGAAAGATCATCATTCGCGACGTGGGTTGCTCAAAATCGTGGGCCAGCGGAGGCGCTTGCTCGACTACCTCAAACGCAAAGACGTCGAGCGCTACCGCAAGATCGTAGCTGCTTTAAGTCTACGAAAATAATCCCTCTCAACTTTTCCGATGTCTCTGCGTCTTTGAACTTCATCCCCGTTTCGTGGGTACGACTCGGTCGCACCTAGGAATCGAGGCTGAAGGAGAGTGAGGGCGCGAGTTGTCGGCGTAGGGCCGCACGGAAGCGGTCAAGCGCGCTGAAGGAGCGCAATTCTCAATGTTTGTACGTGAATCTGTAATGATTGGCGGGCGTCCGCTCACTTTTGAAACGGGTCGTCTCGCGAAGCAAGCGCACGGCTCAATTCTCATCACATTTGGTGAGAGCGTCGTCCTGGTAACCGCAACTTCGACTGAAGATCGTCCGGGCTTAGATTTCTTCCCGCTCACCTGCGAGTACGTCGAAAAGACTTACGCGGCAGGCAAGATCCCAGGTGGATTTTTCAAGCGCGAAGGCCGCCTGCGAGACTACGAAATTCTGTCTTCGCGGCTCATGGATAGGCCCCTTCGGCCGATGTTTCCAGAAGGCTACAAGAAGGACACGCAGATCATCGCGACCGTCCTCAGCACCGACAAGCAGAATCCCACAGACGTGTTGGCACTGACGGCTGGTTCAGCGGCACTCCACGTATCGGATATCCCCTGGGATGGCCCGATTGTGGGTCTTCGTGTGGCGCGCGTGGCTGGCGACCTTGTTGTCTATCCGACGTTTGAGCAAATCGAGAAAGCCGATATCGATCTGGTTGTCGCTGTTAGCCGCGATGCGATCATCATGGTGGAGGGTGGTGCGGATGAGGCTTCAGAAGCAGATCTTGTCGAAGCGTTGATGTTTGCGCACGCGCAAGCTCAGCCAATCCTTAACTTGATTGATAAGCTGCGCGCTGCAGTTGGCAAGGTAAAGCGAGAGTTCACGATACCGAAGTTGGATCCAGCCATTGGGAGCCAGATTGCTGGAATTGCGGACGCGAAGATTGCCGTTGCTTGTGTGATCAAGGAAAAGAAAGCTCGCTACGAGGCGTATGCGGCGATCAAGTCAGAGGTCGTGAGTACGCTGAAGGCATCCTTGGGTGATGCCGCCTACTTGGCCGTTGAGAAGCTCGTCAAAGAGGAGATTGAAGAGCGAAAGTCCTACGTCGTGCGCAAAATGGTGCTCGATACAGGCAAGCGCATCGATGGCCGAGACACCAAGACCATCCGCGCGATCTCCTGTGAAGTTGGTTTGCTGCCCCGCACGCACGGTTCGGCTCTTTTTCAGCGTGGAGAAACACAGGCAATCGTCACGACCACACTTGGCACGGCGAGCGATGAACAGAAGATTGACGCGCTCATTGGAGAATCGTGGAAGCGTTTCATGCTTCACTACAACTTCCCGCCCTTCAGCACCGGCGAAACAAAGCCCATGCGCGGCCCAGGTCGGCGTGAGATCGGCCACGGAGCGCTGGCTGAGCGTGCGATGGAGCGAATGCTGCCCACCAGCGAAGCGTTTCCCTACACCGTGCGGGTTGTCAGCGAGATCCTCGAGTCGAATGGCTCGAGCTCGATGGCCAGCGTGTGTGGCGCAACGCTGAGCATGATGGATTGTGGCATGCCCCTCAAGAAGCCAGTTGCGGGCATCGCGATGGGCTTGATCGCTGATGGCGGGAAAGTTGCGATCCTGAGCGATATCCTAGGCGATGAGGACCATCTTGGAGATATGGACTTCAAGGTGTGCGGCACCGATCGTGGCGTTACGGCGATTCAAATGGACATCAAGATCAAAGGTCTTGAGCGCTCCATCCTGGAGCGTGCGCTCGAACAGGCACGCGAAGGCCGCTTGTTCATTCTCGGCAAGATGCTGGAAACATTGCCGCTTGCGCGCACCGAGATTAATCGCCATGCGCCGCGAATCACGACGGTGAAGGTCCGCCCGGATCAGATCCGGATCATCATCGGGCCTGGTGGCAAAACGATCAAAGGCATCGTTGAACAGACAGGCTGCAGTGTCGATGTGAAGGATGATGGAACGGTTGCCATTGCGAGTTCCGATTCAGATGCAGTGCTGCGCTCCGTAAAGATCGTTGAAGGGCTTGTGATGGAGCCTGAGGTTGGGGCCATCTACAAGGGAACGGTTCGCCGGCTCGTAGATTTTGGCGCCTTCGTTGAGATCATGCCCAATACCGAAGCGTTGTTGCATGTGTCGGAGATCGCTCACGAACGCGTGAATTCACCGGGCGATGTGCTTGCTGAAGGCGATGAAGTGGACGTCAAAGTTATCAGCATGGAGAAAGACGGGAAGATCCGCCTTTCAAGACGTGAGCTATTGCCCTTGCCCGAAGGTGAAGAGGGCGAAATGGCCAAGGAGCGCATGGCCAAGTCTCGCGAAGCCGGGCCTCCGGCTGGGCGTGGTGGGCCTGGTGGTGGTCGACGTGATGGTCGCAGTGGCGGCGGAGATCGCGACCGCGGGCGTCCGCGTCGCTGATTCGTGCTGATTCGTGAACAGCTGATTCGCTGAGAATCGGAAAAGAAAGGGCTATGCTTTCGGGCATAGCCTTTTTGCTTGGTGGCCTGAGCGAGTGCGCACGTAGCCGCGCATAAAAATAAGCGCTCGCCTCTTAACGCCTTGCATTCACCATTGCCCAGTATTGGGCATCGACAGCCAGGGCTCTTCGGGGGGCAAAGCTGGGCCTTCCTGGAGCAGTTCGATTGAGATGTTATCTGGTGAGCGGATGAATGCCATGTTGCCGTCGCGCGGTGGGCGGTTGATGGTCACCCCCTGGGTCATCAGCCTTTGGCAAAGTTGGTAAATATTTTGGACACGGTACGCCAGATGCCCAAAATTACGTGCACCGCCTAGCACCTCAGGATCCCAGTTGTAGGTCAATTCAACCTGGGCTTCGGGTTGGCCTGGGGCTGCTAAGAAGACCAACGTGAATCGCCCTTTTTCGTTGGTATTCCGGCCCACTTCTACGAGGCCCAGCTTGTTAACGTAAAAATCGAGTGATTTCTCAAGGTCGCTCACGCGCACCATCGTGTGCAGGTACTTCATGGCTGACATCGAAGCAGGCTCGACGTGTCACGGCAAGGCCAGACTCGGGAGCAGCTCCTTGTCAGTGGCTCGGGCCCAGCCGTTGTCGAATTTTAACCATAACGGCTTTGAATTCCTCTGCCTCTTTGGCGCAACTGGCGGGACAGGGCTTGTTTTTCCATTTTCCGCAACCTCGCTTGGCTCCGGTTGCGAGTGGATTCAAGATCTGGATGCTGCGTTCGTCGCCGAGCCCCGCCGCCCGAGCAAGAAGGGGAAGTCTGGCTTCACAGGTTTCAGCTTCACGTAGTTGGTAGGCCACGCTGAGGGCGGGGGTTGCGGCGGCGCGCAGTGTTGGATCGGACAGTAACTTATCAGCGTGCGCTTTGAGCTTCGGATTGGTGTTTGAAAGTTCGAACAACAGGTCCAAACCGGTGCTGCCCATGCTCCTAGCCATGAGTTCAAAGGCTTGCTCGGAGGCTCGGCCAGGTGTGCTCGCAGCACTCTTGATGATGATTCCGAAGTCTCTGTCCAGAGCCTCGCTGGGGCTTACTTCGAGCAGACGTTTTGCGATGGCCATGGCATCCGCTCGGCCCACGGCGCGGCTTGCAAATGCGTGGAACAGTGGTGAGAGCACCAGAGGTTCCTTGGGATAGCGTTCGGCGAGCGGCACGAGTCCGTCAACGCCGAGCGCAATCGCCTGCGCAAGCTCGGTGTCGCTAGGATGCGCGGGCTGGGCGGTTGGTGCCGGCTGCGCCGACTGAGTAGGGAGTCGGGGAACGAGCGACTGGGCGTTAGCGGGGGGCGTTGTCGCGGCATCGAGCGGATGAGGGCCGGAGAGTGCCGGGTTGGTGGCCACCGAGGAGTGATGCCCAGCACTACCAGCCGAACCGGCCTTAAGTCGCCACAACCCGCCGAGCAGCAACAGTAGCGCTGAGATGCAGACAGCACCGAAGGTGATCGTCGGTGCCAAGAGCAAGCGCCGGAAGCGCGTGCTCTTATCGTGTCGCTGGCTGTCGTACAGAATCGCTGCACCGGCCGCGACCAATCCGATCAGGGACAGCAACAGATCCCAACCTCGAAATGTCGAACCTTCGGCAACGACCCCAAGTGGAGACCAACCGTAGCGAGTCAGCACATCATCGGCCAAACGCACGAGTAACCCTGCGAGGCCATAAGCACTCATGCCGGCAATGAGCGGGGGATACAAGCGATCCAGGTAGCCGAGAACTCGTGCGCTATTGCCCCAGGCTCGCCGAAGCCTCGCAATAATCAGGATGCTCGGCGTGAGTGCGGTACCGAGCGCCACCAGCATCAGTAGGGTAAACTCTGTGGGTGAAAATCGGTGCTCCAGGCTGAGCTCAATACCTGCGACGGCCACTGCGAACACCGATACGAGGACGAACACAATCAGAGCCAAGAGACCGATCAACTTGGGGCGAGCGCTCTCTACCTTTTCGCCTTGCGTTTCGAGTGCAATCGATGATTCTGCGGGCGCGCGCGCTAGGCCCGCGCTCGGAGGGGTGTCGAGGGTTGCCAGGGCTGCCAGCATGCTGGTGAAGTCTTGGTAGCGATCCTCAGGCTTTTTTGCCATCGCATGCTGAACAATCAACTCAAGGCTTGCTGGGATATTGGGCTCGATCGAGCGCAACCGCGCAGGTTCTCTTCCCATCACTGCTAGAACCGTGAGCTGTGGTGTGGACGCTTCGAACGGTGCGTTACCGGTGAGCGCTGCGTAGAGAATGGCGCCGGCCCCGTAGATGTCGATGCGATGGTCGCCCCGTTGGCCATGCGCTTGCTCGGGAGACATGTAGCTCGGGGTGCCCATGATGAAGCCGGTTTTAGTCAGCTGATCGTCGGCACCATCGGCAAAGCGGGACAGACCAAAATCAAGTACACGAATGTCCAGCATCGCGTTGGCACCCTGAGCACGATCGCCCAACAGATAGATGTTCTGGGGCTTTAGATCCCGATGGATCACACCGCGTGCGTGAGCGGCGGCCAACGCGTCGCAGAGTTGAACTCCAATGCGAACAGTGGCTTGCCAGGTTAACCTCCCGACCTTCTCCAAGTGCTCTGAAAGATCTACGCCAAGGAGCAGATCACAAACTAAGTAGGCCAGCCCTTGCGGCGTACGATCCACGTCGTAGACGCCGATCACATTGGGGTGAGCAATACTCGCAGTGGCTTCAGCTTCACGCTGAAAACGCACCATCACTTCTGCGTTTCGCGCAAACTCCGGCAGCAAGACCTTGATCGCGAAACGCTTATTGGTGATGCGTGTGTGGCGAGCTTCATACACGCGGCCCATGCCACCTTCGCCGATGCAGCGCTCCACCACATACGTTTCATTGAGCACGGCGCCGACGAGTTCGTCCTCCGCATCCGGAGCCGGCGGATGCGCGGAGAAGCCTGCCGATGTTGGCTCGTAGGCCGCCTCTAGGCTCGAGACAGCAATTGTTTCTGCCTGTTTTTCGGCAGACGCGGTGGGCTTGGTCATTCGGTGGATGCGAAACTCAGGGAGTGGCAGCGATGTACCGCGGGAATCGGCAAATAGATTACAAAACCTCGCCTGGGGCGACCAGCTCTCACCAGGCTGAACGAGGCTGCCTACATGGGCGCCAAGTCAATGATTCTCAGGAAAATAGCTTAAAATTTGCGTCCCATTGGGAGGCTCAGTGCTGGGATTGTTCCAGGGTTTGAGCCTCGCTAAATGTTGCGGCGTACGATCTCGAGGATGTCTTCGCCAAAGCGATCAATCTTAGCCGGCCCAAGCCCCGGGATAGTTGCTAACGCAGCTGTTGTCGTGGGGCGCTGTTGGTCAACAGCGAGGATAACCCGCTGTTGGAAAACCATGTAGCTCTTCCAAGAAAGGGAGCTGGCTTTTCGTCGTCGATAGTTTTCCAATTCACGGACCAGATCGCTATGGCGCGATCGACCCGGCTTACCTTTCTCAGGTGTGTCTTGGGAAGCGAGCCCAAGAACGGCCTTGCCATTGGGCCAGATCGTCGGGTATTTCACCCCACGCCGCACCAGGACCTTCTCCGCAAGGAGTACATCGATACTAGCAATGATTTCGGCCTCGGTATGTTCAGCCAATTTGCCGTGTTCCGCCAACTTGAGCAGGCCACCGCGAGTGAGTGCTTTGGCCCGGCTGCCGCGTAAGGCTTTGGCCAGGCTAGCTTTGCCAACCGGTCGCGTGAGCGCGGTCGCTGCGCTCGTGATCACTGCTTTTGCCGTGGCGCCGAGCACCAAGATTTCGGGTTTGGCCTGTAGCGGGGAACGCAGAAGCTGGTGCTGGGTTGCGAGTAGCGCCGAAGCGGGAGTGCTGCACATGTCGCAGTGTCCGCAAACGGGAGCGAATTGGGTTGTGAAATATTCGCAAAGAAAACTGGCGCGACACTGGGTGCTGGCGGCGTAAGCCGAGACAGCGCTGAGCGCCGCTTCGGTGCGTTCTTGCATCACACGGCTCACTTTGCCCGAGAGCTGCAAGCGCCTTTGAGTCATCAAATCGCCCGCCCCAAAAAACAGCACACAGCGCGCCGGGAGACCGTCACGGCCGGCACGCCCAGCTTCCTGATAGTAGGCTTCAATGCTGCCCGGCGCTTGGAAGTGCACGAGTAGACGCACGTCGGGATAATCGATCCCCATACCAAAGGCGCTCGTGGCCACGAGCACACGCGAACGGCCGAGCTCGAAGCCTGCTTGAGCACGTTCGCGCGCCAGCTTGGTACGCCCGGCATGATAAAAAGTAGCTTTAAAACCAGCTGTTTTGAGCGCTGTGGCGACAGCTTCCGACTTCTTGCGTGTGCTGCAATAGACGATGGCTCGTCCCTCAGACTTGGGAGTTCGGAGCTGGGCTTGGTCGAGGAGGGCGGTGAGGGCGGCGATGCGGTCGCTATCTTTGCGCAGCTGTTGCACCGAAAAACTCAGGTTGGGTCGCGCAAAGCTTCCGCGCACCAGCGTCGGAGTTTTTAGCTTGAGCTGCTTTTGAATCTCCAGCAGCACACGCGGAGTAGCGGTGGCGGTGAGCGCTGCCATGGGCGCCTGCACGATGTCGCGCAGATCCCCCAACTCCATATATTCAGGCCGAAAATCGTGCCCCCATTGGCTCACACAATGCGCTTCATCGATGGCGAGGAGTGCAATCGGCACTTTGCGGAGCAGGCGCCTGAAGCTATCCAACTTGGCGCGCTCCGGCGATACATACAACAAATCCAATTCGCCCCTCAAAAATTCGAGCACCACATTGCGCTGCTCTCTTGGATCTTGATGGCTATTGATCGCCGCCGCGGCCACGCCTTTGGCACGCAATGCAGAAACCTGGTCTTGCATTAACGCAATCAACGGTGAAATCACGACGGTGGTGCCACCGCCGCGACGCCGTGCCACGAGCGCTGGCACTTGGTAACACAGGGATTTTCCAGCTCCGGTGGGCAAAAGGATCAGCGCATCACCGCCGAGGATCAAAGAATCGATAGCCGAGCGTTGCCCCTCACGACACTCGGAGTACCCGAAAACTTCGCGCAAGATAGTTCGCGGATCGTGGGGTGTTTCCGAAGGCATCGAAACGGCTTCTGCTAAACCACTCGCAAATGTTTACCCACCAACACTTCATTGTGTGAGCCCATGCGGTAGCCAGCAAGATCCAGTGCGATGTACGAAAAGCCGTGTTTTTTCCCCAATTCTACGACCTTTTCACGTATTTCAGGTTCAATCAAACGCGGCAGCTCCCGGAGGTCCACTTCGAGGCGGGCGATCTTATCGTGCCAGCGCACGCGAAGTTGTCGAAAACCGAGAGCTTTGAGCTCAGCTTCGAAGCCTCCGATTTGAGCCAAACGTTCGGTGGTCACGCTCGTGCCGTAGGGGATACGGCTAGAGAGGCAAGCTGCGGCGGGCTTGTCCCAAACATCCATGCCGAGCGCGAGAGCGGCTGCACGAACATCGGCCTTCGAGAATTGAGCCTCGATGAGTGGACTGCGAACTTGGGCATTTTCAGCAGCAACCAGCCCAGGGCGATAATCACCGAGGTCATCCAGGTTAGTCCCATTGGCGATAAAACTCAAAGCCCATTCCTTTTGTTTGGCTTCCGCGACGCTATAAAGCTCTGTTTTACAGTGAAAACAACGATCGGAAGCGTTTTTAACGTAACCCTCGCGCGCTATCTCATTGGAGTTCACGAAACGATGTTCGGCACCGAGAGCCGTTGCAATGCGTGCGGCATCCGCGCGTTCCCCTTCCGGCAAGCTCGGGCTCACGGCGGTCATGCCAATTGCTTGGGCGCCTAATTCTTGATGAGCGATCGCGAGCACCAGCGTGCTATCAATGCCACCCGAGTAGCAAACCAACACCGATTGCATGTCGCGCACGATCTCACGGAGCCGATTCAGTTTGGCTTCGATAGGAACGGAAATGGCTGTCTCAAATGAAGACGTATCGGAAGCTGCCATCGTCACGAGGGATAACACTGCGGGGGCAGAGGGGCGAGGGGGCTCGGCGGGCGCATGGGACTGGAGGGGTGCGTGTTGGGGACTAGAGAATTTTGGGGCACCACGTAAGTCGGCAAGAGGCTTGAGGATTGCGAACAGGTAGGAAGTTGTTAGTCCTACCTCGGGCTGCTGGGCGCTTTTCTTTTGTTCAGCTGAAGCTATGTTCAGTACTCATGGCTCTGCCGCAAGCCCTCCTCGATCAATTCCCGTCTCGCCTGGTGTGGCGCGCTGAGGCTCCCGTTAAGCAGGCCCAAGCGCATAGTAAAAAGGCGTTTTCTACGCTGGAAGCGCTGGATGCCGTCCTGCCAGATGGTGGGCTCTTGCGGGGTGGAGTGGTGGAGCTGGTGAGTCAAGGTGGAGCTTCGTTAGGCTCTAGCGTGGCATTGGCGGCCTGTCGGTCGGCCCAACAAGAGGGCTATCTCCAGGCTGGAGAGCCGAGTTGGTGTGCCTTTGTCGATCCGGGGGGCACGCTGTACGGGCCCGGAGTTGAGCAGGCTCAGGTGGCGTTGGAGCGGCTGTTGGTGGTGTGTCCGCCGCTTTCGGCGCTGAGTCGTGTCGCGGTGCGCATGGCGAGCAGTCGGGTGTTCTCGCTCTTGGTGCTCGATCTGGCTGCGGTGCCAGGTGCGGAGCTGAATGTGCCCTTGGGGCCCTGGGCTCGTTGGGTGCGCCAGCTCGCGCTCTTGGTTGAAGGCTCCAGGAGCAGTGTTGTGTTGTTAACTGATGCGCGCTCCCATCGGCCACTGCCGCTTCCCGTCGCTCAACGCATTGAGTTATCGCGAGTAGATCCCAGAAGGCTTAAGGTGTCCGTTAAGAAAGATCGCTCAGGGCGTATGTTTTCACCACAGATTATTGAGGTTTTACCAGAGCAAAACAAATTGGCACAACCCTTACGCAAGGCGTCAGCATTTACTTCAGACAACGTGAGCGCGAATATCAGTACCAAGACCAAAGCGAACATCAACGCCAAGTGAAGGGCCAGGATTGTGGAAGCTCGCACTCTGTTCGATCCAGCGCTCTTCACTCCCAAGGCGAAGTCACGGCGTGTGCTGGCCTTAGTTTTCCCACAGCTCTTGTGTGAACTCATCGAGCAGCATCTGATCGCTCCCGGCGAAGTGCCGAGCAAGGCTGTTCTCGATCCTCGACGTGGCGCCACGCAAGCTGTGCCGGTCGAGTCGAATCGTGCACGGCAGCGAAAGCAGCTCGCTTTTGGTGTCGTGTTGGTCAAAGGGGCGGAAGGCGCGAAATTTGAGCCTATCTATGACACTCAGCTGAAGGTGAGCGCTCCGCTTTGCTCCGTGAATGCTGAGGCGCACCGCTTAGGTGTGCGAGCCGGGCAAAGCATTGTTGAAGCGCAGGCCATGCATGCTTCGTTGCAGGTCTTTCAAGTCACCGAAGAGCAGTTGCAGCAGGCCTTGGGTCGGCTTGCGGAAATGGTGATGGACCTCGGGCCGCTTGTAGCATTGGGTGCTCCAGATACGGTTTGGGTAGATATCACGGGCGCCAGCCATTTGCGGGGTGGTGAAGCGGCGCTGTTGAGCGAAGTGGTGGAGCGCGTGCGGGCTTTTGGGCATCGGGTGCGCGCAGCAATTGCTGAAGGGCCGCTGTTGGCTAAAGCCTTTGCCTTGTGGGGATCTCAAAAAGCTGGCCCGCCACAGCTTGCGATGTTGCCGCTTTCGGCGCTTCCGTTAAGCGATGAGCAGCTGATTTTTTTTTCGCGCTTAGGTGTGCTCAATGTGGGGCAGCTGCAGGCTTTGCCAAAGGCAGCGCTCAGTGCTCGGTTGGGCGAAAAATCCGCGCAGGTTTTAAGATTAGCTGCTGGCGAAGACCCAACGCCGCTCGTTGCGTATCAGCCGCCGCGCGTGCTCGCTGAGCAAGTGAGCTTTTTAGACGGCATTTCAGGAGTCGAGCCGCTGCTGTTCGTGCTGCGTGGGCTTTTGGCGCGAGTTTGTGGGCGCCTTTTAGGGCGAGGTGAGGCGGCCGAGGCCTTGGAGCTCCACCTGCAACACGATCGCTCGATTGCCGAATTTCACGGGCGCCCACTGGATACCAAGTTATCGTTTGCTTTGGCTTCTCCGCTCTGGAAGGAAGAGGAGCTGTTGCGGGTGCTGCGAAGTAAGCTGGAGCGCTTGAAGCTCACGTCTCCCACGGTGGCTGTGCGCTTGCTGATCACTTCGATTGTGCCAGCGCAAAGCCGGCAGTTGACGTTCTCAAGCGTGGTAGCAGGCCTCACGGAACGCGCCTTCGATGAAAGTGAGTTAGCGGTGCTGTTAGCTGAGCTGAATGCCGACATCGGGCGAGAAAATGTCGGTGTCTTGCGGATTTTGGATTCTCATCGGCCAGAAGCCAGAAGCGCGCTGTTTCCCGTTGTGTTGAGTAGCTCGAATCAAAAACAGACTCAACGAAAGCGCCGTAAGTCGATAGTTTCCAAGGAGCTGCTGGGAGCTGCAACTGGAACTGATGATTCGCATGGCACAGGAGTGAAACGATTGCGTGCCATGCCGTTTCGTGAACTCAGCGTGCAGGAGAGTCCATCTCCGGCAGTGCGCACCCCAACCCGCCTGCTTCCAAAAGCCATCCTGGTTGAAGCTGCTTTCAAGGTGGGCGAGATCATGGGGCTCGGTGCTAATCTGTATACTATTGCACGTGTGCTGTTTGATCATCGCTTAGAGGCGGTGCAATGGTGGTCAAAGCGGCCTGTTTCGCGGGATTATGTCCGGCTTTGGTTGAAGAGCCCCGAGGGCGGTTTAGCGGTGCTCGGGTATGTGAATCGGGACAGCGGTTCGCATTATATTCAAGCTATTTATGACTAATGCCTGCACATGTTTGCGGAGTTATCAGCACGTTCGTGTTTTTCTTTTCTGCGTGGAGCCTCGCGTCCGGAGGAGCTCGTTGATAAAGCTAAAGAGTTAGGGATTTCTGCGCTCGCTCTCGCGGATCGAGACGGCTTGTATGGGTCGGTGCGGGCGCACACGCGGGCTCAAGAAATTGGGCAACGGTTGATCGTGAGTGCGGAACTCAGCCTAGGGCTGGCGTGTGGCTCAGCGAAGCCTCGAGTGTTGCCGGATCCTAAGGGGGCGGCTGAACCGATCGTCTTGAATCTGTTGGTGGAAAATCATCGCGGCTACGAAAATTTATGTCGCTTGCTCACGTTGGCGCATCGCGATCGCCCGAAAGGCGAGAGCTTATTGGAGCCAGAATGGCTAGCGGAGCATGCCGAAGGGCTGTTGGTGTTGGTCCCGATGCCCCAAGTGGTGGGAGATTCGAGCACTGCTACGGATCAGCTGTTGGGTGTGGTGCGTGACGTATTTCCGGAGCGAGCTTTCATCGCAACTTATCGGCATCGAGATGGGCATGAGCGCGAGCGTGAGCGTCGAGCGGGGCGTTGGGCGGGGCGCTACGGAATGCCGATCATTGCTACAGCACGGGCGCTCTTTCATGAGCGAGAAAGAAAATCGCTGCGCGATGTGTTGCACTGTATTCGGCGTGGGCTCACGCTCGATCAGGCTGGCACCGAGCTTTTAGCTAATCAAGAGGCGGAGTTGCGCTCGCCTGCTCAGATGCAGCGTCTTTTTTACGATCAGCTAGCCTG
>JBBRRP010000025.1:0-54251 GCA_038246305.1 Polyangiales bacterium | reverse complement strand
TGTTTGGGCAAGCATCGCCTTTGGTGTGGGCCTGATCGCATGGATGGGCTGCACATATCTGAGCAAAGAGGCGAGCCGTTTGGCTCGGGGGCGCTATGGGGTGTGGCGGGAACTCAACGAGGTTCTCGACGCTCTCGCCTCGGGCGAATGGCCGGTAAAAGCGCCCGCGGCAAAGACCAGCGAAGCTCAGGTGTCTGCCTAGTGGATTCTTACAGCCTAGCTCGTTATCCTTTTGCGTTAGCTGGGTCGCTGGCTAACGCGCGGCTCCAATGAGTCCGTCATAGATCTCATTGAAGGCAATTCTCGCTCGACCTCGTATCTTCCGAACTGTGAGTTGAAGCATGACGCAACCACCCAATCAACAGCCAGTATCTTCCCAACCGCGCCCAGGCCAGATGACGGCCGTGATGCGGGCCGTTGCAGCTTCAGGCCCCAAAGTGCTTCGGATCGGCATGGTTCACCGCGGGCGTGTCGTCGAAGAGCGCATCATCAAGCAGCGCGGCCACGTTACGGTTGGGCCGAGTGAGAAGAACGTATTCGTAGTTGCCGCACCGAACATCGCTTCAAGTTTCAGATTGTTCGAAATCGTTGGCTCCGATTATTGCCTCAACTTTACCGAGGGGATGAGCGGTCGTGTCGCACTACCTACCGGTATTTCGGATTTGGCCGCCCTCAAAGGCCAGGCAAAGAAGGGTGCACAGGGAGCCTATCAGATCCGGCTCACCGAGGATTCGCGCGGAAAGGTTGTGTTGGGGGAAACCACGTTCCTTTTTCAGTTTGTCGCGCCACCGCCCGTCCAGCCCAAGCCACAGTTACCTGTAGCCGTAACACGCGGGAATAGTTCAATTGATTGGGGCACCACGATTATTGCGGCGTTCTCATTTCTGCTGCACTTCCTTGCGATCGGTTCGCTCTATTCGGATTGGTTGGATCCGGTGATCGATGATGAAGTGAACGTGGCCAGTCTGATTGACTCCATGAAGAGTTTGCCACCGCCTCCGCCGGTCGAAGACAAGCCAGCCGACAAACCGGCAGACACCAAGGAAACGGCGGCACCGCAGAAAGAAGCCACGAAGGCCACCAAGGCACCTGACAAGCCTGCCGGTGCCATGTCCACCAAGCAGGCGGCAGCACTCACCCACGATCTTGATCAGCTTGAGATGGCGACGTTGGGAGCGCTCACCAGTGCCGGGCCTGCCACCGCGGGTGTTCTCAAAGCCGGCGAAGTCGCAACGAGCGCGCTCGATCAGGCTGCTGCCAGCAGTGCAGGCGTCGGTGCAGGTAGTGGCGATTTAAAGATCGGCGGTTCGGGTGGCGCTCTCAAGCCAGGCCAAGTCGGCGGCGGGCTCGGCAGCATTGGTGCGACTACCGCCGGGGGTGGCGGGACAGGTACCGCGAAGGCAGTGTCGGGCCCCAAGGGAAATGCGTCCGTGGGTGGGGCGAATGTGAGCGGCGGTAATGTCAGCAACGCAGCACGAACGGTTGCCGGGATGCGAGCCGGCTTCCGGGCCTGCTACCAGCGTGGCCTGAATGAGAACCCTGACGCAGCGGGCAGTATTGGCCTCACCATCCGCGTCGGCCCTGGCGGTGAGGTATTGAGCGTCACCGCAAAGCAAACCGGGACAATATCTCCGGCGGTAGTGGCATGCGTTCAAGCACGCGCGAAGTCAGCGCAGTTTTCTCCTCCGGATGGCGGCTCAGCCGTGGTCATGGTCCCCGTGACATTTGTTAAGCAGTGAGCATGAATGTCGCTCGGGCCGGAGCATCTAACCGAAAGTGCTGATCCCTGGCACGCACCCCGCACCCCGGCCGGCCGACGTTTCAATAAGAATCTCCTAGGGTTACGTTGACACCGCTTTGTTCCGTTTCGTATACTTGTAGATGTTCGGGGCCTAATTGAGTTTAAGGTAAGCATATGGGCAAAGGTAAGATCTGGTCACTGGGGTTTGGAGCGGCGGGAATGCTAATTCTGGGTGGGGCATCCGCGCAGCCAGGTGCTGATTTCCATTTCGCCTATCCGCTCACCGTAGGGGTTTTGCCTCAAGTGCCGCTGGAGGTTTCTTCCGCGCGCGATGTTGCCCTCTCACCCGAGCAAATGATGAGCGAGGTGAATTCGTACTTCCCGCAGATGGACCAAGGAGCTTCCAGCGTTCGGCGTCAGCTCAGTACTGCGCGAGAGCAGCGCGATGTTGTCAAGGTGCTGTGCTTGAATGATAAGTTGACGCAAATCAACGTGGCAGTGAGATCAGCACAAGATCGCGGTGTCAGCCTTCGTGCTGCGGTGACGCGGAGCGATAAGGATCGCTCCCGCCACGAGTTCACAGTGCTCCGGGTGCTTCGCGATCGCGTTCGAACGCTCGTTTCGGAATCGAATCAGTGCATCGGGGAAGAAGTAGGGTTTGTTGGCGAATCCAAGGTAACAGCGAATATCGATCCGAATATCCCAGCTATCGATCCCACGGATCTTCCTGGATCAGGCGATACCATCATTTCAACTCCCCCAGTTATCAGTAGCCCCATTCAGTAGCCCCCATTTGAACCGAGGCCAGCTGGTCTCTCGCTATCATGAAGTACTTACTTGCCTTAGCGGCACTCTTAACCGCCGCCACCACCGTTCAGCAGGCATCCGCACAACAACCCTGGGTTGCGGATCGCCGCTATGGGGAAGGTATCGGGATCCGCACGGGTGATCTGGAGCTTCATCCTGGGATATCGGGCGAGTTTGGCTACGATTCGAACTACTTTCAGCGTGCACCGTCCGAAGATGTGGCTGGTGCCTTGAGGTTGCGCGTGTCTCCCCATCTGACGCTCTCGACGCTCGGGGCGCAGAGGCGTGGAGAAGAAACGGGAGCTGGCGCGCCGCCGACCGTCAATTTTCAAGCAGGTCTTTCTGCCGACTATAACGAGTTTTTCGCCACTGAATCCAGGTTCGCATCCGATATCTCAGGCCAACGGAATCTTGAGGGTAGCGCCAATCTAAAGTTGGATATTTTACCTGAGCGGCCGTTTGGAATTGACATTCATGGCGGCTTTACGCGCGTCGCGGATCCCTCGAATTCGGCGATTCTTGACGCTGCGTTTAATCGCGACATGGTTGTCGTCGGCCCTGGCATTACCTGGCGTCCAGGCGGCAGAACGTTCGAGTGGCGTCTCGGCTACCAATACACCTACAACTTCTTCGAACGCCAAGCGTACAAGAACCTTAACAATTCCGAGCACCAGGTGGAGACGAGCGGGCGTTGGCGTTTCTTTCCTCGCACGGCGGTACTATACGACGCGGAATATGCCTTTGCGAGCTACTCAACAGCCAAATCCCGGAACGACGGCCAGACGCTTCGTGCGCGCATGGGCCTCAATGGTTTAGTTACGAATCGTTTCTCGGTGCTCGGCATGTTGGGCTGGGCTCAAAGCTACTACGCCAATACCGTCTCACCCCCTCAGAACTACGATAATCTGATCGCGGCGACGGAGGTCAAATATTTCATTCTGCCCCAAGCTTCCTTGGAGCCCACCGCGGCCACGGTAGGGCTTTCTTCGATTGCGCTCGGCTACACTCGGGATTTTCGGGGCAGTTATTTGGGAGACTTCACCCAGAATGATCGCGGCTATCTGACGCTTGAGTACTTCTCTGCTGGGTCTGTCTTGCTGTCTCTGCAGGGTGGTCTGGCCCAAATTAGCTACCCCAAGAGCTTCTACCGAGGTATCCAGCTGAATCCTTCCTTCTCGGAAATCCGTGCAGATGCAGCGCTGTTTGGTGAGTATCGCTTCAGCGATACAATTGCCATGAACGGTACGCTTCGCTTCGATGGCGATCTCTCGGACTCGGTCCTTCGGACTGATCCCAACAACGTGACGTCCGTCGATAACCTTAAGTTCAGCCGTTTTCAGGCCTGGGTTGGCTTGAGATGGTTCATGTAATTCATGGCACGATCTATTGAGCGCTTGCTGCTTGCCTCGCTCTGCCTCTTCCTGAGCTTCGTTGGTCTCGGCTGCTCCGCACATTCGAATAACGCCGACGTGCGTTTGGCGGACCCGATTGAGAGCACGACGCTCGGCCCGGGCGATGTCTTTTCGATGGAGATTGTGGGCGAGAAGGATCTGCCCAAAGAGTATCAGATCACCTCCGATGGCACCGTCGATCTTCCGTACCTGCACTCAGTGAAGGTGAGCGGTCTTGAGCCTCAGGGCGTGGTGCGTCTCGTCCGAAAATTGCTCATGGATCGGCAGGTGCTGACGGATCCCAGCGTCATCGTTTCCGTGAAGGAGTACAACAGCAAGCGCGTTACCGTGCTCGGTCAGGTGCAGAGGCCAGGGAGCTTCCCGCTCACCCCTGGGCTCACTCTGATTCAGGCCGTCTCGTTAGCGGGCGGCCTCAATTCGATTGCAGCGGGAGAGTCGCTCAATCTCACGCGAAAGACGAAATCAGGCTCTAAGACTGTAGTCATTAGCATCAATGCGATCACCGACGGCCGAGCGCAGGATATTCCGCTCCAGGCCGGTGACCAGATCTTTGTCCGTGAACGCGTCTTTTGAACGGCTCTTGCGGTGAGCTTGTGCTGATTTCAGAGCAGCACCCGCTTCTCCTCGGATCCGGATCGCCCCGCCGCCGAGAACTGCTCACGGGGCTCGGCATCCCTTTGCGCGTCGCACCCCAGGAAATCGATGAGTCAGTTCGGTTGGGTGAAGCCCCCGAGCAGTATTTGGAGCGGATCGCAGACGCCAAAATGGGAGCAGTAGCTGCGTATTTCGATGCTCATCCGGAGGAAGCGGGGTCTGTCCTGTTGGTAGCCGACACGATCGTCGTTTTGGAAAACGCGATTCTTGGCAAGCCTCGCGATACCGCGCATGCGTGTCGGCTCCTCACTCAGCTCGCGGGAAAGACCCACCGCGTGATGACGCGTTATGCGCTCCGCGATCGCGCTCCCAGCTCGGCCAGTCGCGCTAACACTGTGATCACCGAGGTGACTCTGGCGAAGTGCTCTAAGGAGAGTCTCACGCGTTATGCGGAAACGGGCGAGGGATTGGATAAGGCCGGCGCATATGCCGCCCAGGGAATGGGTGCGTTCTTGGTGGAGCACATTTCTGGGTCGTACACGAACGTGGTGGGGCTGCCCGTGAGTCAGGTTGTTGCAGATCTATTAGTGGGTGGTTGGCTGCTACAGTTCCCATGAACGGAACTCGGATGAGCACTGCTCTTCGGCACCGCCATTCCCCAAGCTCCGGGTGGCGGGAAACCTGGTTGCTCACCGCCTTGGCTTTGCTCCTCCGCTTGGCTATCGCCGGTTGGGCGAGTTCCAGGTTCCCGCCGGCAGATGACGGCCGTTTTTATCATGTGGTGGCTCAACGCATTGCCCAGGGTGCTGGCTACACCTGGCTTTGGCCCGACGGAGCAGTGACCTATGCCGCGCACTATCCAATTGGTTACCCCGCGCTCCTTGGTGCGGCCTATTGGTTAGTGAGTAGCACGCCACTGGTTGCGATGTCGGTCAATGCAGCGCTCGGTGCGCTCGCAGTTCTCGCCACTCATCGGTTGCTGTATCCGGACGCAGGCTCACGCCTGGCTCGCTTCGGTGCGCTTGCCGTCGCTCTTCATCCGACGCTCCTCTTCTACACGCCGGCACTCATGACGGAGGTACCAGTGGCGGCGCTTTTGGCGACTCTGGCGTGGGTGGCTCTGGCCAAAGCGCGTTTCCACCACACGCTGTTGTGGTTGCTGGCACTCGGCGTCTTGGGTGGCCTTATCACGCTCTTGCGCCCGCAAAGCCTCTTGTTCGTTCCTGTCTTTGCCTTCGTGGGCGCCAGCGGAGAGCGCTTGCGAACGCGCCTCGGGACAAGCTTGAGCGCTACGCTCATGGCCATTGTGGTGTGCTTGCCGTGGACGTTTCGGAATTGCGCCAAGATGGAGCGCTGTGTTTTTGTGAGCGCGAATGGCGGCTGGAACCTACTGATTGGAACCTCAGAAAAGGGTCATGGTGGCTTTATCTCCCTCGACAAAATGGGGGTCCCAGAAAAGTGCCGTACGGTGTTTCAAGAAGCCGAAAAGGACGCGTGTTTTGGCGCCGCGGCTATCGAACGCGTCCTGGCAGACCCCGTAGATTGGCTACGGCTGGTGCCAAGCAAGCTCGGCAGTACTTTTAACTATGCAACTCCCGCCGCTTCCTATTTGGGAGATTCCAATGGGCAGCTGTTTTCTTCCGGGCCGCAAACGCTGCTCGGTGGCTTCGAGCTGCTTTCAACGAGAGTGGTCATGGCCGCAGCGATTCTTGCTATTCGACGCCAAAGGGGGCGCCGCTGGCTTACAGACTCGATTGCGGGGCTTGGCCTGCTCGCGCTCTTCACCCCTTGGGCCTGGTTGAGCGCACTCTGTCTCGCCGTCCTTGCGAGCTTCGGGGGTTCACGCCTTACCCAGCTCACGGGCAGCAGCGTCGGACTGACGGCCGTAACACACGCCGTGTTTTTCGGGGCCTCACGCTACGCGATGGTCTGCTTGCCGCTCATGATTGCCCTGGGCGCATGGAGCCTCGCGCATCCGGGACAAGAGCGAGCTTTAGCCAATTCCCCCTAACCCGAGAGCGTTGGCTTTGACAGATTGACCGCCCAGGGGCGATACTTCCCGCTTACAGGAGAGCTCGATGCCGCTTATCGAAACCGAAGAAGGTGCTCGTCGCCTCGCACGTGCCATTGCGAGCGATCTTTCGCTCTACAACGAGGAGAAGATCATTCGCGGAATTGAGACAGATCGTCTGTTCGACGAACTCAATGAAGAAATCCAAGAGGGTCGTGCGCTGTACAAGAGTCGGGTCTCACCGGATTTATACAAGAAGAATTTTTACGACCGCGCTCTGGTGGACATCCTGGTGAAGTCCAAGGGGCACATCAAAAGCAAGCTTTGGTGACCGCCCGAAATGCCGCTCTTGTTCGTGCTTGACGACAGCCAAGCCAAAGAGCGCGTCGACAAGGTCTTACCCCAATTCTTGCCTGATATCTCGCGGGCGACGTTGCAGCGTTGGATCGGCGAGGGGCGCGTCCTGATCGCCGGGCGGCCGTGCAAGCCGCGTGAGTTGGTGGGGCCGGGCGCCGTCATATCGGTGGAGCCCGGCGCGCCTCCGCCGTCTGAGGCTGAACCGGATCCGAGTGTGGTTCTGGATGTCTTGTTTGAGGACGATTTCCTGATGGTGATCAACAAGCCAGCAGGCGTTGTGGTGCATCCGGCTCGGGGCCATCGAATGGGAACCTTGGTGAACGGGCTGTTGGCGCATCCGAGCTTCACTCCCCCGCCCGTCGGCACTGAGAGCGTCCAGCTGCTGCGCCCAGGAATCGTACATCGCCTGGATAAAGATACGAGTGGGGTGATCATGGTCGCCAAGACGGATGCCGCACGCGAGGGCCTAAAAGCCCAGCTTGCAGCGCGCACGGTGGAACGCCTGTATCGGGGCCTCACGCTCGGTGTGCCAGCCAATTCAACGATCCGCACCCAACATGCGAGGAACCCGCACTCGCGTCTTAAATTCACGTCCCTCACGGATGTCGGCAAGCTCGCGGTCACACGTGTAGCAGTCATTGAGAAGCTGGCGAACGGGAAGGCGGCGCTTATCGAGTGCCGTCTCGAAACAGGGCGCACGCATCAGATCCGTGTGCATCTTGCGGAGCAACTGAAGACGCCGTTGATGTCAGACTTGCTTTACGGTCGGCGCCCCCACGATCCCGCGCTCCTGGCTATTTCAGAACGTTTGGGTCGGCACGCCTTGCACGCAGAGGTCCTTGGGTTTACCCATCCGATATCCAAGGAGCAGCTGCGCTTCTCAGTACCGCTGCCGGAAGAGTTGGCTTTGGCGCTCAGCGAGCTTCGGGGACTCTAACTTCGTTCGGTTCCGGAAGATCCGTTGCAAACAGCGTTGGGTGCTTCAGCTTCAGGCAGAAGAGTGCGATGAATCCGACGAGGACGGCCCACCAGAGTGTGGCAAAGCGAATCAACAGCATCGACGCGGTTGCAGGTCCCGTTGCGACTGCCCCCAAATGCACCATCTGCTCATGCAGCATGGCTTCCGTCACCCCGAGCCCACCCGGCACCGGGATGATCGCACCGGCTAACGTCGCCGTGGCGTAAAAGAAAACGGCCCGCGCGAGCGGCACTTCAACGCCAAAACCACTGAGGAGCGAGTGAAGCGCCAGGCCCTCTAGGCCCCAACCCACCACGGACAAGAGAGCTGGCCACAGCAGTGCTGAAGGTGCCGCCACCAGGCGCAGGCTGACCAAGGCTTCGCGGAACTTCGGAACAAGTCCGGCGGCGCGACCGTTAGAAACTTCCAGACGCGCTAACAGCCACTCAAGAGGCCGCTGCCAAATCACCAATGCCAACCCGATGCACACTGCAAAAAGCCCAGCCAGTGCCCAGGGCAAACCGCCACTGAAGCCGATGCTGCCCAATAAGATGAGCACGACAACGCCGATCACATCGGTGAGGCGCTCCGCGAAAACGATGGGCGCCGTCTTGGCTGCCGGCACCTGGTGCGTCTCCGCGAGCACGGCACTCTTGAAAACTTCGCCGATCTTTCCAGGCGTGATCGTCAACACGAACCCCGAGAGGAAAGCGAGCAGGCTATCGAGCTTGGGGATACCGCGGATTTGCAGCCGAGCAAGATAGTATTCCCATTTCAGAAATCGGAGGAGATAATTGGCAGTTGCGAGCGCGAGTGCGAGTGCAAACGCTGACCAATGAAAGCTCACCAGACTTTGAGCGATCTTGTTGTATCCGGTGTACAGCACAAAGGCGCCGTACAGCAGCACTCCCAGCAACACCGCAACTAAGAGGCGGTTCAGCAACTTCTTCATCGGCGTACCAGATGCCTGAATTGTTTGTAGACGTACAGTGCAACGGCGAGCGTCAACACGACCCCGAGGGTCAGCACCGCCCAAGCAGGGACCGGAAAAACGCCGCGCGCCAGGCCCGGCGGAGGTCGTTCGTCAGACATGGGGGTGAGCGGGAGGCCGGTTGCTCCTTGAGAAGAGCTGCTGGCGGCGCCGTCAGGTTTAGCCATTCCAGGCTGGGTTACACTAAGTGCCGGGAGGGCGGCAATGAATTGCGGAGGTTTGCGAGCATTGGATCCGCCAGGTTTGATGCTAGCCTGCGCCACCCTTTTTTTTACCTTGAGAATCAAGTGAGCACGGCCGAGAACCCCAGCCCCGAAAACTCCACCCCCTTATCCGATGTTGCGTTGCTTGAAAGCTGTGCGGAGGCTTGTAAGCGGCTAAAGGAGCAGGTTTCCAGAGTCGTTGTCGGTCAATCCGCAACGGTCGATAGCCTGCTGATTGCGCTCCTTGCTCGAAGCCATGTTTTGCTCGTGGGCGTTCCGGGGCTAGCTAAGACGCTGCTCGTTTCGAGTGTTTCCCAGGCCCTCGGGCTTTCGTTTGGGCGCGTTCAGTTCACTCCCGATCTGTTGCCCGCTGACATCACGGGCACCGATGTGCTGACGGAGGTGGAGATTCAAGGCGTTGTTCGGCGCCAGCTGAGCTTCCTGCCAGGCCCCATTTTTCACAATTTGATCTTAGCGGACGAAATTAACCGCACGCCACCGAAAACCCAGGCGGCGTTGCTCCAAGCCATGCAGGAGCGTCAGGTCACCGTAGGCGGCTCAACGCATCCTTTGCCCGATCCATTTCTGGTGTTTGCAACCCGCAATCCGATCGAGCAAGAAGGCACCTATCCGCTGCCCGAGGCTCAGCTGGATCGCTTCCTTTTGGAAGTTCACGTCGAGTACCCCTCAGAAGGGGAAGAGCAAGAAATTGCTCGACGCACCACCTCGGGGCCCGCCCGGCTGATCGAACCTGTGGTTTCGGTGGCAGATCTATCACGGTTAACGGCGCTCGTTCCGCGGATCCCTGTCACCGATGAAGCCGTGAAGCTGGCAGTGCGAATTGCGCGTGCGTCGCGGCCGGAGAATCCGGAAGCGCCGAAAGAGGTTTCAGAGTATGTCCGATTTGGTGCGGGGCCGCGGGGCAGTCAGGCGCTCGTCTTGGCGGCAAAGGCCTGGGCGGCGTTGCGGGGCGAGGCAGCGGCCGACATCGAGGACATTCAGAGCGTTGCGCTTTCGGCACTGCGCCACCGCCTCGTTCTGAGCTATCGGGCCGAAGCCGACGGCGTGAAAGATAGGCATGTGCTCGCCGCAATCCTCAAGCGAGCCGAGTGAGCGTGCGGCTGAAAATTAGGGCCAAATTGCCGGTTTTTGGGGTAACTTGCCCAGCGTCGAAGGGTTTGGCACGGTCCTTCGCAAATGTCGGAATGCCGTAGGCGAATTGAGCGTTCCCGTCTGTTGGGATTTCGGTAAGTAGTCTAATGAAAAGCCAAAACATGTTCAGAACAAGACTCGCTCAATTGGCCTTCATCGTTGTCTGGTGCGTCCCCGGCGCCTTCGCAGTCGGTCTGGGGCTACCGGGGTGTGCCACCAGGAACATTCCCGACACGGACGTTGCTGACTCCGAGTTTAATCGTAGGGTGATCGAGTTTTGTGAAGGTTATCGGCGCGCTGTTGAAAAGCGAAGCATCGGGCAGCTCGCGAGTTTGGCCGATCCGAAGTATTTTGAGGATGGCGGCAACGCAGATCCCTCTGATGACATGGATTTCGACGAGTTCAAGGCCTCACTCGCCCAGGTGTTTGCGAAGGCCCGGGCCATTCGGTACGAGATGAAGTACCGGCGCATTGGGCGCGGTGAGAAACAACAAGTGTACGTGGATTACACGTTCAGTGCTTCGTATAAGATCCCAACCGAGCATGGCGACGTGTGGCGTCGGCGTGTCGCTGAAAACAGGTTGGAGTTAGTTGAGCACGGGGAAACGTTTCGAATCATATCCGGCATGTGAGTGCTCACGGATCGAGCATTCCGGTGATTCGGTATTCGTCGCCCTGACGCCGTAGACCCACCAGCAATTGGGCTCCAAAAAGCCGTTCTCCGTTGAATTCTGGGCGCAGCACTGGAACTCTCGCTAGCCAATCTGAACCCTCCGCCAGCTCTCGGCCGCTGCTCACGGTTTCGCTCTCCCGAGCGTTGGAGAGCGAAACATGGAACAGATCGAGCATCTGTTCACAGGGCACCGCCTGATAGGGCAACCGAGCAAAGCGCGCTGTCCAGGTTGAAAGCGCCGGGCGTCGTTCATTCCGAACCGTGATCCACGCGTCAGAGGTAAGAATTTTGGCGAGCTCGTCGGTAGATTCAGCAGAGATCGCATTGCAGAGCTGAGTGATGGCGGTAAGTGCCGCGCTAACCGGCAATGGCTCCCTCAGAGTGGCGAAGCCCAACCTCGTGTTCGTCGTTGATGCTTCAACTGAACTCAAGGTGATGCTGGACGCCGGTTGTCGCACGTGAGGAATCAGCGTCGAAGAGGTCACTCCGCTCAGGGCAGCGCGTTGGGGAGCACACTGAACCAGCCAGCAAACTGCCAGCAACGCGCGCGGGGTACGCGAAGATTTCCAGACGCTAGGCGGTGAAGGGGCGTAAGCGGCCACAAAAGTACGCCTTCATTCGCTAGAGGCTCTCAGTGGTGATCGCATCCGTCCGCCCAAGGGTCACGATGGAGCGCGGCGTGACGCGTGTCCAGCCCTGGGGCAACTCATTCATTGCTGAAGCCACCAAACGGAAGCATGAGCTTTCGATGCTTGGGATGCGAGCCTTCTGCACTGTTTCTTCGCCCAGCAGATTCTCAAGGTCCTGGCGCCCTTTGAGTTCGCGGAAACCCATCGTGCCATTTCGGTGCACAGCGATGATGTATTCGCCGTCAGCCACCAAGATGTCACCCTTGTTCTTTTCTTCGAAGCCTTCTTCCGCCGACAGTTGATCGACGAGCGCAATCGAGGCACGGAGTGCTGCGCGAATGTGTTCCGGTGGCACGTGCGTGTCATCGAGCCGGCCAACATCGTGCAAGAAGCTCAAAAATAGGTAGAAAAAAAGCTCGCTATCGGTTTCGCCTCGCACATTTCGTCGCAGAAATTCGGGCTGTGAAGCGAGCAGCCGATCGCGCAGTCGATCGAAACCTTGAATCGTTCCAGTTTGTGCGAACAGCCACGAGCGGTAGCGGAAAGGATGCGTATTCTCGGTGCGGAGTGCTCCGACCCCAGCCTTGCGTACATGCCCGATCACGAGATCCGTGCGGATCCCTTCCGCGGCATCCGCCAGGCCGATCACTTCGCGCTCATCGATCGGGCGTCGGCGGAGCAAAACTTCTCCCGACTGATAAAAGCCAACACCCCAGCCCAAAGGCTCCGGGCCTTCGCGCCGAACCTGGAGCACATCTGCGTGCGCTTCCAGAACGCTGCTCGCTAGATCGGATCGATTGGCGATCAGGCCGAACATGCGAGCCATTAGTCAAACTCCGAAATGGGAAACTTAATCACGTGCTCCAAGCATAACTTGTCCGGCACCCTACTGCACGCAGATCGCGGTAGTGGGCTGGGACTCAGTTGAACCCCCGGGCCAAATGGCCCAAGTTGCTGAGCGCGTGCGCTGTGCGCTGAGGTAAGCGGATGCCGGAAAGTTCGACAGCACCTCGCCGGCTAGGGGCTGAGACGGTTGAGCGTTCGCGCAAAGGGGATGGTTTCCCGCACGTGATGGAGCCCGCACAGCCAGGCCACGGTGCGTTCGATGCCAAGACCAAACCCCGCGTGTTCAAAGGTGCCATAGCGGCGAAGGTCAAAGTACCATTGAAAGGCGGATTCCGGGAGCTGGTGCGTTTGAATGCTCGCGCGTAGCGTTTCCAAATCATCCTCGCGCTGTCCGCCACCGATCACTTCGCCGTAACCTTCCGGTGCCAGAACGTCCATGCACAGCGCAAGCTCGGGATTTTCCGGGTCACGCTTCATGTAGAAAGCCTTGAGATTAAGAGGATAGCGATGCACGATAACAGGCCGATCGAACTTGGAACTGATCACTGTTTCTTCGTCAGCCCCAAAATCATCTCCGAATTTCGCGTCGTGCCCTGCGTCGCGCAGGATCTGGATTGCTTCTGCATAGGTGATCCGAGGGAAGGGCGGAACGATGGCCTCAAGCTTCGAAAGGTCCCGTTCCAGGATCAGAAGTTCCGGCTTCCGTGTCTTCAGAACATGGGCTGCCACCGCCGAAAGTAAGCTCTCCGCGAGCTCCATGTCACCAGCCAGATTCATGAAAGCCACTTCCGGTTCGACCATCCAGAATTCGGCCAGATGGCGCCGAGTCTTGCTCTTTTCAGCTCGGAATGTGGGGCCAAAACAGTAAACTTTACCGAACGCAGCAGCGCCCGCCTCCATGTAGAGTTGGCCTGATTGGGTCAGGTAAGCTTTGTCCCCGTGGTAGTCCGTTTCGAAGAGCGTGCTTGTGCCTTCACAGGCACTGGGCGTAAATATCGGAGCGTCGATCAGTGTGAATTCGTTCTCGTCAAAGAAGTTGCGAACGGCCTGAATGATCGCGTGGCGAATGCGCAAGATGGCATGTTGCCGTTTGCTCCGAAGCCAGAGGTGCCGGTGGTCCATCAGAAAATCAGTTCCGTGCTCCTTGGGGGTGATGGGGTAGTCATCGGCTTTGCCAAGCACTTTGAGGTCCGTCACGCCCAGCTCAAATTCATCATTGCGTTTGGGGTGCGCGCGCACAACGCCTGTCAGCTCAAGCGAGGTCTCCTGGGTGAGCTGGCCTGCCAACGCAAACGTTTCCAGGCTAACGTCGTTCTTGCCGATGATGCACTGCACGATCCCCATGCCGTCGCGGAGCTCCAGGAAATGCACTGATTTCCCCGACCTGCTATTGTAAAGCCAGCCCTGCACGGTGACGCTGGTCCCCGTGTGGGCTTTGAGTTCGGTGACGCGCACTTTCATATGGGGAGGCATTATGCTCAACTGGGCGCCTTGGCACACCTCTCCGTGGTTTCAATCGTGACTCGGCCTGAGTTCTTCTCCTACGTGGTGACGGGGTCGGAGCGCAAAAGTTGGCTCCAGGGGTTGCTCACCGCAAATGTGAGCCACGTGGCGCCAGGGCTTGGCGCATGGAGCCTCGCGCTCACCAAGCTGGGAAAGATTGTCGCTGATCTCTGGTTGCTCGAAAATTCTGAGGGCGAGCTTTGGATCGGTGGAACCGAGGCGAGCGCTGGGGCGTTTCGCCGCTATCTTGAGGCGTTCTTGATCATGGAGGATTCGGAGTTTCGTGACGCCAGCGCTGAGCACATTTGGCAGTTTGCTGCTGGCGAGGGCGCAATTTCTCTTGTCTCTCAATTGGCTCAGAAGGGCGTCGCTTGGGGCGCATTGCCTGCGGTTGAGCAGAGTGTGGTGGCGTGGGTGATGCGGCGCACCGACGAGCTTCCGGCTCTTGCGCCTGGGGATAGTACTATCGAGTGGGTATCCAGCGCCGAGGCTTGGTTGCGCTTGCGGATCACGCTGGGCATTCCGCTTCTGGGCGTCGACTTTTCGGCTGACGACAATCCTCATCAGGTGTCGTTGGAGCGTCGTGCGATCGATTGGCATAAGGGCTGCTATCTGGGGCAAGAGGTCGTTTGCATGCAGGAAATGCGTGGGAAGGTGAAGCGTCGCTTGGTCCGTCTGCGCCTGGAAACCGCCCAGCCGCCCGCCGTTGGCGCGCCGGTACTGGCCCCGGATGGCTCGACAGCTGGTGAACTCACCTCGACCGTTTCGGATGGGGGGACCACGCTTGCCTTTGCGCGTTTGAAGGCGCCGTACTTCGACGGTTCCGTCCCGCTCTCAATCGGTGGGGCCAGCGCTCAGCTGATGGGTTGAGCGAACGATACTTTCGCTGCGGATCCGGCGTGATAGAGTCAGGGTAGCGACTATGAGCGACAGTCATCCCTTTTTGCCCGATCAACTCCAACGCAGCCACCGCACGAGCGCAGGTCTTCAGGTTGCGGACGACGTGTTAGGCCTGATCGCCCAAACGCCGCTTGTCCAGCTACCGCGCATCTCCCCGGAAGGTGGCGCTAAGGTTTGGGCGAAAGTTGAGTTTGCGAATCCGGGAGGGAGCGTGAAGGATCGGCCCGCGCTCGCGATGATTTTGGAGGCTGAGAAAGCCGGCCTGCTCGTCGAGGGCTCCACGATCATTGAAGCCACCAGTGGCAATACGGGAATCAGTCTAGCGATGATCGCGGCGGTGAAAAACTACCGCTGCGTTCTGGTGATGCCTGAAGATATGAGCATGGAGCGACGCTACATCCTGCGCGCTTATGGCGCTGAAATTGTGCTCACCCCCGCCAAAGAAGGCATGTCGGGTGCTGTGGCGAAATCGACCCAATTGGTCGGGGAAACGCGCGGGGCATTCATGCCCAGCCAGTTCAAGAATGCCGCCAATCCGCTCTGCCATGAGTTGTTAACCGGGGAGGAAATATTAGACCAAACCAACGGAGAAATTTCTGCGTTCGTCGCTGGGGTTGGCACGGGAGGCACGCTCACCGGCGTCGCGCGCGCACTTCGAGCGAAGCTTGGCAAGGCCGTGAAAATCATCGCCGTTGAGCCGTCTGCGAGCGCGGTGTTGAGTGGCAAACCGCCGGGCATGCACGGGATCCAGGGTCTCGGGGCTGGCTTTGTGCCGGAGATTCTCGATCGCTCGCTGATCGATCAAATCGTGACGGTATCCGACGTGGCGGCTGAGCGGATGGCGCGCCGGCTGGCTCGTGAAGAGGGCCTTTTGGTGGGGCCTTCGGCGGGAGCCAATGTGCACGCGGCGAGTGAAGTTGCCGCCGGATTTCCAGGGGGCCGTGTGGTCACGATTCTTTGCGATTCAGGCGAGCGCTACCTGTTTTGATGCAAGGGCAACTCCAGCGAAGACGCGCCGTCTAGCTGCCTTGGAAGTGTGGCGTGCGCTTCTCGCGAAATGCCGTAACGCCTTCCAGCAGATCAGCGCTTCGCAGCAGCCTCAGCTGACCTTGCTTTTCACGCTCCAAAGCCTGAGACAAATCCCCCGAAAGGCTGTTGCGTACGGCGTGTTTGATTTTCTGGACGGCGAGAGGTGGGGCTGCTCGGAAACGTTGGATCCACGCCTCCACACACTCCGCCAGCTTTTCCAGGCTACTGATCTCGCTCGCCAACCCGAGCGCTAGCGCTTCGTCCGCACGCACGGCACGCCCGGTGAGCAATAGCTCCAGGGCCCGGCCAACACCCACCAACCTCGGCAAGAAATAGCTGGCGCCACCATCGGGCATCAGCCCAATCGCGATGAATTTCTCCTGAAAATAGGCGTTCTCACTCAGCACTCGGATGTCGCACGCCAATGCTAGGTCAGCTCCAAAACCCACCGCGGGCCCGTCCACTTCGGCGATCACCACTTGCGGCGCTTCAACTATCAAACGGATCAAGCGCTGAAATCTATCGAGGCGTGCTTCCAAGAGGGAGGCGTCGGTTTCGTTGGGCTGGAAGTCCTCCAGCAGATCCGCGCCCGAGCAGAAGCTTCCCCCGGCACCCGTGATGACAATCACTCGGTTGCCCTTGTCGTTGATTGTACTGGCCAAAGCATCGCCCAGTTGGCTGACCAGCTCAGGATTGAGTGCGTTTTTCGTTTTGGGACGGTTCAGTGTGAGACGAACAACCCCTTCGGCCACGCTAACGAGGAGTGGTGCCTGCATGATGGCTCACAATACCAGTTCTTTTGGCTGAAAGGCCGCGAATTCGTGCTAAGCGGACCCCCTGTATGGGCGCCTCATTCGAAATTCCAGAGCCTTTGCCGTTGACTGAGCAGCGCGGTCAGACATTCCCGAGTCTCGTGGCGATCATGCAGCGTTTGCTAGGACCTGGAGGTTGCCCCTGGGATCAAGAGCAAGATCTGCTTTCTCTCCGCCGCTTCGTGCTCGAAGAGGCTTGCGAGGTGATTGACGCGATCGAGGGAGGCAAACCGGAAGAGCTGGCCGAGGAGCTGGGCGATCTCGCGCTGCAGGTGGCGTTCCTGAGCGAGCTTGGCCGCGCGAAAGGCTGGTTCGGCCCGGACGATGCCATTCGGAGCATCGTTGAGAAGCTGGTGCGGCGTCACCCTCACGTGTTTTCGGACGTGGAAGTGCAAGATTCTGAAGAAGTCTTGCGCAATTGGGAAACGATCAAGGCCAGCGAAAAACGTGATCGTCCGCTGTTAGCCGGCGTTCCGCGGTCGCTCCCGGCGCTCACTCGTGCCCAAACACTTTCAGAGCGAGTGGCCCGCGTGGGTTTTGATTGGCCAGATGGCAGGGGCTCGCGGGAGAAGGTGAGTGAAGAGCTCGGTGAGCTCGATGAAGCGCTGGCGAGCGATAGCCGAGAGCACATGGAGCACGAGCTCGGCGATCTGCTGTTTGCAGTGGTGAATTTGGCGCGCCACGCCGGGTTTGATGCCGAGGGCGCCTTGCGCAAGGCGAGCGATCGGTTTGGGGCGCGTTTTGGGCATGTGGAAACGCGTGTAAAGGAAGTGCACGGCGGGTGGCCAAAAGGCACCGATGGCAAGCCGAGCCGGGGCCTCGCGCTGGAGGAATTGGATCAGTATTGGGATGAGGCCAAAGCGTTGGGCGTTGGAAGTGAGAATCCAAAATGTCCCTAGTCGCCGTGCCAGAAGGCCTCGATCCAGTAGCTAAATTCCCTGAAGAATTGCTGGAAGACATGCGCGTGCTCGAAGAGAAGCCGTATCGTGCCGCGCAGGTCTTTGAATGGATCCACCGGCGCGGAGTCAGCGACCCCGAGCGTATGACAGACGTGAGCCTGGCGCTGCGAGAAAAGCTGAAGGGGCTTGGTGTTGCTCCGCGAGCCCGCGTTTCTGCGCTCAAAGCCGCCGAGGATGGCACCCGAAAGCTCCTTTTAGAAATGGGCGAGGCCGCCACGGTTGAGTGCGTGCTGATCCCGATGACGCCTCTTGCTAATCAGCTCGATGCGGACGCGGCCGCGGTGGATGACGATGTCGATGCTGTCGATGCTGACGAAGCGGTGGAGCCAGGCAAAACACGCGTTACGTTGTGCGTGTCGACGCAGTTCGGTTGCGCGATGGGCTGTGTCTTTTGTGCGAGTGGCCAGGCAGGCCTATTGCGGGGGCTTTCTGCAGCTGAAATCGTGTCCCAGGTCTACCTCGCGCGCGAACACCTAGCGCCCGGGGAGGATCTTAAAAACCTGGTGTTCATGGGCATGGGGGAGCCGCTGCATCACTACGACGAAACGGCGCGCGCACTTCGGCTGCTCACGCACGCTAAGGGACTCGGCATGGGGCCGCGGCGCATCACGGTGAGCACGGTGGGCCTGGTTCCAGGTATCAAGAAGCTGGGCGATGACTTTGGGGGGAAGATCGGCTTGGCCCTTTCGCTCCACGCAGCCGACGACGAGACCCGCGATCGGATCATGCCCATGAACAAGCGCTATCCTTTAGCTGAGCTTCGGCAAGCGCTGATGGCCTATCCGCTTCCCAATCGCCGCCGCATTACGATTGAGTACATTTTGATCGACGGCGTGAATTCAAGCCTGGAGCATGCGCGCAAGCTCGCCCATTTTTTGAAAGGGTTGCGGGTGAAGGTCAATCTCATCCCGATGAATCCGATCGCGGCCTCAGAGCTCAAAGCTCCTAACGGAGCCACGGTTCGCGTATTTCGCGAGGCACTGGCCGAGAAAGGCTTCAGCTGTTTCGTGCGCGGCCGACGGGGCGATGCCGTGGATGCCGCTTGCGGACAGTTGGCACTTTCCGAGAACCTGATCGCGCTCGGTCGCAACAAGCGGGCTGGGCGCCCAGAAATCAGCTGAGCTATTGACGGCCTCTTTCGCGGAAGCGAGATTGGTGTTCCCGTGTTCAAGAAAGTACTCGTCGCGAATCGTGGGGAAATAGCCTGCCGAATCCTGAGAACGTGCGAACGCCTAGGTGTCCAGACGGTGGCGGTTTTCTCGGACATCGACGTGACGGGCCTGCATGTCGCTCAAGCCGATGAAGCGGTAAGGTTGGGTCCAGCACCCGCGAAGGAGAGCTACCTGAGCGTAAGCGCGTTGATCGGCGCTATCGAGTACACGGGTGCCGATGCTGTGCATCCAGGTTACGGCTTGCTGAGTGAAAATGCTGAATTTGCGCGCGCTGTGGTGAGCGCCGGGGCTGTCTTTATAGGTCCACCGCCAGCGGCTCTTGAAGCGTTCGGAGATAAAATTCAGGCGCGAAAGCTTGCCCGCTCAGTAGGCGTTGAGCCGCCGCCGGGAAGTGATGGTCCGTTGGATCCAGCGGACAAGGCAGCGCTGCACGCTGAGGCTCGCCGTATCGGATATCCGTTGCTCGTGAAGGCGGCTGGCGGCGGGGGTGGGATTGGCATGCAGAGGGTGCCGGAAGAATCATTACTGGAGCAGATGGTGAGCAGCTGTGCCGATCGCGGTAAGGCTGCGTTTGCCGATCCGCGCGTGTACCTTGAGCGCTACATTGAACGCCCACGCCACATCGAAATCCAGGTATTTTGCGATGCTTTTGGCAATGCCGTGGCGCTCGGTGAACGAGAATGCAGCGTGCAAAGGCGCCATCAAAAGGTGATTGAAGAATCGCCTTCGCCGGCGGAGTTTTTTTCAGGACCTGAAGGTGCGCAAAGACGCCAGGATTTATTTGCGGCCGCGTTGCGTGTGGTTCAAGCGGCGGGCTACGTGGGCGCAGGCACGGTGGAGTTTGTGGCGGATGCTTCGGGTCAGTTCCATTTCTTGGAGGTGAATGCGCGCTTGCAGGTCGAGCATCCGGTAACCGAGATGGTCACCGGTCTTGATCTGGTAGAATGGCAGCTCAAAGTGGCGAGCGGCGAGAGGCTTCCCCCGGCCGTGCTCAACGCAGCAACGTCGGGCGCGAGCATCGAAGCTCGGGTCTACGCCGAGGATCCCGAGCGCGGTTTTCTGCCCCAGCCTGGCAAGCTGGTGAAAGTGGTGTGGCCCCGTGGGCCCGGCATCCGTGTGGAATCAGGCGTGCAAACGGGTTCCGAGGTGAGCGTGCACTACGATCCCTTGCTCGCCAAAATCGTGGCCCATGCGCCCACACGGAGTGAGGCGATCCAAAAGTTGGATGGCGCGTTGGCTCACACCGAATTGGAGCTTTTAGGCCCGAAAGGTCCTCGAAAAACCAACCTGGCCTTCCTGCGCACCATCCTTGCCAGTGCTGCTTTCCAAAATGGCGCCTACTCCACCGATCTCATCGCCAACCTGCAAAACCCACCTCCAAGTTAAAAGAAGGACGCCATGCAAAGCGAACAAGAACTGATCGAAGCCGCGAAGGCTTGGATGCTTGCGGATCCCGATCCCCAAACCCAGAGCGAGTTGGCGCAGCTCATTGAGGCTCAAGATTGGGTTGAGCTCCGGGAAAGAATGGCGGGCACGCTCAGCTTTGGCACGGCAGGCCTCAGGGGCATTGTCGGCGCCGGCTCCAACCGGATGAATCGTGCGGTTGTGTTGCGAACCTCCAGCGGCCTTGCGAGCTATCTGCTCAAGCACGTGCCGGATGCAAAGACGCTCCCGGTCATCGTAGGTTACGACGGCCGCCTGACGAGTGAAGAATACGCGCAAGCCACGATTGCGGTGCTCATGCGCGCCGGCATTCCGGTGCGCTATTTCTCCAGGCCAGCGCCGACGCCGCTGGTGGCCTATGCAGCGCGTCAGCTCGCGGCGAGCGCCGCGGTAGTGATCACGGCTAGCCACAATCCCCCGGAATACAACGGATATAAGGTGTATGCGGGGAACGCGATTCAGATCGTACCCCCAGTGGATTCGCAGATCGCAGCGGCAATCGCTAGCGCCCCGCTGCCTAAGGATATTCCGCTTTCAGACTTCGAGCTGGCTAAGCCAAACGCCAGCGCTACGCTCATCCCTGATTCGCTGATCGAGCGTTACTACGACGATATTCTGACCGTTCGTCCAGGGTGCGAAAAAGATCAGAACATTGAAATTGTCTACACGCCCATGCATGGCGTGGGTTGGCACTTCATGCAACAGGCGTTCGCGCGCTCAGGCTATCAGCGCGTCAGCGTTGTTGCTGAGCAAGCAAAGCCCGATGGCCACTTCCCGACGGTTAAATTCCCGAATCCCGAGGAGCCCGGCGCGATGGATCTTGCGTTCGCCCTCGCCAAGAAAATGAATGCAGACCTCGTGGTGGCCAACGATCCAGATGCCGATCGGCTGGCCATCGCTCTGCCTGAGAATGGTGGCTATCGGCAGCTCACGGGTAATCAAGTGGGGCTGCTTTTGGCCGATTTTGCCTTGGAATACGCATCGAAACTGCCTCGACCGCTGGTGGCTCAATCGATCGTTTCTTCTCCCATGCTGGAGAGCCTGGCCCGGGCCCATGGCGCCGCGTACGCCCAGACACTCACTGGTTTTAAATGGATTTGGAACGCAGCGCTCGATTTGGAACGTGACGAAGGCGTGCGCTTCTGCTTCGGCTATGAAGAAGCGCTGGGCTATTCGATAGGGCCCATAGTCCGTGACAAAGACGGCATTAGCGTCGGCGTCGTGTTTGCCGATCTGGTTGCCCATTGTAAAGCGCGTGGCACCACGGCGCTCGCGCGCTTGTCAGAGCTTTATCGCAAGCATGGGCTTTGGGTGAGCGGTCAGCGCAGCTCGGTTTTGCCCGGCACTTCGGGTCAGGCACAGATCGCCGCTGCCATGCAGAAGGTGGCCGTAACGCCACCGACTCAACTCGGCAGCCGCGAGGTGGTGGGCACTACGGATTATCAGCAAGGCGAAGCGGGCCGCCCGCGTTGGATGCACAATACGAGCCTATTTGAGCTTAGATTGTCAGGGGGTGGGCGCGTGTTGGTCCGCCCGAGCGGAACGGAGCCCAAGCTCAAGATCTATGTGGATCTCCGAGTTGAGGTGTCGCCAACTGAAGATCTAAAGCTGCGCGAAGTTGAGGCAGAGGGGGAGGCCAAGATAATTGCTGCAGCCACTGAAAGCTTTCTGGTCGGTTAGCACGGTTGGCAGAGTTAGCCGGTTAGTTCAGCTGGCACGGTTAGTCGGTTAGCTTGGTTAGCCGGCTGTTGCGGTGGTCGTAGTCGTAGCTGTGGTTGGCGCCACAGGCCGATCCCCGAAGCGCACGGCTTGCACCAAATAGGTACGGCTCGGCGTTTTCCAAAGCCAAGGCTCGTAAGCTTCGAGCTCCGCGGTGTCGGCGAGCGTGGGCTCGGTAGCTCGGATGCGCTCCAGGAGCTTGGGGTTGCCGCCACTGTAGACCTTCCCAGTTTCAACGAGTTGGGCGAGCAAGGCATTGGGAGAAACGACGCTCAGCGCTTCGAGGAGTGGATAAAGCGACGTTGAGCTCACATCGGTGACCCAAAGTGCAACGCCTCCGCGGCGCCGTAGACCAGTGAGGAGGCGGAGATGGACCATGAGCAACGCGAGCCGCAGTGTCTCTAGGCGTGGGTGGCTCTTGGTGAGCAACTCCGTCAACGCCCAAGAAAGCTGTGTGGACATGCAACACGACACGCACACATCGAACGGACCGTTGAGCTTTTCGACGAGCGCCGTGCTGGAGCTATGGACTAGCTTCAAGAGCTCCACGGCAAATACGCTTGGGGGAGCGAGCCCGTCTAAATCTAGCGCTTTCAGGTAGGAAAGCTGGCCGAACAGGCCCGAAAGATCGAGAGGAGCCTGCGCCGTGAGCTTCTTCTGTAGGGCTTCCGGCTGGGTTGCAATGGCTCCTCGCACGGCACGCTCATCGATATCTACGAGCTGCACCTCGGCAAAGTGGTCCGCCAGCAGGGTGAGATCCACATCGTTGCAGTTGCCCGCGCCCAGCAGACAGAGACGTTTTTCAGGGCCGGCGAAGGATGAAATGAGTGAGGTGAGGCGGTCGCGATGTGAGGCGTACAGATCCCGCGACGCTAAGCCCCGCTCGTTGGCGGTCCGTTCACGAGCAGTGACCCACGCAATCGCATCGCTCGGTGCGGGAGGCTTGCTCGTGACTCTTATCTTAGGCTTTGGTTTCCGTTTGGACTTCGCCATCGAATGGGATCACCTTATAGTGCTCGAGATTGGGCACAATTGCTTGAAGTTGCGCCCCCACTAGCTTCTCGGTGCACACCACGACAATCAATAAATCCTTCGGAGAAATGCGCTCAGCCACGGCCCGATTGGCTTGCTCTAACGTGACGGCCTGCACGTTAGCCAGGTACTCCTCGTGATAGCCTTTAGGGAGATCGTAGAGGACTTCGTCGAGCTTTTGGGAGACGCGCTTGCTCGCCGTATCCACGGAAAACGCGTGCGAACGGATCAGGTAGTTTTTGGCCCAATCGAGCTCAGTTTGCGTGATCCCAGCTTCGCACCACTGCTCCAGGAGCTGAATTTGGAGTTCGATGCAGGGGGCCGCATCTTCTGCTTTGGGGAAGGTGAGGATGCTCAGCGGCTGGCGCCGGCGATCGTAGGCCAGATGCGAAGAGGCACCGTAAGACCAGCCGCGTTTGGAGCGCACCTCGTGCATCAGGCGTGACGTGAAGGTGCCACCAAAGACGGTATTGGCTACGTGCAGCGGCGTGTGATCCAAGTCTTTCGGGTGTGAGCCGCGCGTGCCGATCAAGATCTGAGTCTGTGTGCGATCTGGCTTATCCACCACCACCAGCTGACGCCCAGTCACAAATCGAGGTTCACCGACCTCCACTTCCGGGGATACGCCGCTCGGCACAACCGCAGCTATATCCGCAGCAAAACGTTGGGCCTGCTCCGGATTGATATCGCCGGCGAAAGCGAAGAGCAGATTGCCGCGGCGAATGGCCCGCTTGGCGTGCTCGACGGCAGCACCGTGTTCCAGCTTGGGCAGCGAGGCCAACGTTCCTCCGGTGGGTCGCCCATACGGGTGATCGGCAAACATTTCCCGCCGAAACCAATGGCGTGCTACGGATTGATCGCTATCGAGCATCGAAAGCAGCTCGGCTTGGGACTCGCTCTTCAGCTTGTTGAATTCATTCTCACTCAACGAAGCCTTCGCCACCACGTCCTTAACAACCTCGACGTAGCCTTCGATCGAGCGTGAAATGCAAGTACCTTGAAATGAGATCGCGCTGTGGGTCACATCGACGCCGAGCGACGCGCCGAGTGTGTCGATACGGGTATCGATCTGATCGGCGCTGAGCCCCGCGCCCGTTCGGCGCATCAAACGCCCGGTGAGGCGTGTGAGCCCTAAAAGACCCTCTGGATCGAGCACTGAGCCCTGAGTGAACGTCACGGAGAGCGTCACCAGCGGAACCGCGCGGCTCGTCTCCACAAGGACGCGCGGCTCGGTCGGATTTGTCGGAAGCGCCTGATTCATGCGGCCTCCGCGTCAGAATCGGAGGAATCGTTGGGCTCTAGATCGTCATCGTCAACGTCCTTCACCCGCACGAGGACGACCGTGCGCTGCGTATCAACCAGGTAACGCCGTGCCACACGACGCAGATCGCTAGAACTCACTTTGCGCTCCATGGCGAGCCGCTCGAAGGCGGAGGTCGGCTGCCCCAATACCGTCTCATAAAACCCTAGCGTCGAAGCTTTGCCATCGGCCGTCTCCAAGCTTGCTAACAGTGAAAGCTCGTTTCGTGCCAGGGCTCGGTCCATTTCTTCCTGGGCTACGGGTTGTTCACGCACGCGCGAGAGCTCCTCCTCGACGACGGCGAGTAACTCTTCGGCGGTATGCCCTTCTCGAGCAGAAACATACAGTTCGAACAAGCCCGGGTCCCGAAAAGGCCCCACGGAAATCCGAACTTCCGACGCCAACTCCAGCTCGCGCACCAAGCGCCGATACAGGCGGCTGGCTCGCCCACCAGCGAGCACTTCACCCAAGAGCGAAAGGGCCGGATAATCAAAATCTCCAAACGCAGGACTCTTGTAGCCGAGCACCAGCTTCTCTGTCTGTGTCGGCTTTTCAACGGAAATACGGCGTTCCGAGGTTTGTGGCGGTTCGGGGCGCACGTCTTCAAGCGGCACCACCGCACGTGGCATGGGGCCGTAACTTTGGCAGATGGCACGAAGCACCACCGCCGGCTCAATATCGCCCGCTACGACGACTGTCGCGTTATTCGGAGCATAATAAGTTCGGTAAAAGCCCAGGCAATCCTCGGTGGTGAAGGCTTCGATGTCTGCCATCCAACCGATCGTAGGCCAGCGATAAGCGTGCTCGGTGAAGGCCGTAGCCCAGAGCAGCTCGTTGACGGCACCATCGACGTCATCCTCAACGCGAAAACGCCGCTCATTGGCCACCACCTCTTTCTCACTGTTAAGCTGTGGAGGCTTTAGCACTAAGTGTGCCATGCGTTCGGCTTCAAGTGGGATAGCCGTTAGCAGTTGGCCCTTGGGAAGGGAGCTGCTGTATTGCGTCCAATCGAGCCAAGTGGAGGCGTTGACCTCAGCCCCGGCCTCTTCCATTTTTCGATCGAATTCTCCAGCGGGCAGATTTTCCGATTCATTGAACATCAAGTGCTCGAAAAGATGGGAAAGCCCCGTCTTGCCGACCTGTTCGTGGCGTGAGCCAACGTTAAACCACGTATGATAAGCCACGACCGGCGCCTCGTGATCCTCGATCAAGAGCAGCATGAGCCCGTTCGCCAGTTGATAGCGATCCACGATGAGCGCCTTGCCGAAGGGGAGGCGTTCCAGGAAGGTTATCTTCCCGCCCTCCGGTGCATTCAGGTTGACCTCCGCGAGGAGTGATTCTCGGGTTACGTCGGCGTCGAGCTCGGGGCTTTGGGGCATGTAACTTAGAGTCCTAGCGCCAACCCGGCGGAGGCGAAAGCCCGCCTCAGTTGTCGAGCTTTAGAATGGCCAAGAAGGCTTCCTGCGGCACCTCCACATTGCCCACGCTCTTCATGCGGCGCTTGCCCTCTTTCTGTTTCTCCAAGAGCTTGCGCTTGCGGCTAATATCGCCGCCGTAGCACTTGGCCGTCACGTCCTTGCGAAGAGCACGGATGCTCTCGCGGCTGATGATCTTGGTGCCAATCGCGGCTTGGATCGCCACATCATATTGCTGCCTTGGCACGAGCTCCTTCAGTTTGGCCGCGAGCGCGCGGCCCCGGCTCACACTGGTGTCTCGATGCAAAACGACGCTCAAGGCATCGAGTGGTTCGCCATTGATCAGCATGTCGAGCTTCACCAGATCTGACGTGCGATAGCCGATAAGTTCATAATCCATGCTGGCGTAGCCGCGCGACTGGCTCTTCAGCTTGTCGTGGAAATCCATGATGACTTCCGCGAGGGGCAGCTCATAGGTGACAACAACGTGATCGGGGCTCGGATACATGAGACCCTGCTGAATGCCACGCCGTTCTTCGCACAGGATAACTACCGCTCCGACGTAGGTGTTCGGCACGTGAATCGTGACCTTCATCACGGGCTCCTCGATGCTTTCGAGTTCACCCACGGTCGGGAGCTTGGAAGGATTGTCGACGTGGATCGTTTCTCCGGTCTTGGTATGGGCGATGTAGACCACGCTGGGTGCGGTCGTGATCAGGTCGAGGTTGTACTCGCGCTCCAAACGTTCCTGAATGATCTCCATGTGGAGCAGCCCCAAGAAGCCGCAGCGAAAACCAAAGCCTAAAGCTTCAGAAGTATCGGGTTCAAACTTGAAGGAGGCGTCATTCAAATGAAGCTTGCGCAAGGCATCGCGGAGGTCTTCGTAGTGGGCTGAATCAGTCGGGAACAGGCCCGCAAAGACCATCGGCTTCACGTCCCTGAAGCCAGGCAGCGCTTCGGGCAACTCTTTACCGGCGAGCGTGACGGTATCCCCAATCTTGGTGTCCTCCACGCTCTTGATCTGGGCGGCCAAAAAGCCAACCTCTCCTACGCCCAGTTCGGTTAATCGCATCGGGTGCGGTGCAAAACAACCCACCTCGGTCACCTCGTAGACACCGCGGGTGGCCATGAACAAGATCTTGTCCCCCTTGCGAAGGTGGCCATCGACCACCTTCACCATCACGACAGCGCCTCGATAGGCATCGTACCAACTGTCAAATACTAGGGCTCGGAGGAGCCCGTTTGGATTGCCCTTGGGAGGTGGGATGCGTGTGACGATCGCCTCGAGCAGATCTTCGACCCCAAAGCCAGTCTTCCCGCTAGTCAGGATGGCTCCGCTGCACTCCAGCCCGATCACATCCTCGATCATCTTCGCGGCCCGATCGACGTCGGACGAAGGCAGATCCACCTTGTTGATAACCGGGACGATCTCGAGGTCATTTTCAACCGCGAGGTACGCATTGGCTACCGTTTGCGCCTGGACACCCTGGGTGGAGTCCACGACGAGCAAAGCTCCCTCGCAAGCGCGCAGGCTGCTCTCCACTTCGTAGTGAAAATCAACGTGGCCGGGCGTGTCGATCAGCTGGAGCTGGTAGTCCTCTCCGTCCTTCGCTCGGTATTTGATGCGAACAGATTGGGCCTTGATCGTGATGCCGCGTTCACGCTCAATATCCATTTTGTCCAGAAACTGATCGACCATCTCCCGTTGCGACAGAGCGCCCGTTTTTTGTAGCAGCCGATCTGCCAGCGTGCTCTTTCCATGATCGACGTGGGCAATAATGGAGAAATTTCGGATTTTCTTGGGATCTATCACCATGGTATCGGACGCGAGGAGGAGGGCTCGGGGTCGCCTGCCTAGCACGACGGCGAAACGGGTGCGCTCACTTCTGCGATGCTTTTGCCGAAGGACCTTCGGTGAGACTCATTTGACCGGGCAGCGCGTGCTCGTAGCGCTTCAGCACCAGATCAATGCCCTCGCGGATGTACACGGCGACGGGCACTTTCGTCCGATCATGCAGGAGGTGCAGGCGATCATTCTGCTCCGGCGTAATGTAGACAGTTGTTGAGATTTTCTTGCGAGACATCGATCGGACCTGCCAGCTGTTACAATAGATTCCCATACGTATGGTGTCAATCGCGCGCCGGGTAGGGAGTGTCTAAAATATTTAGCAATATCAAATATTTATAGATTTCAGTCCGCCGTGGTTTGGCCGGGACCACGCGGGGGCCGGCGATAGCCGAGGGCATTCCGGAGCGGGATCTTGTGACCACCGGTGGCCATAGACCGGTGCCGAGGCCGTGTCGGCTCGTGGGACTCAGGACCAGTTTTCAAACCCAAGACTCCGGTGCAGCGGCCGAGCGTGCACGCGTTGGGATTAGCCGCTTTCTCCCTGAGCAGTTAGGGCTTTAGACTGCAAGGTGAAAAATGAGGACCCTGTGGTGATTCGATCATGAATGTGAAATTGGAAGGCCGACGAAGTCAGCGCGGCAATGGTTTGCTCACGGGAGGTGCGCTTCTCGTGTGGTGTATCTCGCTCTCCGCATGCGCTGGTTCCACCAGTATGGGTCCAAAGTCTGCCAACGGCCAGCCGGAGAAACGTGACACGGAGATCACCCACGAGGCCTGCGATACCAAGAGCGCGAAAGAGCGGCTGGACTCGAACGCCGATGGAACTCCTGAAATCTTGATTGTCCGAAGCGGTGATCGCGAACTGTGTAGGAGTGTCGATCTCGACTTCGACGGTGTCCCTGAGGTGTGGATTTACTTCGACCCGCAAGGTCAGGTTCGAAGGAAAGAGCTCGATTTTGATCGCGACGCGCGTATCGACGAAATAGACCTGTTCAAATCCGGTGTGCTCACGCAGAAGCAGCGAGCTACAGGGATGGCAAATCGCTTAGACACTTGGGATTTCTTTCAGGCGGGCAAGCTCGTGCGTACGGAGCGCGATGCAAATGGGGATGGCCTGGTGGATCAATGGTGGGAATACCCGAAGCCCGGTTGCCCTGTGATCCACTCAGATACCGACGGCGATGGGCGTCCTGATCCTGGCGCTACGATCGATTACTGCAAGGAAACAGGTTATGTTCCGCCAGAAAGGCAGGCCGACAGCGCGCCGAAGAGTCCAGACTTCAAGCGGCCGGGAGATGAATTGCCAACCGAGACGGAGCAGCCCAAGGGCGGTGCCCCCGCACAAGGAGGGGCGAAGTGAAAAAACGATGGTTAACTGCTGTGGCAACTCTTCTTGTCGCGAGTGGTTGCGGCAGTAGCGAAAAGAAACCGGCTGCATCGGCTGCGAACGGAGATCGGGTGACGCGAGGCATCTCCGCAAGTGATCGTTCGCGCTGCGATTTTGTGGGCCGCGCGGATCGAGAAACAGTCGAAACCGCGGGTCCAGGCTCCGTCACCCCGAACATCCGCCGCGTGTTTGCGCTTGTGGGTGAAGGAGAGGATAGGCATCGCGTGATCCTGTGTCGCGAGGTGGACACGAATCTCGATGGTATTAAGGACATCGTCCGCACCTACACCGACAAAGGCGAAGTGGCGACGGAGCTTGCGGATGCGAATTTCGACGGGATCATTGATACTTGGATCACCTTCAGCAACGGGCGCCTCGCCAAGGTGGAGCTGGACAAGAACGCGGACGGCAAGCCTGACGAAACTCGTTACTACATGCACGGCAAGTTAAGCCGAATCCAGCGCGACGAGAATCACGACGGGCGCCCTGACGTTTGGGAAATTTACGAGGATGGTCATTTAAAGCGCATGGGTGTCGACCTCGATCACGACGGTCGCGTAGATCGTTGGGACCGAGACGAGATATTGGCCAGAGAAGAAGCCACTGATGATAATCGGAAAGCCGAGGAAGAGGCCAAGAAGGCCGCGGCAGAGAAGGCCGCGGAGGCCCCTCCACCGCCAGCGAGCAAAAGGCCGCGAAAGTAGCACCTGACGCGTGGCTGAAGAACGTCTGCAGAAGATCCTGGCCGCCGCCGGGATTGCCTCCCGTCGGGGCGCTGAAGAACATATCACAACCGGTCGCGTGCGCGTTAACGGCAAGGTGATGCGCGAGCTCGGTGCCAAGGCGAATCCGAAACGAGATCGCATTGAGGTAGATGGTCAGGCCATCGTGCGCGAGCGGCCCGTTTACGTGGTGCTCAATAAGCCGAAAGAGGTCATGAGCACTCTGAAGGATCCTGAAGGGCGCCCCACGGTCGTGGATTTGGTGCGCATCTCCGGAGCACGCGTGACACCGGTAGGGCGGCTCGATTTTCACACGAGTGGGGTCTTGCTGCTCACGAACGACGGCGAGTTCTCGGCCAAGCTGCAACATCCTCGCCATGGCGTGCCTAAGCGCTACAGCGTAAAGGTGCAGGGCGAAATGGATGAGCGCACCCTATCGCATTGGCGTGAGAGCATCATGATCGACGGCCGAGCCACGGTCCCGGCCGAGGTCACGCGCGTTCGCACCGAAGATGGGAAAACGTGGCTCAATATCGTGCTCAAAGAGGGGCGCAATCGCCACATTCGCCAGCTAGCAGAGCACGCTGGGTCCCGGATCATGCGCCTGGTGCGCTTCGAATACGCCGGGATCACCGCCGAAGGGTTGCGTGCCGGACAATGGCGCCACCTCACTATTGACGAACTCAAAGCACTCAAGGCCGCACACGGCGTGCCCGCTCGTGTGGCAGCACCCATGGCCGACGACGAAGCGCCCCACGCGGTGCATTCTCTGCCATTTCGCAATCACGCCAAGCGTCGCAGCACGAAGGATGAAAGCGCCCCCCGCGAACGCGAAGCGGCGAGGGAGCGGCGACCCGCGGCGGCGGGTGGAAGGGAGAATTCGCGAGTGGGTGGGCGCGAGAATTCACGAGTAGGCGGGCGCGAGAATTCACGAGTGGGCGCGCGTGAGGTAACTCGCGGTGGTCGTGAGGCAACGCGAGGTGGCCGCACGGTTGAGATGCGAGGTGGCCGCACGGTTCAGAAATCGCGATCAGGAGGTCGCGCGGCAGACACTCGTGGTGGTCGTACGGTCGATGATCGGGTTGGTGGTCGGGAGAATTCGCGGACGTCTGGACGAGCAGCGGGTGCGCCTGGTCCCGCGGCAGGTCCCCGGGGTCGAGCGGCTCCGGAGCGCGAGCGACCGTTGAGCAGAGCGGGTGCGCGTGAGGCTGTGCGCAGGGGACGCGGATAAGACGCGCTTTGGCTCCGTGAACTTAAAAACAAGCAGGCAAACGCGTAGAGCGCGCTGAAGAATTCGCCAATCCGTGGCGAAATATTCGCCATTCCGTGGCGAATTTTTAGGCTCGCCGGTGGCTTTTTCTCGGCCTTTCTGCCCTCTGCCCTCTGCCCTCTGCCCTCTGCCCTCTGCCCTCTGCCCTCTGCCCTCTCGCCCAGTTTTTCTGATTGGGGTGGGGTTTACAGCCGTGAATCGTGGGGAGGGTGGTAAACATTCGGGGCGTCCTCTGTTTGGGCACGAACGCCGAATTCTTCTCAGGAGGGATGCGAAAATGCTTTGCGAGCCAAAGTTTGAGCCAGCAAAAGGCTTGATTTCAATGGAATTGGGGCACCAGTTCTTGAACGAGAATAGGCCGTGCCGGTTCCGCTGAATATTGTGGAGACGCGGCCACAAAAACGCCGTCTTCGGTGAACGCAATGGAGTCTTCTCGGATGCGTGTAAACACAGGCTAACATCTATGCAGCAATCCGGTATTTGGGTATCAAGATTACTAGGTGGTGCCACCTTGGGGTCCCAGCGTACCCATGCACAAAATAATGAATGACGCGAAAGGGCATGCAAAGTTCCGCCCCGGTTGGCAACAGAGTGCCCGTTTAAGCGAGGGCGCGAGGGTCCGCCATCGCGCGCGTCTTGACACTTTTGGGGAGCGATCGGACGATGCCAGCCACGTTATGAATACTTCCCGAATTATTCAGTCGTCCGCACTGGTTCTTGCCGTGGTTGCCGCTTCTATCTCGGCGTGCTCCAGTGACCCCGCGTCGAATCGTTCACCTGCGAGCGGCGGGACCGCCGGAAAATCGACGGGCGGAGGGAGCTCAGGTGGCGCCAGCGCAACCGGCGGCAAAGCGTCGACGGGCGGCAGCAGCTCAGGTGGCGCAGCAACGGGCGGTTCGAAAGCAACCGGTGGATCCAGCTCGGGCGGGGCGGCCGCGGGTGGAACCAGTTCGGGTGGCGCGACAGCGGGCAGTTCTGGCGGTGGAAGTGCGACCGGTGGAGCCGGCAATGGAGTCGCTGGTTTTCCCGGAACGTGCACCCTGGAAAGTGCAGACGCATCCGCCAAGGGCAAAACCTGTGATGACTTCTGCACGGCCTGGAATGGAACTCGGAACAGCTGTCACGATATTGAGGCACTCAAGACGCTTTTCCCCGACGAACAAACCAACGCCGAATGCATAGCAGCGTGCCAAGCCAAGCATTCAGAGACTCAGTTTTGCTGCCGCATGCAGCACGTCTTACTTTCGCTGGGACCGAACGGCACCGGCGAACCGGCAATCGACCCTACTCTCGCTGTGCATTGTGACCATGCGGCAGGGCTGAGCGTTTGTCCGTAGAGCAAGGGTGCCTTCATTCAATAGAGCGGGACATCTCCGACGGAAGCGGGGGTCTCGTTATCACCGAAGCTATTGGTGTTGCCATAGCCGAGTTGGCCATAACTTGACTCGCCCCAACAGCGAACTGCGCCGCCCTTTAGCCTTGCGCAGCTGTGCCAGTAGCCCGCCACTATATCTGTGGCGGGCCCTCCAAGATCGAGATCGCCCGCATCTGCCGGGGTAGTGGATGTTCCGACCGCGGTCGTGTTCCCGTAGCCCAGGGGAGTTGCACTCCCCCAACACCGAACTGTCCCGCCCTCAAGCAGAACGCAGGTGTGGTATCCATCCACCGCGATCTTCGAGACGCGTCCACCAACATTGACCACTCCGACGCTCGCCGGAGCCTCGTCGTCTCCAATGGTGGAAGTGTTTCCGTAGCCCAGCGCGCCCGCCGAGCCCTGCCCCCAGCAACGGACGGTGCGATCGCTCAACAGTGCACAGGTATGCCGATAACCAGCGGCAATTTGAATGACGGTGCCTCCGACATTTACTGGCCCCGCTGCTGCTGGCGTCTCATCGTCACCGATGGAAATTATGTTGGGATACCCTAACGCTCCGTATCCCGACCCACCCCAGCATCGCACGCTTCCACCCACCAGGAGCGCGCAGGCGTGCCAACGACCTACCGATATTTGAGTTGCAACTCCACCTAGGTCTATGTCGGCCGTTGGAGTCGTGACATCAGTCGTGTTGCCGTACCCCAGGGTTGGCGGGGGCGTGGTCCCGGCGTTATTCCAGCATCGGACTTTCCCACCAATCCGGAGCTCACACATGAAGTTAAGACCCATGGAAATCTGAGTGACCTGCCCGCTCGTATCAACATTGCCTGGCGAAAATCCCCAACAGCGGACGTTGCCACCTGTCAACAAGACGCAGGTGCTTCGGCCTCCCGTCGCCACTTGAATCGCACCGCCTGCGACAAAGCCAATATCACCGACAGATGCGGGTGTTTCGTTGTCACCAATATTGTTCGTATTTCCGTAGCCCAACTTTCCGTCGAGGCCTTCGCCCCAGCAACGAACTTTGCCTCCGATCGTTAGCGAGCAGGTATTCATCCCACCCGCCGATAGTGGGCAACTTGTAAGGGAAGCATTCGAGTCTAAGCAATCTAGCTCAGCCGCGCTTAGAGCTTCGCCGGCAGTTGCCTCGCACTTGGTGTCCGGTGATTCAACGATTGCGGTGGTGCGAAAGCCGTCTTTATCGGCGTCGACGTAGCAAAGTTCCTTGCCGTCGCAATTCTGATCGATCCCATCGCCCGGAAGTTCGGCGGCGCCGGGGTTGATGCTGAGGGACGCATCGTTGCAGTCGAGACCATTCGTAACTCGACCCGCGGGGCAGCTGTCACAGTTCTTGGTGGATACGGCAGGATCCCCGAACGTGTCGGCGTCGGAATCTGAGTAGCAAGTAACGCATGCGCCCGAGCCGCATTGAGCGTCCTGCGTGCAAAGCGCTTTGTCGGGGAGGATGCCGGTTCCGCCTCCAGACGCCGTGCCGCCCGTCGTAGCCCCGGTGCTATTGCCACCTGTCTGGGTACCCCCCTGCGCAGACTGCGACGCGCCTGCCATCGTGGCCATGCTGTTTGCCCCTGCAGCTTCGGCTCCAGAACCGCCAGTTGCTACACGCTTGCACGTCCTAGTAATGGCGCAATCGGAAAAATCAGGGGCGCAGGCCAAAGGCAAGCCCGGCGTTGCGCAGAGCAAGACCCAAAGAAAAAAGAATCGAGTCGCGGATCCTGAGTCTGATTTGAGCATCTGAAGTCCCTCGGCCAGTGGCGGCGCTAGTTGCGGATTGCCAGCACAAATTGGGAGAGTCAACCGCAAGCCGGCTCGAATTAGCTGCTGCGCGCGCGTACCCGCTCCAAAAGAGCGACATCCGCTAGGTCTTGAGGGCGCCCAGCCGCGCGCTTGTTGGCGATCAGGTCATCGAGGGCGATCACTGGCACTTCGAGGTCACCCAGGTTCACAGTCTCCGCGCGACCCACGGCGGAGTCGGTGTCAATTCCGTCAGCGTTGGTGAGAATATCAATGCGAACGGGGGCGACGCCAAGGTACACGATTTCGTTCCGCTGCATCGTTCGAGCTGCCTCCGTGACAGTGCTTGGCGCACCGAATGTCGAAAGGGCGTTCGCAACGCGCTCCAAGTTCTCTTTTGAACCGCCCACGAGGAGATCCAAGTCTTTGGTGGCACGAGGCTTGGCGTGGTGCCCCACGGCGTAGCCACCTAGAATTGCGAAACTAACCTCGTAGCGGACGAACTCCGCCAATAGATCTCTGAAGTCGGGGTGCAGGTCCACGAAACTCCTTCAAGGCTAGACTGTCTTCAACCAACGACCACATGGCTAAGACGCGTTCACTCGGAGCCATCGAGAGCCAGAAGTGGAGGTCTTGTTCGTCCATTTCAGCGAACGAATGGGCCACGCCGCCGGTCCAGGTTTTCCGGCGGAGATCGGCTCGTTCTTTGGCGGTGGTCACGAAGCAGAAGCCTAGCACGCTTCGGTGCCTGGCATGCCGTTCAGTGCACAAGCTCGGTAACGCGCGCCAAATCGGTCGGTTCCACGGCGCCTTGGATCATGCAGCGCAGCTTGCCTTTGGGATCGAAGAGGAGCTGCACCGGCAGCTCGGGATCGGCTTCGACACCTACAGCTTTCAGCCATTGTTCGCGCGGGGCACCCTCGGGCAACCAGAAGGAAGCCTGGAACGGCGCGGATGGGGAACTGAGGAAGCTGCGGAGCTGGCGCTCATCGTCGTCGATTGAAATCGTGTGCAGGCGAAAGCCTAATGACTTCTGCCAGGCCATGAGGCGCGGCAATTCCTCTTTGCAGGGTGCGCACCAGGCAGCCCAGAGATTCACCCACGTCCAGTGCCCGCCGCCCGTTTTGGGCTTCAAATTCGAACGGCCCAGCTCACCTTCGACGTGCGCCACTGCTTGATCTGGAAACGGATCGCCGGACGCATCCTGCGAGCACACTTGAGCGCGAGCTTTCGCTGGCTTTTTTGCTTCGGTGGTGATCGGCTGGACACTCGGCGCCGCGGGCACGGCATCCGCCGTAGCGACCACACCTTGGCTGCGCGCCTTCGGTGCGAGGCTTGGCTCCGGCCGCTCTTCGCAAGCTACAAGCAAGCCCACGAGGGTTAGAGCCGGCAGTCGACCCATGAGACGAACGCGCTGCGATTGATCGCCTCTTCGGCACACTTCTGATCGGGGCGAGAATTGGTCCATGTGCAGTACTCGTGAGAAAGCTGAGCGTATTCATTCCCGAGCCATAGCAGGCCCGCCTTTTTCTCGATGTCCGGATCTTTGGAGGTCTCTTTAAGGTGGAACATCACCGAATTAGCGCGACGATGCGAGAGTGCGCGATTCTTGTCCACCGTGCCCGTTTTTGAAGAGCGGGAGACGACGAAGAAATAGCGGGCGCCACGACGATCAAACCATTTATCATCTAGGATCTTGGTGCCGGCTTCATCGAGTGTGTCGGCATTATTGTCGAAGAGCAGCACCGCTCCCCGATCCTTCAATGGAGTGAAGAGCGCATTGAAATCGTCATCACTGATCGCGGCGAACGTCTTGATGTCGGCGGGCTTGCAACCGCGGCGTGTGGTTTCGTCTGTGGCCAGACCACACGAGTGCAGCACGCGCTCCAACACTTTCTTAAATGCTGGAGTGCAGTACGCGAGCTCTGCTTGATCTGCGATTGCGATTTTAGGCTTATTGGCCTCGGCGGCGGGCGCCAGCAGCCGCTCTTTGGCGCTGCTCACGCTGCTCGAAACGATGCCGATCACGGTGAGCACGCAGGCAATTCCAAAACCGACTCCACCCAAAATAGCGCCCATCGGGGCTCCCGATTTGGGTTCAGAGGGCTCTTCGCGCGGTGGGACTCTGGGCATCAGGGGGGCAGTCATGGCAGTACCTCGGGCGCAAGCTTGGAGAGTGTGAACTTAAGACCGATATCAGTATCTTCCTCGCACAGCTTTTGATCGCCGAGGAATACCTGGGGAGTGGAAACGGGGATCTTGTTGTCAGAGGCGAAGTGCAGGTGTTTGTTGAGGCGCACTGTGGTCTCGCGGCTGTGCATGCAGCTCTGTACGTTGAGCCCGAAGCGCTCGGTAATCAGCGCTTCAAGCGGTTTCGGTCCGCGCTTGCCAGCGGCGGCGAGTGCTTCTTGATTCTTGTAGGCCCAATCCATGGCCTCGCGAGTTTGATTCCCGCTGCATAGAATCGCCCGCGCCAGGATGCAGGCACCCGGATGCAGAGGCTCCGAGAGCATCCAATTGCACTCGCTATCGAGAGGGAAAAGCGCGAGCTTGGCATCCAAGCGGTCGAAGACGCCCTCAATCACTAGGCGTTCGTGGAACGCTTTGCAGGTGGGGCACATCGGATCTTCGAACAACAGCGCCGCCTTCTTGGAAAGCGGTGTTTGGAGCGTCATCAGGTCATCGCCGGCTGTCGGAGGCCGCTCCAACTTGCCGCAGGTGTTCAGAAATGAAGTGTGGTCCGGCGCAGAAGCCGCATACACAACCGCCGGAAGCAGCGTGAACGCGCCCAAAACAGCCAACCCGCCCAACCCGAGCGCCAGCGACTCTCCCAGCTTGCCTTTCGTAGCCCCACGACTTGCGCTCAGAATGAGTGCACCCGAAATCGCGAGCAAGGTAGAGGAAATGTAGATCCCCACGCACACCTTACACAAGGAGCCCAGCTTCACCATTGAGATGGTGAACATCAAGGCCGAGGCCATGAACGGCGTGAGCGCCGTGAGGCCAAACAGGATCAGGCTGGCACGCTTCACGCGTGTTCCCGCGAGCAACAGGTACAGCGCAAAGCCTGCGAAGAAAGCGAAGGCACCGAGCGCGAACAGCGAGATTGGCAAACCCCCCCAGAGCTTATCTTTGAGCACTGCCGAATACGGGCTGTACATCGCTGCGCGGCAGGCTTCGGCATCGGATGTCGGCGGGGCACCGATGATCAGGCTGCAGTGCAGATCGTGCACGCCGCGGTCTAAGTGGGCCGCGTAGTCGGTGCTTGAGAGTGCTGCAAAGGTTAACCCCAACAAAGATCCGATCAGTGCCAGCAAAGTTGCCTGCCATGGGCGCTTCAGCATGATGTGGACGCTGGCCAATTTCGCGGCTGAACGCAAGGGGTTGGAGGCTTCCGTTGGTTGTGCGAGTCACCTTTTTGAGCTGAATCTCCCTTCTCTGGTCGAAGGAGTACAGCCATGGTCCAATAGGCCTTATGCGTGGCCATTGGGCGTTAGACCCCGCCATTTCATTCTTGAATCATGGTTCCTTCGGTGCGTGTCCCCGCGACGTGGTTGCGTGTCAACGCCGTTGGCAAGATCTTCTGGAGCGCGAGCCGGTGCAGTTTTTCCTGCATACTTACGCGCGGGCGTTGGATGAGGCTCGCCAGAAAGCTGCGGCGTTTGTGGGCAGCGCCGCGGAGAATTTCGTGTTTGTGCCTAACGCGACGTATGGCGTGAACGCTGTGCTCGGTTCGCTCAGTATCAATGCGGGTGATGAGCTGCTCACCACGGATCATGTGTACGGCGCGTGCCTGAATGCGCTCCACGCCGTGGCGGAACGCAGAGGAGCGACAGTCGTGCAGGCAGAGCTGCCGCTGCCGTTCACCGACAGCACGGAGATTGTCAACGCGGTCCTTCAGCGCGTCACAGCGAGGACCCGTTTTGCGCTCCTCGATCACGTGACGAGTGCAACCGGAATTGTGTTGCCCATTCAGGAGCTCGTGACTGCACTTTCGGCGCGGGGAGTCGACGTGATGGTGGATGGGGCGCACGCGCCGGGCATGCTGGAGCCGGGTATTGATGAGCTTGGCGCAGGCTATTACACGGGCAATTTTCACAAATGGGTGTGTGCACCTAAGGGAGCTGCATTTCTCACGGTGCGGCCCGATTTACAGCACACGATACGTTCTCTAGTGGTCAGCCACGGGCGCACTGCTTCGCGGGGCCGTTCCAGGTTTTGGGAGGAATTTGATTGGCCGGGCACGAGCGATCCCAGTGCCTGGCTTTCGGTGCCGGATGCCATCGAAACTGTGGGGAAACTGCTGCCGGGCGGTTGGAATGAAGTCCGCCGTCGCAACCGGCAGCTGGCGTTGCAGGCCCGTGCGCTGCTGTGCGAAGCGCTTCAAATCTTCGCGCCGGTGCCGGAGGCGTTCCTCGGCAGCTTGGTCGCCCTGCCGTTGCCAATTTCTGAAGCCGAATTCCCGCACGTGAACCGACAGCCGGCGCCGGAAAACCACTCGGCGTTTGAGGTCTCCCCACTTCAGCGAGCACTGTTCAACGAACACCGTCTCGAGGTGCCCGTGTTCGATTGGCCAACGCCCGGGCGGCGTTGGATCAGAATCTCAGCACACCTGTACAACACGCTGGGCGAGTATGAACAGCTGGCCCAGGCCTTGCTCGCCGAGCTTCGGAACGGACTCTAAAGAGCGCCCACAGAACGCCCAAAGAGCGCGAGGATCAGTTTCGAACAGCCAAACGCGGTGGATTCGTGGTGCGACAGCGGGCTCGGTAATCGCGTGGGCTCAGGCCCACCACCTGCTTGAATTGGCGACTGAACAAGAACAGCTCTTTATAGCCGAGGGCGTGCGCAACTTCGGTGACGCTCAATTGCGATTCAGCAAAAAGATCTGCTGCTCGGAATGCGCGCTGCTCCATGAGCCAGGCTCGCGGCGCTTTGCCGTAGGTGCTGCGGAAGAGCCGAGTGAAGTAGTCCGTTGATAGGCCCACGACGTTGGCCATATTGTCCGTGTCGGGCCACTGCGCCAGGTTTTGATCGACCCACGAAGCGAGTGCTTTTCTTTGGCCGAGCGATAGGCTGCGCTTCTGACCTTGCGCGCTCTGATCCATGCGCAAGATAGTCGTGAACAGCAGTAACATCAGCCCCTTTAACTTGGCTGAATGGTACGCCAAGGGCGAGCGGTGCTCTTGGAGGATTTGCTCCATGATCGGGCGCGCCTCGCTGGCTCCTCGAATAATTACTGGCTCTTCCGTGATTGGAAGGAGCGCGTGGACCTCGCTCGGGCGCGCGGCGCTCAGGGGTGATTCGCTCTCCGCCGGGGGAGATGCGGCAATTTCAAAGCGCAGGAAGCAGACATTCACCGGCAACTGACCCTGGACGATTTCATGGGGATAGTTGGGGGGGAGCCAAATCAGGTCGTTATTGGCGAGGATCTCGTGTTTGTCGTCGTAGTGGCAGTGGATGGTGTTGGCTGCCACAAAGATCACGACGTGATCCGGGATGGTTCTTGGGCCGAGCTTCAACCCCTGCACTTTGTGGGGAAATCCGGACCTCACCATGTTGATCGCCCGCTCGGGATCGCAGAGATCATCTAAGATCGGCGCGTGCTCATCAGACTTAGCTTCGATGTCCATGAGTCCGATCTAGCACAAGCATCAATCCGACAAGAATCGCAATTCTTGCTGAATACGACTCTTGATTGACGAATGCTAAGAGTCGCCCACCGTACTGGTGCAACTTTTCCCCGAGACGATAAACTGATGAGGGTTGCTCAGAGCCAGCTCAAGCTATCGCGCAGGTGCCCCGCGCGGCCCATCGCATCGTCGAGTGTGGCGCAAATCTCTGCGGTACTTGCCGGCTTGTTGATCGTAGCGCGCAGCTTGGCGCGGAGCTCGCTCGACAGGCACAGCACCTGATTCGAGTGCACGACGCAGGTTAGCGTTGGGTCGAGGAGCAGCGCCTGCTCTAACAATTCTTCGCCACGCATCCCGGGCATTTCGAGATCCGTGACCATAACGTCGAACCTCTCTTCACCCAGGCGATCCAAGGCAAGTTGAGCCGTGGCTACCGCCACTACGGCTAGCCCGGGGCGTTCGACTTGGAGCAAGCGGAGCATGCTGCGCAGGATCAACGGATCGTCGTCCACGAGCAGGATACGTCCGGGCCGCGAGGCGGTGCAGACGCCACCACCTTGCACTCCACTTTGAGGGCCGCTTGAATCCACGACGCGGAACGCAGCCTCTTCTTCAGGCCCCAGCCTTTTCACCCAGGAGAGTGGTTTATTTCGTAGATCCGCCATCTTTATTTACGCTGTCGCAATCAAGAGAACTGCCGCACAGTTTGGGTCCGGCGGAGTCTGCCCGAGGTCTTCCCAAGGCGCGAGCCTCATTCTGGGAATCAACCTGCTTGCAGGCTGGGTGCGGTCCGGGGGAGGCTCCGGTCAATGCTCACGTTTCCAGGGGCACCCGCCTTCACCTCAGGCAGACTATCTAAATTACTTGCGCGCGTGCGTGGGAAAAACCCAAGAGTTCTCGGGGTGTATGCGGAATTCATCCACCTGGTGGACGAGCTTCGGCCTCTGGAGTCAACCGAGACGGCGGTGCTCACACGTCTCCTCAATTATGGTCCGCGCGGCCTTGTAGGGGCTGAGCAGCTCCCGCTAACCACGGCGGCTGCTCGCGAAGAGGCTTCGACGCTCTCGGGTCTGCGCGTTCTTGTTGTGCCTCGAATCGGCACGGTGTCACCCTGGTCATCCAAGGCCACCGACATCGCTCGCATCTGTGGCCTCTCGGAGGTGGTACAGCGGATTGAGCGCGGCGTCTTCTACACGATAGCGGGCGAAGTGGATGCTGAGGCAGCTCTGTTGGCTGAGCTTTCGGATCGGATGACGGAATCCGTGCTGCAAGGAGTGTCGGAAGCTCATGTTCTATTTGGTAAAGCTTCGCCGCGGCCGCTCGCCACGGTCAACGTGCTCGATGCGGGCAGAAGCGCACTGACGAAAGCCAACCAGGAACTTGGATTGGCACTCGCAGCAGACGAGATCGATTATCTGGTCGAAAATGCCCTGCGCCTGAAGCGCAACTACACCGATGTCGAGCTGATGATGTTCGCCCAGGCGAACAGCGAGCACTGTCGGCACAAGATTTTCAACGCCAGCTTCATCATCGACGGTGAAACCCAAGCCAAGTCACTCTTCCAAATGATCCGCCGTACCACCGAAGCCAGCCCAGGCGGTGTGCTTTCCGCTTATTCAGACAATGCGGCGGTGATTGAAGGCTTTTCGGGCGCCCGTTTTTTTTCCGATCCCGTGAGCCATGTCTATCAAAAGACGGAAGAGCCAATTCATATCGTCTTTAAGGTTGAAACTCACAACCATCCGACGGCGATTTCGCCCTATCCAGGTGCCGCTACAGGTTCCGGTGGGGAAATTCGGGACGAAGGGGCGACAGGGCAGGGCGCTAAACCCAAGGCGGGGCTCACTGGGTTTTCGGTGTCTAACTTGCGCTTGCCGGGCGCAATCCAGCCTTGGGAGGTTGCTTACGGTAAGCCGACTCGCATCGCTTCTGCGCTCGAGATCATGTTGGAAGGCCCGATCGGCGGAGCCGCGTTCAATAACGAATTTGGTCGTCCCAATTTGTGCGGTTATTTTCGGACCTTTGAGCTGTTGGCGCCCGGTTTCGGGGGCCCTCGGGTTCGCGGTTACCACAAGCCCATCATGCTGGCCGGTGGCATCGGCAATATCCGAGAAGGCCATGTTAAGAAAGGCGTGATGGCGGTGGGTGCGCCGATTGTGGTGTTGGGTGGCCCCGCGATGTTAATCGGGTTGGGCGGCGGCGCGGCATCTTCTATGGCTTCCGGGACTTCGTCTGAGGATCTCGATTACGCCTCAGTGCAGAGGGGCAATCCGGAGCTGGAGCGTCGTTGTCAGGAAGTGATCGATGCGTGCTGGGCCCTCGGCGCCGAGAGCCCCATCGTGTCTATTCATGATGTGGGTGCAGGCGGGCTTTCGAATGCTTTGCCCGAATTGATTTTTGACTCACAGAAAGGCGGAACTCTTGAGCTGCGGAGTATGCCGAGCGAGGAGCCTGGGATGTCGCCGTTGGAGCTTTGGTGCAACGAGGCGCAAGAGCGCTACGTGCTTGGGCTCGATCCGGAAAAGCTGCACGTTTTCCGAGCGATTTGCGCTCGCGAGCGCGCTCCGTTTGCCGTGGTGGGCACGGCTACTCTGGACGGCCAGTTGAAAGTTCAAGATTGCCACTTCAAAAATACTCCCATCGATCTGCCGTTGCAGGTTTTACTTGGGAAGCCTCCCAAGATGGTGCGCCGCGTCGAACGCGGTAGCTTTGACACGGCTCAGGCGCCCGCCCTCGACGTCTCGGTTGCCGAAGCTGCCGAACGGGTGCTGCGCCTGCCGACGGTTGCCGATAAGAGTTTCTTAATCACGATTGGAGACCGCAGCGTCACGGGCCTGGTCTGTCGTGATCAGATGGTGGGGCCGTGGCAGGTCCCGGTGGCAGACGCAGCCGTGACGGCGAGTTCGTTTGAAGGTTACACGGGCGAAGCGTTTGCGATGGGCGAACGCGCACCTCTCGCATTATTGAGCGCTCGGGCTTCGGCGCGCATGGCCGTGGCCGAGGCTCTCTTGAACCTCGCGAGTGCGCCTATTTCGCGCCTTTCTGACGTCAAGCTATCGGCAAACTGGATGGCGGCCGCAGGCCAGCCTGGGGAAGATGCAGGCTTGTTTGATGCTGTTCGAGCTGTGGGTGAGGAGCTGTGTCCGGAGTTGGGAATCGCGATTCCCGTCGGCAAGGATTCGCTGTCGATGCGCACGGTTTGGGAAGACGAGGGCGAGAAGAAGAGCGTGACTTCACCGCTCTCGCTGATCGTGAGTGCGCTTGGGCCAGTGTATGACATTCGGCGTGCGCTCACGCCTGAGCTGTCCCAAAGTGAGGGCGCGACGCGGCTGCTGCTCGTGGATCTTGGGCGCGGTCAACAGAGGCTGGGTGGTTCCTGTCTCCTGCAGGTCTTCGGTCAGGTGGGAGCTGAGCCTCCTGATCTCGAATCCGCTGTCGATCTCAAGGGGTTTTTTGCTGTAGTTCAGGCGTTGAACAGCGAAGGGCTGCTTCTCGCTTATCACGACCGTTCGGACGGTGGTTTGTTCGTCACGCTGCTTGAAATGGCCTTTGCTTCTGGCATGGGGCTTGAGGTCGAGCTCAGCGAAATTTCAGGTGAGCTGCTTTCAGTGCTGTTCTGCGAGGAGCTTGGAGCTGTGTTGCAAGTTCGCGAGAGTGATGTGGCACGGGTGAAGCGGGCCTTCACTGAGGTGGGTCTGCCGGGTGTCGTCTTTGATGTGGGTCTGCCCAATAGTTCAGAGACCATTACTTTTACGCGCGCTGGCGCTTCGGTATTTGTGGGTCAACGCGCGGCGTTGCGCGGGGTCTGGTCTGAGACAAGCTTTCGCATGCAGGCGCTACGCGACGACGTGGCGTGCGCCAACGAAGAGCACGCTGGGCGGTTGGAGCTAGGCAGACTGGGACTCTCTGCGCAAGCGACGTTTGACATCAATGACGACATCGCGGTGCCGTTCGTGCTGAGCGGTATTCGCCCCAAAGTCGCCGTGTTGCGCGAACAGGGGGTTAACGGTCAGGTTGAGATGGCGGCTGCCTTCGATCGCGCTGGATTTACGGCCGTCGATGTTCACATGAGCGACATCTTGGAAGGACGGGTCACTCTCAAAGATTTCTCGATGTTGGCGGCTTGCGGCGGCTTTTCCTATGGTGATGTGTTGGGAGCGGGTGAGGGCTGGGCCAAATCAATCTTGTTCAACGTGCGCGCTCGGGAGCAATTCATCGAATTCTTTAGGCGAGCGGATACCTTGACGCTGGGCGTTTGCAATGGCTGTCAGATGCTTTCAAATCTGCGAGAGCTAATGCCGGGGGCCCAGGATTTTCCAAAATTCGTGCGCAATCGCTCGGAGCAATTTGAGGCGCGTCTTTCCCGCATTCGGATCGAGGCTTCGCCTTCGATCTTGCTGGCCGGCATGGAGGGTTCCTTGCTGCCGATCTCAGTCGCGCATGGCGAAGGTCGGGTCGAGTTCGCCAATGCCGCGGAGTGCGAACGCTTAACGCGGGCCTCGCTCGTGAGCGCGCGTTTCGTAGACGATAGGGGTGCGCTGACGGAGCGCTATCCGGAAAATCCCAATGGCTCGAAAGCTGGCATCACTGCCATCACGACGTCGGACGGGCGCATTACCCTGATGATGCCTCACCCGGAACGCGTGTTCCGCGCAGTACAACACTCCTACCGTCCTAAGAGCTGGCGGGAAGATGCGCCGTTCATGCGCTTATTCCGCAATGCGCGCGTTGCTCTGGGTTAGCCCAAGCCGCGCGCGTCGGTGGCTGCTTTCACTCGGCTCACGCCTAAAGCGAATGCGGCAGTGCGCATATTACACTTGAGCTCCTTTTGCATGTCGCAAATGGCTTGGTAGGCATCGACAACTCGTGTTTCAAGCTCCGCGTTGACTCTCCCTTCGGTCCACTTAAAATTTTGAGTGTTCTGCACCCACTCGAAATAGCTCGCGGTGACGCCACCTCCATTCACCCAAATATCAGGCAGACAGGCGATCGAACGTTGCGTCAGAATTTGGTCGGCCTCGAAGGTAACGGGGCCGTTAGCGGCCTCCAATACATAGGTGGCTCGGACTTGGCCGGCGTTCTTTTCATGAATCGCATGGCCTAAGGCTGCCGGAACCAAGACGTCGCAGTCCGAAACCAGCAGCTCCTCATTGGAAATCGGCCGGGTTCCGGCGCAGTTGAGCACCTTTCCTGTCGCTTTGTGGTGAGCCAAGAGCAGGGGAATATCAAGCCCTTGGGCGTCCTGGACACCGCCGTAGGCATCGCTCACCGCCACGATTTTGCCGCCGGCCTCCGCGACAAATTTCGCAAACCAACTCCCCACATTACCAAAACCTTGGAGGGCGAAACGTGTTTGCGTGAAATCCCGCCCCGCCGTTTTCAAGACCTCCCTGATCGCAAAATAGCAACCACGTCCGGTTGCCGCTTCTCGGCCCAAGGAGCCATGCAGAGCCAGGGGCTTGCCGGTAACCACTGCTGGGCTAAACCCATTACGTTTGGAGTACTGATCGAAGATCCAAGCCATCACCTGCGCATCCGTGTTCATGTCTGGCGCGGGAATGTCTTCGTTAGGGCCGATGGTGCTGCCCAGTTGGTCGACGAATCTGCGAGTCAGACGCTCAAGCTCCCCCCGACTGAGCGTACTCGGATCCACTTGGATCCCCCCTTTTGCACCACCAAACGGCACGTCGGCCACCGCAGTCTTCCAGGTCATGAGGCTGGCGAGTGAACGCACTTCGTCGATTTCAACTTCCGGATGATAGCGGAGGCCACCCTTGAACGGGCCTCTAGAGTCATCGTGCTGAACCCGGTAGCCGATGAAATTTCCAATCGTTCCGTTGTCGAGCTGGATGGCAAGCTCAACGCGGATCTCGCGGCTCGGAGTGGTGAGGAGTGTTGTGTAGTGCGCGTCGAGCTTAAGTCCGACCATCGCCTGTTGAATGAACTGGTTAGTGGATTCGTAGGCACTGAGTGTCATGGGGGAACCTGTGGCAGAGTGGGGAGGTCGTTAAGCGTAACGCCCAATCCCCTGACAGGACTAATCCTGAGCTACTTCCGTAAGTACGGTGTGGACACAGTCGAGGAGTTGTTTTCTTGTGAACGGCTTAGCCAGGAGGCGACCTAAGGGCAGTGCAGACCCCCGCAACTGGGCGACATCTGCGTATCCTGATAGGAAGAGCGTTCGGACGTTGGGCGACCGCAGTCGGAGGCGTTCTGCGAGCTCGAACCCACCCATCTTGGGCATGACCACGTCCGAAATCAGCAGGGTGATTTGAGCCGCCGCGCCGAGAGCGAGCTCAAGCGCGTCGACGCCATTCGCGGCCGAGATTACCTTGTATCCGGCCGCTGTCAGCACGCGGACGCCAAGCTCGCAGAGCCCTTGATCGTCTTCAACGAACAGTAAGGTTGCAGAACTCCGCGCGGAAATCGGAGGCGTCGCTGAGGCTTGGGCGTTTGCAGGAAGTGAATCTGCGAGCGGAAGTAGAATTCGAAATCGGGTGCCCGTTCCCTCCCGCGTTTGAACTTCGATGGCCCCACCATTCTTGCGCACGATCCCATACGAAGTGGCAAGCCCAAGGCCGGTACCCGAGCCTACTTCTTTGGTGGTGAAGAAGGGCTCGAAGAGGTGTTGGCGTTCATGCTCGTTCATCCCCTTGCCGGTGTCTTCGACATCGATGAAGGCGTAGCGCCCCGCCGACAGCTGTACAGGCTCGGTGCCGTCTAAGAGAACGGAGCCTGAAGAAATGGTGAGGCTGCCCCCGCTGGGCATGGCGTCGCGTGCGTTGATGGCAAGATTGATCAGAACTTGCGAGATCTGGCCGGCATCGACGAGGCTCATCACGGGGTCTCGGCACAGAGCGAGACTAAACTCTATATTCTCCTCGATGAGGCGCGCCAGGATCCGCCTCGCATCGGTCACTAAGGTGTTGAGATCCACGACGCTCGGTGCGTGGGGTTGCTTCCTGGCTAAGGCTAGTAGCTGCCCGGTGAGGTCGGCACAGCGCTGCACGGCGAGCTGAATTGCATGCAAGCTCTCGTTCGCGACGGAAGAAGTAGGCGTTTCCTCGAGGATCGCTTCAACATGGCCAACGATAGCCGTTAACAGGTTGTTAAAATCATGCGCCACACCGCCCGCCAAACGACCAATGCTGTCGAGCCGGAGTGCGCGTGAAACCTCTTGCTCAAGTCGGATTCGCTCAGTGATATCTTGGGCAACCACGACGATTCCCACGACTTGCCCTTGCGCGCTGAACTGGGGGAATTTCTCGGTCTGCAACCAGCGTTGCCCCTCTGCTGTGTGGATGGGCTCCACGATCCCACGCTTGGGTTTCCCTGAGCGAATCACCTCGAGATCATCCGCAAAATACTGGGCTGCTTCGTCTGGATACCAGCGCTCCGTCGGCGTGCCGACCATGTCCTCGGGCGTGACTCCAAGACTCGAGGCCACGGCTTCATTGACACGCAAGATCCGATTGTGCGCGTCCTTGTAGAAAATATACGCGGGGAGCGCGTCGAGAATCAGTTGCAGATCGTGGAGCGCACGCGCTAGCTCGGGGCTGGTTCCTTCCACTGGGTTTTCTGCGTTCATTGTTGAACTCGCTCGGCTCCCGAGTTTGAATCGAAACGCCACCGTCAAGGTAGCTGTTCTTGCGCTCGCTCGCTACGGCTCCATTCGGTTAGACGGTAGCCGTTGTGACGGGGAGCCCCCATTCATCTCTAGACACTTGTGCCATCCCAATCGCCCAGCTCATGGTGTAGCGAGCGTTGATCTCGCTGAGAGCGTTCAAATGCAGCCCGCGCTGATCGCGCCACGCGAAGGCATCGACTCCGAACGGGCCGAAATATCCCGCTCGCGCGAGCGCTTGGGCGACACGTCCGGCTGACTGAGTCAGGCCTTCGAGCCTGCAGTCTTCGTATTCGCCAACCGTCGCGAGTCGAGCACTCTGCCAAGCACGATGCTCATCGACCACTTGCAGACACGTCTGACCAATCTTCCAAGTTCCGTCCACCGACACATAACCGTGCGTTGAGAACTCACGCTCGATCTCGACTAACGGTTCAGCCCAAATGCCATCCTCAAGGGCAACCGCAAACCAGCGCTCATCATCCGCGGAGAGTGCGCGCGTGATTCTGCGCTGGCCACGCCCTGCGAATCCGTACGGGCGTTTGAACAACCAAGGGCCTTGTCGGGCTTCCTTCAAAGTTTCGCTGAGCTCCACGGCATCCGAAATAAAGCGAGCGCCGAGGACACCAGCACCCAGGGGAAGGCCAAAAATTCGGTGATTGACCTGGCGGATGACTTCGAATGCGGGCGCAGGTTCCGGCGTCGCGCCGGCCTTTTGCAAGGCTGACAGCGCGCTTGGCGTAGGACAAAAGGCACGCCCGCGGCAACCCTTGAATTCTGCGGGTAATCTGGAATTGTGAGCCAATAGATGATCTTCGGCCCCGAGCAAGTGTTTCGCTCTCGGCAGGAATTGTTCGAGTTGGCGGCGTATTTTTGCCCCTGGTTCCCAAGCGCTCGGATTTTCGAGTTCCAAAGCGGCGCCCAAATTCAAGATCCAGACTACGCTTGCCATGTCCGTAACCGGTGAAGAAACTCAGGTCGCATCCCCGCAAGTGCTCGCCGTGATTCATGTAGCGATTTTCCGCGCATCAGGAGTGGCGAAAGAGGCGCGGGCAAATGTGAACACCAGGTTTCAAAATCTTGCCCGAGCGTCCAGCGCTCAAACCAGTGGACCCCAAAGGCGACATGCGCCACTTCTTCTTCCCCTACGAGGCGTTGCAGAGCTGCACCTTCACGATCGCCAGCTTCTTCGAAGCGCTCCGCGAAAAGTGCGGAATGCTCCAAGTTGGCGGCTTCTAAGCCCATGCCCATCAGCGCCACGAATTCGAGCTTGCTCTGGCAAGTGGGCACCCGCTCCCAAAACCAATCTCGAACCTTGAAATCTCCGAGTTGGTGGCCCAAGCGTTGAATGTGCGCGTGGTAGAGCTGCATGTGGCGGATTTCATCCTGACAGATCGCGAGCAATCCTTTTCTGAAGGCCAGCTCTGCGTCGCTGAACGCTAAAACAGCCCAGCACATAAGCTCGGCTGCCTGAAGCTCGTGGTGAAAGAAGGTGTGGAGTAGCTTGGCGCGTGCGCTCTTCTCACTGAGATCCCGAGCAACGCGCGTCCCAGCACTCGCCAGTGTGAGTTCGCTCGGGCGCCCTGGCGAAAGCAAGCGCAGCGGTGCGGGAGCTTCGCTCCAGGTTGAAGGCAGGCGATCGGGAGAAAGCTTGTAGGCGAGGCTTTCTGAAAGTACGTAGCGCTTGGCCCAGGATTCAGTGGTCTCCGTGTTCGCCAACATCTGGGTACGCTAGCAATGAAGCCTTCGCTCGTAACCCTGCCTGTGTTTCCCGAGCCTCAGCACCTGGCTGACTGCTCGCACCGCCCACCTTGTCCCGGATGCCCGCGTTTTGGTGAGGTAGGGCCCGCCAAGGAACGCGTGCTGGCTATCTCGGCGCTCGCCGAGGAGAACGGTATCGAAGCCCAATGGGTGTTTGGTCAGCGTGCGGGCTTTCGTAGGCGAGCCAGGCTGGCCGTGCGCGGGCGTGCAGGGAAACCGAAGCTCGGCATCTTTCAGGCTGGGACCCACCGTGTCGTAGATATTCCCGAGTGCGTGATTCACCACCCGGTTATCAACGAGGTGGCCCGGGCGGTTCGGCGTGTTGCCAAGCGGCTCGGCACGACGAGCTACAGCGAACAATCCGGGTTCGGGCTGTTGAGAGGCCTGCAAATCGCCGTCGAACGTGAGAACAATCGAGCGCAGGTCGTGGTGATCGCTAATGACACTCAGATAGAAGCCAGTCGCGGATTCTTAGAGGGAATGGTCGAAGACTTGGGTGAGAAGCTGCATAGCTTGTGGTGGAATGGCAATGCGGAGTCGACGAATCGAATCTTGGGCGATCGTTTCGAGCATGTTCATGGGGCAGAATTTCTCGTGGAGAAATTTGGCGGAGCGGAGATATTTCTGGGGCCGGCCGCTTTTGGCCAGAATAACAGTGAATTGTTTGAAGCTGTCGTGGAGCGTGTGCATAGCTGGGTGCCAAGCGGCGCGTCGGTTGTTGAGTACTACGCGGGAGCTGGAACCTTCGGGCTCGGGTTACTCGCCCAGGGCGCTAGCGTCACCTTCAACGAACTTCATCCTGGCTCGCTTGCAGGCCTGGCGCAGGGGCTCGCAAGTTTGCCAGGAGCAGCGCAGGCGCGGTCCCGAGTGAGCGGAGGAGCGGCGGGGGACTGCCGCTCGCTCTATTCTGGCTCGGATGTGGTGATAGTCGATCCGCCTCGGAAAGGGCTGGATGCGGGGCTTTTGGAAGCTTTTGCCGCAGCGCCGCCCCACAAGCTCATCTACGTGAGTTGTGGCTTTGAAGCGTTTGAGCGCGAAGTGCGCCTCCTGAGCGGAGTGCTCGCGCTACGAAAACTTTGGACGTACGACCTTTTCACTTACACCGAACACACCGAGACGGTCGCGCTCTTCGAACGGCGTTGAGTGTGTCAGGCACCTTACTCATGTGGCCACAGTATCGAGGCGGTCCAAATGTCACCAACGAAAAGTGTCGGTTGCGTAGCTCTGCATGCCGTCGTAAGCGTGTTAGGTGTCTGACGTTACACAGAAGAGTCCCGAAAGGGGCGGGCGTGTTCGCACGCGACAACAGGTATTGGTCCTCTATCTGGCGCAGCCGCAACTCGATAGCCGAGTGGTAGGTTGGTCGTTCTACGATGGAACTAGCCAACAGGATCGCGAAGCTCACGGCGTGGCGGTTGAGCCTCCGTACAGCTCGGGTCTTGAAGCGCTCCGGGATGGTTGGCGGCTGATCGAGTATCCCAGGCTCGAAAACCCGGCGCCCGGACGCGAATACCAGGTGGGATACCTGCAGGCCGAATTTGTCTTTGAGAAAATCATCGACTGCTCCGCTGAGTCGCAGGTCGGGGAAGGCGAGTCAGTCTGATGGCAGATCTTCGCCTCACTAGTTCCGAGATGGCAGGCTTTGTTACCCAAGGCTATGTGCGCTGCGACGAAATCGTGCCGCCCGAGCTGTGCGCGCGAGTGCTCGAAGAAATGAGAGCGGGGGTTTACGGGGGCGACCACTTCAAAAATACAGGGCAGCTCCTCGCCGAGCAGTGGTCGGGGGCCGGGATGCAAACTGTGCTTCAGGTTCCCAAGGTGCGTGCGGTGCTCGATAGCCTGGTAGGTCCAGATCCGCGTTACGATCACCACGCCGTGCATCTTTCGCCGGCGGGCAACTTGCGCGGGCAGGATATCCACCAAGATGCCGAATACGATGTGCGCCGCGCCGCCTTTGACATCCAGGCGTCTTTCTTCTTTCATGATGTTTCGGCCGAAATGGGAGGTACCCTCTTCTTACCGGGCAGCCACTTTCGGCGTGTTCGCGTGGGCGCGATTGGCCGCTATCAGAATATAGTGGGCCAACAGCAAACGGTTTGTAAAGCGGGCACGGTGGTATTCTGGCATCACAATCTGTGGCATTGCGGGCGCGGCAACAATACCGATCAGACGCGCTATATGTTCAAGTTGCGCGTGAACGCCGGCGTGAAGCAGGAGCGGCTGTTTAATTACACGGAGCTGCCGGTCATTGAATTGCGCAAGGTTTTTGAAGCTCGTCACCCATTTAGCGGCAATGATGAGCGCACGGAAATCCTCAATCGCATTCGCTTATGGCGCTACTTAACCGGGGATGCGAGTTGGGACTGCGCATCCTGGTGGAGTCGCATTGAAAATGAGTTGCAGCCTTAGGTGCGGTTAGGAGTCGATTCCGAAAAACTCTTGGATCGCGGCGAGGATCTTGCTTCGCTCGGTCAGTAGCCGTTTCTTTTTACCTTCGGCGTCTAGGTCGTCACGAACGACGTCCAGCTCCACGCGGCGCTGGGCGAGCGCCAGGGAAATCTCGTTGGCGAGGGCAGGGCGTGAGGCGAGGAGATCATGGAAGTCGCTCTTGTTGATGCGCACACACACCACGTCGCCGCAGGCACGCACAGTGGCTTCGCGTGGCGCGCCGGTCATGAGCGCAATCTCACCGAAGAAATCGGGCGCTTTCATGCTCGCCACCACGCGCTCTTGCCCCTCGGCTGAGGCAACGCGAACCTCCACTTCGCCTTCGGCCAGCACGTAGAGGCAATCAGCTGTTTCGCCCTGAACGGCGATGAGTTCAAGTGGCGCAAAGCGCGCGCGACTGGCGTGGCGAGCCAGGGCTTCGATTTCAGCTTCAGAAAGCGAAGCGAAAACACTGACACTCGTTAGGGAGCGTCGTATTTCGGAGATGAATCGAGATTCCTTGCGCCGCGTTCGGGCTTGGTTCTCTTGCGATAAGAAGATCGCCGAGGCTGGCAGAGCGAGCGGGATGTTGGCGCGCGTGAGGGCCGCAAAAATGCGCTCACGCACCAGCGAACTCACGGGCTCCTCTTGTGCAAGGTCAGTCAGCCAAAAACGCACCGTATAATACGCAAAGCTATCCCGATTCTCCTTGGCCAAATCCGTGCAAATGCAGTGGGGCAAAGGCTCCTTCGCTACGCCTCGGATCGGGGAAGTGGCCAGCGCCTGATCAACGGTGTGGATTACCGCACTCGGCGGGTGGCGAAAATCCACGTTGAAGTTGACTTGAACGCGGTGTTGAAGCGGCGCGTGAGCGCGTTTCCCGAGTAGCTTGATCGTTTGATTGAGAAGCTGACTATTGGGAACGAGTAGCGTGTCCCAGTCGCGGGTCTCAATCACCGTGTGCCGCCAGCGCACCTGCTTGACCTGACCTTGCTGTTTGTTTTCGAGCTCGATCCAGTCCCCCTCGTTGATGGAGTCGTCGATCTGCAGGGCCAGGCCTCCGATGACATTGCCGAGCGTCGATTGAAGCGAGAGGCCGATCACCGCGGTCACCACCGCGCTGGTGGCGACAATGCCGGCGATATTGAAGTCTGCTCTGTGCATCACCCAGACGAGGGCCACGGTGTACGCTCCGGCAACCGAGAGATCGTGCAGAATATCGGGAAGCTTCAGGCGTGAAGCTGGGAGGGCAACATCAAAGATGAGCAAAGCGGCGAGATTGATAATGAGGACCAGTTCCAGGAGTTCTGTCGCTATCCCCAAGCCACGCGCCAAGCCGCCCAACGTTGAAGCGCTGAAGGTTACGAGCGTGAGGTTCAGCAGCAGGTAAGGCACGAACAAGAGCACGCTGCGGCGTAGGCGCTTCCTTGCAGTGTAACCTGTCACCCAGACCAGCACTCCAATGCTCACAAGCGCGGCGAAGATTGGAATAACCCATCGAAACCCAAGCATCCCTTAAGGCATAGCAAGCGCGCGTTACTTCAGGTGAACCAAGCGCCGTCCGGGCGTTCGGCCAGCAAAAATTCCGCGCTTTGCATTTATTGACTGAGCGCTTTGTCCGTTCGTCAGATCAGCTGGAGTGTTCGCTGGAGGAGCCTAGGCAGGCCTTGAATAGATTCCCCTTAGAGATGTTACTGTGCAGTTTAGTCGCAAGCCTGGAAGGCCGTTTATGGTCCGGTTAACGGTCCGCTGGTTCGGTATGCTGGCAGTTGGGTTCTGGTCGGCTCAGAGCTCCGCGGCGGAACCAAAGGCGTTCACGTTGGGTCAGCCGGCAGCTGAGGCGCACCTGGCTTACGGCGCGTACACCGGAGATGGGAAAGCGAATCCCTACGGTTTTGGTCTCGGCTTGCGTGGCGGTGACACGCTGCCTGAAAATCTGTACCTCGGGGGGCTGCTTGAATACTACTTCGGCTCAAGCGAATCGCACAGCGATGGGTTCTTCGATACAGTCAAAAGCAGTGCCAACTTCTGGTTGCTGCAGGCCGAACCCGGTTACGACTTCGCAATCTCAGATGAAGTGGTGCTGCGCCCTCAACTCAACCTTGGATTTGCGTACGCAAACCGCAACGACTGCATCGCCGACGTTTGTGAAGGCCAGAGTGATGCGAATCTGTCCCTCGCCCCCGCAGGCACCTTACTGTATCGCGGCGAAGGCTACGTGATGTATTTCGGGATGCGCTACAGCGAAGTTTTTACGGCTTCTGATCGGAGCTCAGGCAGCGGATTCGTCATGACAATCGGGGTGGGAACGCCACTTGAGCAGCTCGGGGTCCGCTTCAAGTAACGGTCAGCTCGCTTCATCCCAGCCTGCTCAATCGTGTCCGGGATAGCCAAATTGCTCGACGAATTGCTGGTGGATCATGGGCGCAACGCCTGAAGACATTTGGCTAGGTCTATAACCGGTTGCGACAGAAAAAACTTGAATTTGCAGACCATCGACCTTGAAGCGTGCCCGCCAATCCTTGTGAGCCACAACCGAAAATTCGCCTTCAACACGGATCCGACGGTACGCATGGGGAGTTGCTCCAAGGTTGAGGTTTTGGGTCAGAATCGTTGCTAGGTCAAAGCCGCGGTCCTGAAGGAAGGTGAGCTGCTCTTGCGCGCGTGATCGGAACGTGACTTCATGCTGCCGCGCGTCGTCGGTCGCCGTGGCGCTTTGCAGCCAGCTGGTTGGATTGTCTGAGGTGGAAAGCGTGTGCGGTGCATCCGCATAAGCAACGTAAGGCTTGATGT
>JBBRRP010000024.1:0-56781 GCA_038246305.1 Polyangiales bacterium | reverse complement strand
TGTGTTTTTTCGGGTCAGGGTTTTTTTTTTTCCGGGTGCGGGGGTATTTTTTTGCGTTTTTTTTTGCGGGGTTGTGGGGGGGGGGGGGGGGGGGGGGGGGGGGGGGGGGGGGGCGGCGGGGGGGGGGGCTCCGAATTGGGCTCAGCGACGCTCGGAAGCATGCCACGCTCCCGTCGGTACGGCAAAGGTATCCTGCTGCTAAAGGCCCTTGGAAAATACGCAGTTTAACGGATTCCGCATAGGTCGACGTGGGTCAGTCTTGAGCACCTGATGCCGCTCGTAGTGAGTGAGTTAAACACGCCGATGCGGCTCGCTCGCTCGCCCGCGCAACTAGACCCTGACTAGGACAAGTTGTGCCTAAGGAAGCGTGACATCCGGTGGAACCGTGAACTTCATCGTGTGCCCTTTGCGGGCCAGGAGCAGGTCCCGTGCGACTGCAACCTCCACCAGTTCGATAGCTACGCTGTCGGCAACTTTGCTGAGACCCGCCTCTGTTTCACTGATGGGCACACTGCCGCGCTTCGCAAGTGTCACGTAAAATTCTGCCTCAGTGCGCTCGATCGGGCCTTTTGCGGCGCGGACGAGTTCCTCCGAACTGAGCTTACCGCGCGCCCAGGCTCGGAGCAGCCCCGGCCAGGTAGTACTCTCGCTCATCATCGCTAGCGCTACTGCGACCGTGCCGTCGCTCGCGACTTGGAGGTCCCGTTCGAGGAGCATCAGCCACACAGTGACGTAGATAAGATCTTCATCGCTGAGCTTGGCGACGATGGCGCGTCGCGTGGCTTCTCTGGCCGCTACTAGGTCACGCCGAGTGAGCGCTTGCCTACCCGTTTCGAGCAACGTCATGGTGACATTCGCTAGGCTTGATTGAGATACCTCCCAGGCGCGATCGCGCGCGCGGTGTGCGCCTTTCGGTTCGCCGTAGTATTCGAGGACGCGGGCCAAGAGCAGCTCTGAGCGAGCTTTTGCCGTGTCGGAACCGGTGATGCGTGTGGCACCGAGGGAGCTCAAGAGTGCAGCATTCAGGGCCTTCTCAGCTTCCGCGCTGTCGCCGATTTCGCGAGAAATCTCGAAGCTCTTCAGTTGTGTTTCTGCCTGAATTACGAGAGTTCCGTTCTTTTCGGCGAGGCGTTCGGCTTGCTCCAGCGATTGAAGAGCAGTGCGCGGTGCACCCCTTTGCCGATCAATATCCGCGAGAGCCGTGAGCGCTTCGACGCTCGGCTCCAATCTTGCGGCTGTCTGGAATTGAGTCCGCGCTGCTTCCAGCTCTCCAGCGCGTTTTTCGAGCGCCCCCATGACGTAATAGAGCGTCGTGGCGGAGGGGCGCACGCGTCCTTGCAGCCGCTCAGCCTGCGACAACAGCTCCTTGGAAGCGCCAAGGATGCGGCGCGCGGCCTCGGGCGACTCTGATTCACCAGCGTTAGCTAATGCGCGCCAAATGAAGGACATGGCCATAGAAACATCCTGCGGGGAAGCGTTTTCGCCGAGCGTATCACTCACGATCAGGGGCACTACCTCCGGGAGCCCATGCCGCAAGAGTTCGTCCGAGAGCGGTGCGGCCGCTGCAAATGAGCCCGGCAAGGTTCGGTGGAGTTCCAACGCCGAGCCCCAAGCGGCGCTATCGGCGAGCGCCGGATCCAAGGCGAGCTCGGGGCGATCCGAAGCGGTAGCAGCGCTAAAGAACTGATACAGGCTGGACCAAGCCTCTGGGTTTTCATCCACTGCGGCTCCTTCCAGGCGTTCTTGGAACGCCGGCGGGATGAGCCGAGAGAGGTCGTTTTGTTTGATAAAACCGAGCGCTCCCTTCGCATCGCCGTCGCGCAAATAGAGCCCCACCAGTGCGATCGCGCCTGTCTTGACGGCGCGGTAGGATTCGATCGCTTCGTCGCGATCCAAATCTGCGCTCTTAGGCCCCGTGAGATCAGTCTTCAGGCCCTCAAGGATCCATTGGCGGCCCGCAGAGGTGGCGTTGTCGAAATTTTCTTGAGTTGGATAGAGCAGCGCGAGCTGCGAGAACGTGCGGTGTTGTGCACCACGCCACAGGACCCGACCCTCTGTCTTGTCAGCTGATGCCCAACTTGCAAGCGCAGCCAGGTGCGCCTGCACGTCGGCTTTCAATGAGGAGTCAAGTCCGGGCAAGCTGTTCAACAGCGTATAGAACGCGAGCGCTTGGCCCGTTTGTCCTCGGAGTGAGGTCTGGCTCGCAGCCTCCACGAGCGCCAGCGAACGGTTGTGGAGCATCTCTGCCCGAAACTCGTTGCGGTGAACTAAACGCAGAGCGCCATCCAAAATGGAAAGGCCCAACTCGCCCTGCCCTTTGGCAAATGCAGCCTCCGCTCGCGCCGCTTGGAAGCTAACGACGCTGCTTAGCAGTGCCTGGCGTTCGCTCTCAGTGTGCCCACCAAGGAGCAATTCATAAGCGAGCTTCGGGAAGTTGGTATCGGTAACAACCCGCGGCGCCCCGGCTTCGTGATTCTTGGCCTCTCGAGCCGGCACCGCCGCCTTAGTTGCTGCACAGCCGCACGTGCCTGACAGCCCGAACAAGAGGGAGAAACCTAGCAAGCCTATTCGTCGCATCAAGCGGCTAGCATACACGTGCTCCGAGACACAAAGCAGCTCTGCCCGCGCGCAGCCGCGCTTGGATTCAACTAAAATGCAGCTGTGGCGCCCAGCCGGAGCCCTGAAATTCCAGAGTCTGAAAGCCGACCACCCACCGGCAGAAGGTATCCGACCGTCGGTGTGATGGGGCCAAGCGTTGTGCCAACTCTGGGCTCAACGCCCAACTGGACGGGGCTCGAGCCTTTCGCGTCGATGGCGGAAGCGAACTCCACCGGATCGCTTCCCAGGATCGCCATCCAAACGTCGAGCCCTGCGAAAAGCAGCCCCTTGTCGACAATCTCGTACGTGCCGCCGAGCTCCGTGACGCTGCGGAAAGCGACAGTCTTCTTCTCGATCTTGCCGGTTGTCAGCTTGTTAGGCACCTCAATGTCGCCGTGGTTGAAGGCCAAGAGCAACTTCTCGGAGCCGTGGCCTTCAAACCGTCCGCGGTACATGGCGAGCTTGATGCCCGGCACGAACGGGACCGTGCGGGGCATGAAGTATTCACCCGAGCGATAGCCGTAGGAAGCATCCGCGAAGCGCGCCGCTTGGCCCTGCTGAGACTTCTTGGTGTCAGACTTGGTGGGGTCGAGGTCCCCTTGACCGAAGGGGAGGCCGATCCCAACGAACGCGGTTAAGTCGCTGAGGCGGCCGATCGGCGCACGATACTCCCCCAGCAAGAGTGGCGACCCAAAAACGCTTTGCGACGTTGAAGGATTCTCGGGTGTGTGCACGCCCGAAGTTGCCCACGGAATGATGAGCCCGAGGCTGATCTTAGGGCTGACGTCGTACGTGCCACCCACCGTGAATGCCAGGCCTGTCGTATCGTTGGTGGTCGTGTTCCCCGGGCCTGGAATGGGCGCCTTGCCAAATCCAATCAGAAAATCAGCCTCGAGGTTCAGCGGCTTTCGTGGCTTGTTGCGGGTGGAGCTCAACGGGCCTTCGCCCTTGCCCGCTTGCTCCTCAGCCTTCACAGCTTTGCTCTTCGGCGCGAACGGCCCCGCATCGCTCTTCTCTTTGTAAGCGACGTCGTTGGAGTCGTACTCGGAACTCGACCGGTGCGATTCCTCCGCCTTTGGTTTAGCCTTTGAATCGTCCTCGACGTCGAGTCCTTCAATTTGCGCGAAAGAGTGGCTTGAAAAGAGCAAGATACTGCTAATGAGCCCGAGGCTGTGTCGCATCCGTTATCTCCCTGATCCGTTCCATGTCAGCGTGGGTTCGCTTGGGCCGGGACCCTACCATGCTCATTTCCCATTGGGAGCCCGAATTGAGCATGGCCCCAGTCGAACACCACAGGTAGTCTTTGGCCGGCAGCGAGCATGAGCGAAGCAAAGGACCGTCCTGTCCCAAAGCGCCTGGCCGACTTCGAGATCGTGCGTCGTCTCGGCGTGGGTGGCATGGCGGAGGTATTTCTCGCCAGAAAGCGCGGCGCGGAGGGCACCTTCAAGCAACTCGTGGTTAAGCGGATTTTGCCGAAATTCGGCGCTTCGCGGCGATTTCGCACAATGTTTGCCGAGGAGGCGCAGTTAGCAACGCGCCTCAATCACCCCAACATTGTGCAAGTTTATGACTTTCAGGACTATGGCGAAGATGGGCAGCTGCTCAGCATGGAGCACGTAGACGGGCCTGATCTTCGTAGGCTCATGCATGCTGCACGCGGAAAAGAGCGGCGTCTGCCTCCTTACGTAGCCGCTTACATCATTGGGGAAGTTGCCAAGGGTCTCCATTACGCTCACTCCCGGCGCGATGATGCCGGCGTTCCCTTGGCGATTGTGCATCGCGACGTGTCGCCGCAAAACATCCTGCTCAGTTATGACGGCGCGGTAAAAATCGCTGATTTTGGAATCGCTTCGGCCAACATGTTCCGCGACGAAGAAGGCGTGCTCAAAGGGAAGACGGCGTACATGTCCCCCGAGCAGGCGCGGGGTGAGCGGGCGGATTTGAGAACCGATGTCTATTCGCTGGGCGTTGTCTTTCACGAGCTTCTCACCGGCAGGCCGCTCCGCGGGGGGCTCGAGGGCAACGAGTTACTCGAAGCGGTGCGTGCTGGCACCGTGGAACCACCGAGCACATTTGTAACGCAAGTGCCCCCAGAAGTGGAAGGCATTGTGATGAAAGCGCTGAAGCGGGATGCTGATGAGCGCTTTCTGTCGGCCCGCGATTTTGCTTTTGCGATCTCAAGGGTGCTGTTTGAAAGTCAGAGCCTGGTTGATTCGCAGGTTCTTGAAGCCAAGCTTCAGGAGTTGGTCGGGAGGGAGCCTGAAGCGGCGGCGGCCGTTTTGGCACTTGATGGCGAAGGGCCAAGCCCCGAGGCCGATGCCGAAGACGATTTGGATGTTGCTTGGGAAGACGAGCGCACGGGGCCCGGCCAGCCGTTACCTAATGAGCGTTTGGAAGAGCGGCGCGGTCGCGAAGTGCGCCACGTGGCCATCGTGACGCTGCGCCTGCGGGGACGCGAGGAGCTCAAGCAGGAAATTGGCGCCGTTGAGGGGGAACGTTTCCTGATCCAACTGCGAGCAACGCTCGAAGAAATCGCTTTTAAGCGCGGTGCGCGTTGGAGTTGGGAGGAGAATCCAAACGCCGTCAGTATTTCAGAAACGATGGGAAAAGCTCGCGCAATTGTTGGGTTAACAGCCAACCCCGCGCGCGCTGCTAGCGATGCAGCTTGGCTTGCAGTGGACGTGCATGAGGCCATCTCCGGGTCGAGCTCGCATCTCGAGGCTCCGATCTCGGCGAGCGTGGGAATCGTACGCGCGATTGCCACCGGGCGTCGCGAACCAGGTGGACACCTGGTTGAGCACGAGTTGGGCGAGCCCGGCAGTGATTTGGCCGACTTGCTGGGAGAGCGAGCCCCAGCCGGAACCACCTGGGTTGCCGGAGGCCTTTATCGCTTGCTGCGGAGAGATTTTCGTTGGGGGGATGCGCCGAGTATCAAGCTTGAGAGCGCGGAGGAGTTCTCCCTGCCGCGTGAAATGCGCACGTACTCGCTCCTGCGCCCACTCACACGCGACGAACGGTTGGAGGCAGCCGCGCGTGTGCCCAACGAAATTGTGGGGCGTGATGCCGAGCTGGCAGATCTGCATAGCGCGTACACTTCGGTGGTGGGAGTTGGAAAACCATCACGGGTCGATGCGCGGGTGATCTTCGGCGAGCTGGGTATCGGGAAGACGGTTCTCGTTAATGCCTTCTTGAATGATCTTCCACCCGATGCGCGCGTGCTGCGGGTTGAATGTTCACCGGTCCAAAGTGAGATCCCCTACGTCAACATCGCAGAGTGGGCGCGACAGCTGACCGGCATTCAGATAGGCGAGCCCGTGGCTCCCGCGATGGCCAGGATTTTAGGGGTTTTTGCCACCTCGGGAGCTTCGGCACCGGCACACCATTTGGCTCAGCGCATGGCTGAACTTGCCACGGGGCACACGGTGTCGGGTTTGGATGAAGGGGACAGCACCTTGCTCCGGCAGCAGGTGAATGAGGCCCTTCGCCAGTTGCTTCAGCGTGCCGCCGAGGATGCGCCGTTGGTAGTTGTTTTGGATGGGGTCCAATGGAGTGATCGGCCGAGCATGGAAATCATCGCTGATCTGGCGAAGAAGCATGAAGGCTTGCCCATTTTACTGTTGTTGATCACGCGTCCAGATGAGCGCGTTGTTCCTCTCATTGAAGGCTTCGTGCGTGCTGAGTTGGTGGGCTTGCAAGCGGAGCATCAGCTCGCGCTGGTTGAAGGTCACTTAGGTGTGCAGCTTGGCGTGCGCGCGTCCTGTGCAGATCTCTTGCCTCGCGCCGGCGGCAACCCCTTCTTCATGCTGGAGATGGTCGACGCCCTTCTCGAGCGTGGCGCACTGGAGATCCTCGACACTGAAAGGGGCCAAGCACTCCGGCGAATTGAGCGTCCAGGTGACAGCGTGGCTCCGCTGCCGTCCACGTTGGAGCAACTGATCGCCGACCGCTTGAACGAGTTGCCGGAAGCAGAGCGAGCCGTGATGAGCTGGCTCGCTGTGGCTGGTGGTCCTCTGGCTCTCGATTCGCTCCAAGCACTCCAAAGTAGCGCTCTCGAAGAAGCCGTTGCACGGTTGAATGCACGGCGTCTGACCATCCAACGCGGTCCTGACGTCGACGTTCGGCATCCACTCACCCGCGATGTTGCCTATCTTGGGCTCAGCGCCGATCAAAAGAGCCGCATGCATCGCAGGCTCGCCGTGACTCTGGCGAGCTCATCGCTTGGCAAGGGGCTCTCGGCGGCGATCGTGGCTGGGCACTTTGCACGCGGCGGCGCACACCAACGCGCCGCAGAGTATTATCTTGAAGCGGGAGCCGCAGCGCGCTCAGGCTATCAGACTGAGCTCGCGCTCAGATTTTATCGGCGTGTCGTCAGCTTGATCAGAAAAAATAGTCTGCGTGGGCTGGAAGCGCACGAGGCGCTCGAAGCGATTTACCGAAACCAGGGTCGCTGGCGCCAACGGAAGGAACACCTCGAAGGCCTCCGCGCGCTCGCCAAGCGGAGCAAGAGTCCCTATTGGGCAGCCACAGCTTTTCTGCGCACCGCCCGTTACCACATTGATGCGGGGCGTTGTCAGCGCGCGCTGACGGCGGCTGAGCATGCGGAAACGATGGCGGCTCAGGCAGGCTCCGCAATTCTGCAGGTGCAAGCCTACGTCCTTCTGGCAGAAACTTGGAGGGATTTGGGGGATGTCCAAGCGGCGCTCGGGGCGATGGATAGGGCGCTCGAGATCGCGGCCGATCCGAATGTGCCTGAGCGCATTCGCGCCGAAGTGCTGCGCTCCCGGGGGACCCTGCTGCGACGCGTCGGCCGCGTGCACGAAGCGGTGCAGGGTTATGTCGAAGCCATCGCTGTTTTCAAACGGGGCGGCGCGCGCCGCATGGAAGCGCGGGCGAAGAATTCGCTAGCTTACGCCATGTTTGTCTTGGGCCGCTACGAAGATGCCATCGCGCTAGCTCTGAACGCCATTCAGATCGATTTGGCGATCGGTGGCCGCTTTCAAATCGCGAAGACGCTTTGCACGATTGGTCGTTCTTATGCCGCGCTCGGCGATGCTCCGCGCGGCTTGGCCTACATGAAGCGAGCCCGCCAGGCCCATGAACGCTACGCCGATCAAGATGCACGCGCGGACACCCTGCTCTCAACGGCATCCGTGATGATAGAAATCGGTGAATGGGAAGCGGCCGAGCCCCTGATCGGCGATGCGGGCGCGTTGGCGGCCGTGACTCAGAATCCCTACGATGCGGTGCACGAAAAGATCGTGCGCGCGCTTTTTGCTCGTGCCAGCGGTCAGAAAGAACAAGCCGTGCTGTTTGCCTTTGAGGCGCGCCATTCGGCCGAGGCGCAGGCCTATGTTTCATTCTTGTTCTACGCCATGGCGATCGAAGCCGTGGCCAGAGTCGATCTCGGAGAAAACCACAACGGCATACTTCTAGCCACCATGGCCATGGGAGCGCTTGAAACGTTGCAGGGCACTGAATATGGGATCCAGACTCGGGCGCTTTGCTGCGAGGCCTTGGAGCGAGGTGGGGCGCCGCAGGTTGCGGAATTGCGTCGAAGGTCTACGCTATACGTGAGAAACGTTTTGGGAGCTGTGCGTCACGCTGATAGTCGGGGAAGGTTCTTGATGAGGCCTTCAGTGGTGGAGTTACTCTCCGACTTGACGCCGCGGCTGACAGCTTGGGTAGCAGCCGGAGCAGGCACCGGACCTGCAGCGGGGAGGGAGTTGTGATCGACGAGGCATCGCAGCAGATGCCGCGCAAGCTGGCAGTCGTGTTGGCGGGAGGTGGTGCTCGCGGTGCGTACGAAGCCGGCGTGCTCTCGTACATTTTCGATGAGCTCTCGGGCGAAAGGGGCCGTTCTCCTCGCGTCGATTTTCTGTGTGGCACGAGCGTTGGTGCCATTAACTGTTCCTTCTTGGCGTCGCATCTCGAGGATCCCGTGCAAGGTGCGCGGCGTCTGGTGGATGTCTGGACACGCATGAAGATGAGCGACGTGCTTGGCTTTGGCGTGCGGCAGACGCTCCGCTTGCCACGCGTTCTTTTGGGTGGAGATGACGGCGCAGGGCTGTTCGATGTTTCGCCGATGGCTGATTTTCTGGCCAAACAAATCCCGTGGCGAGCCATTTCGCGTAACCTGCGGCGCGGGCTCTTGCACGGCTTGAGTCTGTCGGCGACCGAGGTTGCCAGTGGTCGGACAACTCTCTTCATGCAGCTCTCCGCCGAGACACCTCTGCCGACACGCGCTCCGCTTCGCACTTTGATCCGTCCGGTTCGCATCGGCCCCTTGCACACACTTGCATCGGCCGCCATTCCGCTTCTCTTCCCGCCGGTATCGATCGACGGGCAATTGTATGTCGATGGAGCCGTCCGCCAGAGCACGCCGATCGCCCCAGCGATTCGGCTTGGCGCATCCCACGCGCTCGTGATCGGAACATCACGCGCCTCGCACGGCGATTCGCCGCAAACTAGCGTGAAGGCGCCGAGCGCCGCATTCTTACTGGGCAAGATGATGAACGCCTTGCTTCTGGATCATCTGGATTCCGACGTGGGCATGGTGAATCTCCTGAACAATATCGTCGGCACTGGGGAGGCCGCATTTGGGCCATCGTTCGATGAACGCTTCAACAGCGCCGCCACGCGAAGAGGCGGACACGTGCTCCGTCCGATCCAGATGCTGGTCGTGCGCCCAAGCCAAGGCATCGGGCATTTGGCGGCCCAATATGTGCGTCAGGGCCGCTTAAAAACGGGGCCGCTGCTCACACGCCGGCTATTTAAGATGATGGACGTAGGCGTTGGGGATGACGCCGATCTCACCAGCTATTTCTTGTTCGATGGCGGCTTTGCGCGCGAGCTCGTGGAGCTGGGGCGTTCTGATGCGAAGGAGATGAAGTCCGAGATTCTGTCATTTTTGGAATCTGCGGCCAGCGCCGACGCCGTGGGGCTTTCTCCAAGTCACGCCACTGCGAGCGACGGCAATTGGTCGCTCCCGCCTGATCGGCGCGCTTGATGGGCTGGTGCTCGACCACTACCTCCTCAGAGCGAGCGCGGATTGTTCGCGGAGGTCTGACTGCCCGGAGCGCGCGAGATGTGGATCATTGTCCGGTGGCGATCGGATGCGTTTAGCGACGTGAGAGGCAACCAGTTTCTCAGGTCAAGTTGCACCAGCCAGGGACAGAGCGGAGAGAAGAGCTCGCGCTGCAGGTTCATGCCGCCGCGCGATGCAGACAACTTCGACTAACAACTCAAACGCCTGGTTAGGCGGGCCATCGTGTGTTACGTTGTAATACATGAAGCAGGCGACGTTGACGGTGAGAATTGACCAGAACGTGGCGAAGGTTTTGGCGCGTGTGAGCAAGGTGTCAGGCCGCAGTCGGAGCGAGGTGGTTCGCGACGCGTTGAAGCGAGAGCTGGCGCAGGAGCAGTTTGCACGATTGCGGGGCAGGGTGATGCCGTTCGCTGAAGCACGGGGTTACCTGATTGACGAGGACGTCTTCCGAAAAGTCTCGTGAAGGTTTTTCTCGACACCAACGTGTTGGCGAGTGCATTCGCGACGCGTGGCCTGTGTGCGGATGTTCTTCAGACAACGCTTGCTGAGCACGAACTCGTGGTGGGCGAAGTGGTACTCGTCGAGCTAAAGAAGGCTCTGCGGGAGAAGTTCCATGTTCCAGCGGAAGTCATCCAGGAAACGGAGGCGTTCCTGCGACAGTTCCCGGTTGTCCCCAAACCGCAGAAGCATCTCGATCTAGGGATCCGCGATCGGGACGACGAATGGGTAGTGGCGTCTGCGGTGGCAAGTGGCGCGGATGTCATCGTGACAGGCGACAAGGATCTGACTAGCTTGAAGCCCGCTGGCGGAAAGCCAAGCGGAGGCCGCGGTAAATAGCTCTCTGCCCTGAGATGCTCACCTCCACAGCCCACGCCGTGACGGCCTCAACGCGCCATTCCGATGCCAACGCCACGAGCACGCGGGTCCACCCACATCCCGCCCAGGCGGCCAGTTGAAGCATCGCGGCGCCCGACGTTTTTCTGGTTGGAACCCTGCGCCGGCGGCGCGGAGCGGCCACGCCAGCCCCGCCCGCGTCTCCTGTCTCGGAGACGCTTGGCGAGGGGCAAGCAGCCGCGCTAGGCGGCAGCTGGGGAGGGCATCCCGCCCATTCGGTGGCGCCCACTACCCAACAACAATGGAGCAATTCCGATCGCTTGCACGCCGCACCAACCAAGAATTGTCAGCGCTTTCGCTACTCGCCTGCGACATACGCTCCCGCTCTGCAGTCCACTGCCTGCTCGAACGCAAGATCTACGGCCCCATCGCCATCGAGGTCCGCAGTCGCGGTAATGAGGACGTGTTGAGGTACGCTTCGCTGCCATCGATACAAGAAATATTGCGGACTTTCGAGCGAGAAGCCCGCACACACGAACGCCTGCCCCTTCCATTCAGTGGACGGGCTCAACATCTAACTGTCACGGTTGAGCTATTGGTTAACTACTTAGACTGCGAAAGAACTCTATCATATCGGTGTGCCCTTTTTGGGCAGCCGCATCCCTGCGGAATTCCGTTCCACTCCCCGGTACCGATGTAAGCTTGCGGGGATGACCCCGAGCGGAGACAAAAGGTCGCCGACGCGAGCATTGCCATGCAAGACGGCAATTGCGAGTGGCGTAGCCCGAGATTTGTGGGCGCGTCGAACCTAGCTCCAGCGGAAATCCGCGCGTGTTAACCCGTCGTAACTAGCAGCCAGACCGAGAGGCGTTGCCCAGGTCATCGCTTTGCCGTTCGTTCAGTGTTGGCTGAGGTTCACCGTGCTAAATGTCTGGTCGGTTTAGTCCAATCTAAGAGGTGCAAATCGACTCCAGAGAGCTTGGCCAGCATTGCAAAGGCTTTCTTGTTTCGTGTTACCAGCGGGATCTGTCGAGCGACTGCAACAGCACCAATCAAAATATCGCCAAGATTCTGTCGCTGGCTGCGCGAGCAAGATGCCCAGATAGTTGCCGCTACGTCAGCCGCCACATCGTCGAACGGAAGCACAAGGCAGTTGTGGGCAAGAACCTCGAAGGCCAGCATTTGCCGTTGGTAGGGTTTGCCATCGCGAATTGCTTGTCGATACCCGCGTAGACGCTCGAATACGGTCACCGCAGTAACGGTGAGACGTCCAAACTCAATCAGATAGGCTCGTGCCCGTGCGCTAACTATCGGATTTCCGCGGCTCAGCTCCGACAGCGTGTCCGTGTCCAAGAGTACGGGCGTGGAAGCCATTGAAAAATCTAGCGCTCGACGGACTTCAGTTTGCCAACGATAACGTCGGCATCGACCGAAGGAATATCGGCCAGGCTAGCCTTTGCGAACGCTAGGATGTCTGCCGGATTCGGAGCAATGTCCACGTCCTCACCATAGTGACTGCGAAGCAGGGCAATGACTTGTCCCTCGAAACTGCGACCACATCGGTCGGCATCGGTGGTAATCCGATCTCGAAGATCTGCTGGAAAACGGATGGTCCGCGCAACGGAGGCATCGTGGGCAAGCGCTGACCGAGGCACACCAGAAACATACCAGATTGGTGAGAAACGGCAAGTGGCGCTTAAATGGCGTAATTGCTGGGCACTTCCCGGACGTGCGCTGTTTGCCGGGGCGGTGCGAAATCCTCCGATGCAAGCAGGGACGCCCGCAGTTAAGCCCATTCGAGGGATCCCGCGCACATGAGAGCATCGATGCCGGCAAAAGGTTGCCCTAGGGTCGTCTCGACAGCATCTCTTTTTTAAGATAACATACAGAATGTGGTATGGCAGGTCGAGGTTCTGGATCGGAGGGTTGAGCGAGAACTCGATGACTTGGCGCAGGACGTTCGACAGCGATTCTTACGCATTGTCGAACTCATCGAGAAGCACGGGATCGCTGCGATGCATGAGCCGCACATCAAGCACCTCGAAGGGAAACTCTGGGAGATGCGGATGAAGGGAAGAGACGGCATCGCTCGTGCCATCTACGTCATCGCGTCGGGCGAACGAGTGGTCGTCCTTCACGCGTTTACGAAGAAAACCCAGAAAACTCCCGCTCGCGCGCTTGAAACCGCTCGGGCTAGGGCGAAGGAGGCAGTGTGATGGGCATTCCGGTGAATAAGATCAAGAAGCGTTGGATGAGGGAGCCCGGATTCAAGGAGGGATACGACGCGCTAGACGAGGAGTTCTCGGTCGCAAGCATGCTGATCGAGGCGAGGACTCGAGCGCGATTGTCCCAAGCGGAGCTTGCGAAACGCATGGGTACATCTCAATCAACGATCGCGCGCCTCGAAAGCGGAGCAGCCAAACCGAGCCTATCGACCCTCGAGCGGTTCGCGAAAGCCACCGGAACGAGCGTCCGTGTCTCGCTCGAACCTACTGAGAAAACAAGGAAGCGAAGACCGAGCCGAGCCGCTTAGACCCGGGTCGAGTCGCGCTCCGAGATGGTGTTTGGGCTCCAGTGAACAAGCGCCATGCGCGGTGCCGGCGAGACGTAAGCCATCTACGGAGCACCTCTCCGCAACCACGGCCAGTCCGGCTCCACATTTTGCGCAGTATCTTATGGTGTTGATGATTCGAGACTGTCCGACTTGCGAAGATCAGGAAAGAGCCGGGCCCACAGAAGAGTTACGCAAAGCGCGCCGCACCCCCCGAGAATGGCGGCCAAAACCGGGCCCACAAAACGCGCGACGAATCCGCTTTCGAATTCACCAAGTTCGTTCGAGGCACCGATAAACAAGGTCGAAACGGCGCCTACGCGGCCGCGCATCGCATCGGGGGTTACAAGTTGAACCAGTGTTTGCCGGACGAAGACGGAGATCATGTCGGCGCCCCCGAGGACAGCCAGACACGCTACTGAAAGAAGCAAGTGCCGTGAAGACCCAAACGCGATGGTTGCCAGGGAGAAGATGCCGACGCCCCAAAACATGATCAGACCGGCGTGACGGCGAATGGGTTTCGCCGCCAAATACAATGCCACCACTGTGGCGCCCGCTGCCGGGGCCGCCCGCAAGATGCCAAATCCGGACGCGCCGACATGCAAAACGTCCCGCGCAAAGGCGGGCAAAAGCGCCGTCGCCCCGCCCAGCAGAACGGCAAATAGATCGAGAGAAATTGCCCCAAACACTATCTTGTTGTTCCACACGTAGTGCACTCCCTCTTTCATGAGAGACCAACGCGTGCCCGATTTCGCCGGGGGCCGCGTGTTGGCGCGGATGCGCGACAACAGCAGCGCCGAGACCGCATACAGTGCCGTCGCCACAGCAAACGCCATTGTCGGCGAGGCCGCGACAAGAATTCCCCCCACGGCGGGACCGAGCACGGCTGAGATCTGCCACGCGAGGGAGTTCCAGGCAATCGCGCGCGGAAGCAGGGCGCGGGGAACCAGCATGGGCCCCAGCGCTGAGGAGGCTGGCGCAAAAAAGGCGCGCGCGCATCCCGACAATGCGGCCATAACTAAAAGCGGCGATGTGTGTCGCACCTGAACGAAACTGAGAGCGGCAAGCACGGAGACGACCGCCATCTGTCCTAGGAGACAGCAGAGAAGCACGCGGCGCCTGTCGTATCGATCGACGGCTTCTCCCGCCGGCAGAGTGAAGAGCAAGACGGGTAAGAACGTGACCAATCCAACCGTTCCCAGCATGAAACTTGAACGTGCGACGTCCATGGTTTCGCGTGCCACGGCATACACCTGCCACCCAAGCGCCACGCTTTGTATGAGGCCGCCAAGGGAACCTGCGGCCCGGGACAACCAAAACAAACGGTAATCATGTTGCGAAAAAAGCGCGGCAGTCGAGTTGTCAGTGGTGTGTGCCGTCACGGATAGGAAGAGGGGACTTTAACACTCCCGGTGTGGGGAACCGAGCTTGCTGTCGCCTTATAAGTCAAGTTACACAGAAATTCTGACACTCTTCCTGGGCGTTATTCGAGCCTTGTGGAGAGACTACACTCGGCTTCGCGGAGAAATGACGTTGACGTCGTACTTGGAAAACACCTTATCGTCCGCCACGAGCAGCAGATCATCAAGTTGAGCTTGGGCAATCAGTAGTCGATCGAAGGGGTCCCGATGGTAATGCGGTAAGTCCGCCACAGCGAGAGCGTGGGCATGATGCACCGGGAGTTCGGTGGTTCCGCTGCTCTGAAGGCGCTTGCGAACGTACTTAGAAGGCTTCTCGGGAAGCTTAAGCTTTCCTAAAGCATACTTGATTGCAATCTCCCAGGAGCTAGCCGCAGACAGGAGCAGAGTGTTCTCTGGCTGCGCGAGGCGTTCCAGCATTGACTTCGAGTCGGTAGGCGGGCTTCCAACTGTGGTGCTCGGCTTAATGATCCGGACGGCTTCTGCTTTCCCGAGCGCGACGGCGCCTGCCGCGCGCTCAATTGCCAAGCGCTAGCAGCTTGTACGTTCGGGTACTCCATGCCCGTCGTCGTCTCCTGGGCGCCACCATAACGTGCGTCGCGGCCGCCTTCTGTGGGGTCTTGAATGCCTCTGATATCGCCCAGTCAGTCGGGGATCCGCTCATGGGTTCAGCCATCTCACTTGCCTGATCACCGGCAAATAGATCTCGCCCAGAGGTTCGCGAAAGCCACCGGAACGAGCCTCCGTGTCTCGCTCGAACCTACTGAGAAATCGAGGAAGCGAAGACCGAGTCGAGCCGCTTAGACCCGGGTCGACGCTCAGCGAGGGGCCGGGTCTATGATGCTGACCCCTGGCAGCTATGGAACAATTCCGATCACTGCGCGACAGGCACCGATTAACCGCTAAATCAGGAATCAAGCGGGAAGCTCTGCGAGCAATTCGCGCAGCTCGCCGAGTGCCTTCGAGTCGCCTTTCGCCGTAGCGGCACTGAGCCCGTGTTCAAGCCAGGCGCGAGCTTCTTCATATCGGGCCAGCTCCACCAGCAGCTGCGCTGCCATCAGATGCACGGGCACGTAGCTTGGGTCTCGCTCGCGAAGCGCATTGAAGCGTGAAATGGCGTCTGCGTGGCGCCCTACCTTTTGATACTCCATGCCCAGCGCGTACTCCGCGAACGCATCGGCGGTGCCTGAACTGACTAACTTTTCGAGCATTTCGAGCCGTTTATTCATCTCTCGGGGCTTTCCAGTGCGTGCGGTTTGCAGTTAGAGCCCCAACCGAACATCGTCCACGGTCAGAGTAGCGTTGCCCATGTCCTGTTTTTCGAGGAGGAGCCAGCGCGTCATGGGAGTGGTTGAGGGAATATCGAATTCAAGCACCTGCCAACCGGGAGCGAGCACAACTTCGCCGATGAATTGATGCGGATCGGTTTGCCCTACGGTGACCGCGGCAAACGCCCAATCACTCGCGACGTTAACATGTACGCGAATTGAAAGATGCTTGGCCGAAATGGCGTTGGCTTCAGGCGTATCGAATGCCACACCATCATACTGATGTGCTTGATACTGGAGCGCCTGAGTCCCCGAACAGACCGTGGTGCTTTGAGCGGCAAAATTGCCCTGAAAGCCGTAGGCCGCCCAATTGGGGGCCACTTCCTCGCCGTACACTACGAATTGCTGAGCGTTCGGTGCGGGGGCTGGGCATGTGGCGCCTGGACTGCCCCCCGTTTGGCTGGTGCCCCCGCTGCCGTTGCTGCTTCCGCCACCGCCGGTTGCGGGCTTGCCGCCAGAATTTGTCGAAGCACCGCCGGTCGCAGATGTCCCGCCAGAATTTGCGGACGCACCGCCGGTTGCGGGTTTGCCGCCGGAATTTGCCGAAACCGCTCCGCCAGTCGCAGGTTTTCCGCCGACGGCCGCCGAAGCGCCGCCGCTGCTCGAACTCGTCTGGGTCGATGGGGAGCTGCAGCCTATCCAAGCCAGCGCTGACACCGCCAGGGCTGACGCCAACGCCAAGCTACTTGCGGCTCTGAAACCAGTAGACATAGGGCCATCCTACGATTGACGGAGCTAGGCTCGCTCCACAAACTGAGCCGCGATGCGCTTGGTGCCAACCTTCGGAAATTCGGCAGTCACGAATGGCTGACTGCCTAGCTCCACACGGCGCACAATGCCGCGCCCGAAGTGCTTGTGAAAGACCCGATCGCCGGGGTGCACCGGCTCGCCCATCTCATCGCCAGGCTCATCGCCCATTTCCCGTTCGATGATGCGCTCTCCAGGCTGAAGCGGCGGATGGCTTGGCGTGGCTGGCCGGTGCGATGCGTTGGCGAAGGATCCGTAGTCTGAGTCGGCAGCGGTGCGATCGGAGGAATAGCGATCAGAGGAGTAGCGATCTGAGGAATAGCGATCAGCGGAGTATCCCGGCCGCGAACCGGCGCGGCTGTGGCCGTGGAGCTCAACCACATCCGTGGGAATATCGGCGAGAAACCGGCTTCTTACGAGGTAACGCGTTCGACCAAAGAGCATGCGCGCCGAGACATGGCTCAAGATCAGATTCCTCCGGGCTCGGGTGAGCGCGACGTACGCCAGGCGGCGTTCCTCGTCGAGCTCTTCCGGATCTTCGCCGCCCACTCCTTTGTACGGGAAGACTTCCTCTTCCATCCCAGTGACAAACACTGTGTCAAATTCGAGCCCTTTGGCGCTGTGCACGGTCATCAGTGAAACCTGTGAACCAGCCTGCATGTTATCCACGGCGGCCACGAGTGAGATCCGCTCTAAATAACCGCTCAAGGTCGGTGGCTCGCCACCCGCCTCCACTTCTTTTTCATATTCCTGCAACGAGCCGATCAGCTCCTCCATGTTGCCGAGGCGAGCGTCAGCTTCAGCCGAATCTTGGGCCTGCAGCGACGCCCGATAGCCGGTGCGATCCAGGATCGCGTTGGCGAGCTCATGCGGCACGAGCTTTTGGGCATCGGCCCGGAAATCTTCGAGTAAGTCGTAGATTTCAGCCAGCTTCTTCTTGGCGCCACTCGCGAGCAGTGTGTCCTTGCGCGAACGGCCGAGGGCTTCATAGACACTCGTTGAATTTTCGCCGGCGATATCAAGTAGGCGTTCGACGGTCTTGTTGCCAATGCCGCGCGCCGGGACATTAATGACGCGCAACAGATCGGTATCGCTCCGAGGATTCTCGATCAACCGCAAATACGACAGCAGATCCTTCACCTCCGCCCGTTCGAAGAACTTCATCCCGCCCACTATTTGGTACGGGAGATTATGGCCGCGGAGCATGTCCTCGATCACACGCGATTGGGCATGAACTCGGTAGAAAATCGCGATGTCGGCCGCATCGGTGCCGTGTTCAACGGCGCGCCGGATGGAATCCGCCACGCTCCGCGCTTCTTCTCGTTCGTCCCCAAGCGAGCGTACAATCACTTTGGAGCCGGGTGCTTGTGCCGTCCACAGGTTCTTATCTTCACGCTGATGAGCCGGAGCGATCACGCCCATCGCCGCGCGCACGATGTTGGCGCTGGAGCGATAATTTTGTTCGAGCTTGATGACCTCGGCATCGGGAAAATCCCTGCGAAAGCCCCGGATCAGGCGCACATCGGCGCCGCGCCAACGATAGATGCTTTGATCGTCGTCGCCCACCACGCACACGTTCTGGGTTCGCGCCGAAAGGGCTCGAATCAGACGATATTGGATCATGTTGGTATCTTGAAACTCATCCACCAACACAAAATCAAAGCGCGCACGCAGCTCCTGTGCAACAGGCCCCGCTTCATTTTCCACGAGCTCCGTCATGTACAAGATGAGATCTTCAAAATCCACAGCGTTAGCTTGAAGCAGCGCGGATTCGTAATCGGCGTAAATCTCGGCAAGTGTGCTATCGCTGTCGGCGAGATCTTGGGCCTGCTTGGCGCGTCGGCCTTCGCGTTTTTCCTGACCTATGCGGCCCAAAACCGCCTTCACTGGGTACTCTTTATCGTCCAGCTCACGGCGCTTGAGGATGCGGGCGAGCACGGCCTTCTGATCGCTGTCGTCGTAAATCACGTAGTTGCGGGTCAGCCCAACGTGGTCGGCGTAGCGGCGTAATAGCTTGGCACACACGGAATGGAACGTGCCGATCCAAAGGTCGCGCGTGATCTCAGGGCCGGTCAATTTCTCAAGTCGCGAGCGCATTTCGCCAGCAGCCTTGTTGGTGAACGTGACCGCGAGGATCCGGTAGGGCGCGACACGGTGCGGGCCGAGCAGGTTCGCGATGCGATAGATGAGCGTGCGGGTCTTTCCGCTGCCAGCGCCGGCAAAAATGATCAGAGGGCCGTGGACGTGGAGCACTGCTTGCTTTTGGGGCTCATTCAGCAGAACTTCGGTCTCGGCGCTCACGAGCGCGACTATTGCGGGACTTTTCGCTTTTGGCCAGACTCCCGTTGGGTGCGAGCCTTTGGGCCAGCGCTCAGCGTCTCACACATCGATGCCTTCCATCCCTAAGATCGCTGTTCAGCACCGCATTGGCTATTGCCTGGCCGAGTGCGCGCCATCACTGAATTCTCTCACGGTGTGTGCCTGCTGTCTGGCGCCTGCGACTTTGGCACGTCAAGAGCGAGCCCTCAAGGGGGGATTGGTGGCGAGTGTTCCCTACTGCGATGCCTGTCTCGGTCACCGTACAGCTGCTTCGACACGCGTCTTCGCGGCTGCGTGCGCCTCGGGAGTGTTGGCGCTGGGGCTCTCGGTTATTTTGCCGCTGGTTTTCGATTGGCCAAGCCCACTGATTTTTGTGGTGTGTTTCATTTCAGCCTGGGTGCCCGGTCTGATACTCCGTGTTTGGCAACCGGAAGCGGGGTCGGGTCATGCCAGCTTTGGCCAAGCCGTGTGGTGGACGGAGCGCGGAGAGATTGCGTTTGCGAATCGTGAATTTGCCTTGCTGGTTGCGGGGGAGAGTCGGGCCGAGCTTTCCACGACGCCGCTCTCCGTTCGGATGCCGATATGGGTTCAGGCGGGAGCCATTTGCACGGTCGTTGCATTTCCGTTTCTTTATTGGCTGTATCATCCGGTAGTTTGGGTCATTAACTTAGGAGATGAGGCGGTCACGGTTTGGGTCGATGGGGGCGAAGTGGCTCGTGTTGAGCCCTCAAGTCTTGAGAGTCAAGCTGCGGGAGTGAAGCTGCGCGTGAAGTTCGGGGCGCGCTTGTTCGAAGCCAGAGGGCCTTCCGGCAAACTGCTCGATGCGAGTCTTGGTGTTGTCCAGACGGGCGCCGAGCATCTCTACGCCCCCACGAGTATCGAATATTGTTTCTGGTTAGAGACCACTCACTACGGCCGAACCACACCCCAGGAAACCCAACGAACTCCGCTCACCTCGGCGTCTCGCTTCTTCCTAGTGCCAGCTCAAGTGGAGACTTGGTTTGGACCGAACCCAGGAGTTGACGCGAATGACCATCGATCAACGGGGGGAGCGCTCACCGCACTCCGTCAGGCGCGCTGTAAAGAAGCTCCTCTCGATGCCTTGGCGCACGGTAAACTCTGACTCGAGGTGTCCGCGCGTTCAGAAGAGTCTCCTTGGGAGGAGGGAGACCTTCACGCCGCGAAACAGATAGTAAGCATGCTTACTATCTATTCTTATCGCGGAGCGCCTGGCCCTGAGGGGACCGCTATGCTTGAACGACGACGCGCGCTCGGGGCGCCGTGATTCCCGCGCAGCACGCGCACGTGCACAGGGATTGGCAAGGCGAGCCAAACTAATATACTGAATGGCCACCGTGACAGATACCGACAACGCGCTCACCGATCTCAATGAACCGACCCAGGCCAGCGAAGAAGCACTCGGGGAGGGCGGCGTCACAGCCGTTGAAGATCCACTGGAGGTGGCTCGCGCCGAACAAGCGCGCCTAAAAGATCAGCTACTGCGACTTGCGGCCGATTATGATAATTTTCGGAAGCGCTCACGTCGCGATATCGTAGATGCGGAGCGTAAGGTTCGAGAAGATCAGCTAAGAGAGCTCCTGCCGGTCTTCGACAATCTGGAGCGCGCAGCGGCTCACGCTGAGTCCGCCACCGATGTGAAAGCGCTCTTGGATGGGATCCACATGGTGCTGCGCCAGTTCCAAGACACGCTCGGCAAATTGGGTGTTGAGCGTTTGGAAGGGATCGGGCAGCCTTTCGATCCGGCGTTGCACGAAGCTATTTCACATATCGAAACCAAGGAGTTCCCACCAGGCTTCGTGGCGGCCGAGGCCCAGGCGGGCTATCGGATGAATGATCGGGTAGTTCGGCCCGCGCTCGTTGTGGTGGCGAAGGCTCCGGTGGCGGCGCCTGGAATCGAGACGGACGCGTAGGTCCGCCTTCGACCAGCGAGCCGAGCCCCGGAGGGAGCTTAGCAGTCGCGCGTGCTCGGGCTATCTTAGCGGGTGATAATGGGAAAGGTGATTGGCATCGACCTGGGGACCACGAATTCATGCGTCGCTGTGGTGGTAGGGATCCAAGGCTCCGGAGAGCCCGAGGTCAAGGTGATCCCCAACCTCGAGGGTGCCCGCACCACTCCTTCCGTTGTTGCCCTGTCAGCGAAGGGCGAGCGCCTGGTAGGCCAGGTCGCGAAGCGACAAGCGACCACGAATCCTGCGAACACCATTCATGCCGTTAAGCGGTTGATGGGAAGGAAGTTTGCCGATACGGATGTCACGCACCAGGCGGGAATTGTTTCGTATCAGGTGATCGCCCACGAAAATGGCGACGCTTGGGTCAGCTTGAATGGCAAGCCCATGTCGCCGCCGGAAGTGTCATCGGTGGTGCTGGCATCGCTGAAGGAGATTGCCGAGCGTTACCTGGGTGAGACGGTAACTGAAGCCATCATAACGGTGCCCGCGTATTTCGACGACGCCCAACGCCAGGCAACGAAGGACGCCGGCACCGTGGCAGGCCTTGATGTGAAGCGCATCATCAACGAGCCAACAGCGGCTGCCATCGCCTATGGCTTGGATAAAGCGAAGGCCGAGAGGGTGGCTGTCTTTGACCTCGGTGGTGGCACGTTCGATATCTCAATTTTGGAGATTTCCGGCGGCGTTTTCAATGTCAAAGGCACAGGTGGTGATACCCACTTGGGCGGTGAGGATTTCGACAATCGGATCATCGAGAAACTGATCGAAGAATTCAAGGCGGCCAATCACTTCGATTTGGCCAAAGATCGCATGGCCTTGCAGCGCTTGCGCGAAGCCGTGGAGAAGGCCAAGCATGAATTGAGTTCGTCGCTTGAAACGGAAATTAATATTCCTTTTATCGCATCGGGGGCGGGCGGCCCATTGCACCTTGAGCGAACGTTCAAGCGAAATGAGCTTGAAGCGCTCACGCGCGATTTGGTGGAGCGCAGCTTGGCTGTCTGCAGGCAGGTGCTGAAAGATGTGGCGTTAACTCCGAAAGATGTGGATCAGGTGGTGCTCGTGGGCGGGATGACCCGCATGCCCGCCGTGCAAAAAGCGGTGAAGGAGATGTTTTGCCGCGAGCCCAGCAAGGAGGTCAACCCGGACGAAGTGGTCGCGATGGGCGCCGCCCTTCAGGGCGCTGCGCTTTCGGGGATGATCGATGAAGTCTTGCTCTTGGATGTGACTCCGCTATCGATCGGTGTTGAAACTGGCGGCGGCATTTTCACGCGGCTGATTCCGCGCAATACCACGGTGCCCACCGAGCAGAGCGAAATCTTCACCACGAGTGTCGACAATCAGCATTTTGTCCCGGTTCATGTGCTTCAAGGGGAACGTGAGATGGCGGTCGACAATCGAAGCCTCGCTCAGTTTGAATTGAGCGGTATTCCACCGGCACCGCGTGGGGTTCCTAAGATTGAAGTGAAATTTCAGGTCGACGCTAACGGTATTTTGGCGGTGCGTGCCACCGATCTCGGCACCAATAAGTCCCAAGAGGTCAAGGTGCGACCGACGAGCGGGCTCTCAGAAGAAGAGGTGACGAAGCTGGTCGCTGAGGGGGATAAGTTCAAAGAAACCGACCAGCTGCGGCGTGACTTGGCCGAGGTCAAGAATCAAGCCGAGACCCTGATCTACACCACAGAGCAGGCGCTCGACGCCTACGGCGACATGTTGGGGGAGCGCTGTGACCCGGTGCGTAAAGATATGAATCAGCTCCGCCAAATGCTGGAAACGGGTGCCGATCTCAACTTGGTGCGAGATGCCTACGCCCGCCTAGAAAATGCCACGTTTGAGCTCGCGGAAGCCATGTACGGCGAGCCAGGAGCCTAAGAAGAATTGGTGGACTTTGGACGCTACAGGATAACCGACTCGCTCGGGCGCGGGCGTGTCACCGAAGCGTTCAAGGCCAAGAGTTTTGGTGTGGAAGGTTTCGAGAAAACGCTCGTCGTGAAGCGTTTTCGAGAGGAGCTTGTTTCTGATTCGGAGCTTTTAACGCTGGTGTTACTGGCCGCCAAGCAATCCATGCGGCTCAGTCACGCGAACGTGGCTCAGGTGTTTGACATGGGTGAGGTGCCAGATGTGGGGCGCACCAGCCACTACATCGCTACCGAGTTCGTGCCGGGTTTGAGCCTGCGGAATTTACTCGACAGAAGTCGTGCTGCCCGGCTGGAGTTCCCCGTGGGCGTCTTGTTATTTTTGGCGGCGGAGATCGCCAAGGCGCTCGACCACGCGCATCGTTCGCTTTCGGATAATCCGGGCTCGCCCGGTATTCTGCACGGCGCGCTCACTCCGGATAATGTGCTGATAAGCTGGGATGGTGAGGTCAAGGTCACCGACTTTGGTTTGGTGAGTGCGATCGTCAAGCGTGCGCCACGTCCGAGCGCAGCGGGTGATCTCGAAGCTCTCGCGGATATTCTGAAAGGGGTCGCGGGGCCGCGGGAGTCCGAGCCGGAAAGTTGGCGTTTTTTGGATGCGGTCTTTCCTGCGCCAATTTCGGGCGAAACGCGCTCTTCGGGCGGTGTCTATGAGGCACTGATGGAGCACGCCTACTCGATCAGAGTTCAGCCGACCGCCGAGGGCCTAGCCGAGCTGGTTGAGAAGTTTCGGATGACCCCGCTCACTCATCCTCCAGCTCGCTTCAAGCGCGCGTTCGAGCCCCAGGGCGAATCGTTGCCACCGCGCACGGCCATTTTTGGCAAGCCGTTAGAACCGCGCACAGGAGGGCAAGCCATTGTTGCACTCGCGCTGCGCTTTGGCGAGGGACCGGAGCTTTCAGCTCTAAAGGATCTCGCGCTCGAGTGGCTCCTCGCGAGCGAGGCGCGTTTGGTGACGAAGGCATCCCGCGAAATAGAAGCGTTTTGGGTGCTCGGCGCGGAAGCCCAGGCAGTCGTCACGCTTGGGGCACGCTCAGCGCTTGAGATCTTGATCCGAGGGGCCAAGCTGGATCCCAATTTGAGCGCCGGTCTGGAGCTCGGAGAGGTGCTTCTGGAACGGGATTCCAGTATCGCCGACGACGAAAGTAGCCGCATGCTGTTTGCTTCCAGCCGTGCGCTCGCTTTGAGTTTGCCGTCGCGGCTGTCCGTAGGCGAAAGCGCGGCAGCGTGCCTTCAGAGTTGGTTCGAATTGGAACGAAGTGAGGTCGATCCGGCGGTCTGGCTCGTGGGGCAATTGCGTCCGCTCCACAGCGCGACCCGATTTGTCGGGAGAAAGCAGGAGCTTTCTGTGTTGGGGAGCCGCCTCGTCAACGCCGTGCGCGGCGTGTCCGCCCCGATCGCTATTGTGGGGGAGGGTGGCATTGGGAAATCTCGCTTACTGCGCGAGATGCGACGACGCTTGAAGAAGGGCACGGTGAGCGTCGGCTTTTACCTCGTCAATTGTCGCGTGAATTCGAGCAGCGCTCCGTACTCAGCGCTGAGCGACATGCTCCGAAAGCTGTGTGGCGTGCGGGAGAATGACGTGAGCGATTGGGCGGCGCTCGTCCAGCCACGCCTGCGTGCGCTCGGTCTTGGAGAGGAAGAGGTGCAAAGCATCCTGATCAGTCTAGGTTCTCGGCATTCGAGTGCCCATCGCTTCAACCCGTTGTTCCTGGAGTGCGGAGTTGCCAAAATGCTGCACAGCCTGTCCCTCGAAAGGCCGCATCTTTTTGCGTTCGATCGCGCTGAGCACCTCGACGTGCCAAGCGCTGAGCTGTTGGGCGGAGTGGTAGCGCGGATCCAGCATTCAAGGACGCTGCTAGTGTTCGCAGGCCGCGCCGGAAATGTGGGATTTTTGCGCAAAATGCAGGGATATTCCGAGCTTTCTTTGGGCCCGCTCGGCGAGGAAGAGATTCTGCGTCTGGTCGAACATGGTACGGGCGTTGCGCGGGTTCCTGAGCTCTTGGCGGATTTTGTGGTGGCGCAAAGTGGTGGCCATCCGATGGTTGCCATTGAGCTACTGCGTGAAGGTATTGAACAAGGTTTTATCCGGGGTGATCAAGCGCAGAGTTTGGAGTTTTGGCTACCAGCTGGGGGTGACCACGAACGACCGCTGAAACAGCTGTTGGAGCAGCGCCTCGGTGCGCTCAGTGCCGACGAGCAACGCGTGCTCGCAGCGGTTGTGGTCTTGGATGAGCCCGTTGAGCTTGGGGCACTGGCTGAAGTGGGAGAACTCCCGCTGTTGCAAGTCGTCTTGATTGTTGACGATCTTGAGGTGAGGGGATTGGTGCAGAGGCTCTCACCGGGCACTGTGGCGATCGCGGTGCAGGTGCTGGCTGAAGTCGTCGCGGAAGCAGCGGAGCGAGCAGATTGGCAGGCTTTGCACGCGCGGGCCGCTCGGCACTACCAAGGGCGAAAGGGGGCGCTTGGCGCGGAAGCTGTGCGCCGTGTCGCGCAGCATTTGGAAGCTGCAGGGAAGCGGGAAGACGCTCGTATTGCTTATGGAGAGAGCGGGCTTGAACTTTTAAGGCAGGGTTTGCTGGAGCCAGCTGCACGCCACCTAGGGCGCGCGCTCGCACTCACGCCTACGGACTCCAAGGATCTTGAGGTTGTGGCTGAGTGGGTATCTGGGCTGCTCGCCTGCGCACCACAAGCCTCCCTTCAGGATCTCGCCCCTTCCGTCGCTTCCGCCGGTGAGCTACTGCTCCGCTACGGCAAGAGGGCGCCAGTGAAGCTCAGGAGGCGGCTCCTGGGTGCAGTCCTCGATGCCGCTCTAGTGCTCGCGAGTCTGCACCGTTTTCGAGAAGCTGAGGGCTTGGTGAGTGCAACGTTGGCAGAGAGCTTGCGATTGCCAGAGTTGGCGCGGCGGGGTTGGCTGCTCGAAGCAACGATAGCCACCGGGCGCACCGAATTTCCGCGGGCAGTGCGTGCGCTTGAGCGAGCTTTTGAGCTTTCGTCCCCCGAGGTCGAGGAGAAACATCAGCTCCTGCTAGCATTGGCCTATGCATTAGCGGGCGCTGGAATGCCGACGCGCGCCATGGGCACGCTGCTAGAAGCCGAGGAACTGAGTGGCGCCGTCCCTGCGACGGAGTCTTGTCGGTTGGAGCGCACTCGGGCATTCCTGTTGGCTTGTAGCGGTGAGCATGCCGAAAGTGCGGAGGCTGCGGGCCGTGCCGCCGAGCTTGCGAAGAACTCGGGAAGTTTGGGTGAGCTAGCTCTCGCGGTGTACGACGAAAGCGTGGCGCTGTTGCTCGCGGGGGATTTGCCCAAAAGTTATGCAACCTGCAGCCGAGCCCAGGCTGTCGCCGCGCAAATCGGGTCTCAGCGGCTGCTCACTGCATGTGGTGTCATCTTGGCGTACTTGGAGGGTCAACGTGACGGTGAGAATCCACGCGACAGCCGGGCCATCGAGGCCACGTTGCGTGAAGCCATCGGAGAGGCTGAGGAGCAGGGTTGGACGGGCGACGTAATTGTTGCTCGATATCTGCTAGGGCGCTGGCTGGTGCTCACCGATCAGCCCGCGCTCGGGACCGAACAAATTCGCGCGGCGTCAGCTCTCGCGGAGAGTGTGGGTAACCAGCGTTGGCGCGCGCTGTGCGCCAAGGCGCTAGAGCCTGATCCGGGCTAGCCTAGGGCGCGGTACAGCGCCATATCGTGGCCGCTCCAAACAACCTGAGGCCCAGAAAAACCGGCCTCGCCGAGCGCCGTCAGATATTCGGTAGTGCTCATGTAGAGGACACGCTGCCGTGGAGTATGTGCGCCCTTCGGTAGGTGGTCGCAAACCAGCAACTCCCCTCCAGGAGCCATCAGCGAGCGAATCTGACTGTACAGACGCGGCGCATGGCGCTTGTGACGCAGCTCGTGGATGGCTTGGAGCTTCGGGATAACGCACGACGCGGTCGTCGATGCCAACACGGTGGGCTGGGTCTGCGCGCCGGGCAGGATCTTTCCGGATGTCTTTTGGTCCGTGCCGGGGTTGAGCCTGGTAGAGCGACGCCTTCCGCACCCCGAGCCGCGACTGAGCCGCTGGCGCGTGCTTCAGACCTCGTTGGCTGGAGGCGTGGCTGCCATCGTCATGTATACGTGTTTCGAAGGTAGTGCCCCCTCGTGCCATCAAGCGCATGAGCGCGGATGTTCGACCTGAGCGAAAACTGATCGATTGAATTGCTGGGACGCCGGCCCTTAGACTCAGCTGACTTCTGGCCCGCAAACAGCGCCTTCGGCATAGCAAGATCTCCCGCCATTCGTTGTAGGCAGAGATCCAGTCCCCGTTGTTTTTCCAGCCCTCTTTAGGGCCTACGCAGGTGAGCGTTTTCGGCGGTTCGCCGGCGCCTTCGTGCGGCCATACATCCCGCAAGAAGAATCAACGCGCCGACTGCCGGGAGCGCTGCCCGCTGGTGTCCCGCGAAAAGGCACGCACCGCAGCCGGACGCTGACGGAGGTGCGGCACGCGACGCCGGCTCCGATACGACCGCGGAGCTGGGCCTGCCGAACAGGGTCGGATCTCCCAGCAACACCAGGCTCTCACCGCCGGGCACGCTGGCCTTCGTGGCGCGCACCGCCTCGCCCAGAGATAGGCTCTTCAGGTTTTCCGCGAACGCCGCCCCCAGCTCGCGCTGCAGTCCCGCCGAATCGAGACTGGACGAGCCCCACACCGCCACGGGTCCCCCCGGAGCGGCCAGCAATAGCTCGGCCAGGCTCTCCTGATAAACATCGTGAAAAAACGCATTCAGACAAGTCATGGACGACACCACTGCCGTGCGACCTGCAGCGGCGCTTGCCGCCAGAAGTGGCACATCAGCCGCCGACAACAACCCAGTCCAGACGCCTACCGAACCATGCCCGAAGTACTGCACGAACGAAGGCCCTTCCGCCCAAGCGGCCAACAGCTCGTCTTTCGCCACGCCCGTTCCGGCCGCATCCACGATACGTACGGCACCGGGCAGCACTCGTGCGGTCTGCCGTGCGGAGTCTGCGTAGGAAAAATTGGCGTCAGCGCCGGCGACGACCAGCGAGCCGCGCTCAAACGGGGTCCTCCCGTCAAATGCCAGTGTGCGGGCCACTAACGCTTCGACTTCGGGGATCTCCCGGACGGGCCAGCGACCGACGGCTACCTCCGGCACACCGTCTCCGTCCAAGTCGGCCAGCATGTCGTCGGACGCGGTTTCAAAGGCGGCGCTGTCGAATAACCCCGTTGGCACGACGTCACCGCGGTTCTTTCCCAGGAAATTGCGCGGGTCGAAGCTGGCGTCGCCCACTAGCAGCAAATATCGGGTCTTGGCCGCCTCTCGTTCGCGGCGCACCTTTATCAGGCGCGTGATGGCGAGCGCGCTAGGTTGACCGAAAGTCATCTCGTCGTAGACATCTTCGAGATCGATCAGATCTACGCTCCACCCAGCCGCCCGACGCGCCGCCACGTAGGGACCCAATGCATCGAAGAACGAGCGCGGCGCGATCACCGCCAGCTCACCATCCGGGCCTGCACACAGCGCCGACGGTCGGTTGGGCTCGACGTAGGCGGCCGCTCGGATTTGGGCGCTTCCCACCGCGTACAAGAGACGCTCGCCTCGCTCCCCTGGGACGACCAAGGTGACGGCGAAGGTCTCGCCCTCAGGGGCGATGCCAACCGCCAGCTCGGTCGGCTCGGCGTCCGTCAAATCGAACACCCGGAGGTTGGCGGAAGTGAATCCCCGTAGGCTCACGCTAGCGCCCGCCGGGGCACTTGCCTCCAGTTCATCGTCCACTGCCCGGTAGGCCCGCGTGAACCCCACTGCCAGCCTTTCCACCAAAGCGGTGCTTTCAGTGCCCAGGCTGTTTGCGAACGTGACCTCGTTGTCGCCATCCAGAAGCGCCGTCGGGTCTAGACTGAAGCTCTGCGTTCCAAGAGTTCGCCCCTGCCAATTAACGTCTCCGAGGGGCGTCCCATTCAACGATACTGCGATTTGGTGAGAACCAAGACTCGCGCCCTGTAGCCTCACTTCGAGCGTCGGAGTTCTCGCCGCGTCGACGATTCGTCCCGTCACAGGGAGCCGCTGCACCACCGGCGCCTTCGACACAATTGGACCAAGGAAATTGCTGTCGGGTCCATTGAGCAAGGGGGCAAAATAGACGGAGCGCTCGCGCACCTCGGTGGAAGAGAAATACGAGGTTGGACCCAAACTGCGGGGCTGGCTGAGCGGCAGCGTTCGCAAACTCCGTCCAATTGAGGCCCCCTCGCTGAGCCACAGCACACGGGTGTCGCTGTCCCGTGTGTCGACAGCGTCTGAGAAGAACTCAATCGCGTCCAGCGCGCCGCTGTCCGTCAAGAGGATCCTTAGCGGCACCTCCCGGCCCGCCGTGGTTAACACCAAACGGGCCGGCTCAACGAGGGAGGGCAAGCCAGCTTGAAACAACGTGTCCGCCGTGATCCGATACAGCCCTCGGCGCGCCACCCCAATTTTCACCGACGCAAGGTTCGCGGCGGCGTTGTCACAGGCTCCGAGCGCCGGGCCTTGTAAGATCGATTGAACCCGGGAGAGCGCGCTTTCGTCCCGCCACGGTAACGGCGGGGACGGCCGATTGATGATGCTGATACTGGGAAGCGTTGCGCCGGGATCTCCAGTTGCGAGGCTTTCGCCAGGAAGGCGCGCCGCAGCCGCGCCGCCATTGGGCAACGCGGACAACGACAACGTCGGCAGCGTTGGCAACGACTGCACTTGGATTGGTCCGTGCCAGACCGAACCGCCCGTCAGCGCGATCTCTTCAAGCCAGTAACGTGTACCGGACGGCACGCTAGCCTTGTCCCAAATGGAATACGACCTTGCGCCGGCAAGCGGAAAATCGCCCGTTGCGAACACCGAACCTGGAAGCAGCGCTTTGGTAACCCTCACCCGCCCGCCGTCAGCAGATTCTCGCCACACCTGAAAACCCAGATGCCCAATTTCTTCCTCAGTTTGCCATGAAATCTGGGTGCCCTGACCTGCCACGCGCGCTGCCTGACCTGCGCCCCGCAGGGTTATCGCGCTAATCGACGACGCGGGCGTCATCGGGACAGCGATCTGGCCCACGCTGCCAGAGGAGACCGGCATGGTGTACGTCCACTCCATCGTCGTTGACGTACCGGTAGCGATCTTGACGCTGGTGGCTCCGGAACTTCGGTCGCCGGAGGTTGTGCTCTCCTGGGTGTAACGCTGGGTTTGCCCGGACGTTGCCGTAAATGTTCGGGTCGTTCCCGTCGGAACCCCTTGGGCCGCGAGGTCGAACACGACGTCGTCCACCGCCGTCGTGACGGCGACGGAGCACTTGTAACCGCCCGTCACGGCGCTGCAGTTTGCCCAGCTGCTGAAAGTTTTGCCCGACCCCGAGGTGACCGCCGCGCCAACAGCCGAGATCCCGCTGAAGGTGGTGGCGCTCGTGGTGAATGTGCCGGCGGTCCCCAGGGTGATTTTCACCTGGCCGTTGCCGCTGCTAGTCGTCGGGTTGAGCAGTGAACATACGGCGATCCTCCTAGAGCCGCTACCGATGCCGAAGTTTTGTGCCGCCGGACAGGTCAGGCTCTGCTCATTGGAACTAACTGTCGTGTCGGGATCCCAGACCACTGAGGAAAGCGTCTGGTTTAATGTTACCGTCACGGTCACAATCAGCGCCAGGTTCGAACCGGAAGACACCACGTGCGTGTAGTTTCCAGTTGTGCTCGAAGTGTTGAACTGGGCATGGCTCTCGTTGAGGATGCCGACATTGGGAGTGGCGGAGCTGGGAGTTGCCCAGCCGCCAACCATCGCGACGACCACAGATATCATGCAGGCTGCACGCCTTACCCAACCCCTGTTGCTTCTGTCCCAGGGCGCACCACTCACCAACTTAGGCTACGTGGGCCCAGTCAGCGGTCAATCGTTAAGAATCCATTGCGTCTCTTGGCTTAACGTCTACCGGATAAACAACCTTGGTCCTTGCTGTCCGGGGTGATTGGCCCCCCAGCGCTGGCCCAGCTTAAGGCACTAGATCGCGTTGGATGTGGCGGCAGCTTCACGTCAACGTACGGGTCAAAGAGCGAGGTCAGCGTGGGAGCAAAAGGTCCGGTGGGAGTCAACGCAGGTTCTCGATTCGTGCGGCGTGATGGCTACGAGCTTGTAAGTTTATTGGGCGCAGCTGCGCGGGCAGATACCGCCGCCCATGCCCTTGAGTAGGCGGGGCAAAAGGTTCTTTGTGTCGAGTGTCACCGCGTGCTGTTGGTCACCCATATGAACGTCACGAGCGACGGCTCGATGTGCGAGGGGTGATGGCGCAATTATCAGCGAGCTGAATAGTAGCGCGTCGAAGCTGAGGCCAATGCAAGGAGCGCGGCAATAAGCCCTTGGCCGCGCAGCAACCCATCATGTTTCCATGAAGTTGGTGTTCGAATGGACGCTGCCGGAATGAGCCACCCAAACGATGTAGGCGTCATCGCTCCGGAGGGAGCTCGCAGGGCACTGCTTGGCGTCCGTGACGACGGTATGCGCTAAAGTCGTCCCGATCGATCGTCCGCCCCTTACACCTGTGCGTGAGCTCGGTCATACGAACCAGGTTACGTCTTCCCGCCGTAGCAAACCCGTTCGACGTGCGAGGTTTCAGCCATGTCTCGAGGGTAAGAGCTTGCGCGCCGCCTTATGGAGTATTGCCTGCGCTTCTTGATCCTCAAGCCCGCGGGCCGCCGATGTGAGCGCTGCAGCTAAGAGCGCGCGGCGCTGGATTTCACTCATCTGTCGCCAATCTGGCCCGGGGATGGGATCACCAGGGAAGGGCATGACCGGTAGGTTGATGACGTCCCCGTTGGGTAACTTAATCTGCACGCCCGCCATCCCGAACACCGGCGCATCATCTTTGGTTCCCACCAACACCAATTCCCAGAGCGGGTGTCCAATATCATGCGGCACACGCACCGTTGGGGTTGGCGTCAGAAGCACACACGACTCGCCATCGAACAGCACGGCGCTTCCGTCTTCCGACAACGCCATTGGAACCGTCCAGCGGCCTGGCACGAGGGACTCCCAGAGGCGAAAGCCCGTGGCGTCGACAAGGAAGGCAGTTAAGTCCGATAGCGAGTCGGAAGACCACGCGAATCCCGTAACCAGACCCTTGGCGTTAATCTGAGAGCCTCTGCTGTAACTAAACTCGGCCGGCAACGGAAGGTCTGTCCATCTGGGGACTGGCCCGGAGGCGTCGAGCACGCCGGCCTGATAGGGCGAATGTGAGTACCCAACCGCGCGGCGGGCATCGTTCAGATCTAAAAGTGCGAACGTGCCTAGATCCCGGCGTTCGCTCCCAACATGCCGATAGGATCGCACCTCGTCGCCCGGAAAAGTCGCAACGACCAATACTTCACCGGCAGCGTTCACGGAGACGGCCTGGGCAGAGTTCGCCCCGGGCGGTAGATCAAAAAAGTGTGGACGATCTCCCGAACGCACGTCGAGCGTGAAACCGCGAGACCGGTACTCCTTCTCTTCCGTCGTTGCGTAACCTACGGCGAGCCCCGAAGCGTTCACGTCGAGCACCACAGCTAACGAAGGGAAAGAAGTGCGGAAATCGCGAACCGCTTTGCCGTCTTGCAAAAGAATCGGGTGAACAAGAGCGGAATCACCCTCGGTGGACGCAGACGCGAGAACTTCCCCGGCGTTGTTGCCGACAACCGGCGAGGCCGCAAGGAAGCCGCCGAGACTCCATTGCACCGAACCATCCCGCGACCACTGCACAACTGTGTACTCGACGGTTCCTGAGATATGCGTGCTCCCGAGGGGCAGGCCCGACGGAGTCATCGCAGTCACATAAGTCGATTCCCAAGCAGGGTCGGACGCTAGCAGGATCTTTCGATAAGCCATGGCGCAACCTACACGAGATCACTCCCCAGTCCTAGCCGTCCACCTGCAATGATCGAGCACGCATACCTCGCTCGTCTAAGCGGGCCGAGCAGGAACCTTTTCACCAACGTGCTGCGAGGGCACGGCGGCATGGCTAACGCCCCTCCTCAGCCGCGGAGTGCAGCGCGTCAACATCGATATCGCACCGAAGACACTCGACGTGCGCCTGTTGCCCGGCGCGTGCCTCAGAACGTCTCCACTCAGAGGTTAACGTCACTCGCGACCACACTTCGACGTCCTCACGGTGCGAGACGATGATAATGCCCGCGAGCGTCGGGGATCAGCGACTTCACGACTCCATGCCCGGCCCAGGCGTTACCAATGAGCTAACGCTCACTGCACTGCAAGAGGGCACACTCATGTCGTTACTCATTACCTACCCGAGCGTTGAGCTGCGCAACATGGTGCTCGGCACCGGCATGGCCTCCGGCATGGAAGCAAGCTACGCGCGACTCGAGTCCACGATGCTTGGGGAGGCGTAGGTCGTTTTCAGAAGTGCGCCAGGAGTGACGAGCCGTCCAAAGGATGTAGGCGTCATCGCTCCGGAGGGAACTCGCAGGGCACTACTTGGCGTCCGTGACGACGGTATGCGCTAAAGTCGTCCCGATCGATCGTCCACACCTTACACCTCGGCGTGAGCTCGGTCATACGAACCAGGCAGGCGTCAGCCAAATCCATGGGACGGTCTGAGTACTTGCGGCAAAGGTCAAGTAGACGTGGCACCTCCGCCGCGAAAACAAAATTGGGATCGAGCAGCAGGTCGCCCCGCGCCAGTAACATCAGCACTTTGACGGGCGAACCGAGCACCCATGCCGTCTCCAAGACCACGGCTTCGCAGGTGAAGAAAGGCGCATGCTTCCGGAGCGCCATAGCCGCCCAGCGGTGATAGCGATCGTGCGGGTCTGCTGCTGCGACCAACAGACCGGTGTCAGCGAACTTTTTCACGCTTCACGGCGAGCCGTTTTTCGACCACGGAGCGCACCTTCTTGTTTGTATAGGGGCCTTGCCCAAGTGGCACCGATCCGATGAAGTCCTCGGACGCGAATGTTCGCTGGCGACGCTTGCGAGCGCTCTCGGCCACATCCTGCTCAATGAGGCTCCGTAGGTACTTGCTGCGCGCGAGACCAAGCTCAGCCGCTCGAGCATCGGCCTTTGCGACCAGGGCGGGCGGGACACGCAGCGTGAGAATCTGTGTCATACGAAAGCGTATTACAGCCCTGACGCGTATTCGGTCAACCACCGATTAAAAGCTCAAGGGCTCACAGGCGCGCAACTGGGCCAGGGCCGGCTCATCGCAGCTCGTCGACGCTTTTGCCGAGGCGCTCTGCGGCGAGAGCTAACGTGCGCTGCCAGGCGGGGCGGGCATGGCAGCGGTCATGATAAGCCTTGATGCGTGGAAATGGTTCCATCAGGTCCTTCTTGCGGATGGTGCGCAGGACGGATGCCATCGCGATGTCGGCCACCGTGAATTCCGCCTGGGCGATCCACTCGCGAGCTTCGAGGCGGCGCTCGACACCCTCGAACCAGCGTGCGGCGAGCTTCTTAGTTTCGGCGAGGACCTTGGTGGCGGTCTTGTCCTCGTCGAAGATCTCGATGGTTTCGACCGCCTGCAGAGTCGGAGCAACGGTGCTGACCGCGGCCAAGCACCATTGCATGACCGTGGTGCGACCCTGCACGTCAGCCGGGACGAGTCGATTGGCCTTCTCGGCGACGTAGAGCAGGATGGCTGCTGATTCGGCCACGACGAAGCCGTCATCATCGATGACCGGCACCTGATGAAACGGGCTAATCCGCGCGTAAAATTCGCTGTCCAGGTCGCCCGCTGTTTGGTCGAGGGCGTGGAAGCGGTACTCAAGCCCCACCTCTTCGAGCGCCCACTGCACGCGGAGATCCTTCGTCTCTCCCTGGCCTCCTTCGAAAATATCACCGATTCCGTAGAGTGTGATCATGTGCTCGCGTACCTCGCTCGAAGCTTCTTTCGCAGTTTCGCTCGCTGGGCGCGTCGCCCCTCGTCGCCCCTTCTAGGTGATAGGCATCTTGGAAGCGCTCGCGAGGCTGCGAAGCCTCGAGCTCGTTCCAGCCCTTACTCAATCGACAGGTCCAGCGTTGGATGATGTGCATGACCCGTACGTTGCAGAAACCGTTCCAGCTCGCCGTTGGTCTCGGTTGGCCTTGTATTCCCGATCAAGTCGAGTCGTTTGTCACAGCGCGACGCGACAAGTGAGGGCCAGTCACGCCAGGCCAATTCGCCACAGTGAGGTCCGACCCCGCGACTATTTTGACGAGAGTGGTCCTTACGGCAGCGGCAGGAATCTTTTCACCAACGTGCTGTAATGGCACAGCGGCATGCTAACGCCGCTCCTCAGCCGCGGAGTGCAGCGCGTCCACATCGATATCGCACCGAAGACACTCGACGTGCGCCTGTTGCCCGGCGCGTGCCTCAGAACGCCTCCACTCAGAGGTTAACGGCACTCGCGACCACACTTCGACGCGCGCCTCACGGTGCGAAACGATGATAATGCCCTCGAGCGTCGGGATCTGTTTATAGTTTTCGAGTTTCTCGCCGCGATCATAATCTTCGGTACTGTCGCTCGTCACCTCAAGCAAGACACGTGGGTTGGTAATGTTGGTCTTCTTGTCGGGGTCCCGCTCCGTTGGGCCGCAGATCACCGACGCATCCGGGTAGGTGGCAAGCCCCGTCGCCAGAACCCTCACTCCGAGGTCCGAAGTGAAGACACGGCAGGGCCCCCCTTTTAGCCCATCCCTGAGCTGACCGATCGCCTCCGCGGCAATGGCCGCGTGCTCCGGGGTTCCGCCCGCCATAGCGAAGATCTCGCCGCCCAGGAACTCGTGGCGTGTCGAGCTTTCTTGCTCAAGCCAAACGTAGTCCTGATAGGTGTAACGGTGATGCGGAACCGCGAAGCTCACGGCGTGAGCATAGCGTGATGTGCGCTCGAGCGGGAGGGAACGCCACTTTCGCGGTGACTATCGGCGAAAGATCACCGAGAAGGCAGCACTGCGCGCCTATTTCGCTGCTCTACGATTATGGCTGACGCTCTTTGTGTTGGTACTCTTTGGCCGCTTCAAGCGAACGTTGGCTGAGCCGCCCGGGGTGTGCGGCGCCTGATCCATGTTCCCGTCCGGATCGTCCGGGGTACGCCCATCCCGACCACTTTCGCGGGGGTTCGTGCGAGACGCTTCCTCTCCCGGAGGGCTGGGGTTCGCGAGGCGAGGAACAGGGCGGCTTCGTGTCTGAGTCATACATTGCATCAGCAAGAGTCGTACCGTGCAACCGTCGATCGTACGGCAGGGGAACTTTCCGCGCGCTGCGATTCCGAGGGGCACAATATTCTCACGCTGAATATCGCCGATGACGTCTTGACGGGGAAGAAAACCGTTCAGGCGGCACGCAAGGCATTCAGTGAATTCGTTGTGCAGGATTCGCTAGGACAAAATCCAACGTACGTGGCGGCTTTGCAGTTCAGCCCGAAAACGATCGCGCTAGCGCAAGACTCCGACGCACCCACAATTCCCGGCTCACCTGCGCGACCCAGCGCTCAACCAGTGGCGAATTCAATGAGCGGTACGGGCGGCTCGGGGAGCGCCGCGGGCGGCGGGACAGCCACCTCCGGAGCTAAGGACGCCAGCAACGCCAGCACCGCCGAGGCGCTCGCCTTCGTCGTTGCAGTGGACGACAACGAAATTTTGGCTGCCAGCGAAGCAAAGAAGAAAAAGCTCGGCCAGGAGGTGATGGACTACGCGCTCATGCTCCACACCGAACACGGAAAAAATCTTCAGCAAACTTTGAAGCTCGCTCAAAAGCTCAATGTGGTGCCGGCAGAGACCGCAGCAGTGGATAGGCTGCGCGTGCAAGGCGCCCAATCCCTTTCCAGGACTATTTCGCTGGAAGGAGCTGAATTCAGCACGCAATTCATCGACGTCATGGTTCAGGGGCATAGGGAGGCTCTAGAACTCATCAACAATAGGCTGCTGAATAGCCCGGAAATTCATGCTGAGCTGCAACAACACTTGACGATGACACGCGACCACATTGCCGCTCATCTTAAGGCAGCGCAGGCCCTCCAAGGCATGAAGACGGCGCAACGTTAGTTGCGGAAGTCACTTGCGATGTGGTCGCGAATCCTTTGGCGCGCGCTTTCTGGCACGGAGGTCTTTTTAAGCAGTTGAAGCAAGCGCTCGCGACTGACGAGGCCTCGCTTCGCCAGCGCACGATTGAAGGCGATGTCCTTTTCGCGTCGGGCAACGTACTTTGCGATGGCTAGATCGTGAGGGTCTAAGCACAGCCCCTGCACACCCTCGGTATCACCCGGAGCCAGATTGACGAGCCGGCCTCTCCAACCCGAAGGAAGCGTAGCGGTGTCCTCGTCCACGGGGTCGGCGTAGTAGCCAAATTCCTCGTGAAATGGGGAATCCTGACCGATAACGTTCAGCCACTCAGTACGGGCCACGTTGTCTTTCGCGATCAGATCGACCTCCGCGGACTGCACGATGTCATCTGGTAAATCTGGGTACGTGCCATGGAGACTCTGACTGCCAATGATGACGAACTGCTTCTCACCCGTGATGCGACCCGCGGCACGCAAGACGTGATCAAGCTGATGCTTCTTCATTGAGCCTCTTCACTTCATCACGCGGCAGCAGGCCAACGTATGGAGGCGACTGACGCAAGCGATTGGAGCGTTCATCGCGTCCGAGCATCGTTGCGAAGAGCTTGCCGTCGTCGCCCGTCTGCAAGATCTCCCGCCATTCGTCGTAGGCAGAGACCCAGGCCCCGTTGTTTTTCCAGCGCTGGAGATTGGCGAGACTCTGCGCCCGAATTTCACGAGCTGTGCAACGTGCAGTGACAGCCGCAGCGAGCCTACGCTTAAGCTCATCGAGCACGTCCTCTGAACGAACCTTGCCGCGCACGGGGCGGATGCAGCTCCCCGCGACTTCAAGCACACTGCCTTTGCCGACACGCCACTCCTCGAGCACGGCCTTCGGAATGATCACTCCAAGAGAATTACCAATGGGTCGAATCAGCAACTTCACGGCATAGTTATAACGGGTTATAACGTCGCGGCCAAGGGTCATTTTGAGATCGCAACCGCTGAGCTAGTGACCGGAGGGCTTGGATTTAAACGGGCCAAAGCCTGCTTGGGCAAGAGTCGGGTATCCTCACTCCACTTGCCTGCGTAACCTTCGTGCCTCCCCTGCAAACTTTCCGAAAAGTGCGGGCAACGCTCCTCACTTCGACCGGCGCCGACGCTCGATGCGCATCCGATTGCAACGTTGCACCCACGATCGAACCACCCAAGGAATCCACTCGAAGATCTACGCCTACCGCTCGTACCTGGGGGTCCTGCGCGCCCATCACGGAGTAGGAAATTCCGCAGTATGGTGGGTTTTTGATTGCCGCAGATCCCGTCAAGGAGCAGGGGAGGCACGATGGCTGAGCAGTGTCGTCAAACGCATGCTCAGTCGTGCCTGCACCCGACGTCTCGCCTAGATGGCTTTGACAACTTGAAGTTTGTCGATCAGGCGCGGGTGCTACCGTTCGCGCACGAGAGTACCGACATCGCTGCAGATCTGAGCACTCCCGTCCTGCACTTAGACGAAATTGTCCAGGCGTTAGGCCCGACAGACGGACACCCCCCTAGGGTGACCACCGCGCCCTGAAGTCCCCACGGGGAGCGCTGGTTGTTCTTACCGCCGAGGACGAGGCCAAAGACGGAACCACGCGGGCGCGCATGAACGTCGTGCATGAGGCGGGGCTGTTTCAGGGACGTCTCGGGTTCACGCGCGCTATCCTGCTACTGGAAGACGGCTGCGAGGAATTCTCTAACGTTCAAGGCCTGGGGCAGATTCGATTTCCGAGGGGGAACATCAGGGCCGCCTTTGAAGAAGTTCGACAAGTGCTTGAGCGCGAGGGGATTCTCGAGACGGGGGACAGTGCAGGCAAGGCCGATGCCTAACTCAGCGTTTAAGCTGACCTGGGCATCGCTTGCCCTCAACCCAGGCAGCTTAACGCCAATACGTTAGATGGTCTCGGGGACAATCCACTTGCTGAAATGAGATGATTAGGGCAGAAGCTCGGCGTTTGCAGGAAAACGCTGCGAGCTCCGAGTGGCCGCAGGCACGGGAGGTAGGACGCATGCAATGCGAACCTTCGAGGCAATGATGAGCACGGATACTTCCAAGGTTAATGCTTTCGTGAGCCGGGCGAAAGCGATCGGAATATCGCCGCGGCGGTCAACAAGCCGTTTCAAGCCGTTGAAGAGTGAAGCCACGCTTTCACTTCATCCGTGCTCCGAAGCCGCACGAATTCTCGATCCTTAAACAGCCCGGGCCATTCACGCCGTTGTGAAAAGTGCGTTGTTATCGCCCACGCAAAAAGCGCATCTCTTCGCCAGAACATGCCATGGAGAGTCTCACGATTGCCGTTCCAAAGGTATTCATGCTTCAGTAGCCGAACCGCACTTCTTCGCGCCAACCGGATAAGCTTTACCGTTAGCGGCAAGTCGATCCATACGACAAGATTTGCTTGCTCAAGAAGCAGCGTTCCAAGTTTGCTGTCGTAGTTTCCATCAACGACCCACCCATGGCCGTCTATTGAAGACAGTACTTTGCCTCGAAGTTCTTCAGCAGAAGCCGGGGTCCAATTCGGTCCGTGATTCAAAGCATCAAGCTCGATATAGGGCTGCCGGTGAATGCGAGAGGACTTCTCGCGCGAGCGTCGACTTGCCCGACCCACTGCCCCCTTCGACCAAGATACGTTTCACGAATGGGGACTGTAACTTGATTACACACCGCAAGTGTGTAATACTGGGGGGATGGTTCGCGCCCAAATTGTCCTTGATGAGTCCACGGCAGAGCAGTTGCGAATAGCGTCCAAGCACGGCCAGGGGAGCATGTCCGAAATCGTTCGTCAGGCGCTCGCCTTCTACTTCCAGCAGCGTAAGCCGGATACGGCATGGATCGGATCGCTGGTTCCGGCGAAGCACGCGAGCCATGCCCTGGCGGATATCCGTGCGAGTGTCGCGAAAGCGCGAAAACGCGAAGTTCGCCGATGAGCCTAGGCGTCGACACTTCGGTTCTGGTGCGCCTGCTGATCGGGAAGCCTACCCATTTGGCGACAAAGGCGGAGCAGCGGCTGCTCGAGGCTCACCGCGCAAGAGAGTCGGTTGTCGCGAGTGATCTCGTGATCGCAGAAGCGTACCACGCCCTCAAGTACCACTATGAAATTGCGCCGGCAGATATTCGGCGTTCGCTAGTGTCGATGCTCACGAGCGGTCTCGTCCAGCCCGAACTTGGTTCCGCAGTGTTGGAAGTGCTCACAGCGAGACGCGTGGGGAAGGCGGGGCTAGTCGATCGGATGATCCAAGCAAGCTATGGGAGCCACGGCCGAACCACCCTCACGTGCGACAAGGAACAGAGCAAGCTCGGCAACACGGAATTGATCGGATAAGTTCGACGGGCGGCGTCCCTATCGCGCGCGCCCTAATGCCTTGCTCGATCAGCGCTAGAGTTCGCTTAGCCTGCTTTCTTTTCGCCACTGCCGCGCGGAATTTCGCCCAAAATATTGCGCAAATTGACCTTCGCCACGCCGGGGCCATTGGCGCTCGGTGTCCACAGAGTGACCGTCGTTTCGTTTGCAGGGAAGGCGGTATCCACCCGAACGATGGAGCCTACCCGGCCGTCATCGAGCTGAATTTTCGAACGCTGGGTCATGTAGCGATGCAGGTGTCGGAGCGTCGTGCCCATACTCGAGAGGATACCCCGCGGGCAAAGCTTTGTCAGATTTCCTGCGCTTGCGCCTTGCTAGTTGTCTGAGGAGGCCAACCGGCGCTCCAGCTCTTCCAAATGAGCCTTCACTTGGGGATCGCTGCCACGCAAGGACTCTACCTTGCGCACGGCACTCATGACGGTCGTGTGGTCGCGATCACCGAAGGCGCGGCCGAGCTCGGGGAAGCTGGAACGCAAGCGTTGGCGGCAGAGGTACATCGCCACCTGGCGTGCGAAGGCCACGCTCTTGTGTCGATCCTTGCCGAGTAGATCATTGCTGCTCAGCCGGAAGTGATGACAGACGGCCTTTTGAATATCTCCCACACTGAGCAGATCCGGCCGCTGCGGCGAAACCACCGCAATTTCTCGCTGCATGAAAGCCAGGTCAATCGGTTGGCCTGTGAGCGAAGACTTCGCGGCCAGGCGGATCAGAACGCCTTCCAATTCGCGTACGTTGCTCTGGATCGTTTGCGCCAAGGCCACCGCGATTTCATCGCTGATGGTGATATTCTCAAGCTCAGCCTTCTTCCGCACGATAGCAACACGCGTTTCAAGCTGTGGGATCTGAATATCCGCAACTAAGCCTGAGGTGAAACGCGAGACTAAGCGTTCCGGCATGCGTTGGAGCTGCTGAGGATACTTATCGCTCGTGACGACGATGGGCTTATCGGCATCCCGGAGGGCGTTGAACGTGTGGAAGAATTCTTCCTGGGTTTGCTCGCGGCCAGCTAAAAACTGGATATCGTCGAGCAGCAACAGATCGCAATCACGCCGGTAGCGAGCGCGGAATTCATCCATTCGATGATTCTGCAGCGCCTCAATGAATTCGTTCGTGAAGTGCTCGGCAGAGACGTAGACGATGCGGGCCTCCGGCTGCCGATCCAATACGCGGTGGGCGATCGCGTGCATCAAATGCGTTTTGCCGAGACCTGTGCCTCCCGCAATGAACAGTGGATTGTAGCGCGGGCCGCCGCCACCCGCGGAGCCAAGTGCCGCTGCATAGGCGAGCTCGTTTGAGGGGCCGACCACGAAGTTCGCGAAGGTGAACTTGGGCATCAGCGTCCCCATCAGGCGTGCGCGAGCCGCGATACTCTGGGGGCTCCGGGGGCCCAGGGGACGGTCGCTACGGGGGCGTGGCCCCGTGCTCGGCACTGCTTCGGACCTCGGATGAGAAACCTCGGGCGGGGCTTCACAGACTGGCCGCTGAATGTCTGAGCGAACCACCCAGCTGACCAGAATCGGCTTCTCCGCGAGACGCTCTAGCTCATCCTGCAACGCCGGGAGAAAATGAGCCTTCACCCAATCCAACACGAACTCGTTGCGCGCGATGAGCTCTAAGCGGACCCCATCGAACGCTTGAAACTGTACACTTGAGAACCACTGCTCAAACGATGCCGGTGAACGTTTGCGCGTGTGGTCCACCGCCTGCGTCCACAAGAGGGCGCCATCGGAAGACAGAACAGGAGATCGATTGAGGTGCGCAGACGATTCGAGAGCCACTATTAGAAAACCCCTGTTTTTCCAAAGGATGAAGAACGGGACGCGATGTCGCTCCGTGCGGAGCGAGCAATACAACCTGGGTCCCAGACGCCCCACTGTTTGCAGCGTGAACTAATCCAGGAAGCCAAGGCGCGTACCACTCCTTCACCAAGATCCGCAAGCATCGGATTGGCGTTCACACGTGTCATCCGAACAAACTCCTCACAAACGTGTCACAGAAAAAGTGATGTCGAGCAGCCGCAGCTTGCGTTCGCAAACACAACCATTCTGCGTGCCGATGGACCACCATGAAATCAGCTCCGGCCAACGGCTCCCAAGCTGGAACGCGGTGAAATGTCACCGTTTTGTGAGTCAAGTGTGCGGCCGCGTTTTCTTCTCGTTTACGTTTACGGCGGGTCTTGTTAAGCCGATTGCCCAACGCAGAAGTTTTCAGTTGCTCCTTTCGTGTTTCAATGCTTCCGATGCGCGTCATGATCCAACGTTCGCGTGTCAGCTTCCGTAGGGGCGCGGCTTGGCTGACGCTCGTGTCCATTCAATTGGGGGCTGGGGCGGGCCACGCGGAGGGAAGCCATTTGCCGCCCGAGTTAGGTTACAATTACGGCGACGTTGAGACGGCGCGCATTCTAGCAACCTCGCAATCCCAACGCGCACTGTCGAATTCGGTGAGTGCTCTTTATACTAACCCAGCGAACATTGTCAGCACTCGCGTTTACCATGTTGCCGCTCTGCTCGGGCTCCGTACGCCCGAAGCTCAACAGCGGACGCTAGGAGCGGCCGCCGTGGATTCGGTCACCAATGGATCGGTCGGCGCGGGCTTTGGCATCAATACGTCGCGTCAGGATCCAGACGGCATCAATCGAGATTATTTGGACGCGCGGCTGGCGCTGGCGGCGCCTGTTTCAGACAGTTTTTCCCTGGGCGTGGGTGTTCGCTACCTCAGGCTTAAGCAGCTAGGGCTTGGGCCGCTCATGGAAAGTGTTGCTTCGTCTGGGTTGGGTGCGGAGCCGATCGTGAGTGACTTTGGGCTCGATGCAGGGATGACGGTCAAGTTGTCTCCCTCGTTCGTGCTCTCGGCTGTGGGCATGAATCTGAACAATCCGGGCAATGGGTTCATGCCTACCAGCAGCTCGGCGGCTTTGGGCTTCACGCAAGATAACCTCGCGATTGGAGCTGACCTCACGTTTGATTTCACCACCTGGCAGAAAACGACCTGGCGTCCAGCGCTGGGTATCGAAGCGTTGGTGGGTAACAACTTCCCGGTTCGGGCCGGTTACCGGTACGACGACGGTGCGAAAACTCATGCGTTGAGCGTTGGCGTCGGCTACCTCGACACGAGCATTGCCGTTGATATCGGCGCGAGCCGAACAGTGATCGGCGACGCCTCCACCGCATTTGCTGCCACGTTCACGTATTTTCTTGAATCCAACGGGTTGGAATCTTCTCCCACCGATTCATTTTGATCTTGTTAGTCGAGTGCTTCGGCGAGTGAGTGCAAGAGGAGCGCCGCGCCTTCTTTCAGACTTTCAACATCAGTCTCCGTCTCCGGAACCCGGGGAGCTTCGGAGCGCAATTGGTCGATAGCCTTAGGATTACGAAAGAAATCGTCATTGTGGAGTTCAATCATTTGCAGAAGCTTGCGGTGACCCAGAAGTAGCCCCGAAAAGCGCTGAGCATCGTCCACATGCAGCCGAAAAGCCACGCCAAACGCGTCGAGCTTGAGCGGAAAACCGAATGTGGCGTAGGAAAAATCTTCAATTTTGCGCCCAAGAGCGCGGGGTCCTGAAAGTGCCAATGGCCTGAGCACCATGGCGAACGCCAGTGCGCGGCTATAGGCTAGCAGAGTTAAGCTGAGAGCTTGTCGGTGTGCGCGGATGGTTCTAGGGCTCAAATCGAGCGAGTGTTTGAGAAAAGCGGGCGTGGTGAGCAGGGTCCCAAAAAACGCTCCAAAGCTGCGCCGCTTCAGCCCATAGGGATCGTGTGTGATCACGAAGGGTTGATCCCTGGGGGCCGTTGCATCCACAAACGAAGCGCCAAGCCGCGCCATACCGCGTAGGTAACTCGATGCTCCGAAAGCTTGAGGAAAAGGGCCCGGATCGAGAGCGAGCGACGTGAAGAGGTGCCCCGATCGAAACCAATCGAGCAACGCCGGCAACGTCAGCCGTGCGGGCCAGCCCGCGTGCGCTTGCTTCCCGAGCGTTGAGGCAACGTAGTCCGAAAGGCGAGGCTTTTTGAAGACCTCCCAAATGCGTTGCGTGGCCTCCAACCACTCTTCGGCCTGAGGCAAAATATCGATACCGCAACCTTCGATCGACGCTGGGTTCTCAACCTGCATCCGCACAGCGATCTCTCGGCGCCGCTCCCACAGCAATTGGTGCCGCGTGGATAGCTCACGGCTGCTCTGTGTGAACGTGCGGACCCAGCCGGGGCGACGTGTGTCGTCGGCTAAAACTTGCTGAAAGATCTGTTGGAGCGAAAGCCGGTTGCGCTCGGGCTCATCGATCACCTGCGGCACTCCGCGGTAAGCGTGCTCAAGCTCAACTAGGGTGTTGTGATTGATGCGCTGTTCCGCGAGCCGATAGATCCAGCGGCGCGCGGCCGTGAGCACTGGGTCGGTGGGAGCCGCAGAGACTTCGGAAAACGTCTCCAAGGTGGAAACCCAACGCGCGGCCTCGTAGGGATCGAAGGGCAACTCGCCTTGTCGGAGGTCACGCTGAAAGCTCCGCGAGCGCCGCGCGGTACTGCGAAGGTCGCGATCTAGCTTGAGGAAATCGAAGTCGCCCATAGTTTTGCCGGAAGGCTGTAGCTTGCCTCAGAATGGCGCGGAGCGGCGAGAGTGGACCGAAGGGTGGTGCGGAGCTAGGCTGAGCATGCAATGGCCCATTTGGATGACGAACTCGCTCAGGCGCTGAAGGATTCTGAGGAGCACGCTGCAACTCAGCCGATCGTGGCTGCCGTAGTGTTGCCCGCGTTGTCCCCCCAGGATCGCGGGAAGCCCAGGTCGCGTGGAAACCTCAGCCTGTTGGTGGGGCTCCTGGTTGCGGCTGGAGGGATTCTCGCACTCGTGCTGAACAACGTGGATGATTCTGCGATCTACTCCAAAGATGTCGCTCAGCTTCTGGCACAAGCGCCGAAGCTGAAGGATCGCAATGTGAACGTCAAGGGGATGCTGGTGAAAGGCAGCCTTCAGTCGAACCTCGCGTACATTCCGAAGCAGCCCTGTGAATATCGGTTCGTCTTGTATGCTAAGGACGGGCAAAAATTGCCGGTGCGTTATGGCGGCTGCGTCATTCCGGATACCTTCCGCGATTTGCCCACCATGGACGTGGAGGTTACCGCCACCGGCAAGCTGACAACGGAGGGTTACTTCCAGGCCGAGAACATCATGGCCAAGTGCCCATCTAAGTATGAGATGAAACAGCGCGCACAGGCAGGCGAAGCGGCGCCGCATCAAGGCCCCAAAGGCGCGGGCCCCGCTTCCAACTCACTCCCCCCGTTAGGCACTCCGCTCGACAACGTTGAAGATCACAAAAATGTGCCCCGGGCAGTGTCCGGCAGCGGCAAAGAGGGCTAGTTTCCCGAGCATGTGGGATCGCTTTCTGCGTGCAGCCCGGCGTGAGCCTGTTGATACAACTCCGGTCTGGTTCATGCGTCAGGCGGGCCGCTACATGGCCGAGTATCGAGAGATCCGGAAGAAGCGGACGCTCATCGAGATCTGCAAGAGCCCTGAGCTTGCCCTGGAAGTGACACTGCAGCCCGTTCGAGCGCTGGAGGTGGATGCTGCGATTTTATTCGCAGATATCTTGTTGCCGTTGGAGCCGATGGGCGCACCGTTCGAGTTCGCGGCGGGGGAAGGCCCAGTGATTCACAATCCTGTCCGGGATCGAGCGGGCGTTGAGCGCCTACGCGTGATCGAACCGGAAGAAGGCTTGGGCTACGTGCTTGAAGCGGTGCGTCTGATCCGAAAAGAGCTCGACGGCAAAACGCCGCTGATTGGGTTTGCGGGTGCGCCTTTCACGCTCGCCAGTTATCTGATCGAAGGCGGCAAGAGTACGAATTATGCGCTCACGAAGTGCATGATGTACAACGAGCCGGAGACTTGGCACGCGCTCATGCAGAAGTTCGCGGAGGTCGTGCGGCGCTATCTGCATGCGCAGATCGATGCCGGCGCTCAAGCTGTGCAGCTGTTTGATTCTTGGGTGGGCGCGCTCAGCCCCGAGGATTATCGCGAGTACATCTTTCCGCACGTAAAATACATTCTGGAGAGTGTCGAACAAGCCAATGTGCCGGTCATTCATTTCGGCACCGGTACGGGCTCGCTTCTGGAATTGCAGAAGGAAGCCGGGGGCAGCGTGATCGGTGTGGATTGGCGTGTGCCCTTGGATCAGGCTATTTCGCGGCTGGGGCCAGACGTTGCCGTTCAGGGGAACCTCGATCCCTTGCTGATGTTCGCTAACGACGAACTCTTAGAAAAACGGGTAAAAGCTGTCGTGGATAGGGGCCGCCAAGCAGCGGGCCATATCTTCAATCTGGGGCACGGGATCTTGCCGGAGATGTCCCTCGAAAAGGTACAGAGCGTAGCCCGTTGGGTACACGAACACGGGAAACGCTGAGCCTAGGCGTGTCGCCCGCCCGGAAATTCTAGCCCCGTTCGAGAGCGGTCCGAGAATGGTGTTGAAGATTCGTAGGGTCTGCTAGGCTCCGCGCGCTTTTTCGGGCGTCGTCTAAAGGTAGGACAAGGGACTTTGAATCCCTTTATCTAGGTTCGAATCCTAGCGCCCGAGCCAGAAAGCCGGGGCAACCCTTGCCTGCCGCTTCCGCTAGCGTGCAGCCCGGCTTGACCCTTTGTCCCTTGATCTCTCCGCAGGTCTAAAGTCAATTCAACGGGATGAGCGTCAAAGGAATCATTTTGGCCGGTGGCTCAGGCACTCGGCTCTACCCCCTGACCCGAGTCGTTTCGAAGCAGCTCCTGCCCATCTACGACAAGCCGATGATCTACTATCCGTTGAGCACGCTCATGCTGGCGGGCATTCGGGACATCTTGATCATTTCCACGCCTCAGGATCTGCCGCGCTTCGCCGAACTTTTGGGAGACGGCAAGCAATGGGGGATCTCACTGTCGTACGCGGTGCAACCGTCCCCGGATGGCCTGGCTCAAGCCTTCACTATTGGAGCGGATTTTGTTGGGGGGAGCCGGTCAGCGCTGATTCTGGGTGACAACTTATTCTATGGCCACGGCATGTCACAGATCGTGCAGCGTGCAGCAACGCGAGAAGATGGAGCCGTCGTGTTTGGCTACTATGTGAAGCATCCCGAAGCGTACGGAGTCGTGGAGTTAGACCCGAATGGGAAGGCGCTCAGCATCGAGGAAAAGCCAGCCAAGCCAAAGTCAAACTACGCAGTGACGGGACTCTATTTCTACGACAACGACGTCCTGGAGATCGCCAAAAACCTAAAACCGTCGCACCGAGGCGAACTTGAAATCACTGACGTCAATCGGATCTATCTGACGCGTGGGAAATTGCACGTCGAGTTGCTGGGGCGAGGCCACGCTTGGCTGGACACGGGAACTCACAGCGCGCTGGTCGAGGCATCCTCGTACGTCGAGACCATCGAGCGGCGCCAGGGCTTGAAGATTGCCTGCCCAGAAGAGATCGCCTGGCATATGGGCTATGTGAACGACGAACAGCTCGAAAATCTCGGAAATTCAATGAAAAACAACCCCTACGGCCAATACCTTCTGGACTTACTCGCTGCCAAAGCCGGTGTGCGATGAGTGCCTTATTGATAACGGGGGGCGCGGGCTTCATCGGCTCGAACTTCGTTCTCTTCTTGCGTCGGGAGCTGCCAACGCTGCGGCTCGTGGTGCTCGACAAGCTAACCTACGCCGGAAACCTCGAGAATCTGGCGGGAGTGTTGCCGGACATCACTTTCGTTCGAGGGGACATTTTGGACCCAGGCGTCGTGGATGATTTAATCGCAAAGTACAACGTCGACCGCATCGTTAATTTCGCGGCAGAGTCTCATGTGGACCGCTCGATCCTCGGGCCCCGCGTGTTTGTTGATACCAATGTCACGGGCACCTTAACGCTCCTAGAGAGTGCGCGTCGCCATAAAATCCGCCGCTTCCTCCAGGTTTCCACCGATGAAGTTTACGGGTCGCTGGGCGCCACGGGAGCCTTCACGGAAGAATCACCGCTTCAGCCTAACAGCCCTTATTCGAGCTCCAAGGCCGGCGCTGACTTGCTGGTTCGCGCCTACCACCACACCTTCGGTATGGACACCGTGACAACACGCTGTTCCAACAATTACGGCCCGCTACAGTTTCCGGAGAAACTGATCCCATTGATGATCATCAATGCCCTCTCGGACAAAGCCCTTCCCGTTTATGGTGATGGGATGAACGTGCGCGACTGGCTGCATGTGGAAGATCACTGCTCCGCCCTTCTCGCCGTCCTTGAACGCGGCACGGCGGGTGAGGTCTACAACATAGGCGGCAACAGTGAGGCGCCGAACATCGCTATTGTTGAGCGCATCCTGACGCACCTTGGCAAGTCGAAAGACCTGATCCAGTACGTTGCCGACCGCCCGGGGCACGATCGCCGCTACGCTATTGATGCCGGAAAAATGAAACGCGATCTTGGCTGGCAACCCAAGCACAGCTTTGAAGGCGGCATGCAGGCAACCATCGATTGGTACCTTTCCAATCGCTCCTGGTGGGAGCGCATCATCAGCGGGGATTATCAGCTCTATTACGAACAGCAATACGGCGAGCGTTCCCGATGACAGAACATGTGCTCGTTACCGGCGCCACGGGCCTCATTGGGACAGGCGTGATGCAAGCGCTGCTTGCCGCGGGGATCCGGGCTACCGGGGTGAGTCGGAACACGTCGCCTTCGCTCGACCTATCGCGCCCCGAGAACATTCAACATTTGTTAGCGGAGCTGCGCCCTACGGTGATCGTCCACGGGGGCGCGTTCACTCACGTGGATCGTGCAGAGAGCCTGCGGGCGGAAGCGTGGGCGGTGAATGTCGCGGCAACCGAATCTTTAGCTCGATTTTGTCAAACCGAAGGCAGCCGGTTCGTCTTCGTATCCACCGACTACGTGTTCGATGGTCAGGCTGGCCAATACAGCGAAGAATCACCCATCAACCCGCGGGGTGTTTACGCCGTGACCAAGGCGGCAGGCGAGCTGGCCACTCAAGCAGCTGCAGAAAACCATTTGATCGTTCGCACCTCAGTACCCTACGGGCCATGGCCTTTGCCGAAGATGGATTTCGTCAGGTGGCTGCGGGGGGAGCTGATGGAGCGGCGTCGGGTTCGAATTGTCACCGATCAGATCTCAAATCCGACGTGGGTTCCGGACTTTGCGCGAATGCTGCTCGCGCTGATACAGTTGCATCAAGAAGAGCGTGGCACGCTGCACCTTGCAGGCGCTGATTCGCTCAGTCGTTTTGATTTTGCTACGCAGATTGCGAGTGCATTGGGTCTGGATACCTCGCTCATCGAGCCCGTCGCCACCATCGAGTTGCGGCAAGCAGCGCCGCGTCCACTCAACGCCAGTCTCAACGTGAGCCGAGCCAGAGCTCTCGGGCTTGAGCCACTTGGTGTCGGAGAATCCTTGAAAGAACTCGCCGCATTCGGCTAGAGGGTCTGGTGCCCTGTTTCGGCGGCGAATCAGGGTTGCCGCAGTCCCTGGCACCGAGGTATTGGGCTTCTCCTGATGCCCGAGACTTCGACGGTAGCCGTTCGCCCACGCCTTCTCATTTTCGTCATTGCTTACCACGCAGAGGGCACCATGAAATGGGTCCTCGAACGGATCCCGTCGTCCGTCTTTCATGACTTTGATTGCCGCGTGCTGGTAGTCGACGATGCATCAACGGATCGCACGTACGAGATCAGTCAGGCGTACCAGGCCGACCATCCAGAGGTGCCGATGACCGTGTTGAGGAATGCCTACAATCAGGGCTACGGGGGCAACCAGAAAGTCGGTTATTCGTTTGCAATCAGGGAGGGCTTTGACTTTGTGGCCATGGTGCACGGCGACGGTCAGTACGCGCCAGAGGAGCTACCGAACTTGGTGCGTCCACTCCTAGAAAACGAGGCGGATGCCGTCTTTGGTAGTCGAATGCTCGTGCGCTTTGGGGCACTTAAGGGCGGCATGCCCTTCTACAAGTACCTCGGAAATAGGGTACTCACCACCGCGCAAAATACGCTTTTAGGTTCACACCTTTCGGAGTTTCACAGCGGCTACCGACTGTATCGAGTGTCGACGTTGAAACGCCTGCCATTTTTGCTCAATTCAAACGACTTTCACTTCGATACCGAGATTATCATCCAGCTGCTCAACAGCTCTTCCCGCATTAAAGAACTCCCGATCCCGACCTACTACGGCGACGAGATTTGTCGAGTTAACGGCATGAAATATGCCAAAGATGTGATGCTCGCGACCACCAAAAATGCGCTCCACCGCTCGGGGCTCCTCTACCAACGTCGCTTTGACACCGGTGCGCCCGATAATACCCACTACGACCTCAAGCTTGGCTACGCGAGCAGCCACACCTACGCACTCGACGCGGTGCCTACCCAAAGCCGGGTGTTGGACATCGGTGCGGGCCCGGGTGGGATGGCCCGGGAATTGGTGAAGAAGGGCTGCACGGTGACGGTCGTAGATCAACACCCTAGTCAAACAGATAACCCGAACGTGACCGTGAAAGTCCAAGACCTGAACCAACCGCTCGATATCTCACTGAAAGATACCGAGCAAATCTTAATGTTGGATATCATCGAACACTTGCACGATCCCGAGCTGTTTCTGGAACGGCTCCGTACGAAGCTTGATTTCACTCCGCGCACTTTAATTCTGACGACGCCCAACGTCGCCTTCGTGGTTCAGCGGCTGATGCTGGCCTTCGGTCAGTTCAACTATGGGAAGGCTGGAATTCTCGACCGAACCCACACCCGCCTTTTCACCTTCCGAAGTCTCCGCCAACTGCTCGACGACGCCGGCATGCGTGTTGTCGAGCTCAAGGGAGTCCCGGCACCGTTCCCGAAGGTGTTCGGCGACGGTGCCTTGGGGCGCGCCGCCGTGCGCATCAACCAAGCACTGATCGACGTAGCGCCAACGCTGTTTTCTTATCAGATCTTTGTGCGCGCTGAGACTCGACCGGCCGTGGACTTCGTGCTCAACCAAGCACAGGAAGGTGCGGCGCCGCGTTAAGAGGTGGAGCCGCCGCGTCCTTGGGCGACAGCAGAGGCTGGGAAACTGGCCAGTTGATCGCAAGATCGGGATCATTCCAAGCCACTCCTCGGTCAGACTGCGGCGTGTACGGAGCCGTGCATTTGTAGACGACGTCAGCAATATCGCTCAATACACAGAACCCATGTGCAAATCCCGGCGGCACCCACAGTTGACGCCGGTTGTCGTCGCTTAGCTCTTCAGCGAACCACTTGCCAAAGTTCGCAGAGCCGCGACGAATATCAACGGCCACATCCCAAATGCGCCCTCGCGTTGCCATGACAAGTTTCCCTTGGGGATTAGGTTCCTGAAAATGAAGCCCCCTCAGCGTATTTCGCACCGAACGCGACCAGTTGTCTTGCGTGAACGTTAAGTCGATGCCCGCCTCGGCATAGCGTTGCGCCGAAAACGTCTCGAGGAAAAACCCTCGGTCATCGGTGAACACATCCGGCTCAATAACAAGAACGCCGAAAAGCGGAGCTTGGATCACCTTCATCGTTACGATTTGCCTGTAAAGAGCCTCAAAAGCAAGGAAAACCTCCGCCCCGTTGGCGCTCGACAACAACCAGTGTACCCCACCCGGAAGTTGCCACCGACCCTATTGTCAGATCGTCCCAAGGCATCCGGACAAATACGCCGCACCCGTCAGCTAGCGGTGATTCTCAGTCTTGTAACGCTGCTCATCGCCTTCACCTACTTCTTCATTGGCTCCGCGGGGCACCTCAAAACCTGGCCATCGTATACCTCTTACTACGACGAACAGGCTGAAGCTTTTCGCCACGGACAGCTGAACCTCTTAAATGGCCCCGCACCTGAGCTACTTGCTCAGGCGAACCCGTATGATTCGAAGTTCTCGCGCCTTTGGCGTTTCGACCTCAGCCTCTACAAGGGGAAATACTTTACGTACTGGGGCCCTGTCCCTGCGCTGCTCCAGGCAGGCGTCAAAGCCGTGCTCGGGATCCACGGCCTCATCGGCGATCAGTATCTCGCCGGCGCATCGCTGTTTCTTTGTTCCGTTGCTGGGGCCTTTTTGGTCTACAGAATGGCGGAGCGCCTCTTTCCCGATCTTCCGCTGTTGTTCGCAGGCCTCGGTGCGCTCGGGTTCGCGTGCGCCAACCCCGCACCCTTCTTAGTAGCAACTGGGGGGGTCTATCAGGCCGCAATAACCGCGGGCCAAGCATTTATTCTGCTCGGGCTTGCGTTCGCTTTTGACGCCGTATGGCGTGCGGCCAACTCGCTTCCGTTCCAGAAATACCTGGTTACAGCGGGCACGCTTTGGGCGTTAGCTTGCGGTTCTAGAATCATACTTATACCAACCGTCGGGCTTCTCGTTGTGGCCACCGTGCTTGCAACCCAAAGGAGCAAGGGCCATTTTGGACGACCCTTCCTCGTATCCCTCCTGTCCGTTGGCACACCCGTGGTGCTTGGGGGAGGCGTGCTACTCTTCTACAACTGGTTGCGATTTGATAACTGGTTGGAATTCGGGACGGGCAAAATGGTGACGCTCCTGCCGTTTCGCGTTTCGGCGGGTTACCTCGGGATTAACTTCTATTCGTACCTTTTCCGAGCGCCGACGCTGGGCTGCCACTTTCCCTTTATCACAGCGCCTTCCGGCAGCGATGCGATGACCGCGCCGAGCCCCATTCACGTGCCTCCCGGGTACATGCCTGAGCCGCTAGTTGGGCTCTTCGCTACCAGTCCTGGGATTTTGTTTGGCGCTGTCGCGATGATTACCTGCACAATGATCGTTCGTAGCATGCGCCGTCCTGGAACGAACGCCCTGCCCAAAGAGCTTGGAACGCGCTCCAGGCTTTACCTATGGTGCGCCTTTTGTTTCACCGTTTGTGGGACGGTGAGCGGCGCTGGCTGGTACGCGCTGTTTTTGGCGAGCATGCGCTACCTTGCCGATATCAGCTTCGGCCTGGGTCTCTTGGGTTTGCTGGGCGGCTGGACCCTCTGGTCTAGCTTACGCCCGGGCAGTTGGCCACACCGCCTGACTAGTTTCGCGCTACTCGCATCGGGCGCCGCCACGATCGCCGCAGGTCTCTTGCTTGGTTACCAGGGATACAATCGGCATTTCAAAAGCTTCAATCCGCAACTGGATGCCTATGCAACACGGACGTTCTCAGTCTGTGGATCGATTCGTCCATGATGCTGAGCGTCACTACTTACAGAGGGACAATCTCTCTTGTAGGTGAGCATAGTACGCTGGATTATTCCGGTGAAAGTGCATATAGTAGCTCTCGAAACCGAGAAGCATGCCCTCAGCAGTCGTCGCGCCTGCAAGGCTGATGCACACCAGGCTCACCAATCCGCGCGCCCAGCGACGGCGAGTGTGGGTCAATAAAAGCGAAGTGCCCATCATTCCGATCAGCACAAATCCTGTACGAAAATCGCCCACGTAGCGCATCGTCGCAATGAAGAGAGACATGAACGGCAAGGGGGCAAAGAGAACAATGATGAGCGCGACTGACCCGCACCAAGCTATTGGAGCGAGGCTCAAGCGTGGCGGCAAGAAGGCGCGCGTTCCCCTGCGCCACGCACTCCGCAAACTAACCCCGGTTGCCAAGAAGGCGCCCAAAAATCCGATCCATGCCCACGGCATCAAGAACAGAATACCTGTCAGTGGCTCATACGCGGTGTAGCCCGGCGGCCACTTGAAGTTGTCGGGGAACCCGCGAGCACCGACGTCCCAAAACGCCGTTATCCAGGGAAATTGGCACGAAGTCTTAAGCGGCCGGAGCAAATAAGAATACGTGTTTGCCCACACGTACGCCGGTGAAGTCCGGTAGTCCATCGTCGACATTTGGTACGTCGTGCCAAACTCAAAGAAGGAATCGAAGCGCAACCAATTGTAATAGCCAAGTGCCAGTCCGACGCCCGCAACTGGCGTAGCGACCGCTAGCAGCGCCGAGACGAATGACCACGGACGCCGTCGCTCTTCGCCACGCGCGGCCAGAGCGGTCACCAAAACGAGCGCTAAGATGGCGAACAACAAGCTGATGCGACAGGAAATTGCAAATCCCCATAGGAAGCCGGTGACTACCAAGAGTGCGGTGCGCCGGCGCCTTGGGCTCACCTTCTCGGAAGTTGGGCCGCGGGTGATCGCCAGCACGCCCGTGAAAAACCCTGCAACAAGAAAAGCCATACCGCCCGAGATCCCACCCTCATAAATTGCGCCACGAGCCAACAACCATGGAATGGGTGCACCCAATGAAATCACTCCGTGCGTTAGCCAGCGTGCCCAACCTGGAAGTGGGAACACGCGTAGTGCGAGCGTTCGCACCAATAGGTTCGCGAAAATCGCATGCAAGCTAAGAAAGGCGAAGACCACGTAATGATCGCCCACCTCAAACGACCAACGGAAAACGCTCTTCACCAGCGCGAGCAGGAGCGACGGTAAGGGGCCAAAGTACAGGTAGAAATGTCCACCGTAGTAGCTCGCGTCCCACAACCACAGGCCACCATTCTCGCGAGCCAGCGGATGGGCTTTAGCCAGGAGTGCCGCGGCGGGTTCCCGCGAGAGGTGCAGATGCCCCGCACGAAACCCTTCAGCCTGCAAATCATAATAATTTTGGTAGGTTGGCCACTTGCTAATGTGGCCTGCCGAGACGATGAAAACGTAGAAGGCCTCGACCACCAAGAGCCATAAGATGAACACCAGCACCGTGCGGAGCGTTGAGACTTGCGGCGCCGTTGTTCCAGACCTAGTTAGGCGAGCGGCAAGCCGAGTCATTCGGACCCAAAGCTAGTCGGGTGTAGGCACGTTCGGAACCCTTGATGCGCTTGGAGCGTTGACGAAACGGGGATCTTGGATGGGGGGCACGCCTCGAAGGGCAATGCTAGCGTCGAATGTACCTGCTCCAGGGCATTCCCAGCACTCGCAGTGCCGCCACGGCGACAGCGCCCCAGGCAAAGATCGAGGCGGCCGCCATCTCCAGCGGGATTGGGTAATGATTCGAGAAGACCGGCGACCAGGTTGTCACGAATTGCAAATACAGCAACGCGATGAACAGACCGCACGCGGTCGATACGATAGCCCCCGCTCGAATGCGGCACGCCAGCAGCGCTGCGCTGATAATACCAGTGTATTGGACCCCAAAGCCGGAGGCGGCAACGAGAAATAGGCTGGCCATCAAGGCCCAAAGTTCAAAGCCATTGAAGCGAAACCGCGGGGCGACCAGCTGCCAAAGCGAAACTACTCCGGATAGCACCAGAATCACTGAACTGCCGTGTAGGAAATACCAATGCTGAGCTATCCCAAACTGATGAGCTGCCTTTGGAAGAGTGGAAAGCCCTTGGCTCAGCGAGAGCGATACTAGCTCGAGCCCCCAGTGCTCAATATTGGATTTGTATTCAAGCGCGTTTAAGACAAAGGCTGCGCGCTCCGCCGTGCTGAAAGCGAGCAGCATCACGACGAAAGGGAGCAAACCGACGAGGCCACCCAAGGCGTAGCGAAAAAAACCCGGCAGAGTTCGAGTGCGCGTTGCCAATGGCAGGACTAATATCACCGGAATCAGCTTGACGTTGAGAGCGGCACCCAGTGCCAGGCCCGCCAAGAACGGCATCGAACGGATCTCCATGAGATAGACCGCAGCCAATGCAAGACAAAAATAGAGCGCATCCGTGTTGCCGTGGTAAGCACTCACTAAGATGCAGTTGACTGCCAACCCGTAAGCAGCGAACGCCTTACTTCCGGACAATGGGGAGCCGACGTCGCTCCACCGGCGAAACAGCAGCCAAGCGGTCAGGAGCTCAGCAACGAGACAGGGGATCTTAAAGATTTGTGCGAAGGTGAGAAAGTGTATGTGCTCGGAGAGCCGGGAAACCAGCGCTGCGTAGTATCCCATCAAGGGAGGATGGTTGAAGGCCCTGTCGGCCACGTACATCGGCCCCAGCCCATGTGCAGCTATGAAACTACCGAACCTGTACCAAGCGCGGATATCGTTGGATCCCTCTGAACAACCCCAGACCAACACTCGAACAAGAAACCCGAGTCCCCCAAGCATCAGCCAGAACTTAGTCTGCTTGCGTAAACGGGTGCTCGCTTGGATCATTTGCGGTCCCTATAGACTTCTACGTCGCCAAGGACAAGGTGATGGGACTGAAGGGCGTGAGTCGCTCAGGGGCACATCGAGGTCCTCCTTTTCGGCTTACGGATGTGTTGGCTTTTCGAAGCGGCGCTGTCCTGCTTGATCATCGCGACCCAATCATCCGCAATCTTGTGCGAGGCAGGCACAGGCTTCGCGGGCAGAAACTCGCGAAGCCTGTGCCAATATTTTCTCAAACGCTGTTGCTCATGGGAAGGCTGCGGCTACTGGCGTGATATCGCTCGAAACACCAAAGTAAGCCATCTACCGAGTGCCTATCTCTGGGATGATCCAGAATCGCGTAATTGTAGGGGATGGCAAATAGACAGGGCTATTCGAAATCAGAGCAAGAGAAGTGGTTGGCAAAGTGGCGAGAGAGCGGCTTGTCAGCGGCGCGGTTTGCGGGGCAGCACGCACGTAGTCAACAATCGTCGTAGGTTTGGGTGACGCAATCTGCTGTAGCTCGTTCTTGCCACACTTTGGGCAACCCCGCAGTGGCTCCGGCACAGGCGTCTCCACCGTCTCCGTTGTCATCG
>JBBRRP010000023.1:0-56829 GCA_038246305.1 Polyangiales bacterium | reverse complement strand
TGCTGGGCGTAAAGCGGCTCCATAGCATCGCTTGAGAGCACACCATGCCGAACCAAAATCTCACCGAGAACGCGCTGCTCCTGCATGTTACTGACCCGCGTCCACGTTCTGACCCGAGTCGACGTTCCGCGCCATGCGCACTAAGTGAAGCGGCCCAGCTGGCTCGCTGTCTGAACTCGCGTGAGCAGCTCCTGAAGATCCCGGAACAACAGGCGCACTGTTCTCTGTTGCAGGGGCCGGTGGCGCCGGCACCGGAACCGCGGGTGCAACGGCTCCACCAGTGGGGGGTTCAGATGGCAAATCAATCGGCGATCGCGGCAAGTGCTTGTCGGGAAGGCTCGGTTGGCTCTCCGCTTCCAGCCGAGCTGCCTCCGCCATTTCGAAGGTGGACTGGCGAACATCCTCAATCAGTCCGTTGCTCCGCGAGTAATCCCTCGGGGCCTTCCAATCTTCGCCTGAAAACACGAAATTGCGATCCAGAAATTCTTGACGCTCCTGCATCTTGCGTTCAAAAATCTTCCGCAAGTCGTCCTGGCTGCGAATCACGTAGGGCGTCAGGATGAGCAACAAGTTCGTTTTGGCTTTGCGCGTCTGAGTGCGCCGAAAAAGCGCCCCCAACACGGGAATATCCCCGAGAACGGGCACTTTCTCTCGTGACGTGACCAGTTCGTCGCGGGTGAGACCGCCAATCACCACCGTCTGCTGATCGTCGACAACCAGGGTGGTCTGCGCCGTGCGCTTCGTGATGGACACAGCGCCGAGCGTGCCGGATGCCGCGCCGGCCGCGCTACTTTCCTGATCGATTTCAAGTCGAACCTGGTTGGATTCATTGATGTGCGGAGTGATCCGAATTCGGTTACCCACATCCTGCCTGGGTGAGCTGAAGCCGCCGCCCCCGAGCGCTCCTAGCAGCGCAGCGGTGTTGGCACCTTGGGCTCCTGCCGCCGCCCCCCCAGCCAAGGAGGAAAGAGCCGAGCCCCCAACGTTTTGCTGCAACGGGATGTTCTCACCAATGTTGATCTCAGCTTGCACGTTGTCCGTGGCAATAATGTGCGGCGCCGCGAGAATGTTCGATTTGCCGCTCGAAGCGATAGCTTGAAGCACCACCCCGAACGAGGGAATGCTCACGCCGTTCAGCTTAAACCCTGGAATATCTGGGCCTTTCAAACCCAGCGCAAAACCTGTCAGGGCATCGGCACTCGGGAACGCCACCGACTGGCCTGCGTTGAAGCCACCCAGCAATGTGCTGTTCCCCACGGCACTGGCATCACCGAATTGCTTGCCACCATGAAAGGCCACCCCGAGCGTCGACGAATCCGAAACAGAGAGATCCATGATCACCGCTTCGATATAAACCTGTCGCCGCGCCCGATCGAGCTGATCCAGCACTCCGCGCAACGTGGCGTAATCGCGGCCCGAAGAAGTAACCACTAACGAATTGGTGGGCACGTCGGCAGTCACTTTGACTGGCCCTTCAAACATGCCACCACCATCAGTTGCGGCGTCCTTGGCCGAAGACGCGAGCATTTGAGTCAATGTGGTCGCTAATTCCTGAGCAACAGCGTGTTCTACCGGTACGACGCGCACTCGCCCCAGCATGCCAGCCTTCTTTTCGTCGAGGCGCTTGAGCAACTCCAACAGCCGCAAATAGCTATCATTCGTACCCACAATGATCAGCGAATTGGACTTCCCATCGGCGACAACCTTGCTGAGCGGAGCGTTCGGATCCTTGCCCACATTGAAAAGTTCATTCACCCGTTTCGCAAGGTCGGCCGCATCTCCATTCACGGGCTGGATCCACATTTGCTGGCCCGCACCGCCCACATCTACCTCTTCCAACAATCGCACCAAGCGCGCGATCTGCGTGCCCGTGTCCGTGATGATCAGGAGATTACCGGGCGTGTACGTCGAGATGTCGCCCTCTTTGCTCTTGAATTTGGAGAGCACCTTCACCGCTTCATCCGGGGAAATATGTGCTAGCCGATACAAGCGGGTGACATAGGAGTCGGACTCGGGGACAGGTGCTCCGCGTGCGATCACCGGCGTGGGCTGAGACGTAATACCGCCACTATCGACGATCTTCAGAAACCGGCCGCGCGGGATCACCGTCATGCCGTTGATGTCTAGAATCGATAGGAAGACCTGATACGCCTCTTCCAACGTGACCGGCGCGGGCGACGTGACCGTGGCCTTGATCGTACGGAGCTTGGGATTGACGATAAAGCGCCGCCCGGTGAGCACGCTGATGTACTGCACGAGCTCGGCCAAATCGGCCTCTTCCAGATTGAATTTGACCAGCTGCCCGCCGGGCTTCGGCCGATACGGCACATCCGCCGCCTTGGCGATCTTGTCCATCGTTGCTGGCGGCGGCACCACGGCGCCGGGCGCCTCCGCAGGTTGCGCGGCACTCGAACTTGCGAACATCAGCGCCGGAATCCCAACTAAACTCAACAGGGTAAATTGCTTTTTCAACATGGCTATTTGATTCGGTAGTCGATGTTCAAGGGCTGGCCTCGACGAGTTACTTTCACTGTGAGATTGCTGGCTGTGCGCAAGCGCGCATACGCCTCCAGAGCTTTCTCTGGACTGGCCATATCGAATCCATTGATCTGCTCCAGGCGATCGCCATTTTGCAAACCGAGCACTCCGAGCAGTGCCGTAGGGCGAATACCAAACAGGCGGATACCCACCATCTTTCCGTCGCGCTGCTCCGGCACGATTCGAGCGGACTTCATGAGTTCTGCTTGGTTCTCCAAGATCTTATCCACTACCGAGCGGTCCACCTGATATTCGCTGTCGCTGATGCGCTTGATCTTGCTAGCAATATCTGACGGGACCTCCGGAGCCTGACCCATTGCCGGAGGCGGTTGCATTCCCGGCTGGGGCACGGGCGTGGCGGCAGCAGCTGCGACAGGCGGTGCTGCTCCGAACATCATCACCTGGCAAACACTGGCCCCGGATTCGAACCAAACGGAGGGGCTAGCCCGAAGTGGATTAAACCCAATGAACGCGACCTTCTTGTCTCCGACGGAATCACCCACCCGATAGAGCTTGGAAGCTGTATCGCCTGACCCTCGGAGCGCCGCCAGGGACCACGTGGGATCCGGGGACTCGGTAACAATCAGCACCTGCACGCCCTCACACGCCGGAGCGCTCAACGGATCGGTAACGGTCGCTGCCTGCGGCGTGGTGACGACTGCCGCCACAGGTTTCGGCTTAAGTGGACCTGTCACCGAATCGAAGGGATTGCGATCTAAGAGCGGCTGCGCGCTCGAACGCGGGGAACGCAGCAAAGAAGAACTGCCCGTCGCTGCTAGCAGTGGCATCGACACTTCATCCTTGCCGATCAACCCAACGCTCGCTAACTGCGCCACGCCAGAGCCCTGCAGACACGCCACCGCGCCAATCAGCGCGAGCACCACGAGCGTGAAGTATTTCCGGAGAAGTGCGTCGATGGCCACGAATTACCTAAGCCGCTGAATAGCGAGAGTCGTGCCAACGGTCCAGCCCGAAACTCCCATTGTTTTCGCGGATTTATGGGTCCGCACGGGCGGGGTGCTTCGTCAACCTGACACTCGAATGGAGCCGCAGCCCGCCCAGGTGACAGATTGGCAAGAATGCGTGCGCAGCCCGGGGGCTTCGATGGAGCAGATCATAACCCCGAAGCTGCTGGCCCGTGCGCAGATGAGCCCGTCGCTATCGGCGTTTCTACGGAGATTCGTCGAGCTTTCGGTAAATCGTCCGCGCGGAGATCCCGAGCAACTGTGCCGCAAGCGATTTGTCTCCATTGGTCGAACGAAGGGTTTCCCGGATCAGGCGCTGCTCCACCTCCGCCAACGGGGTGCCCAGTTCAAACGCGAGAGCGCTGGCTCGATTGTCGGTCGCTCGTGCGACGGACTGAGGCAAATCACCGACTGCCCAATTGTCGCTGCGGCAGAGCACCGCGGCACGCTCCACGATATTTTCCAACTCCCTGACGTTGCCCGGCCAAGAGTAATCCATGAGTTTGGCCATGACCTCTGGCTCCACCTGCAACCGATTCCGGTTGTTCTTGCGACAGTAAACTCCGATAAAATGATCCACGAGCAACGGGATGTCTTCGCGCCGTGTTCGGAGCGGCGGTGCGGTGACCGCGATTACATTCAAGCGATAAAAGAGATCCTCTCGAAACCTTCCGGCCTCAACCTCCACGTCGAGATCCCGATTCGTGGCGGCGACAATCCGCACATCGGCTTTGATCGAGTTGCCACCTACCGGTTCATATTCACCCTCTTGCAAGACACGCAGGATCTTCACCTGCACAGCCGGACTCAATTCGCCAATTTCATCTAGGAACAGCGTGCCTCCCTTGGCTTTGGCAAAGCGACCCTCGCGCTTAGCGATCGCTCCGGTGAATGCCCCACGCTCATGCCCAAACAGCTCGGCCTCCAAAATGCTCTCAGGGATCGCGGCGCAGTTGACCGCCACGAACGGCCCAGAAGCTCGCGAGCTTTTGCTGTGCACATAGCGCGCAATCAGCTCCTTGCCCGTGCCACTCTCACCCAAAATCAGCACTGTAGCACTCGACGGCGCAGCTTGCGTCGCCACATCCAGCACGTGCCGCAGCGCTCCGCTCTGGCCGATGATCTCACGCGTTGTTAGCAACTCCAACTCGCGGCGTAACGAACGATTCTCGATCACGAGGGATTGCCGTTCTGCGGCCATGCGAATGCTCTTCACGATCGTCATCCGCTTCAGGGGCTTCTCGACGAAATCAAACGCGCCTAAGCGCATGGCTTGCACTGCCGTCTCCACATTGCCGTAGGCCGTCATCAGCACCACCTCGGTGTCGGGCGAAATTTCTTTCACGCCGCGCAACAGCTCAACCCCGCTCACACCCGGCATCATCAAATCCGTGAGCACTACCTGAATACGATGCTTGCGCAGTATCTCCAAGGCACTCTTGGCATTCTCCGCGGAGAACACACGCATGTTCTCGCGCTGAAAGATCTTCTCCAAGGAGAGCAAATTGCTGGCCTCATCGTCGACAACGAGCAAGCTCACTTCGGGCGAGCCCGAGGTTCCGCTACCTGGTGCGGCATTTTCGGGTGAACTGTCGACGTTCAGCAAAGGATCGTTCATCTCCGCCAATATGTCTTCTTGGACGCATTTCGTCAAACTGATGTCATATTGTCAATCTGTCAGTCAGAATGACGACGTCCGCCATAGTCTGCCTTGGATGTCCTGGACTGCGCCAAGTTGTGCCATGAGCGGACGGCTGAGTCTGTCCATTTGCCGAGGAAAGCCCTAGATTTATTGGGGCACGCAGTTTGCTACCTTGGGTTAACCCTAAAACCGACGCACCCGGAGAAACTCAATGAGCCACTTCACCGACAAATTGCGCTCGCCCTGGCTTGCTGCCACGGCCTTGGCAGCCTTGACGCTGTCCGTAGCACCACGAGAAGCGAGCGCTTGCGGAGGCTTTTTCTGTTCAAGCTCCCCGGTCGATCAAACGGCTGAACACATACTCTTCACTGTCAACCCCAACCACACTGTCACGGCCTACGTGCAGATCCAATATGTGGGCGACAAAGACGCTTTCGCTTGGATTGTTCCAGTTCCAGGCATTCCCCAGCTCACCGCTGATTTTCCGAACCTGGCGTTGCAAGCGCTCGATAACGGAACGCAGCCGCGCTACTCGAAAAATAGTTGCGCACGAAACTTTGATGCCAACGGCGGCCTCGGAGCGCCGACCGCAGCGGCAGGCAACGGCGTGACGGTGCTGGCTAAGCAGCTCGTGGGTCCGTATGAGACCGTGACGCTTGAAGGCACGAGTGCCGTCGTGCTGGTGCAGTGGCTGCGAACGAACGGCTACCGCATCACGGATGCCATGATTCCGTTTCTCCAGCCTTACGTGGAAGGTGGGATGCACTTTGTGGCGCTCCGGCTCCAAGCAGACAAGGCCACGTCCGACATTCAGCCGCTCGGAATGACATACGATGGCGACAAACCCATGATACCCATTCGCCTGACCGCGATCGCGGCGCAGCCGGAAATGGGAATCGTAACCTGGGTGCTTTCGAATCGGCGCTGGGCCCCAGAAAATTTCGTTGATTTGAAGATTGCCGACAGTTTGATCGAGTTTGACCAATACGGCTTTCAGAACAACTACCTCACCGTCGTCTCGCGTGAGTCCGATAAAGTTGGAGGTCAGGCTTTCGTTACCGAGTATGCCAAGTCGACTGCTGATCTCGCGATGCAGGTTGAGAGCCAGGGAGCCCCGACTCCGGAAGCGCAAAAGGCCAAGGACGCGCTCTTGCCGTTGCTCCAGCAGTTTCCATACATCACCCGGATGTACGCGCGGATGAGCGCCGAGGAGATGACGGTAGATCCAATGTTCATGCCCGCGAGCGACACAACGGACGTGAACAACATCCATGATCTCACCGATCCCAACTTCAACTATAACCAATGTGGAACGTCGACACCTACTCCCCAACCCTGCATGTTCACGTACTGCGGGCGGAGCGGTGTTTGCGTGCCAACGCTCACCCAGGCAGCCCTGGGAGCGGCGGCCGCGGCGACCGCCCAAGCTGCGTGTGTCTGTTCAGGAAGTGCCACGGCGCGAGTCACGACGACCGCAGGCGGGCAGCCTTCTATGTACTGTGAACCTGTGACGTCCAATCTCGACGTTGGCTCGGCGGGAGCTTCGGCACCGCTTCTTCAAGCCGCTTGCGAGGGGTTTAGCTGTGGTGGCCATGGTCAGTGTATTCCCATCAACGGCAACCCCACCTGCCAGTGCGAGGGAGGGTACGGCGCCAGCGCCGAACAGGTGTACAATCAGGCCACCGGCAGCAGCTCCACGAAAGTCACCTGTCAGCCAGTCGGTTCTAGTGTACCCTCACTTCCCGTGGTCCCCAAGATTGGGCAAGCTCAAGTCTCGCCTGCGCCCGCTTCAGATGAAATGAGCAGCGGAGGATGCGCCGTAGGGATGAGGCGTGGTGGTTTCGGCACTACAGGTTTCCTGCTGGCACTCGGCGCTCTGGCCCTCGGTAGACGCCGACACCAAGATGCCTAGGCGTGAACCTCTAGCACCAGGCGCGTGGGCGCCCGCCGCCGTGCTGATTTTGGCGCTTACCGCCACGGGGTGCAGCGACGGACCTGGAGGAGCTTCCGTGCCTCACGTTTTAGCGTCGGGCGAGATCCAAACCTGGGCGGGAAACGGCGTGCAAGGCAGCAACGGAGACGGGCGAGATAGGCTCGAAAGCTGGCTCAATCAGCCAATGGAAATGGTGTTTTCACCGCTCGATGACACGGCGTACGTCGTCGACTGGAACAATCACTGTGTTCGCCGCGTCACCGCTACGGGCACGTTCGAGAACGTGGTCGGTACAGGTGAGCCGGGAGATTGGCCGTGCCAGATCCCAGGCGATACCGAGAACTGCCAGGTGCCGCTCAGCGGCGAAATCGCGGGCGATAGCTTGAATCTCAATCACCCCATGGATCTTGCTTTCTCCGCGGATGGCTCTTTCTATCTAGCGGCGTGGCACGACCACAAGATTGAAAACTACAACAGCGGCACTCACGGCGTGACGGTCTTGGCGGGTTTGCAAAAGCCCGGCCCCGCCGCACCACCAGCACCGCCTGTCACCGTACCGCCGACTCCACCTGCTCCCGGTGACGGTAGCCCCGCTGCCAAAGCACCCTTGAATTTCCCGGCCTCCGTAGTGCTCCAGTCTGACGGCAGCCTGCTGATCGCGGACCAAAGAAACAATCGCGTGCGCCGCATCGACACGGACGCCTTACACACCATTAGCAGCGTCGCAGGCAGCACTCTGGGCATGAACGCGGACGGAATTACGGCGACCACAGCCCTTCTCAACCTAACGACTACCGAAGAACTCTCCGGGGCCGACAATCCGCCGCCAGGTGGCGCGCTCGCCCTCGATCAGGCCGGCAACCTCTACATTGCGGACACCTTCCATCATGCGATTCGCAAGGTGACTGCGGGCGCGGACGGCGTGATCACAGGGGCTCCCGACGAAATCATCTCCACGGTTGCAGGCACTCTTGGAACGGCGGGGTACGCGGGCGACGGCGCTTCCGCCACGCTGGCTCAACTTCGCCAGCCGTTCGATATCGAGTTTGGACCCGACGGATTGCTGTATATTGCCGACACCGAGAACAACGTCGTCAGGCGCGTTGATCTCACTAAGAACAGCATTGAAACGTTTGCGGGCACCGGTAAGGCCGGATTCTCAGGCGATAATGGGCCCGCAAGCAAGGCCCAACTTCGTCGGCCCTATGGACTCGCCTTCGATCAAACGGGTGATTTGTTCGTGGTGGACACCCTGAATAACCGCATCCGTCGCATCGCGCATTGAACGGAGATCCCCGAGCATGAGCCGCTCCATTTTGCCAACTCTGTTACTCTTCTGTACGAGCCTCAGCGTGGCCTGCACGGGTGGAGATGGTGTCCCTGAGTCTATCCCTCGACCGATTCAACTCGGCCTGGGACAAATCGGGACCGTGGTGGGTACCGGCGAAAAAGCAACGGATGCGGTGGATGCCGATGCTGACGGATCGGTGGATGCGCCGATACCAGTCCTTTTGGCGCGTCTCGACTCGCCGTTGGATGTGGCATTTTCGCCGGGCGGGCAGCCATTCGTGATCGATTGGAATGGGCACAAGCTCCGTTCCGTAGAACCCGACGGTACGCTTGCGTTCGTGATGGGGACAGGAAAAGAGGGCGATGCGTGTGAAACAGAGCCTGTCGACGGCAAATGCCCAGCAACCGCCGCCGAGGTGAATCATCCTACCGACGTAACTTTTGACGGCAGCGGCAGGCTTGTGGTGGCAGCTTGGCATAACGCCAAGCTGAAGAGGTTGGATTTCAGGACCCACCTGGCAGAGGACATTTGCGGCACTGGATCCCGAAAGTTTGAAGGAGACGGGCTTCCGTGTCGTGACGCAACGGGCAAGGATCAAGTTTCGTTCGACCTGCCTTCGAGCGTGGCCTTCGACCAAGCCGGCAACCTCTTTATCGCTGATCAAGCCAACCAAGTGATCCGGCGGATCGGTGCGACGGACGGACTCATCAAGACCGTGGCAGGCCATTGTCCGGGAACGGCTGGATTTGGCTGTCCGTTAGCTCGCGGTTATGCAGGTGACGCTGGGCCGGCGACACAGGCGCTGATCGCCAATGATTTAGGCCAGGGCACTGATCCACAGGGCAAGATCGCGATCGATCAACATGGAAATCTGTACATCGCCGATACTGGGAACAACGTGATCCGCAAGGTGACCCCCGGATCGGATGGCATCCTCGGGGACGGCGATCCACTCGAAGAAATTATGACCACCATCGCGGGTACCGGCGAAGTTGGCATCGGTGGCGATGGCGGGCCGGCCACCGCGGCAGAGTTCTCATCCCCCACGGATATTGCCGTCGCAGACGATGGCACGCTCTACGTCGCTGATCGCTCGAACAGTTGCGTGCGACGCATCACACCGGATGGGATCATTTCGACAGTGGCGGGTCGCTGCGGGTCACCGGGTTACTCGGGTGACGGCGGATTGGCGACAGACTCACGGCTGCGCACTCCCTACGGCGTGGCGCTCGATGGCAAAGGCAGCCTGTACATCGCGGATACTCGTAACAACTGCATTCGTCGGGTTGTGCTTGAAAAGTAATGAAATACCGTGCGTTAGGCGTGTCGATGAGCGTCCTGTGCGGGGTCGTTACGGTGGCGTGCGGCGACGAGATTCACCCCACCAAACAACCTACCCCGCTGATCTTTGATACCCATCTTCCGTTGGCCTACGAATCGGTACGTGCCTGCCGCTCACCGGGAGAACATTCTGGGTTGAATGCCTTTTCGGTTTGGGTGTCGAAGGATGGCGTTTCCGAGTTCACAGCGCTTTGGCAGACCACACCTGCGATTCAGCGCTTGCCGGATGGGGTTGTTGTTGTGAAGGAAGTGTATCTAGGCTCGGTGTGTGACTCGGGCCAGATTGAGCGTTGGGTTGCCATGAAAAAAGAGAAGGGCTTCGATCCGGAGCACGCGGACTGGCATTGGCAGGAAGTGAAAGCCAATGGACAAATCACCTCAGAAGGTGCGACCCCAGCGTGCATCGGTTGCCATCAAGGCGGCGATGCTGCTAGCTGTATCGGTTTCGGCGAACAAAACGGCCGCGACTACACATGCACAGTGCCTGACGCGAAACCTGCGCTCTAACGCGCGTTCAAAATTCTTACCGTCCCGACGGGTCCGCCGGTTGCGCAGGGCCGTGCTCCTTAAGCGTCCTTCCCGAACTTCCTTCTACGCGCCCGTCGCGAGCTTTTCGCCAAAGCCTGGCATCTGGGGTAGAGGAACGCTGCCTACAGCGGCTGTTTCCCGCTTGTCGGGCTTTCGAATGTCCACGCAGCCTTCCATCCAGCGCTCCAAATCGGACCAGCGTTGCGGGAACGTGTAGCGCGTGATTAAGCCGTCGTGCGTGTCCATGAGTGCCCATTCAAGTTGTTGAGCTGGCGTGAGGGAGGGCAGCCGCTCACGGTAATCGGCGACAGGAACCAGGCGACGCAGCTTGGATCCGATCTTTGGGATGCTACCGAGTAGCCCACTCAAACGCAGCGCGCGCGGCACGTACCATTCGATAAAGCGAGTGGCATGTGGCTCTTCCAAGCGCCTGGTGAACATTCTCATCAGATACACGGGCTGTGGAATGAGCGTGCGACGGTACACCCATACCCCGATCTCACCTCCGGGCCGAACAAGCGGCATCAACGAACGAAAAGCGCGTTCCGGATCTGGAGTGTGCTGCACGACACCGAACGTATAGAGACGGTCTGCAATGGCGGGGCGCACCGGTGGCTTGAAGATATCGCCTTGGGCGAGGTGAACATTCGGGCGAGCCCCGTGGAGCCGATACGCGGCATCAATGGCCGACGAAAGGTCAAACCCAATCACCGCACGGGCACGCCGCTCAACCACATCCAGATACGCTCCAGCGCCACAACCCGCATCCACGACGACCTGATCAGTGAACGATTCTGGTGTCCAACCCGTGTAGCGCTGCATGCGATCGCGATAGATAGAGGTCCCGTTCAGGCTATCGTGTTGGGGTCGGTCCCAGCGGTTCCATTGCCTACCAAAAGTGTCCGTATAGGCCTCGTTTTCACCCGCGAATCGCGGGACGCCGCGTTTGATAGGATAGCGGTGAGCACAAGCGGGGCATTCCAACTCCCCGTCGATGATCTCAACTGATTCTTGCGCGTGGAGCTTGAGGTCCCCGTGGCATTCTGGGCAGACAAAATAGGTGATTGCCTCTGGTTTCATGCTGCGTCATTACCACGGCAAACTTTGGGGCGGCACCCGATAATTCTTGGCCCCGCCCGCCTCAGCCGTCTCTCACTGAAATGCGCGAGAATGACTAGCGGATCAGCGCAGAGAGCCGCCGAAATTCTGGCGTACCCGCACGGACTAGGCCATCGAAGACTAACGTTTCCGTGGTGGTGAGCGTTGCACCGGCTGCCTCACACAGGCGAAGGCCGGCTTCACCGTGGTCGTCCCGGCGCGACACCACGCCATCGACGGGCACCCACACTCGGTAATCTAATTGCACCAGATCGCGAACCGTCTGGAAAATGCAAACGTGAGCCTCCATGCCGATCACAACGCAAGATTTCTGAGGCAGCGCTGCCAAGTGTTGTGTGAACTCAGCGGAGCCGCAGGCGCTGAACTCGAGCTTCTCGATCCGTTGGAACGCTTGATTTTGTAGGCGCTCCGCAATGCTGGCGATGGTGGGCCCCAACCCCTTCGGATACTGTTCGGTGAGCAGCACCGGCATTTCCCAGAGCTGAGCCGCCTCTAGCAAGATCTCCGCGGCACGCTTCACATCAGCTAGGCGAGCTTCTGGCATGACTTGCGAAAGCCGTTCTTGGATATCAACGATCACGAGCAACGAAGCGGCAGGTTCGAAACGTTTCATGCGCCACCTTTGGCGCGTGCGAGCTCTTCTTCGAGCCGCTTCAGCTCCTTGGGTATCACGTAGTCCGACTCCGAAAGCACGAGGCGTTCAACGCGCCTACCGTTTTCCCACGCGTCGATGATTTCTGGAATGTCGGTGAGCTGCACGTGCCCATAGAAATAGTTATCGGGCTCGACGGCAATGCACGGACCCACCCAACAGGCATCTAAACAACTCGCGCTGCACGCTCGAACTTCGAGCTCAGCGAGCTTCTTCTCCTTCAGGCGTGTTTTGAGCTGAAGCAGGAGTTCTTCGCTACCTTGAGTCGCACACGAGCCTTTAGGTGTGCCATCCGGTCGTCGATTGACGCACACGAACACGTAACGCTTTCGCTGGGCCATGGAGCCCCCAATAGGCGCCGAGTGATCCCACGGTCAAGGGCGATTAGCTCACCCGGTTAAGACCGTGCGAATAGATTCGCTGAAGATGAAGAGCAGCTCATCGAGATCCGCGTCAGGGATATTCAGCGCCGGCGCCGTGTAGACGACACTACCCAAGGGGCGCAGGTACGCCCCTCGCCTCTTGGCCTCTTCATAAACCCGCCAACCAGCACGCCCGAGGTAACCACTCGCCCCAGTTTCGAGCTCCACAGCTCCTAACATCCCGAGACTTCGAACACTCTTCACTCCGGGAAGCCCTGCGAGTGCCTCTACCGCGCGAGTTAACTTCTCAGCCTTGGGCGCAGCTTTATCCAAGATCTGCTCGTCCTTGTAGACCGCCAGCACTTCGAGCGCGACCCGCGCGCCCAGCGGATTGCCACAGTACGTATGTCCATAATGCAGGGCACGACTGGGATCGCCCAAAAACCCATCAAAAATTCGCTCTGAAGCCAGCGTTGCCGCCATGGGCAACAGGCCACCGCTGAAACCCTTCGCGGTGCACAGGATATCTGGAGCGATCCCAGCGTGTGCGCAGGCCCACATCGGGCCCGTCCGGCCGTAGCCTGTGAAGACTTCATCGGCGACTAACAGAATGTCCAGCTCCTGGGTGAGCTCACGCAGCTGCCGCAGATACTCCGCCGAATAGACACGCATGCCGCCTGTTCCCTGCAGCATAGGCTCAACGACGACAGCGGCAATCTCGTCGGCGCCTTCGCGCAAGAGGCGCTCCGTGGCAGCAAATGCTCGCTCGTAGCCATCCTGACCGACTGGGACATGAACGCATTCCATCAGCACGTCCGCGAACGGTCGACGAAACACTTCCACCCCAGAAAGCGCCGTCACGCCCAGCGTCTCGCCGTGGAAGGCGTCGTCCAACGCGACGAACCGGCGACGCCGAGGTTTGCCATTTTGTCCCCAAAATTTCAGGGCAATCTTGATCGCAGCTTCGATCGCCGTTGAACCATTGTCGCTGAAGAGCACCCGCGACAGCCCCGCCGGAGCGACAGCTACGAGCTCCTTGCCCAGACGCGCCGCAGGCTCATGCGTAATTCCCCCGAACGCAGCATGACACAAGATATCAGCCTGGGCCTTTAAGGCAGCGATCAGCCTTGGATGCTGATGGCCGAGCAGCGCCGTCCACCACGATGAATTACCGTCCAGATAGGAACGCCCATCCTGATCGAACAAGCGGCTCCCGTGAGCACGCGCGATCACTAACGGGTCGCCGTGCTCGATGTACTCCTGCATCGGTGTGTACGGGTGCCAAAGGTAACGTTTATCCAGCTGAACAATGTCATCACGGGTGTTGGTCATAAGCCTCCAAGCCGCAGACTGCCGTCGGGGCCGGCGGGCTCGCCGAGCGGAATCAGAAGTGTGACGGTGGTGCCACGGCTGGGCTCGCTTTCAAGCGTAATCTCACCTCCATGGGCTTCAATGATACGTTGCACGATGGGTAGGCCGAGGCCGGTTCCGCTCGGGCGGGTGGTGAAGAAGGGATCGCGTGCACGACGCAGCGTATCCGCCTCCATGCCACGCCCCGTGTCGCTGATCTCGATCCTCACAAAGGCCTTTTCGCGTTCGTTGTGACGGGTTACGTTGACGAGCACATTGCCTCCGTTTGGCATAGACTGGCAGGCGTTATCCACTAGGTTATCGAACACCACGCGAAATAACGTGGGATCCACCCAAATCGTTTCGAGCTCCGGATCAGCTGCAATCTTAAACTCAATGGAGCAATCGTATTGGTCCATCGCCGGCACCCGTCGGGCCATATCACCCAGCAATATTGGTGCCCTCTTGAGTGTCATCGGCCGCGAATACCGCAAGAGGTCGGTCACCAAACGATTCAATCGGGCGGTTTCTTCCTCAACGATGCCAAGCAACGTTAAGCGGTCCTCCTCCGTGACGCGTTGGCGCCGCAGGGCAGCCACTGCGTTCACAATAATCGCGAGCGGATTCCGGACCTCGTGGGCAATCACTGCGGCCAATTCGCCAACAGCAGCGAGCTGTTGTTTCTTGATCAGCTCAGCTTGGACAATTTTCAAATCTTCGTGGGAACGCCGAAGCTCTCGAGAGCTATTTTCGAGCTGAACCACGCTCTGCTCAAGCGCGCCCGAGGTCGCTTGGTAACGAAATAAAAGCGTGGTTGCGACACCGAAACCGTAGGCGAGGAAGGCATGAGGGACGAGATACAGGGAGTTGCGCAGCAGGCCTGAAACGAGGCCAGCATCGTTAGTGACGGCCGCTAGAAGCACAGCAATCCCGATAAAAGCGCTCAGAGCTTCACGATCTCCCTTTCGAACACGTGCGAGCAAAAGCCAACCCGCCAACAATAACTGACCGACCCAGAGCAGTGATGAGAAATAGGCGCACGGAGCGGACGCTAAGGTTGAGCTACCGATACCGTGCAGAATTCCGACTTCAATGGGTACCCAAGCATTTGCCCCCCACCATATCGTGAGATTGGCGATCTCCAACACCAACGCTGGAACATACAGCGACCACAGCAAACCCTGCGGGCGACGCGCAGCCGCGTACCAGTAGACAAAGTGAAGATTGACCGGCCCGGCCAAAATGGCAGCGGAATTTGCAAGCCGGATGGGCCCTAGCTCCTCAAAACTACCAGCCGCATACAGCTGAGCAAGGCTTCCAGTAATGATCGCGAGAAGAAAGCAAAGGACTCCGAACAACAAGTACTCGCTTGGGCGACGACCCACGCGCTCCGCGAGCACAAAAAATATCCCGAGTGCCACCTGCGCGATGGTCCAAGCCACCAACACGCCGGCAAGAAAATCGGAATTCACGGGCATCCAGGGGTTTCCAGCTGAGTGTTAGCCACGCCCGCAAACCTTAGTGCTCTCGCCCCACAAACTCACTCACAAAACGTGAGCTGGGCGCTTGGCAGAACTCTGCCCACGTTAAGGAACGCGAACAGCTGCCGGCTTCAATCACCGCAACACGTTTCCCTAGGACCTGAGCATCCGTGGGATCGTGGGTAACGATAAGCGTCGGCAGTTGCAGTGTTTCGAGGTACTCTGCGAGAAACAGCCGTACCTCATGCCGCGCTTGCGCGTCGAGCGCTGCAAGCGGCTCATCCAACAACAGAACTCTTGGCCTGCTCGCGAGTGCCCGCCCCAGCGCCACACGTTGCTTTTCTCCTCCCGAAAGTGCGGTAGCTCGGCGTTCTGCGAGCGAACTGAGCTTGAGATCCTTCAGGATGGCCTCTACCTGCTCACGTCGTTCAAGGCGAGAGGCTGAAACCGGTGAGCAGCGTACAGCAAACTCGAGATTCTGGCGAACCGTGAGGTGCGGAAAGAGACCATAATCTTGTGGCACGTACCCAATTCTGCGCAGCTCTGTCGGACAATCGATGCCTGACTGAGTATTGAGCAGCTCGTCAGCTCCGATCTGGATCCTTCCCTCCCGAACCGGCAAGGCGCCCAATAGAGTTAGCAACAGGCTGCTTTTGCCTGCGCCATTCGGCCCAATCACCACGAGCGGCGCTTCGACTGCCACTTGCAAGCTCACATCTAGCGCCAATGTCCCGAGCAGCGTGCGCACGCTGAAACTGAGGTCATTTGGTTCGTTCACCAACGCCCCGCAACCGAGATTGGGGAGCGTCGTTCGAAAAATCGCACACCAAAAAAAAGGGCCAGCGCGACAGCCAACAGCAGAATCGAAAGCGCTTGGGCTGCGCGCAGATCAGACTCCATCGCTGTATAGATGGCGAGCGGGAGCGTTTGGGTTTTTCCTTGCAAATTACCGGCAAACATCAGGGTCGCCCCGAATTCGCCGAGCGCTCGCGCGAAGCAAAGAATGGCGCCACCCACCAGGCCTGGTCCCGCCAATGGTACGGCGACGCGAAAGAAAATCTGGAATGGCGACGCCCCCAAGCTCTGAGCCACGATGAGCAGCCGCTTGTCAATTCGGCGAAACGCTGCGAGTGCTGCCTGAAGAAAAAATGCTGAAGAGACAAACACCTCTGCCAGTACGACGGCGCTCGTTGTCAACGCCAATGATCTGCCTTCCGGCTAAAACCAGCGAGAAAATGGGCCTTGCCGCCCGAACGCCAGGAGCAGCGCCAGGCCCGCTACGGCGGGAGGGATCACGACCGGAAGCACCACAAGCGTTTCAACAAAATGACTGACTCGGCCCCGACGCCATGCAAGTAGCCACGCGAGCGGAGTGCCGAGTGTCACGACCATCACGAGCGCCAGCGCACTCGTCCAAAGGCTAAGCTTGAGTGCCGGTGAGGCCAGTGGGTGAGCGAGACCAGCCTCGAATTGTGCCCAGGAAGTGCCCAGTATCAGGCAGCTCATGGGTATCACCAGAAACGCAAGCAATAGTACTGCGAGCGCTCCGAGCACCAACGTTTGCGCGCGATGACTCGCACGAATGCGCGTCATTGTTTTTTTTCGCTGACTGGCAAAAATCCGAAGCGCGCGAGCGAGGATTGGCCCGCAGGCGAGCGGATTAACGCCACCCACTCCCAAGCAAGTTTCGGATTTTTGGGCTTGGTCAAGGTTGCCAGGGTGTATTCCGCCAGGACATTAAATTCAGCAGGAATGTTGAGAATTCTCACGCGATCTTGAGCCAAGAGCGCATCCGTTCGGTACACGACTCCGGCGTCTGCTTCGCCTAGGCTGACCTTCGCCAGTACCTGCTTCACGTTCAATTCACGAGAAACGATTTTAGCGAGGACACGCGATCGAAACTCATGACCTAACCTTTGGTTGGCCCGTTCCACGATCTCGTCCGTGTAGCGCCCGATCGGAGCCTCCGACGCACCCACCACGATTCGCTCGGCGTCTGGCAGTTCCGAAAAATTTGCCAATGGGGAGCGCCGAGCCAGCGACACAATCACGCAGGGTTCATTCCTCGCAAAGACGACTAAACCCTGACAAATGCCGGCCCGTACCAATGCCTCCGTATGCTCACGATCGGCCCCAGCAAACACGTCCACATTCGTGCTGTGCTCCAACTGCGTCCTCAATTCTCCAGTGCCCGCAAAGTTGAAGGCAACGCGCGCCTCCGGATGCTGAGCCATCAAGCTGTGACTGAGCTCAGTGAAAACTTCGCGCAGTGAGCTTGCTGCAAAAATTATGAGCTCCCGCTCTAAGTGCTGCGGATTGGATGTATTGCGTTCGCACCCGATCCACCCGTCGAGGACAGGCGCGAGCGAGAAGGCCCCAAGCTTCCTGCGATCGAACGTCTTCATGCAGGAAGGAATCCAAATCCGACAGCCGCCATAAGGAGCACAAAGGCTACCAAGTGATTCCAGCGTGGTACCTCCCCCAACCAAAGCGCCGAGAAACCGATGAAGACGACCAATGTGAGCACTTCCTGCATGATTTTCAGCTGGTAGGCACTGAAGCGGCCATAGCCCCAGCGGTTAGCTGGCACTTGCAGGCAATACTCGAAAAACGCGATGCCCCAGCTGATGAGCACAACCTTCCAGAGCGCTACGTCCTTGAATCGAAGATGCCCGTACCACGCGACGGTCATGAAGAGATTGCTTGCCAGTAGGAGCAGTGCCGTTTGCATTGGTCCCGATGGGAGGGGCGAGAGCCCCTTCTGTCAACCGGGAAGTCGTGTTAGGCTGCACGGGCTCGCTCGGCTGAGCCATTCCAAAAACCACGGAAGACTTTGGTGCCCCAGAACCTCCCACGACAGCTACCGGTCCGCCCCAAGCTTGAAGAGTTGGACCGCCAAGCAGAAGAACTCTTGCTTTTGTCAGGGAAAACCGAACTCGCCGACGCCCAATTGGAGCTTGCAAAGAGCTATGGCGTGACGAGCTGGGCTCGCCTCGCGCTGGCTTGTCATTTGACGCATGCGATCTGGGAGGACGACGCAGCAACCGTGAGTAGGCTGGTCGCTGCACAGCCGGCACTGCTCGGTGAAGACGCGCGTGGTGTCCCAGGCAGCTGGGGCCCGCCGATGTCGTACGCTGCAAACCTAGGGCGAACGGCGATCGTTGAACTGCTCTTCGGGGTCGGTGCTAAAGATCTCGATCACGCGTTCGCGAGAGCCTGCCTCCAAGGCCAGCTTGCGACAGCACGCAAGCTGTTTGAGTACGGTGCGCGCCCAAGGCCAGGTGCCGTGATGGGTCCCGCCGAAACGCTCAATGCGGCTGGCCTTGAGTTCTTGCTCGAGTTAGGCGCTCCCCTTTCGGATGAGCTCGGCAACGTGCTGGCACCCGTGGCGCTGCTGTTGCAAACCTACGCTCGCAATCCGGATGGCAAACACGCTTGCCTCGCACTGTGTGCAAACGCGGGAGTCGAACTTCCGGATACTCCTTCCGTCGCACTGCATTGCGGCCGTATCGATCTGTTGGCCGCTCAGCTGGGCAGAGAGCGGGGGAACTTGTCACGAACGTTCTCGCACCAGGAGATCTATCCGCCCGCGCTCGGTTGTGATCAGGATGAGTCCTTGGCGCTGCATGGGACACCCATCGCTGGCGGCACGCTGTTGCACCTCGCGGTGGACACCGATGAAATGGAGATCCTTCGCTGGCTGCTACGAGAGGGCGCGCCGGTCGATACCACAGCCACTACCGATCTGAACGGTTTCGGTGGACACACTGCACTCTTTGGCTGCGTGGTATCGCAACCGTTCAGAACTGGACGTCAGAGGGACGCGGAAGCCGCGCGGTTGCTGCTCGCGCAGGGCGCCAACCCGAATGCGCGGGCTTCGCTCAGAAAACGCCTAAGATTCGTGGAAGATGAAAGCACGCACGAGTTCCGAGATGTCACACCGTTAGCTTGGGGAGAGCGTTTTCACGATCAAGCCTGGGTGAATCGGGCGGCGATGCGCGCGATCGCGGAGCACGGCGGAACACTTTGAGTTAGGCAGGCGCCCAACGGACCGAAAGAACAGCGTTAGCCGCCCGCGCCGCCGTTGCCACTCATGCCAGCCTGACCACTCATTCCGCCGCCGTTCGCGCCCGCCTGTCCAAGGGTGCCACCCGCAGCTGTTGAACCGCCGCTGTTCGCGCCACCGCCGCCGGAGCCACCCGCCCCATTCGCTCCGCCTGTAGTCGACGGTCCGCCACCGGTCGCCGCCATTCCGCCGGTGCCCATGTCGACTCCTGGCACCGCCGTGTACAAAACACTCGGTGGAACCACGAAGTACGTGTGGCCAGGCTTTCCTTGCGGATCGCTCGGCTTCGCCCAGCGCACCTCACAAAAGTCATTCCCGCTGCCTTCCTTGTGGTAGATATCGATGTAGTAATACTTGCCTTCGGTGAGCGGAATCGGGCCTGATTTTTGTCCGGGCAATAAAAAGCTGTTAGCCGGTGAATAATCATCCACCACGGCGATCGGCCGCGCCTTGTCCGGCGTGCTGAGGCTCAGCCAGAGTTGCGCTGAGTTGTCAGAATCCAACCAGAACACGTAAACACCGGTTTCTGGCGCTTTGATGAAGCCACGGATCCGCTGTCCATAATTCTCGCCCCAATCCACTGGCTGCAGTGGATTTCCGGGTGCGTACGCCAGCAGGCCTGCCATCAGCTGGTCAGAAGAGTTGGGGTGGTCCGGAAAATCAGGCGAATACTTCAAAGAAGTGAGCGCAGCGACCGAGCTTGAGTTTCCCTGAAAACCTGCATGCGGGATATCCGTCCAGAGCTCGCGCAGCACAGTGCCGGGGGCCCCCACGATCATCGAACCCGCGCAACCATCGTCAGGATTGCAGCCTTGATCACCTGTGTTATACCCAGAGACATCCTTGGTGGACCCCGAATAGTCCATCATCATGCCGCCTGATGCCGGCGGCACTGGCGCCATCCCGCTTCCCCCCATACCACCGCTTGCAGTCTGACCCATAATGGGAGTGACCATCGGACGCGCTCCCAGGACTACCGGGACAACCGGCTTCCCACCCGTCGCGTCAGGTTCCAATGCACCTCTGGGTGGGCTTCCTTCCTGCGACGAACACGCGTACGCCGTTGCCAGAAGCGCACTCACCGTACTGACCCACACGAACTGCCTCGCCATAGAAAAATTCTCCAACGCGTTCAAGATGGGTTACACCGACGCGTCTAGTTCTTGAGACAGACTATGCCCACTCTCTCACCGGCCGGCAAGCAGAGCGTGCGTTGCGATGCGTGCTCTCGATTTGCGGCACGCGACGCCGGCTTAGCGACATGAACCGTGGGTGAACTGTGCTAGCGCTGGTACGCGTGGATGCCAGCTGTTCCTCGTTCATTCGAAAATCTCAGCAATTGCAGACTCTCAGCCGAACCGGCCAACCTACCTCAGTTGAACTTTTGCGACGCCAGCCCAGCCCAGCGTGCTTGCCGACACTGCCCCGCTGGGCAAACTCGAGCCTCAAGTCCATGGATTTGGGGTGCAGAACCAACCCGCTCGCACCCCCAAAGGCGATCTGGTACGCCCTCGTGCGCATGAGCTACGTCGTCCTGGCCAGGAAATGGCGACCCGCGAGTTTTGAGGATTTGGTCGGACAAGAGCACGTTGCCAAAACGCTAGCCAATGCGATCGCTGCCAACCGTGTGGCGCACGCCTTTCTCTTCACGGGAGCACGCGGCGTGGGCAAGACCACGAGCGCTCGCATCTTGGCCAAGGCTCTGAATTGCATGCGTCCTCCGGGCAGCGTCCCAGCGGGGACCGATCCAGGCCCCACCGCCATACCCTGTCAAGTGTGCTCAGCGTGCAAGGAGATCACGCTCGGCACCGACATGGATGTGCAAGAGATCGACGGTGCCAGCTACAACGGTGTGGATGAGGTGCGGAGGCTGCAAGATTCGCTGCCGTATCGTCCTTCCCGCGATCGCTATAAGATCATCATCGTGGACGAAGTTCACATGCTCTCGCAGAGTGCGTGGAACGCGTTCTTGAAAACCTTGGAGGAGCCGCCTCCACATGTGAAATTCATTTTCGCGACAACAGAGGTGCGGAAAGTCCCCGTTACCATCCTCAGCCGTGTGCAGCGTTTTGATTTTAAGCTCATTCCGACGCGCCTGATCGCGGATCGCCTGCGTTATGTGCTTGGCGAAGAGGGCCTGAAGGCTGACGAACTCTCGCTGGCGATCGTGGCGCGCGAGGCCGCCGGAAGCATGCGCGACGCCATGAGCCTGCTCGATCAGGTGATCGCCTGGGCCGGGACTGACCTCACAGGAGCTGGCGTATCCGAGGTGCTGGGCGTCGCCAGCCACCAGGTGCTGCATGATATTGCCGGATCACTGGTGAAAGGGGACGCCAGCCGCTGCTTGTCGGTGGTCGCCGACCTCGCCGTGCAAGGTTACGATCTGGCGCATGTGGCGCGGGATATCCTGTCATTGCTTCGCGACTTGGTAGTGGCGAAGGTTCACAAAGAACCTGAAGCGCTGCTCGATCTCGCGGATGAAGAGCGAAAAGATGTCGTCACCCTTTCGGCAAGTGCTGAGCTCGATGATCTGATCCGTTTGCATCAGGGGTTTTCGGAAGGGTTCGACACCGTAGCCCAGAGCGGACACCCACGTTCGGCACTGGAAATGTTGTTGGTGCGCTTGGCGCGTAGGCCTCCGCTGTTACCGATTGATGATCTCATCGGACGCCTTGCTCAACTCGAACGGCGACTGAGTGGTCGAGCGATTCCGGCGCAGGCGCGCCCCCCTCAGGGCCCGCCGGCTGCAAGTGCTGGCCCTCCCCGCGGAGACATGCGCCCACGCGGCCGAGAGGGACAATCGCCGGCCAGTGCCGGGCCCTCGCCCACGGACTCAGGGGACGAGCCGCCACCGGCGTCTGAATCGTTAGCCTACACGGGTAAAACACCCCAACTCACTCCCGCTCCCTATCCCGAATTTCCACCGGAACGACGGCCTGAGTCCGCCCGGCCGCAGCAGGCTGCCATCATCAAGAGCCGAAAGGGCGGCCTGTTGGAGGACCCGATTTTGCTCGAACACTGGCGAACCGTCGTAGAAAAGCTTGAGGATACTCGACCCGAATTGGGCGCCTATCTCGGGCACGCCGTGCCACTCACCTTGGCAGCTCCGAATGTGGTGTTGGCGTGGGAGCCCGGAAGCGTGTTTGCATCGCAGGCCGCGTCCCCGGAAAATCAGGCATTGCTTGAGAAAGCACTCTCGGACCATTTTGGCTCGCCAACAACAGCGAGCCAGAAGCTGGAGGCACCTGAAGGACGGGATTTCATGTCGCTTCTCAGCATCCGAACTGAACAGGCCGAACTGGTACGCAAACAGGCCATTGATCGGGCTCGGAAACACCCCGCCGTCGTGCTAGCCATCGAAGTACTGGGCGCAAAGCTCAAGGACTTGAAGCTCGCTGAACCTGACGTCACTCACTAGTGCCGATGCTACCTTCTAAGCTCACACGGTTGATACAACTTCTCAGTCGCTTCCCCGGCGTTGGAGAGAAGACCGCGCAACGCTTCGCCCTGTATCTGATCCAACATTCAGATTTATCCGACCAACTGGGGCGCGAGCTGACGGAACTTTCTGCCAGCATTGTGGTGTGCGAACGCTGTGGAAACATCGCGGAGCGTGCGTTACCTGGCCCCTCCTGGTGCACCGTGTGCACGGATCCTCGCCGCCACGCTCGGCTGCTCTGCATTGTGGCGCGCGTGCAGGATTTGCTGGCTATTGAACGCAGCGGTGCGATGCGCGGGCGCTATTTCGTGCTGGGCCGACTGCTTTCTCCACTCGATGGAATTGGTCCAGAAGAGCTGCCTCTTCAGCAGCTTCTGAAGCTTACGGAAGCCGAAAATGTTGAAGAAGTGATCATCGCAACACCGCCCTCAGTTGATGGTGAAGCCACTGCGCTCTTCTTGGCACGTGAACTCGGCAAAAGGGGCCTCAAGCTTTCGCGGATTGCAAGTGGCATCCCTCATGGTGGGGATCTCGAATTTGCTGACCAGATCACGCTCGGCCGCGCCATCGATGATCGGCGGGACCTTGGCTAGCTGGTGCGAGAATGATGTGCGAACGCACCCGAACTGCTTGATTCGCAGGGTTAGCGAGGCGAAGATGCTCGACACGCATGCGGACTCCTGTTTCAACCCCTGACGCGCCGGCGGCCATCGGCCCGTACAGCCAAGCGGTGGTGGCATCTGGGTTCGCATTCTTGAGTGGCCAAATCCCGCTGGATCCAGAGACAGGCGAAATTGTACCTGGGCCGATTGAAGCGCAAACCGAACGCGTGCTTCAAAACCTGAAAGCAGTGCTCAAGGCCAGCGGGAGTTCCTTCGCTAACGTAGTGAAGACCACCATTTATCTGATCGACCTCGCAGATTTCTCCAAAGTGAACGCCGTTTACGGTGCGTACTTTGGGTCCAATCCACCCGCCCGCGCAACCGTGCAAGTCGCCGCTCTCCCCAAGGGAGCCCGTGTTGAGATCGATGCTATCGCGCAGATCTCGGAAGAGGCAAACCAGCCATGAGTCAGCCCAAAGCCATTGATGACGCCCTGATCAAAGCCACCAAAGACCAAGCGCTGGCCGCCGTTGAGAAAACCGGCGACCGCTATCCGGAACTCATCCGAAAATGGGTTGAATCGGCGAACACTGAAGCGCTGCTCAGCGTGGCTGACGCTCCGAGTGGGAAGGTGCGGAAGGAAGCGAAACGCGCGCTCAATGTATTGAAATCAAGGGGCGTGAAGTTTGATGAGCCGTCGCACGTCGCGTCGCTGCGCAATCGCACCGATGAATTGGCAGATGAAGCGTGGCTGGTGCCACCGGACAATACCAGCGCTATTGGTCTTGCCCTCGTGCGGCGCAGTGCCACCAAGCACAATCAGGTGGTATTTGTATTTGTACATCCAACCTTGGGGATCCGACGGGTGGAAGGTGGGATGTTGAGCCAATCTCAATTCAAGGAGGCCCTGCAGCGTGCCCTACCCGCGCCCGACTGCCGGGCAGTTCAGGTACCTGTTGAATGGGCCCGCTTTCGGATTGCCGCAGGCCATCGCCTGCACGCCCAAACGAAATTGCCTGTGCCTCTCGGTTGGACGAGCAACCAAGCGCTTCTGGGACCAGTCCCAGAAGGCATCGTGGCACACCCCTTCGAGTCGGAAGGGCTGGAGCTGGCGGACGACGACGCACGCACACTCGCCAAGACTTCTTTGAAGCTGCACACGATGCCGGAGTTCCGCTCCTGGTTCCCATCCCAAGCCGCCATCGCTGAACTCCTGCAGAGCATTGGGACGCACCTCACACCCGGCACCGAACCAGCCCAAGAAGAGCTCCAAAAGCACCTCGAAGCGGAAACATTGCTGGCCACCGATCGCTACTTTTCACCGGAACGCAGGCAAGAAATAGCTGCGCTGATGAAGGACTGCGCGCTTGGAGTCCTGCAACGAGATGGCGAGACTCAGGCGCTGGAGGTTGCCGCTACCATCCACGTGATCGAAAAAGCCGGGCTCATCACTGATCCACCGCACGAGGTCGCATTCCTGAAGGGCTTCTTCGAGAAGGCGATTGGCCTCATCCTTTCCCAGAATAATGGTCGCCTCACCATTCCCGTGGCCCAGGCGCCAGCCATTTTGACGGATACTCCCGCGAGTGAGGCCTCTGTCTCCCCCCCCGGCGCACCCTCTGTCTCACCCTCTGTCTCGCCCTCTGTCTCGCCCCCTGGCGCACTGCCTGCTACTGAGAGCACTTAAACCGAAATCAGATCCCGGTTAACCATTCGCTTCGAACGCGAATCTTCGAAATTCTTCCAGCAATTTTTGAGTGATGGATCCAGGCTGCCCTGTCTTGATTGGGTTTCCGTCGATCCGCACCACTGGCAGAATTTCGCGGATACTTGAGGTGATAAAAACTTCGTCTGCCTGCAAAAGATCGGTCAAGCGGAGCGCGCGTTCTTCGCATGGGATGCCAAGATGCTGAGCCAATTCGAGCACCGTGAGACGTGTGATACCCGGCAAAATCCCGAGCTCGAGGGGTGGGGTCAAAAGGCTCCCGCCAGTCACCATAAAAACATTGGAAGTGGCGCCTTCGAGAACCCTCCCGCCGCCATCAACAATCAACGCTTCAAGTGCGCCGTGTTTTTTGGCCTCACGCATGGCCAACACTGCCACTAAATAGTTTCCCACTTTGGCACCCGATGCCTCGGTGTCGTCGGAAACCCGTGAAGTACGGTAGCTGATCACTGACACGCCCTCGGCATAAGCGGCGGCAGCCGGGGCCATGAGCGGCCCCACCAAAACGACGCGGGTTGGCTGATTCGCGAGCGCTGGATCGAGCCCAAGCGTCTCGCCCGTGCCTCGGGTCACCACAACGCGCACGTAGCTCTCAGAATTCTGAGCCGCTAGAACCGCTGCGCGAACTTCTTGGTCGATCGTATCCGGAGCAACCGGCAATTCGATGAACACGCGGTCGGCACTGGTGCGAAGGCGTTGCCAATGGATCGCCGAGCGAAAGGGCACCCCGCCGTAGGTCCTGAGCGTTTCGAACACCGAATCACCGTAGAGGAAACCCCGATCAAAGACGCTGATAACGGCTTCGTGCGGCGGCACCAGCCGGCCATTGATCATCACGATTTGAGCCATAAGCGCTTCTTTTTCTCGGTCCTTTTGCGTCGGCTACCGCCTCGGTCCTCTTGCCTCGGCTACTTGCCCCGCAAGGCTGCCAACATTTGCGCGGCTTGGCTGAGCGCTGGATCCGTTTGCACGGCGCGCTCAAACATCTGAAGCGCCTTGTCCGTCTCTCCCATCTTCTCATGAATCTCCCCGAGATACATGAACACCTCCGCTTTACTGATCGGGCTTTTGGCGTCAAATTTCTGCAACAAGAGCGCACGGAACATCTGCTGCGCCTTCTTGAGATCCGAAGCTTCCAGCGCCACGAGCCCGAGCTGCTTCAACACACTGATATTGCCCGGCTCGATGCGAAAAGCCTTATCCAGCTCTTCAAGCGTGCGCGCGATGTCCCCCTCGGCGCGGAAGGCGTTGGCCAACCGACGATGCACTTCAGCGAGCTCTTTGGCTCGTTTGCCGGCATAACTCGCCACCACTTGTTCGAGCGCGCTGATCGCCTGCTTCCCTTGGCCTGCTGCACTGAAAGCGTCGCACAATTCGAGCAAAAGCTCGCGATCTTCCGGCTTCTTGTCGCTCGCTTTCTTGAGCAACTCTGCCGCGGCCTGCAGATTGTGGCAGCGTTCGCTCTCCACCGCCGCAGCTTTTCGGAGCAACAGAATGGCGGCATCAACAGAGGGTGCGTGCTCTGCTTGGGCTGCGAAAAGCGCCGCCTGCTTGGAAAAATCTCCAAGATTTTCGTAGAGGCTTGCCAACTGTTCGTTGAGCTTGGTGTTCTTGTCATCGAAGCCAAGTGCTCGCTCAAGAGCTGCAGCTGCCGCGTGCTCGTCGCCAAGGCTTAGCCTGAGCGATGCGAGCTCTTCGGCGAGTTCGCGCGCTCGGGAACCCTCGCTCGCATCCAGTAGCTTCTCAAGAAACCCAGCCGATTGCGATAGATTGCCCTCTAGCCCGCAAAGACGGACTAAGGCACTGAGCGCTCCGGTGTTCCGTGGATCGCGCACTGCTATTTCTTCGTAAACTTGAATGGCACGTGGGCGATCCGCCAGCCGGCTCTCACAGATTTCGGCCAATCGCAGCTGAAATGTCAGCTCCTTTTGCGTCTCGCCAAGCCGTGCAGCTACCTCAATCTGCGATCGTAGCAATTCCGCTAACTCCTCATCTCTCCCCGATTTTTCAAGCAGCTCGCTGAGAAACACCACGGCGCTGGACTCACCGGGATCACTATCAAGGATTGCGCGTAAGAGCTCGATCGCAAGCTCAGGCGCTCCCAACTCTTCAGCCTGGAGCGTGGCCAAATCCATCCTCAACTGACGGCGTTCAGCTGGAGAATCCGCTTGGTCTACCAAGCGCTCCAACAAATCAGCCAGCTTACGCTGCGCTCCGCCGGCCGTGTAGAGCTTTCGCAACACCTCGACGCTCTCCGCATCCGCAGGGTCATTCTCCAAGAGTTGCTCATAGAGGCTTGTGGCACGCGCCGCATCGCCAAGCTGCGCATGGGCGATCCGAGCCGCCTGGCGACGCAAATCGACCACCGATTCACCTTCAGCGGCAAGCTCGCTCCGTCTCACCAGCAATTCAAAAGCTTCCTTGAAGTTGCCAGAATTCACGGCGATGCCCGTTAGCTCGGCCAAAGCCCAACTGCTTTCAGGCTCGGTCGCGAGCAGGTCGCGGAGCAGACGCTCAGCGAGAGCTGAATCCGCCAAGCTGCGTGCCAACCCCACGGCTTCTCTCAGGATCCCCTCGCGATCAGCGTCGAGGGACAACTTCGCACGCCGTTCCAACGTCACAATGAGATCTCGTTCGCGTCCAGGTTCGCGCTGAAGACGCTCAATGCTGAGCAGAAGTTCTTCCCGTGAGGGCTCCTCACCCAACGCCTGCAAAAGAGCAGCTTCTGCAGCGCGTGGGTCCTTGAGCCTGCGCTCGTACCACTCAGCAAGCTTCTCCAACAATTCTGCGGTGCGCTGAGAACCCAACGAGTTACTGGACCCGATCGCATCTCGAAAGGCTTCGGTGGCGCTTTGCCAATCGTCTGTCAAAGCGGCGAGACGCTCCACTTCGTCGAGCAGCTGAGATTCGCCCGGAGCGTCCTTGAGACCACTTTGAAGAACTCGCTGCGCCGCTTTCGGATCGCGGCAATCTTCCTCAAGCACACGCGCAAGGTCACGCCGCATCTCCAAGCGTTCCTCGGGCTGCTGAGCAAATCCCACTCTTTTTTCGTAAAGCCCGGCCAATCGATCGGTCTGACCAGCACTCCGATAACCCACTTCCAAAAGCTCCGCGACCTCCTCAAACAAGTCTCGTTCATCCGTAAGTGATTCCAAGACCGAGACGGCGCCCACATGATTGGGAGCCCGCTCGAGCGCCATGCGCAACGAAGAGAGGCCTCGATCAAACGACTTAAACTCGTCGATCTGCAATCTTCCCAGCCGATGGTAGATTTCAGCCTGAGCGTCGGAGCCTGCTTCCGCTAGCGCACGCCTTTCTAAGATATCTGCGAGTTCTTCCCTGCGCCCGGCCCGCATGTAGAGCCGATCCAAGGCACCGAGAAGTTCCGGCTGATCTCCCGCCTGTTCGATGGCACGCGCATAAGCCAGGGTGGCGCGCGCATCATCCTTCAGGTGTTCTTCGGCAACGCGACCAAGGCGCGAGAAGAGATCACAAGCTAGCTCGGGATCGAACGTGGCCAAGGCTCGTTCTTCGAGACGTTCAGCGTAAGCCGCATGATCGGCCTTCGTCGCGCACAAACGTTCGACCTCCGAGTGGAGCTCAGACAGCGCGGGGGCCTCGCTGAGCGCGCGCATCAGCGCCGCTAAGGCCGAGTCCTTGCGTGAGAGCCATTGCTCTTCCACACGGGCAATTTCGCGCAGGACGTCCACGCGATCGGAGGCTTCCGCAGTAACCGTCAAGGAGAGCTCAAGCATCGACACCAGCTGTGCGTAGTTCTGCCCAGTTCGGAGCACAGGCAACAAGATCTCGGCGGCCCTTTGGCGCTGCAAGTCGTTGTCCGCGGCGATGCTTGCTACCGCGAGTTGCGCTTCGCTATCGGACGCATCTTCCCCAAGGATCCCCGCGTATTCATCCAAGGCTTCATCGAAATTCTGAAGCTCAACGGTCAACAATTTCGCGATTCTCCGCCGCAACGCCAGTTTTTGAGTGGTGTCTGTGGCGGCCTCCACCTCCCCTTTTAAGCTCTGCAATAAATCGCCGAAGCGATGCTCCACCTGGTAAAGCCGCTGCACTTCGGACAGCGCCTCCGAATCCCGCGGCCGCTCCTCCAGGGCACGTTCCAGCAGGTCAATCGCTCGCCCAGTCTCTCCAAGGTCTTTCTCGAAAGCCCGCGCTGCGCTCATTCTTAGCTGATAGCGTAGCTCCGCGTCGTCCGGGTCCGTCAACTGAAGGCGCTGTTCATAGAGCTCCACGAGCCGAACAGCGTTTCCAGCAGTTTCGTAAAGCTCAATCAGGCAATCAAGCGTGAATGCATGGTCGGGCTCGAGGTCTAGAGCCTCTTCGTAAGCGTGTGCCGCACCTGTGCGATCCGAAAGCATGTCGCGCCGCACCTCTCCAACGTAACGAAACGATGCGGCCCGTTCGGCATCGTCCGGAGCAAGCTGCGCTTTAGATTGCAGTACTTCCACTAAGCGCGGCCAGTCGCCCAATAAGACTGCCAGCTCCTGCATGCGTTGCAGCGGCTCTCGCTCCAAGGGCTCCAGCAGATGCAAGCGGCTGTAAGCGTACAGAGCCGCCCGCGCATCATCCCTCTCCTTGTCGTGGACAGCCGCAAGCGTCGCTAAAAGTGCTGCTTTGTCTCTGAGTTCCGGGTGTTCTTCGAGCAGCTCTTCGTAGAAGATCGCCAGCGCATCGAAAGCTCCTGCCGCGCGCACGACGCCCTCGTACTCTTCACGCACTTGTCCATCCTCAGGGTCAAGCTTCACCGCTTCTTCTAAAGCGCGGCGCGCCTTATCCAAATCTTTACCGCGTTCGCGCCAAAGCTCGGCCGTTTCCCTCAAAATATTGACTCGATCGAGCAAGTCTGTCGAAACCTGAAAGCGATCTTCATTCAGCTGGATAAGGCGTCGCCAATCATCCTTGGCGGCGTAGAGCGGCCTCAGTATCTCAACCACGCGCGGCTTCTGCTCGGGCTCGCTTCGGAGCTCTTCCAGTTCAAGCAGAGCCTCGGCATTCGAAGCATCGAGTTCGAGCACGGTTTCGAGTTGATCGACGGCGCGCCCGGCGTCCGAAAGCTCCTTCATGTAGATCTTAGCCAAAGCTAAGCGATACATGACAGCCCCCGCGCCAAGAGCGGACTCCGCCTGAAGCTCATACAAGGCCGCCAAGTCCTGGAACCGCATTCCGGCCCGATAAAGCTCCGCCAGTGCCGTTAACGATACACTATCCGTATCGTCGAGAGTGAGTGCTTCCTGGTACGTCGCGATCGCTTGCTCGGGCTCGCTGAGCGCACCCCTTTGAAGCGCCGCAATCATATGCAACGCAGCCAACCGTTCTGATGTTTCGTAGCGATGGTCAAGCGCCCTTCGGTACAGCTCCACACGCGCGGCGTGTTGCTGTGTGCTCTCCAAGAGTCCGTCTACATTCGCAAACAACTCCTTGCTTTCGGGTTCGAAATCGAGGGCTCGCTTATAAAAATAGAGAGCACGCTCGGTCTTGCCCAGATTGGCAAAGAGCTCGCCTGTTCGTCGCGCAAGCTTTGCTGTGGCGGTGTCATCTTCTGGGAGTTTGTCGAGCTCCGCGCCGTAGATTTCTGCGAGCCGCGCCTGATCTCCCGCCACCTTAGCGAGACGTTCGAGTTCGCTCACGACCGATTCATCGTCTAACGCATCAGGCAACATCCGGGCGGAGGTCTCGAGCGCCTGAGCGTAGTCTTCTTTTTGCTCTTCATACAGCTTTGCCAGGCGGGTTAACAGCGTTCGACGTTCGCCCGCGTCGGTCGCGTGATCGAGGCGCGTACTCAACGCCCGCATCAGATTGTCGTAGGCTGCACGACGCAGATAGACGGGCTCAAGGATCTCTGCAGCACGAGCGCGCTCACTGGATGCTTCAGCATGCGTGAGCCAACGTTCAAGTGCCGCAAGGGTTCCTTCGTGCTGGGCATCTTCAGATAGCGACACTTCCAACTCATCCAACGCCCGCGCGACTTCTCCCTGACGCTCCCCTAACACCGCTGCCATTTTTACGCGCAAATTCGGTGCTGGCTCGGTCTTAGCGTCGATCTGCCGTTGATAAAGTTCCACGAGATCCGTAAAGCGCTCCATCTCGGCATACAGCTCCTCCAGCGCGTGAAGTGCCTCGACGTCCAGCGCCAAATCAAGGATACGCTGGTAAGCCTCCACCGCGCCTTCCTTGTCCTTCAGGTTCGTCGCTAGCAAGCTCGCCTTCCGATACAGAAACTGCTTTTGCTCGGCTTCAGAATCAGCTGCGTCAATTCGACGCTCGACAACCTGAAGCAGCTTGTCGGATTGACCCAGCTCTTCGAAGAGCGACTCAAGAGCCACGAGCGAGGGCCTATCATCGGGCTTCAGCTCAAGCGCCTTCTCGTAATACTCCTGCGCAAGCAGCGGCTCCTTGAGGCGTTCGCGCGCACCAGCCGCGATCTTGTGATAAATCTCCAATTGCACGTCACCGTCGAGCACTTCCGGCGCGATTTCCCGGAGCAACGCTACCTGCTCAGCATGGGCATTAAGATTTTCCGACAGCCGTTCTAGGTGCAAGAGCCAAGCTGGAAGTTCCGCGCTACCGGTCGCCAATTGAACGGCGCTCTTCACATAGCCCAGCGCACGGCGCGGTTCCTTGAGTGCACCCTCCGCGATCGCCAATGCTTGCCCAAGTCTCTCAAGCTTAACGAAGGGATCCTCATTGGTCTCAACTTCGATCTCGATCACGCGCACCAGTTTGTTGTGGAGGGCGGCGGCCTCGTAAATCGGACGGAGTATTTCGGCCGACTCACGCCTTGTGCTGGGATCCTCGGCGTCCAAGAAGCGAGCGAGAGCTGCTTCGGTTGGAGCATCCTGAGAATCAATCGAGAGCGCTCTGCGATAGGCTTCCAACGCCCCTTCGACATCATGCAGCCGCTGGTGCTTCACACTCCCGAGGCGTGCCAAGAGCGCCAGCCGGACTGCATTGTCATCGGTAAGACCCAGATGCTGCTCGAGGGCCTCCGCGAGATCTCCCCAGCGTTCGGATTCTTCAAAAAGCTGTTCGAGCGCCGTAAGGCTGCCTTGAGTAGCGCCAAACAGTTCAACCAGACGCCGATAACTATCGATGGCTTCGCTCACGGCGTGCAGCTTGTCGCGCTCCACCTCAGCCCTCCGCAGAAGCAAACCGAGTTGCTCGGACGGTGCCACTGCGAGCTGGAACCTCTTTTCCAACACCTCCACCAACTTGGCCCAGCTCTCTGTCTGTACGAACAGCGAGTCCAATGCAACAAGCGCGTCCGCATCGTCCGGAGCCTCTTCTAAACGTGCCTCCCACGCACTGACTGCGGCCGCTGGATCATTGAGCGACGTTGCTGCGAGGGTTCCAAGCTTTCCGAAGTACGTCACGCGCGCGGCAGGCTCCGACTCGTGCCGGATAATCGCGCGATAGATCTCGGCCAGGCGCGCGTGCGAAAGCCCTCGTTCATAGATGGGTTCAAGCGCACGGGCCGCAGTGAGGACGAGCTCGCGATCGAACTCGTCCAGACTCAGTACTTCTCGATACGTGGCCTCGGCCTTGGCCTCATCCTTGAGCGGACCTTCGTAGAGGCCAGCCGCTTGGAGCAGGATTTCTCCCCGAATAGAGAGGACATCCACTTTTTTTGCGGCCTCCAGCAACACCGCGGCCACTCGCGCCTCTGCCGCCATCCGTTGACCCACTTCGAGCAGACGCCCGCGCGACACTTCATCCACTGGGAGCAGAGGCACCAGCTCGGACAAGCTTTCAAGCGCCGCTTCGTCATCGTGCAGCTTTTCATCGCGCAGCTCGGCCATCTTCTGCAGAAGCTCCCGCCGCTCAGCCAAGATGGACTCCTTTTCGGACAGGAGTGTTTCCTGTTTCCGCAAATCCAAAAGCCGAATCACCCACATTTTATCGAGCAACCGCATCTCTCGCCGTGCTTCGTAGACCGCCTCAAGCTGGCGGGCCGCTCGTGTCCGTAGATCACCGATATCCAACATGCGTTCGGCAAGTTCCCGAGCGACGTAGTCCTGGGGATCAAGCGCCAGAACATCCTCCACGTGCCCGATGGCTTGCTCGGGCTCCAGCAGGTCCAACTTCAGACGGGCCAGCTGATTCTTGGTGGCGATCAGCTCTTGGCCATCGACAGTTTGTAGGCGTTTTTCTAGGAGCTCCGACAGGGAGCGTTTGCGGCCCAGCTTCTCGTAAAGACGCAAGAGCGCCTCATTGGCCAACGGATGCGCGGGTTGGTTCGCGAGAATGCGCTCGTAGTAGACCACGGCTCGCTCGGGATTCTCGATAATTTCTTCGCAAATCAGCGCAACTTCAACCAGCATATCTACACGGCGCACAATATCTTCGGTGCCTTCGGAGGCTTTGTCGTAAAACGACTCAAGCTCGCTCCAGCGCTCAGCCGCTGTGAGAATGTCCTTCAGCCGTTGAAAGGCAGCCTCATCCCCAGGATTCAATGCGAGCACGCGCTCCAGATAGGGAGTGGCACCAATCGGATCTCCCAGCCGATCTTCGTGAAGCCGCGCCGCACGTCCGCAGAGTTCCGCTACGAGTTCCGTTGAAAGCTCCCCACTCAACACTTCCCGAAAGACCTCCGCGAGCTCACTCGGCTTGCTTGCCACACGAGCGAGATCCTCGGCCCGGTCCCACAACTCCAATTTGGTTGGGAATTTGCGCACGGCGCGCAGCAACGTATCAAGCGCCCTGCCCGTGGAAGAAAGTCCCTTTTCGTAGACCTCCGCGATGCGCAGTAACAACTGTAGATTATCTTCTAAGTCAGGGGTCTCAGCCAAGAGCAGCATGAGAACGCGCACTTCGTCCTGCCCCTGACCCGCCTCTCGGTACTCCGCTGCCAGTACTTTGGCAGCCGCGGCCTGAACGGATTGGACGGTTAGCAATCCTTCCAACACGGAAATAGCCTCGGTACGCCACACGGGGGATTCCAAGCCTAAAGACGCCCGTTCGAGTGCGAGCCCTGGCTGATTCAAGGGCCCAAGGTAGAGGCGTCCGAGCGCAATCAAGCGCCCCGCACGTGCATCACCGGATAGCAGCTGCGCGTGCTCTTCAAGCACCGAAGCCGCGGCTTCGTGTTCACCTACGCTCAAAAGCAGCGGAGAAAGCCGCTCCAAGGCACCGAGATTCGCAGGCTCGATCTGAAGCACGCGACGATAGCGCTCGATGGCCCTGCCCGGATCAGAAAGGCCCTGCTCCTCCAATTCAGCCCAACTAAAGAGCAAGCCGACGCGTTCCTCATTCGAAGCATGCTCAACGCCGATAGCCAGCAACCAACGCAAATCATCCCAACGCTGTTCTTTCTTTAACAGCGCCTCAAACGTAGCGACCGTTGAGGCATCGCTTGGGTTCGCTTCCACCAAATTCTTGTAAGCTTGTACCGCGTCCGCAGTCCGACCGAGCTCTTGTGCATAGAGTTCGGCAAGCTTTTTTTGAAGCGTGCGCCGCATCTCCTCGGTGAGCGAGCCATCTTCGGACTCTGCTGACACCTCGGCCTTCTTCTTCTTTCGCCCTCGCTTCTTCTGGGGCTCCGGTTCACCCGCCTCGACGGGCTCCGCAACTCTCGCCAGCATCGCCTCCAAACTGAGGGCAATCGGCTGAAAATTGCCCGCGGTTCGACTCGCCACTTCAAAGCCCATGAGTAGACTCAAATCATTCGGCAAGAGCTCATAGGCTCGCTCTGCGTACTCGAGCGTGGCTTGCTTGTTGGAAAGGCGTTTGCTCACTACGTCGATCAGCTTCTGGTAGATTTCGACCTGCTCATCCCGCGAGGGCGTAAGCTCAATCAGCGCCTCATACAAAGCCGGCAGACGCACCCATTTTTCTTCCGCCTCGTAGAGCGGGATCAATGCTTCGATCGCGCGGCGGTCTTTGGGGGAAACGCTTAAGATGCGTTCGTAAGACCTAAACGCCCTGTCGGCTTGACCCAGTTTCTCGGCGTAAACCGCCGCTGCCCGATAGCTGAGGTCAATCTTAGCGGCATCTTCCTTGACGCGGTCAGCGGAGTTGCTCAACACCTCCGCCAATCCCTCCCAGTCGTTTTGCGACGCGTAGAGCGCTTCAAGCGCTGAGTAGTCGCCGTTTTGGACGTACGCATCACGCAACACTCGGAGCGCTCTGGCTTGCCCGGGCGACAATTCCAGGATCCTTCGCCAGACTTCGAGCGCACGCGCCTCATCCTTCAGCTGATCCGCGTACACACCGCCGAGCTTCTGCAGCTGATTGAGTTTCTCCTCCAGATCGGGGCTGACGAGAACACGCCGATTGATCGCATCCGCCCAACTCTCCAAGTCACGTGCTTTTTCCGCGATGCGTTCGAGAGCGTCAAGCACGGCAAAGCGCGCGGGATCCGTATCTAGAATCTGCTTGTAGAGCAGGATGGCATCGTTAGGGCGCTGCAACCTCTCCGCCGCCAATCGAGCCATCTCTTGTAGAATGGAAAGCTTGCGTTCTCCCTTGGCGTCGTCCACTTCACCAGCGTAGAGCGCGTAAAGCTCCGTCCATGCGCGGCGCTTTCGGTACAGCTCTTCCAATCGCTCACGTGCCTCAACGTCGTTCGGAGCCAACTTCAAGAGTGCGGCGTACGCGTCCGTGGCCTGCTGAGCGTTGGAAAATTGATCCAACCAACGGCGCGCGGCAACACGGTACAGGCTCTTTTTCTCCTCGAGATCGGGAGAAATTTCAGCCAAAAGCAGCTGCGTTGTGAGGAGATCGCGCCAGCGTGCCAGCTTCTCGTAAAGCTGAACCAGCTCTCGCACCTCCACCACGTCGTTTTGATCGAGCTTTTCATCCAGCTGCACGATCTGGTTGAGTATCGAGACAAGTGCCGTATCGCTACGAATATGTTCACGGTAGACGGAAGCCACCTCGCGCAAGATGAGCAAACGTGCGCCCTGATCTTCGTTTGGTACTCGTTCCAGCTCTTGGCGCAAGAGCTCAACCAAGGCATTGTAGCCTTGCGTTTGGCGATACAAGCGCTTGAGTGAGCTTCGCGCGTCGTCGTCATCCGGACTTTGGCGCAAGATATTTCGATATTGCTCGATGGCCTTTTGAGCATTTTCTTGGCCTTCGGCAAGCTTCGCGATTTCCTTCGCGAGAACGGCTCGCTTGGCCTGATCCGGAATTGCGCGTTGGGCATTTTGGAGGATCTCGAGCAGCTTCCCATCATCGCCCTTGGCGTCACAGTAGGCCCGATAAAATTCTAGGGCCCCCGCATGTGCCGGCTCCAACTTTCGAACACGCTCAAACCAGGGCTCCGCATCTTCGAGGCTGCTGCGCTTGCGCCAGTGGATAAGCGCAATCTGCAGACAATCCCCCAATCGGTCGGCACTGCTGGCTTCTTTGTGCTTGAGTTCGTTTTCGTACAAGCGCACGAGATCATCCCAGCGGCTCTCTGTGGAATAGAACTCGGATAAGAATTCCATCGCCTCAGAATTATTCGGATCACTGCGCAAAACGCGCTCATAAGCTTGCGCTGCACGCTCCTTATCCTCCAACCATTTGGCATACAGTCGCGCTAAGCGAATGCCGGAACTCGCTCGACTCTGTTGCGTTTGCCCACGGTCCGCCATCCGTTCGAGTACCCGCGCCGCTTCCTCCCACTTCGCTTGCTTCCGATAGAGGCGCTCCAAAAGATGACACGCCCGCTCGTTGCTAGAATCGAGGCGCACAGCGCGCTCCAATCGCTCAGCCGCGACATCGAGATCCCCAGCCTCGCCTGCAAAACGAAACTCCATCTCCGACGCGCGCATAAACATGGAACTTGCGTACAGATCGTCCGAAGCTTGCTCTGCCTCGGACAGGTAACTTTGAACAAGCTCGAGCCAGCGATGCCGCTTGGCGGCTGCATCCTCCAGCGCCGACACCGCCGTGGGATCGTTGGGCCGAAGCTCAAGGAACCGTTGAAAAACTGTGGTGGCCTGTTCGTCGTTGAACAGCTGATCGGTGAGAACGCGTGCAAGTTCCAACACCAGGTCAGCCTCATGTGGGAGGCCCTTAGCTGCATCCGCTTGTATCTCGAGCAGAGAAGCGAAGGCCTCCCATTCACCGCGTTCAGAGTGGCGAAGCCGAGCTGCGTCGATGAGCCGCATGAACTCTGCGCGGCTCAAATCCCCCTCAGCAGCAGCTGCCGCCTGCTTAAGCCGCCGCCAAGCGTCGGTTGAATCTGGGTCTGTTTGGAGTGTGCCGAGGAGCGATCGGATGGTATTTGAATCCATTCTGGGTTCCTTTTTACTATGCTCCGGGAAGGTGCGGACCGAATTTTAGAACTATGTGAAGCGCTTCCCACCGCGGAACCTTGAAGCCCGCTCAACGTGCACTGCCGGGGCGTGTTTCTACACGTACTGAGACTTCCGGCCGTCGAGCTGAGCCGTCGCAGCCGAATGATTAGGGAGGGCGTTTGGCCATTTGCTTGCCCTCGATCGGGCAACGCGTTAGCGACACGGGATGACTCTCAGAGAAATTGAGACCGTGTGTGTGCTCGGCGCAGGCCAAATGGGCGGCGGCATCGCGCAAGTCTGCGCGAGTGCTGGATACAGGGTTTTGCTCTCCGACATCAGCTTGGATCGCGCGACAGCCGGTCGCGCGAAGGTGCTCAATTTCGTTGGACGCTTGGTTCAGAAAAACGAGCTGAGCGCCGAGGCCGCCACGCAGATTGAGGGGCGCCTTCAGGCAACCGATTCGGGCCTAGCTGAGGCCGATCTCATCATCGAAGCGGCCACCGAGAACATCGAACTTAAGCTGAAGCTTCTGAAGAACGCCGATGCGCTGGCGCAACCCCACGCCGTCCTGGCGTCTAACACGTCCAGCATCTCCATCACGCGCCTCGCCTCGGTCACGGCTCGCCCCGCATCGGTGGTGGGCCTTCACTTCATGAACCCGGTCCCGCTGATGAAGCTCGTAGAGATCGTCCGAGGCTTGGAGACGAGTGAAGGCACGCTGGCTTCGGTGCGCACGCTTTGCCAGCGAATTGGAAAAGAAGTGATCGTGAGTCGCGACCACCCTGGATTCGTCGTGAATCGGATGTTGGTCCCGCTGGTGAATGAAGCCATCTTTGCGCTCCAAGAAGATCTAGCAAGTGTTGAAGACATCGACCAAGGGGCGCGCCTCGGACTCAACCATCCGATGGGGCCGCTTGAACTCGCGGATTTGATCGGCCTAGATACGGTACTCGCCATCACAGAGGTCTTGCAGGCCGAGTTTGGCGACAATAAATATCGCGCGAGCACATTGCTGCGAAATATGGTGGCGGCCGGTAGATTGGGCCGAAAGAGCCAGCGCGGCTTCTATGACTACGACGAACGCGGCAAACGCATCGGACCCGCGACGCTCTTCGCCAAGTACGCTCGGGTGGCAGAATGAAGGCACCCGAAACCATCGAGATCTCGGGGAACAGCAGAGTTCCGATCGTTCAACTCAAACGACCCGACAAGCTGAATGCGATCAACCAGCAGATGATTGACGAGCTAACAGCCGTGTTCAGGGACTTTGAGGCGACCTTTATCCACGGCCGAGAACCGCGTGCTTGCGTGCTGATGGGATGGGGCGAAAAAGCCTTCGTTGCGGGCGCGGACCTCAGCCAAATGTCAGGCATGAACAGTGCCGAAGCGGAGCGCTTCAGCGAAACGGGACAGGTGCTTGGAAAGCTGATGGAAGGGGCTTCATTCCCGATCGTTGCAGCCGTGAATGGCTTCGCTCTGGGCGGTGGTCTGGAGCTCGCGCTGTGCGCGGATTTTATGTTTGCCTCCGAGAAGGCGCGCTTTGGCTTACCGGAGACAACGCTCGGCTTGATTCCCGGGTTTGGGGGCACCGTGCGCTTGGCTGAGCGCGTGGGCCTCGGGCGTGCACGCGAATTGATCTATTCGGGGCGCGTGCTCGACGCTGAAGAAGCCCTGCGCATTGGCCTCGTCAATGCCGTCTTGCCTCACGCAGGCCTGCTTGAGAAGGTATTGGAGCTTTGTCACCGATTGGCGAATGGCGCCCCGCTCGCCGTGGCGAAGGCAAAACAGCTGCTCAGCGCGGATGGCGAGGGGAGTCGGGCTCGGGCTTTTAGCCGAGAAACACGGGCTTTTGGCGGCCTTTTTTCCACCTCCGATGCGCAAGAGGGCATGCTGGCCTTTGGCGCCAAACGGCAGGCAGCTTTCACTGGAAGTTAATCTGGAGTTCTTATTGTTTTCCCAGCGTCGTGTGTCATCGCGAAGTTTTGCCCGAATGAAGGCTGCGCTCGGGTTCTTTGCGCTATTGGTTTCCGGGTGTCAGAGTTGTGAAAAGGCCAAGCCTTACACCCCGTTTGCAGTGGCGTCCGGGCACGGTGTTGAGGCACCGAGTTCTGCAAATTCGCCTGCCGCGCTGACCGCCGCTGCTGGAGCACCCGCGTTTGTCAGCCGTCGCTCAGAGATCGCACCCAAGAATGCGCCCACTTGGCGGCTAGGCGATCAGGAGCTCTTAGCTCCACCAGGTTTCGTTTTTAGCCAAGCACTGAGCGCGGACTTCAACGACGACGCTCGATTGGAAACCGTCGCTTGGCTTATACCGCTCCCCACGGCTGACGCGGGTTCCCCTCCAGGAGTCGGCCCCGCAGCGCTTCCGTCGGCTTGGCTTTTTGAGGCGGAAAAGGCCCCGCGCCTGCTCGTCAACCTCCCTAGCTTCATTCCGACGGCGCCCGATTGCCAACAGAAGGTGGAACTCAACCAAACCGGACCGCACACATTAACGCTCGATGTTCGCGCGGACTGCCAGACCCCGCTCATCGTCCGTGCACCCAATCGCGCGCTCCTCGTTCTCAGCCCATTCGGAGCTCGCCTTGCTCTGTTAACGCTTCGCATCGCGGCTCCTCCGCCCGGCGAGACCCAAGATTTCATCGTAGACTCGACCGATCGCGACGGGGATCACGCCGATGATATCCAAGTGACCGCGCTGATCGGGGAAGAGGCGGATCCGGCCGCGCGCGCCTCGGCACCCCTCGTTTGGCTCGACCGTGCACTCGGTTTTGCCCGCGACCCCTCCGAACCAGCTAAATCTCTGGGCAAGCTGGCTTCAGCTACGCTGACCGAGAGCGGGGCCAAGGGAGGTGCCAAGCGTGCCAACTCAACGCTGCGGGCGCTCATTCGTGCGTATTCTGCTGTGTGCAGCGAAAGCGGGACGTATCGCATCACCAATGCCGATGGCGGGGCCCTGCCTTGCGGCAACTTAGACAAAGTGGCCGTTCAAATCACCCAAGTGCGGCTGCGAATTGCGCTCAAGCAAAAATTGTATCTGGAGGCCCTCGCGGCACTCGCCACCTCAGATTGGTACCTGGGCAGACCCGACGCCGCCGCGTTGAAGAAGCTGACAGCAGACTTTAAAAAGAGCCTGACGCTACGCGGAGCTCGCAAGATCTCGATTGCAGCCCAGCCGCCGGTGAAGCTCCCCACACCTCGGTATTCACCACTTCTGTTCGACCCGAGCGGCAGTCTGCTGATGTTAACCGATACAGGTGTCGTGCGAATCAACCCCGAAGGCCTAGTGGAGGCACCTCTTGATCCGGTTGATCCAGACGCGGGGCTTCCCGGCTGGCCATTGGCCGTCGTGGGGCCGAACCTGAGTTGGGTTGGTATGAGCCAACCGTGCGACACTCCTTTCATCAGCTTCGCCTTCAACGATCTCGCGGGGAAACCGCTGCCACCTGTGCTCACCACATACCTCGCCGCTCGCCCCGGAAGCTGTAACGGCGGAAAGGCACCCTTCGCGCCCAGGCTCACACCGCTTGGCTTCAAAGGCGGACTCCTGAACGCACTCTTGGGGCCTCTAGAAGTGAGCCCGGCGGGTCAAAACCTGGCAGATTTGCCCTATTTTCAAGGGTCGCCACGCTCCCCGGACGGCAAGCTGCTCGTCGTCCCGAGCGCCCTCGGCCTGTTGGTCACCGGCACCGTCAACGAACTGTGGTCCGCGGAGCCGGGCAGCGAGTTGGGCGAGCTGTCGGATTGTGTGATTCAGAATGGCGGCGAGCGCATCGCTTGCCTTGAGGCAGGGCGCCCGGTGCTATTCCAAGCTCAGGGGGCCTTAGCGCGCTCCAAGTAGCTGCGCGAACGAGTGTCGATGCGGATCCAGTCGCCCTCGCCGACGAACAGCGGAACACCGACCGTCGCACCTGAGCTGACCGTTGCGGGCTTGGTAACGTTGGTGGCCGTATCGCCCTTAACGCCTGGCTCCGTGGAAGTCACCTGAACGATGATGTGCGGCGGGAGTGCGATACTCACGGGATTGCCCTGATAAATCGTGATTGTGACGTCGATACCATCGATCAAAAAGTCAGCATCATCGCCCACCACGTCCTTATTAACGCTCACTTGCTCGCCGCTCGTGGAACTCATGAACACATACGTGTCGCCCTCAGGGTAGATATATTGGAGGTTTTTGTCCTCCACATCAGCCGGGTCAAATCGTTCACCCGAACGAATGTTGCGTTCGAGATTGCTGCCCGTCAGCATGTTTCGCAGCTTCGTACGAGTGAAAGCCTGCCCCTTTCCAGGCTTCACAAACTGAAAATCGGTGACGATGTAGGGCTGACCGTCCAGCATGAGCTTGAGCCCTTTGCGAATGTCGCTGGTATCCATGGGGCGCCTCATAGCGCACCGCCCTGCCAGAAAGAAGCTAGCTTGTTCGCTTCCGGTCTGAGAACACCCGTAGCACGGCTAGAGGACGGGGTTTGAGCGCTCCTTCGGCGAAGAAAATCAGCTTTTGACGGGGGACGTCGCTTGCGGGCATGCCCCGAGGGAGATACTCGGAGGGGAGGCGAATCGGGCAATGGACGAGTACGAGCTAGAGGAGATCAAGCGCGAGATTGTCGAAGGCCGTTCCCTGTCTATCAAGACCAACAATCTGGTGAACGCCCTCGCCGCGGATTTAAAGAGCATTGCTAAGCGCCAGCAAGGCTCGGATCGGCGCGCCGTGTTCAGCACGGCAACAGCCTATGTGGTCACAACAGTGATCATCCTGGTCGCCGTCAAGTTGGCCTGGGACCTCAAGCTGGATGCGGTTCGCGCCGAGACGAAGGACACCCGTGATGCGGTGACCCAGCTCGATAAAGAGCTAAAGTCGGCCCAGGAGCGCGAAGAACGCACCACGCGCGCCGCCCGCGCGGCCGCTGATTTTTACCGACTGATCGAACAGAAGAATTACAAAGAAGTTATCGACGGCTATTCGGAAGTCGGCAAGCTGCAGCTCACCGCTACGGAACGAGCTGTTTTTCAGCACGCTGCAGAGCAGGCCAGGAATCAGCTCTCGCTCTCCGCCTACCAAACCGGCCTCGAACATGCCGGGAAAGGGCGTTGGCACGAAACCGAAGAGGCGATGCTCGAATCCCTGCGCTACAAAGACGACGCGGCCCACAGCCCCGCTGCCACGTATCAGCTCGCGCTGGCACGCACGCAGCTCGGTCACCAGCGTGAAGCCATCACGAGCCTCATCGAGCTGGCCGAGGCCTCGGGAGATAAAGAGATCCTCGACGACGCGACGCTGCTGCTCGCCAACACTCAACTCCAAATTGAAGCGTGGAATGACGCGAAAACCACGCTCCGTTCGTTCATTCGCCGCTTCCCGACCTCACCGTTCATCAACGATGTGAAGGCCAAGCTCGCGGATGTCCAGCTGCGACACTAGGGCCAGCAACGATTCGGCGGGATCACGGAATGGCTAATTGGCGGGTGCGACCGCTGGATCATTGGGGATCAAGCTCAACCTGCTTGGATTCCACCAACGCGGCTTACCCACTTCTGGCGCCGGACCGAGCAGAACCAAGCTGTAGTTCTTAGCCACTTCGAGCGTCGTCAGACCAGCTCCTTGCAATAAGGCTCTCCAGCTCGCTTCCAAGTCAGTGCCGTTAACTCTGACAGAAGAGCCGACTCCAACCCAATACTCTTGAGGGGGCGACGGGGAGAACGGCGGGTGAGGCGCGAGCTCTCCGAATTGGAGTACGCTCAGCAAGCTGATCGGAGTGAGAGCACTCAGCGGGCCAGGCTGCGTCAACACAGAAACGGGCGAAGCACCCAGGCTCGCGTTCAAGATCTGAAGACCGGGCGCGTTGAACTGGGTGATACGGCTGAGTGATACCAAGAGTGGCGTGAGCGTGCTGGTTTTTGGGGTGTAACCGCTGCCACAAATACCTTCCTGGAACGGATCGGTCTGCCCCACGGCGCCTAAGCAGCCGGTCGCCGCAAAGAGGTAGCTGATAGCCGAATGAAAGCTCCCAGGCGCCAATGCACTCAACACGCGCACCCGAATGCCAGAACCGACAACCAGAACTCCCCCTTGCCCGAGGCCTCCTCCCCGTCCAAGAGTTCCCGCCATTCCGCCAAAACTCACCCCTGACGCACCAGCTAGGGCTAAATCTGCGGCCGCGAGCGACGCTGGGCTACCCGCCTGCCCATTCAAATTGCCGCCCGCAAGTTGTTCCAGCATCGACGCGCACGACGTCCGAGGCGTAACACCCTCCTCACCCGCCACCACGATCACGACCAGCGCATCCTTGTCCAGATCAAGGCCGGCTGGAGGATCCAAACGCAAACTCTCGCCGAAACCGATCCCGAGAGTGGGCCACGCAAATTCCGACAAAGCGCTGAGCCCACCCGGCGCGCTCTTAGCGAAGCAGAGAGAAATCCGGGGAGCATCCACCACACCGTGCAGAAACGTGATCACCGAGCTTCCAGGTGGCTCCGGCATCCGACGCGGCGCTTCAGGTAATTGAGCAGGGGAGCCACCCGAAAGAGCATTTAATGCTCCACCCATCTGGCGAACCTGTGGTGGCATACCCGCCATTCCACCCACCTCACGCGAACCGCTCGGTCCCAAGGAGCCGGCGTCGGACGCGCAGGCACGACTGAAACCCGCCAGTAATCCCAGGCAAAGCAACAGAGGGAGCGGTGGGAGGCGGGGATATCTGCGCGACATCGGGCGTGTGCCATCTTGGGACATCGCGCCACCAAATGCCAACCATCCACCCAAGGGCCTAAAGAAGGGCCGAGAATGTTCGTTCTTACACACACTTGGCCCCCCCGAAGACCTCCATCTATCTGAGAAGCAACGGACAAGATCTGGCGCTCGAGACAGGCAACTACGTCATCGGACGGAGCCCGCTCTGCAACATCGTGATCGATGGCCCCCTCATCTCACGCCGCCACGCGGAGCTGCGAGTCGCGGGTGACACGGCGATTGTCAAAGACCTCGATAGTGCGAACGGCGTGCTGGTGAACGGTCAACGTATCTTCGGTTCGCGGGTGCTCAAGGTCGGGGATAAGCTCAAGATCGGTCACAAGGAGCTTGAAGTTGCCCCAGGCCAAACACGTATCGAACAGGCGCTTCAGCTGTCTGAGCACACACGCGGACACTTGAGTTTTGGTTCCGATCGTGGCCGCTCACTGCCGCCCCCGCGAAGTCTGGAAGAACCCTCGTCCACCTCCACACGTCAAGCCGGTGCGCTCGCACTCGTCGGCGACATGGCCCAGCGTGCGCTCGATTCGGGTCGCGGTGCTGAAGCTGAGGTGCTCCTCTCCAATCACTTAAAGCGCGTGCTGAGCGCCGTGCAGAGCGGAAAACCAGTTGACGCTGAGACCGCGCAACTCTCCGTCGACTTTGGGCTGAAGCTTGCGGAACTCACGGGCAATGCTAGCTGGCTCAGCTACTCGCTTCAGATCCTGCGCGCTCAACTGACCGTCTGCAATGAGCCGCTGGCCGCCAAGCTGCGCGCGGTGATCCTTCGGCTCCCAAACGCCGATCCCGACCAGCTGTTGAGCTACGCACGTGGTGTGCGTGAGCATTCTCCCTCCAATCTTGAGCACCTGGCTTCAGCCCGGCGCCTCGAAGAACTCGCGGAATTGGCACGCCAGCGCAGCGCACGGACTTCGCAACGTTAGCGGGCAAACCGACACAGGTGGTTCAAGGGGCCAATCCCCTTGCCCAACGGGTGTGCCTCCAGAATCGCTTGGTGCACAAACGAGTGGCCCTCGGAAACAGCATCGGCGAGCGTTCGGCCTTCCCCAATGAGAGTTGCAATCGCGGATGCCAACGTGCAGCCAGTGCCATGCGTGCTCTGTGAGGCAAGCTTCGGCGCGCGGTGATGATACTAGAGCCCCTCGCCGGTGCGCAGATAATCGACAACGGTATCTCCTTCCAGATGTCCACCTTTGATCAGAACGGCTGCAGCCCCGCCGGCCAGAAGATGATCGCAAGCCAGTCCAAAATCATCCACACTTCGAATATCCAAGCCCGTGAGCAAACGCGCCTCGGGCAGGTTGGGCGTAACGAGCGCGGCTTGCGGCAACAGCAGTTGGCAGAGCGCACGGATCCCGGAGTTATCCAGTAACGGCGTGCCACTGCTTGATATGAGGACCGGGTCCAAGATAATCGGGATCCCAAACGCAAAGCTTTCGAGCACCGCCGCCACCTCGCGCACAATCGCGGCGTTCTGAAGCATGCCGATCTTGATGGCGGCTACGGGCAGGTCCGCCAGCACCAACTCCAACTGCTGACCCACAAAACTCGGCTCAACCGCCACAACCCCAGCAATACCCAGCGTATTTTGGGCCGTGAGCGCCGTGATGACCGCTGCGGCATAACCACCAAAAACCGTGATGGTCTTGATATCCGCTTGGATCCCCGCCCCCCCGCTCGGATCGCTGCCTCCGATCGCGACAATCACGGGTGGAGCTTCAGTGTGCTGGTCAGACGTCACGGCCCGGTCTTAGCCCGCGCCAGAGCGGCAAGTGAGGGCTTGCTTCACCCCGAGACAACCCAGAGACAGCCCCGCTTGATTTCCCCCAGAAAAACAGCGCGGACGCTTCGCTTTTGTTAAGACTTTCCGCTCCATACGGGTTAAGAAGCGAGCGGCAGTCGGGACCAGGTGGGGTGCCGAGGCCATAGAGCAACACCATGTCTACTCGAATCATCACGGCAGAGGGCCAGCCCAAACGGCCCAACACCAACAACCGTCGGCAGTCCTTCCTGGATCGCCGGGCCTCCTCTTTAGGGATCGAATGGGCACGGTTGAGCCGCGAAGAGCTGCACCGCCAAGGCCGGGCTGCCGCGGGCGCTTGGCCGGGCACGATGAGCGAGTCACGGGCCCGAGTGGATCAGTTCATCGTTCCGGATCTCATCAAACGTGGAATGCGCGCGGTGAGCGATGAGGAACGCACAGAAGCCGTCCGCGCCGTGTACAACGCCGCCAAGACGCACTGGAACGAACATCGGGATCGCGATCCTAGCGAGCCCTGAAGCTTTCAAAAGATTGTAGAAGCCGTGCTGGGCTAATCCCTGGACTTCCAATTCTTTCAGCTGGCCTAGTGCAGGTCGGCGCTCCCGTGAAGCAGTTAGCTGCAGGCCGCTACCACACCTGCGCTCTACTCACCAACGGCAATGTGCGCTGCTGGGGCCTGAACGATCGAGGTTACCTGGGTCGGGCTCAGCGACATTCAAAATCCGTCGATCGGCGACGCCGAAGCGCCCATGAGTCTCAAAAATACGGTGCGGTACCGTTAGAACAAGAATATGCTATTTGAGCGACAATGCTTCATTCCCACCCATGGCTGATCGTTGGTTCGGCTCTGCTCGCCGCAGTGTTTGCAGGCAGCTGTAGCAATAATGCTGACGCGCCGCCGCCCTACCGCTGCCTCGATAAATGTATGCAGGGCTCCACCCTCGGCGGTTCAGGTGCCGGAGTTTCAAGCGGCGGAACTCGCACGGGGGGTAGAAGCGGGGGGAGTTCAGGGGCCGCAGGGCTGACGGCACAAGCTGGCTCAGGCGGAAGCGGCGCATCGCCTGGCTCAGGCGGCGTAGGTCAGCCGCTGAGCAGCGGCGGCAATGCCCAAGGAGGATCCAATGGCCTCGGGGGCGATGCAGCAGCCGGAGCAGCCGGGGCCCCTACTACCTGCACGGCTTCGCCCAATTGCGCCGCCTATTGCCATATCGTGGCGACGGGTTGCGGCCAATCCTATGAAACCTGTGTTTGCACGTGTGAGGCCGGTGCTCAATCGGCCTGCCCCGACAAGCTCACGGCTCTCTTAGCGTGTGCTGGCACCTCCCCACAGGTGACCTGCGCACCTTTCGCTTTAGTCCAAACCTGTGAACAGCAGGGGCTCGATCTGATTGCTTGCAAAGCTGATTCACAAGGCAACCTGTGTGCGAAGAATACACCCGCATGCAACGGCTACTGCGCCGGGCAGTTTGTGGCGATGTGCCAGCACGGCCCAGAAAGCTACACTGGGTGCCTGTGTGATTGTGAGACGCGTGTCGCTCCAGGATGCCCGAACGAGTTCTCAGCGTATGCCCAGTGCGCACTTAGCGCGCCAAGCTTTGGCTGCACGGCACAAGGCACGCCCGAACCGACAACCTGCAGTGGCGAATGGAGTACGCTCCGTGCGTGCCAGATCCTAAAGTAATCGTCTACTGCGAGGCCTGGCAGGAGAACGTGACTTCCCAGTCCTGAAGTTGGGGGGAAATGTACGCGGAATCGGGAGTCAAAGTCGCCCGGACCTCCAGCGTATTAAAGCGATTCTGCGGGGTTTTCAGAAGGTCAAAGAGATCTACCCTGCAGGTATCGGTGTACCAACAGTTTTGGGTGTCCATGGGAGACAGCTTGGCGACCCCAGCCGTAAGAAATGCGGCACTCGTTAGCTCTGCTACGCTCGCCGCTGTTCTCACTTCGAACTGGATAGCTGAATCACCCGGCGTGGTGGTGTGGTACACAAGGAAAGCCCACTGGGCCTGAGTGCCAGAGGGGCAATCCGACTCGTAAGTCTGGGTGACGACATTGGTTCCGAGGGGTGGACGGCAGCCGAACTCGTACACAAGATCACTCGGTGTGTTGGTAAGCCGTGAACACATGGCCGGGCAAAGGATCGCCAACGTGGGATTCAAGGGATCATCGAGGTAGTATTGATTGTTGGCGCTGCAAGCCGCCAGGCTGGCGACGAGTGTCAGCTCCTCAGGGGCCCCGTTGGCAATGGGGGGCATGACAGGCGGCCCCTCACACAGATAAGAGCGCGCCGTGCTGCAGGTGTCGTCGAGCCATTTGCCGAGATTATTCAGGCGCAGGCAATCGGCGCCCGCGGTCCCAGTGGGTTCGCCCACCAAGAAATTATCTCCGCTCACCGAGCCGACCCAAGGCTGCTGGCAGTCAACAACTCCCGCAACGAAATCGTTCTCTGCGATCGAGGAGATAGCGGCCAGGCCCCATCCGCTACCCTTCGCGGCACACGCTGACGCTGCTTGCGCATGGCTGAGCGGGGCTGCGGTCACCAACTCATAGCAGGTGCCAGTTTGCCCCGCAATTTGGCCAGCTGCGCAGCTCCCCTGGGGATTGGTGAGGCCCTTTTCACAAACTCGACTCCAGTCATCGTTATCGTCGCCACACTCGATGTCACGCCAGGCCGTTCCCAAACCAAGATTGATGTAGGTGCAGTCCTGGTCGCTCCCGGATGCTCCCGGCAGCCCGTCGGGTTGCCCTGCGGCCCAATCGGTCCACTGAAAACAAGAACCATCGCTCCAAAGCCAAGTTCCCTCGTTAACTCCATCCGAGCCGCCGAGAACAAATCCCTGCTCCGCAGGCCAAGTGGCGAGGGCAAATGTCTTTTCCTCCGGACGATTGAGCGAAAGGAGGTGCCCACCCTGCGCGACGCAAGCGGATTCCTTGTCAGTGATCGTGGTAACCGAGGCCCCGAAGTTTTTGTAACACTTATTCGACCACGCGGTCCAACCAGCGGAACAGGACGGAGTGACAATCGCCCCGGCTTGGCGCGGAGTGAACTTCACGCGCGAATAGGCCGGCGTTCCCATGGCCGCGCCGTTCGATAGCGACATCTGATAGATCTGAGCTGCCCCAAGGACTCCCCGGTAAATGCTCACGTCGTCGATGGCTCCGTTAAAAACCGCGCCGCCAGGGGTTTGACCGATGCTCATGGGCCGGCCCCCTGCACCAAGCGTCGTCACGGCGTTGTGCGTTGCCGCCTGAGTCACTAGCCCGTCCACATAGATTCGGAGCGCGCCTGTCGTGCCGTTCCAGGTAAACGCCACATGATGCCAATTGTTGTCGTTGGGAGCCAACGTGGCATTGTAAAGCGTTGTGGTGCCCACTGCAGCCAATTCAACCTGTAGCAGCCCCGCGGCAGTCCGCTGAATCTGCCAGCCCTGGAAGGTGCCTGGGTTCAAGTGGGAAACCAAGCCGCCAGCATAGTCATTGGCGCCGCTGTTCTTCATCCACAATGCAACGCTCAGCTGCGCGGTATCCCCTAAATTGATGCTTGCACCGGTAGCGATCTTTGGACCCGTGGGCGATATCAGCAAAGCTCCGCCAAGTCTCCCGACGGGCCACGTTGCACCGGAACTCACGGTCAAGTTGTTCGTCCATCCGCTCACATCAACCGCACTCGTCCCAGCACCTTCGTTCAGTGGCCAACGCACCAGCAGATCTGCGCCAACGTTCGGCATACCGCGCAGGGGGATCTCGCATTCATTGCGGTCTCCCGTGGCCTTGCCCGCTTGGCAGATCGATTGATTGCAGGCGCTATTCTGAAAAACAGACCAGTTGTTGTCGACTTCACATTCCGGCTTCTGGGTTCCATCCTGGGGATTCACCATGATTTCTGCGCCATTTGCGAGAGTGCCGCAACCCGTCACATCGATGCACTTGCCCGGCGGAACCATCGCTGTCGTTAAGCAAGTAGCGGTGGCAGTCATAGGATTGAGCGTTCGGATCTGCCCAGGTGCAAACACGGCAAGCTTGACTCCCGTTGGTGCCCCAACCGACCCTCGATTGCACACCGGTATAATATCCACTCCGGCAGCTCTGCAGGTTGGCGCGACGATCAGGTCAGACGTGGCACAACTGATGTCCGTCTGGCCCGCGACATGTCGCACACACGACTCCAGCACTTGGTCGCACTCAAGCCCTGCCTGGCAATCTGAAACGGTTGCACAAGGCTCCACCCGAGCCAGCGTGTTAGTCGGGTAGTCCAGCAAAGATCCGGTTTTCCAAAGCTGAGTGGGATCGGGGGACGTTTGATACGGCACCATCGGCATCTCGTCGAAAAATCGACATGCCGGATCACAAGGATTATTCACACAGGGCACAGGCATACTCAGCGACAAAGTGTTCAGCGAAGAAGCTGGTGCTGTCGCCGGCAAGTCAAACTTCGAGGTTTCCTCACAGGTCCCCCATTGGCCGGCGGCGCACAGCTGAGAGCCTTTCGCGCAGTTCACCGCGTCGCCCTGCCGGCCGAGCGTGACACCGCACTCGCGTCGCACTCCATCGGGACAGGGCCCCATCGCCCCTGCCGTTGGATTATTCGCAGAAACCGACAATTCAGCGGAGTTCAGCTTGGGTTGCTCCGAACAAGCGACACCGAGACCCAAACCGAAGACGATGCCCCCGAGGAGGGCGGGGCGGAGCGCAGACAACCAGAGCGTGGACCACAGGGAATTCAATGCAGAAGCCATGATTTTAGCCGGGGGCAAGGAAGCCAACGGCAGAGGCTAGCACGTTGTGGCGGCGGGCCGAACATTGAGGGCCCGTTATCCAGGGAATTTTGGGTGGCCCCTGCCAGACTTGAACTGGCACTCCGTGAGGAAAGGGATTTTAAATCCCCCGTGTCTGCCGTTCCACCAAGGGGCCGTTGGGGGGGCACCCTTAGCGCAACTTGAGGCGACTGTCTCGGGGGCATTGGAATGCGTTCCAACGACAGTGCTCGACTAGCCTCCTGGCCGCTATGGGCTGCGCCTTCGTGGGTTCCCCGGCGACGAAAACTGTGAAAAGCTTGTAACGGGAAAACCAAACCATGCGGACGACCACGAAATTATACCTGGTAACGGGCGCCTCGGCGCTCCTGTTGGCAATTGGCTGCACGCTCATCACCGACGTCGATCGCGACAAGATAGGTGCAAGTTCTGGCAGCGGCGGCATGGTCGGCAAGAGCGGCGGCGCCCCGGGCACGACCGGAGGAGTAGTGGGCACAGGCGGCGCGCATGCGACCGGTGGAGCCGCAATGATGGGAGGAAATGGCGGAGTTGCGGGGAACGCGACCGGTGGAGCTGCCGGCCAGGCTGGAATCGGCCAAGGGGGCTCTGGCGGCACGACCACTGGCGGAGCTGCTTCGGGCGGCGCAACCACCGGTGGAACAACCGCTGGTGGAGCTGCTTCGGGCGGCACGACGACTGGCGGCACGACCACCGGCGGAGCTGCTTCGGGCGGCGCAACCACCGGCGGAACAACCACTGGTGGAGCTGCTTCAGGCGGCGCCACTTCGGGCGGCGCAGCGGGCGCAGCAGGTGCTTCAGGGGCAGCAGGCGCTGCCGGAAGCCATTGAATTAAAAGGATAATTCGGCGAGCACGAGAGTGTGCTAAGGGCCGCTGAGTGGCTGCGGCTCGGTAGGCCTCTGTGTTCCGTCGAATCGAATTTGAAAGTCGTTTTCAATTGAGCTAGAGTGCCTAGGACGATGAACCTGGGCGAAGTCCACGTAGGCCAAGCGGTGACAATTCAGAATGTCGGGGGCCCCCGCGGCTTTCGGCGGCGCTTGATGGAGCTTGGATTGATCCCGGGCACCTCCGTGCAGGTGGTCGCAGTGGCGCCGCTTGGAGATCCGCTGAAGCTTCGGGTTCGGGGCTGCACGCTCTCGATTCGGCGCGCCGAAGCCTGTTCCATCGATGTGAACGGTGCGGCACAGCCCGTTGTTCCCACCCCGACCATGAACGCTGCGCGTCTTGAGGTTGGGATCGGCGTTTGACCGCACAGGCCAGCGTTTCAACTACAGTTTCTCCGCGCCCAACAGTGGTGATTGTTGGCAATCCCAACGTTGGGAAGACAAGCCTATTCAATCGCCTTACCGGACAGAGTGCGCGCGTCGGGAATTATCCTGGCATCACGGTTGAGCGGCTTGTGGGCACGCTCAATTCCCCCCCGCGCCGCAATTCGCTGTGCCCTGAAGTCGTTGATATTCCGGGAACCTACTCGCTGGCAGCACGTTCTCCGGAAGAACAAATCGCCATTGGGGCGATCTTGGGACTTTTCGCGCACGCCAAACCAGACCTCGTCGTTTTCGTGGTTGATGCCGGGCAGCTGGTGCGAAACCTGTACTTGGCTCTTCAGCTCGTAGAGTTGCAAGTTCCGCTCGTGATCGCCCTCAACATGGTGGATGAGGTGACCGATGATCCGCCCAACGCCGCCTCCATTTCACAACTCTTTCGGGTTCCCTGCGTCGCCACGAATGGGCGCACTGGCGCTGGCATGCAAGAGCTCAAAATCGCCATCTTGGATGCACTCGACGCCCGCGCCACGGGCCGCGCGGAGGTGGCCTATCCGCCCGAGCTGAAGAAAGATCGCGATCGCGTTGCCGACGCTTTACCCAAGGCCTGGCGCAGCTCAGTGGAACGGGACCGCGCGCTGGCGCTCTGGGCACTCTCGAGCGTCGATGACGACGACGAGCTTTCCGACATCGATCCAGCGCTTCGCCAACGCTGCCTGGACGTCCGCAACGACGCTGCAGGTCGGGACCTGGATCAAGAAATTATCGTTTCGCGCTACGCGTTCTTGGATGCGCACGAGCGCACACTCTACCAAAATCCGGTGGCTCACGCTCAAAAGGAGAGAACCTCTGAGCGTGTTGATCGGTTTCTTCTACACCCGTTCTTTGGGTTTACCTTCTTCATTTTGGTGATGCTCGTCGTCTTTCAGGCGCTCTTCAGTTGGTCCGATCCGGCCATCCGCTTGATTGAGCAAATGGTGGTGCTCGCCCAAGGCCTCGCCGAAAAATGGCTACCGGATGGCTTCTTCCGAGCACTTCTGACCCAAGGCGTACTCGGGGGCGTGGGCAACGTGATCGTTTTTCTCCCGCAGATTGCCCTGCTCTTCTTGTTCATCGGGCTTTTGGAAGACTCTGGCTACATGGCGCGTGTGGCCTACCTTATGGACCGCATCATGAAGGCGCTTGGTCTGCATGGCCGCGCGTTTGTGCCGATGCTCTCTGGTTTTGCTTGCGCGGTGCCGGCCATCTTGGCCACTCGCACGATGGAGCGAAAGCGAGATCGCCTGCTGACCATGTTGGTGGTCCCACTTATGACCTGCTCGGCACGGCTCCCGGTTTACACCCTGATCGTAGGTGCGCTTTTTCCCAAGGCGCTCGGTTGGTTTCCTGTGCAGGCTGGGCTCATGGTGGCCATGTACGTGTTCGCGCTTTCGATGACGCTATTCTGCGCGTGGATTTTGGGGCGCACGGTCGTGCGCGGGCGGCGCATCCCGCTCATCTTGGAGCTTCCCCCGTACCGCCTGCCCCAGCTGCCGATCGTGCTTAAAATGGTGGGGCAACGCTCGCTTTCGTTCTTGCGTGAGGCTGGAGGAGTGATCTTGATTTGCACCATTGCACTTTGGATCCTGCTCTCCTTTCCCCAAGTTCCGAGCACAGCCAACGTGACCGACAACATTGCGAGTTCTAAAGAAACGCTTCACGCGCAAGAAAACCAACGGGCACACCTGCAGTTGGAACAGAGCTATGGCGGGCGCCTTGGGAAATTTCTAGAGCCCGCCATTCAACCGCTCGGCTTTGATTGGAAGATCGGCGTGGGCTTGATCGGTGCCTTTGCGGCACGCGAGGTGTTCGTGTCGACCTTGGGCCTAGTTTATGGGATCGGGGATCTGGATGATGAAGCGCTGCCGCTGCGTGAACGTATTCGAAATGAGCGAAATAGCTCCGGCGGCCCGCGCTACACGCCGCTGATGGGTCTTTCGCTCTTGGTATTTTTTGCATTGGCCTGCCAGTGCATGAGCACCCTCGCAGTGGTCCAAAGGGAAACCAAGAGCTGGCGCTGGCCGGCCTTCATGTTGGCCTACATGACAACGCTGGCCTACATCGCGAGCTTCCTCGTCTACCAAGGCGGTCGTTGGATAGGTTTCAGCTAACTCGGGGCACGCGGTCGCGTGTCTTCCATGATAGAAAGTGACCCATGACTTCCGCCGGACGCCCACTGCTAGCCCCGCTCCGCGTGACGCTCGGGGTTACGGGGAGCGTGGCCGCATACAAAGCCGTGCAACTGCTCCGATTGCTCCAACAAGCAGGCGCGGAAGTTGAAGTCATCTTGAGTGGGCACGCGACGGAATTTGTGGGGGCCGCCACGTTTGAAGGGCTCTTAGGAAAGTCGGTGCACCAGAGCATATTTGTGGCTGATTCGCCTGGAGAAGTGCATGTCGCCCTGGCCAAGCGTTCCGATCTTATCCTCATTGCTCCCGCCACCGCGGACACGCTGGCCAAGCTCGCGAGTGGTCGAGCCTCTGATCTGCTTTCTGCCACTGTATTATGCGCGTGCTGTCCAGTGTGGGTTGCACCTGCAATGCATCCCCAGATGTGGGCGAATCCTGCGACGGCGGACAACGTTAGAAAGCTTCGAGACGTCACCGGAGTGAAGTTCATCGGTCCGGAATTCGGAGCAGTGGCTTCTGGGGATCTTGGTCTCGGTCGCATGTCGGAGCCCGAGCTGATCGTGCGGACGCTGTTCGCGAATCAGCGCTCGCAAGATCTCTTGGGGCGGCACTTAGTGATCACGGCTGGGCCGACTGAAGAGCCGCTGGATCCGGTGCGGTTCCTAGGGAATCGTTCAAGCGGTAAAATGGGCTACGCGATTGCTGCTGCTGCGCGTGCTCGCGGTGCGCAGGTGACACTCATCAGCGGGCCTGTGCACCTGGATCCCCCGGCCAACGTGCGGCTCATCCAGGTAAAAACAGCGCTCGAAATGCAAACCGAACTCGAGAGCGTTCTCGGAGCCGACCTCAAATTGGCCGATGCGGTGATCATGGCCGCCGCCGTCGCAGATTTCCGCCCAGCTGTGGAAGCCCCCGAAAAGCTCAAAAGGACTGGCCCCCGCTCCCTCCATCTCGAACCGAATCCCGACATCATCCAGTCCATCGCGGAACGTCGACGCGGACCGATGCCCCTGCTTGTGGGCTTTGCGCTCGAAACCGGCACCGATACACAACTTCTAGAGCACGCACGCCATAAGTTAACCTCTAAAGGGGTCGATCTGATCTGTGCCAATCTCGCAAAAGACGCGCTAGGCCAAGATACCACTCGAGCATTTTTCGTCACAGCAGAGAACGCTTCTGAAGTTCACCTGTCGTCCAAGCATGAATTGGCGCAACGCCTGCTCGACAGAGTGGTGGCGAGCCTGGCTAGCGCCCGCTCCGAAACTCCATGAAATACGTCGCACTCACTTGTGTGCTGGTCACGCTGGCCATCAGCGTTGCTTTCCAGCCAGAGCACGCGGGCACTTGGTATTTTTGGGCGCCGCTCCTGTTGGTCTATGGCGCACTATCGCTCGTCGCTGTATTCCGCATGCGGCGGGTGGGCGGCCTCGGCGAAAAGCTCACGCCTCGGCGTGGCGACGTTGCACTCGGAGCAGTGCTCGCCGGGCTGCTGATTCTTGGTACTTGGGTGGGCCGTTCAACGTTGGCGCCGGTCGGAGCGCCTTCGCACGCTTGGCTCTTGCGGCTCTATCTCCAGGTGGGCAATCCCGAAACACTCCAACGTTCGGTGAAGTACACGGCGTTGCTCTTGCTCATCCCAATCGGCGAGGAGCTAGTGTGGCGTGGGTTGGTAGTGGGAGAGCTGAAGCAGGCGCATGGGCCGCGTAGGGCTTGGCCGCTGGGAGCCTTGCTGTACGCGCTCTGCCATATCCCAACGGTTTTTTCACTCCGCGATCCCGTGGCCGGAGCCAATCCGCTCGTGCTGTTGGCCGCTGTCGGCGCGGGCCTGGTGTGGACGTTCAGCGCCAGTCAGCTCGGTCGCTTAACGCCAGTCATTATCTCGCACATGGCGTTCACCTACTTCTCAGCCGCCCAATTCCGCGGGCCTTTTTGAGTCCGCGCTCAGAGGCCATCCGCGAGGCGAGCTAGCTCTTCTTCTGACACATCGAAATCAACGTAGACGTTCTGAACGTCATCGTGATCATCCAGAGCATCGACCAGATTGAGGCAGACTTCTGCGTCTCGCCCGCTCACTTCTTTCTTGGTCTTCGGCACATAAGCGAGCTTACTCTGCTGCACCGGCAACTTCGCAGCTTCGAGAGCGGCAGTCACCGTGTCCAGTTGGTCCATTGGCGTGTAGACCACCCAAACATCCCCCTCATCCCGATAATCCTCGGCACCCGCGCTCACGGCCGCATCCATCAGTTGATCTTCAGTGACCGCCCCACGTTCAAGCGTGATCGTACCCATCCGGTCAAACGCCCACTGCGCCGTGCCCGAACCACCCATCGCTCCGTTGTTGCGTTCGAAGATCTTTCGAAGCTCGGCGGCTGAGCGATTTCGATTGTCCGTCATGCCTTCGACCAAGATCAAGGTTCCCTGCGGCCCGGTGCCCTCGTAGAGAACCTCATCGTAGGTGACGCCCTCGATCTCGCCGGTGCCACGCTGAAGAGCGCGCTTGATATTTTCCTGGGGCATTTGTTGCCCCTTGGCATCGGTGATCGCTTTGCGCAGACGCGCGTTGCCCGTTATGTCGCTCCCGCCGATGCGAGCGGCCGTCGTGATCTCGCGCGCCAGCTTGGTAAAAATCTTGCCGCGCGCTGCGTCGACCGCACCTTTTTTGCGCTTGATGGTGGCCCACTTGGAATGCCCGCTCATGCAACCTCTTGAGAGTGACGTCGGCGTTTTGCCGAGGGGGCGGGGATGTAGCAAGAACCCCGGGATCTGGCCAGCATGTTCAGAAAGCCTGAGATCACTCGGGTATTACAGCACGTACTCGTAGTATTCCACGCCGAGA